>PBLK01000013.1 GCA_002721725.1 Rhodobiaceae bacterium
TTCGTTGATTTGATCGAAGCCGTCGCTATCGCCTTGCAAAATGTGTATTTGCGTATCATCCGGCAGCACATCTGCCGCTGCATTAGCAAGGGTTTGTGGGTCCTGGACGCCACCATCAATAAACACAATAGCTGTTCGGCTACTATGGAACTCAAATGTTATGTTTTCCCGAGGGTTTTCACGCTGATTTTCAGGCGCTACAGCCGGGGCTTCGTGAACATCGGCGTCATTATTGCCATCCCGATAGACAATTGCAGAGGCAACATCAGCACCCAAATCGCCGTCAAACAAAAGCCTCGGCTCAAGCGCATAAATTAGAGGTGATTTGACGTGCTTTTTACTCACACACAACTCCGACCAAAATTCGAAATAGAATCGTGAAACTATTTCATGATATGATTTAACAGCAGAAATCTCAAGAAAAAGGCTCGGGATTCTGGTGTTTTTTCCTCAATTATTTCAACTGCTTTATTGTAAAATCAAAGATTTTTGCATCGTTAGATGCCAACCGTCGATCGATAATGTGATTTTTTAAGAAATGGTGGATTAGGGCGCGAATACGAGCGCGAAATATTCATTTTCGAGTATTAGTTTATTCTTGATTGTATGGCTGTTTGCAGGTCTTTACCGTAGCTATTATCTGCTAGCGCCGCATCGATTTGGTCATCAAGTGGCAGATATTGGCCACGTAATTGTTCTTTTTGTGGGACTAGCTCACCAGCTTCGGTTTCTTCTTTATCTCCTTGCAGTTCCTCTTCCTTGTCGATGTCCTCTTCGCGCATTTCGTCGAGATTGACCTCAAGGTCAATGCTGCGTTGCTCATTTCCGTCAACTGCAACTAGCGTTAGCTGAAGCGTTCCTGAGGATTGCGGAGTATCAATAATTAACTCGCCAGTCGCGACATTAACCTGAACCCAATCCGGTACAGCCGTTCCATCTTGTTGGCGAACCTCATAGCGCGTGGTTTCAATCCGGTCCTCGTCGGAAATTTCAATGGTTACCGCTTCCTGTGAAGACACCATGCGTGCCAATTTTATTGAGCCTTCGCCAGCAGCCTTGAGACCCTCCGCAAATTGTACACGACCATCGGAGAGGACACTCACCGTGGTATTAGAGCGTGTAATTTCCCGCATTGCTTTGTTTTGTGCACGCTCTGCGCGACGCTCTTCGCGGGCTTCAATTCGCGCCTGACGCTCAGCTTGTCGGGCCTCGCGTCGTTCCTGACGCTCAGCTTGTCGGGCCTCGCGTCGTTCTTCGCGAGTTAACGGTTTGTTTTCTTGCGCTTCATCTCTCAGCGCATCTGGGTTTAGGATTAGGTCAATAGCGCGCTGATTGCCTGAACCGTCTTCCGCAATTACGCGCATTTCAATTGCATTTGCGCCCTCTGGGGGCTCAGCGGTCGTTAAGCCAGTGCTTGAATTAACTTTTACCCAATCTGGTAATTTTGATCCATCGGCCATTTCGCCTTTAAATGTCTCAGCCTGGTCAATGGCTTCATCAACGAGCTGTACCGCAATTTCTTCACCCTCAACTTTTAAGTCAATTACGCGAATATTGCCCGACACATCTTGCTGGGAACTAACGGTGGTATTCATCCAACCATCATCCGCAAGGCTAGCGCTGTCCCCCAATCCAGTTGCTGGGTCCTCCTTTCCAGCAGGCTCAGCATCCAACGCCTCTCGCACCGGCACCAACCCGTCACGCTTAGGCTTTACTTTCAGAACTTTGGGTAGATCATGATCGTTTAGATCCGGAGCCTCTTCTTTTGGCTTGGCACGATCCGAAACTCGAGGTTCATTGGTGGGGCTCTCAACAACATCGTCATTGACGGGCGTCCCCACGAAAAGTTTGAAAGTTGATTGGGCGCTTTCCCCCAAGCCATCGGTTGCAACCATTACAATTTCGTATACACCCGGTTCAGTCGGGCGTCCCGAAATGCTTTGACCGTCGAACGTCAGTCCTGGCGGTAGCTCCGAACCGACAGAGAACTCTAAAGTGCCAGCTGGCGGGATATTCGCGAATTTAGCTCCATTGGGGAAGCTGCCTTTTTCAAACAGGTTCGTAATACTTTTTTGGAAGTTTCTTTTACTTGGGTCAAATGCGTCGACGTCGCCAAAGAAGTCTGCGAGCTTGATGGGTCGCACTTTTCCTTCAAGCATGATGGCTTGTGAAGGTACCCTCAGTCGCTCAATAGGGGCATTATTTGCGGGTTGTATGCCTATGCGGACTTCTGCCTCGTCAGAGGTTAACGAACCATCGCTTGCAGTAAACCTGAAGCTATCGGGCCCATGATAGTAAGGGTCGGGTGTGTAAATGTAGTCAGGGCCACCGTTTATCAGTTCGAGTGAGCCGTGCTCCGGTTGCTCAGTAATCTCATAGCGCAGATCTATGTCGTCTGGGTCGTTAGCTGACATTGTGCCGGGGGCCGGTCGGCCCTCAGCTACATCAAGGTTGCTATCGCTAGCCTGAGGTGCTGCATTTACACCAACATTCACTGTATAGCTGTCGTCGCTATCCGCCAAACCGTCGCCTACCCTGAATGTGAAGGCGTCATAATTTTCACCGCTGGCGTTATCGCCAGGCTGATAGGTGAGACTATCAAGCTGGTCCTCAGGTAGAACATCACCGGCTTGGACTGGCTGATTATTCAAATACAGCGTACCCTCAGTCGGCGCGGTGACAATTGTAACGGTAGCAAGCTCATCACCATCAACATCGACAAAAGCAAAATTGTCTTTTGACAGAAGAATCTCATCATCGCCGGTGAGCTGTAGATTGATATTTTCACTGGTGGGCACATCATTCACGTCGTCGACGTGAATGATCATTGTGCCGGGTTCACTACTTTCAGTGCCGTCGCTCACAGAATAGCGGAAGCTCGCATAATTCTCTCCGTTATCATTCGCATCGGGAGTAAAGGTCAGGTTTCCAATTTGATTTATTGGAATGACATCGCCTTGTTGCACAAAATCATTACCCAAACGCAAGGATCCAATTTCAGGCAGTGTGATGATGGTAATGTGGTTTAACGTGTCATTTTCATCCGGATCAAAAAAGTTAAAACTATCGGCGCCAAAAATAAGAGGCGTGTCTTCACTAGTTCTTTCGCTGGCAACACCCTGTTGATCGTCATCCATATCTTCAGGAGTGCCATTATCATCAATTATTTGTGGCGCAGTATTTTCGCCTGAAATAACTATCGTGGCCGTGTTTGCTACGATTTGATCGCCGTCGGTAATGTTGTAATTGATGGCTATGGTTACGTCTTCGCCCGTATCAAGCGAGTTAAATACCGCAGGAGAAATTTCTACACTGTTACCATCGATAACTGCCGCACCGATGGGAAGATCCACTTCATTGCCGTCTTTGTCGGTAAAGACGATTTCTGGTGTTCCCGAAACAGACAATTCATCACCATCAACATCTTCAGCTCCTTGCAAAAGGTCAAAGGAGTAATCGGCGTCAGTTTTTTCGTTAGTGTTAGTTAGTGGGCTTATTATTGGTGCATCATTGACGCCAGTGATGGTAATGGTCGCAGTGTTTGGCTCGGTCAAATCACCATCTGAGACGTCATAAGACACAGCGATAACAACACTTTCACCATCATCCAGATCGTCGAATAGTGTGGGGTCGACACGCAGTTCATTTCCGCTTACGGACGCTGCGCCGTCAGGTAGCGTCAAAGCATTGCCATTGCCATCTTCAGCGGAAATAATGGGGGAGACGATGGAAAGGTCATCCCCCTCAGGATCGCTTTGCCCCACGAGTAAATTAGTGCTGAAGGCCTCGTCGTCTTCTGTTTTATCGTCAATTATCGCTGCAACAACAGGACCATCATTCTCAGGTGCTACGTTAATTGTCATAGTGGCTTCCGAACTAGAGGCCTCACCGTCGCTCACTGTATAGGTGAACGTCGCATAATCATCGCCGTTTTCATCGGCAACCGGGCGGAACACCAATTCGTTATTGTTTAATTCGGCAAGAGTTATATCAACCCCCAAAGACCCAAGATTACTAGCTGTCAGTTCGGTGCCATTTAAAAACAATGTGCCATTCGTGGGCAGAGCCGTAATCGTCATACCCTCAAGGCTGTCGCCATCATCAACGTCCGTGAAATTCAAATCTGCAGCCAAAATTATTCGGTCAGTATCTTCTTGCGTCGTTATAGAAGAAGAATTGGCGACATCGTCCGACACATCATCGGGCGTGCCGCCTTTATCTATCACTTGCGGCGCGTCGTTAACCGGGGTGACGTCGATTGTCATCGAGTAATTCGAGGCGCTATCAACAGTGCCGTCGTTCACCGTAAAGGTAAAATCGTCATATTCATCCCCATTACCATCGGCGGCCGGCATGTAAACCAAGTTGTCGATTTGGTCCGCAGGAATGTTATCGCCAGCTTCGACCGGCGCACCCGAAAGTGTCAGAGTTCCGCTGGAGGGCAGGGTAGCGATGGTAATGTGGCTAAGGCTGTCTCCATCACTGTCGACGAAATTAAACTCACTAGCCACAAATGTTTTGGTGGCGTCTTCGGCAAGGGTCACCGTATTGTTCGACGCTGTTGGAGCGTCATTTATAGCCGTAACACCAATGGTCATGGTGTAATTCGAGACACTATCTAATTCTCCGTCATTTACGCTGAAAATAAAGGTGGCATGAGCCTCACCATTAGCGTCTCGGTCTGGGGTAAATGATAGGTTTTCAATCTCGCCAAACGGTATTTGATCGCCGGCGCTTACAGGACTGCCGGCAAGGTCCAAATAGCCAACATTTGGCAGGGCGACTATGGTTAAGTGATCCATTCCGTGCCCATCAGCATCTGAATAGTTAAACTGCTCAGGCACGAAAGTGATTGATGCGTCTTCATTTATCGAAACTAAACTATCTGCTGCAGTCGGCGCCGTGTTGCCAGGATTTGGCGCAGTCACGGAGAAGGTGACGGTTGCGGTATCCGTCCCTCCATTGCCGTCAGCAACTGTGTAGCTAAATGTATCGGTGACCGCGTCGTCGCCATAGTTCAGAGCAGCTGCCGCGGGTTGGTCGGCATTGTAGGTTACCGACCCGTCACGCCCCAAAACCAAAGTACCATAGGTGCCGATAACTGACGCAGAGGCCCCGAGACTGTCTGCAATCGCAGTGTCACCGAGCGCTGAAACAATTAGCGTATCGAATGCGTCTGGGTCGGCATCTTCACCACCCATAATTGCGGATAAAACATTGCCGGCATATTCGGTTCCGACAAGGACGCTAGATGTGTCGTCCGCGGCAACTGGCGCATCATTAACGGGTGTGACATTGATGGTCATGGTTGCTGCGGGGCTGTCTAATTCGCCATCGCTGACCGTATAAGCGAAGCTGCTATAGCCGTCACCATTTTCATTATCGACCGGCGTGTAAACCAAATTGCCCAAATCGGCNACGNCAATCGGTGTNTCCAAAGTCACCTCAGCGCCGTTCAGCGTCAGCGTGCCCTTATCGGGCAGGGAAGTGATNGTAACAGAGGCTAGNGTGTCGTCGGTATCANTATCGGTGAAGTTAAAGTCATCCGCGCCGAANGTATGCGGTGTGTCCTCAACAGTCGAGACGGTTGCNGCATTGGCAATATCATCGCTGGCATCATCCGGCGTACCATTATCGTCANTCACCGCAGGCGCATCATTAACGCCAGAAATGGTAAAGGTAATTGTGCCCGTACCGGTCTCCCCAGCTGTGTCCGAAATTCTATAATTAAAAGTCTCTGAAACAGAGGGCTGTCCAGAAGCCAATGCTATAGCTGCAGCCTGGTCGGCGTTGTAGGTGACACTTCCGTCTTCGCTAAGTGTGATGGTCCCATATGTGCCAACTGCAGTTGCTGAGGACCCTGGGGTGTTAGATATGACTTGTGCGGTCCCAAATCCAGTCAGTCGGTCAACCTGGAAACTATCGCCCGCATCAAGTTCAACATCCTCGCCGCCCATAGAGGTAGTTAATACATTTCCTGAAAATTCTGTTCCAACCTCAACATCGCCGGTGTCATCAATAGCGACTGGCGCATCGTTAGTGCCAGTAATGGTTACGGTGACATTGTCTGTAACTGTTTCGCCGTCGTCGTCTTCTGCCGTAACTGCATATTCCAGGGTGATGGTTTCGCCTTCGTTAAGGAAGTCCAAATCAAGGCCTGATGCATCTAGCTGCCACGTTGCTGTATTATCGCCATTGTCTGTGACCGAGATTGCTCCCTCTAAGGCTATTTGCATGGCAATCGAAGGAATTGAAACACCAGCCCCCGTAGTTACGAGAGTAGATGCCCCGCCTGTAATTGCTAGGTCGGTATCGCTATCATCTTCGAAAGTAATGGTCCCACTGGCAAGCAAGTCTTGTGATGAGGCATCGGCGGCCTCATCAATGCTGGGGTCAACTGCTGCCGTCTCTACAGTTGGAGGGGTGTTGGAGTTAATTCCATTAATTGTGATTGTTATGACCCCAATAGCGCCATCTTCGCTGGCATCCTGCACGGTATAGTTAAACTGATCATAGACCACTTCATTTTCATCCAGCCCATCGATGTCGCTATTTGCTACATATGTGTAACTGCCATCGGCATGCAGCGTTAATGCGCCATAGGTGCCATCAAGGCTTTGCCCCAGGGTGCCCTCATCACCAGAGCCTTCGATGGACCCAGTTCTTACGGATATAATTTGATTATTGGTTCCGCGGTCATTATTTAAGACATCGCCGCTGTGTCCGCCGACTTGATAAAATTGTGAAAATGGCAATTGCGCATTGTATTCGTGGACTTCTTCATAATTCGTGTTCGTATATGTGTTATTAACACTCCTGTTCAGGAAATAGACCTTACTTCCGTCATTGCTTAATTTCATCATTCTTGGTGAGTTGTTGGTGCTGTCGCTGATAGCCGGATACTCAACAGAACCTAATTTTACAGCAGTGCTTACGTCGAATGCCGTCTTAAGGAAATACTCATGAACAATATAAATGTTGTCTGTACCGCTCCCGCTTGACAAAAGCAGCTTGTGCCCATCGGGTGATAACTCAAAAGATGATAAACCGGCGGTAGCTTCTGGCACTATGAGGACGTCGCCGCTGCCCCAATTTGAGGAAACTGAATTCGTTGCCGTATCAAGATCATAAGGCGTGCCTAGATCATATTGGAAAAGTCGAGAGGCATGCGGGCTAGCTGCATTAATGTGCCAACCAGCTGCCAGGTAAAAGAATTTTGTACCATCCTGGTTGAATGCAAAGTCGGCGACATTAGTAAAATTGGTTTCCTTAACTTGCGTCGCAGTGTCAATGTCATATGGGCTTGTAAGGCTAAACTCGGCGATACGATTATTGCTGTATTGAGAAACATGATACTTATTAATTTTAAATGCCTTGGTGCCATCATTATTAAACTCAAGTGCGCCAAACGGCTGGACAGGGCCCGCGCTGCCCTCTAAGCGTTTATTGTCCGGCGTTGCCGTAGAGATATCGTAGGGGGTAGAGAGCGTATATTGGTTGTGAACTAGCTTTGCCGAGGTGTTACCGACACGAGTGTTATCCGAAAGGTACATCTTGGTTCCGTCATTATTAAAGGATATCCCGTTGAAGAATTTGCCGGTTCCACCTACTGGCACGTGGCCATCGAAAAAAGTATCAATAATGAGAGGGCTGTTGGCGCTCGTAAATTTGGCGTCGGCCAGCGCCGCACCCTGCCCATCGCTCACAGATATTGTTGCCCCCTCATTGAGGGTTGCGAAATCGTCATCCGCATTGATATCAACTTGGCCAGTGAGTTGAACCCTAAGTTCTGTTGAAAAACTGGCTGTACCGTCGGCTACTGAGATTGTGTAAATTTCATTTACGGTTTCGCTCTTGGCAAGGATATCCAAGTCGCTGTCTTCAACGGTGTAGGTTAGATTTACCCGCCACTCACCGCCATCATTGCTGGTGGTTTCTTGGATTGTTGCGGTAAGGTCGCCATATGGGGCGCCGCTGTGCCTTGCGTAATTTTGATATGGCGAAACATTATAAGAATCAAATGTCTTGGAGACCGTCAATGTATCTCCGTCAACATCAACAAGATTTATATACATGCTCGTTGTGTGGGTGTAGTTATTTTCCGAACCTGAACCGCCGCTGTACTGATCAGGGAGTTCCGAGACGCCGAGAACATTTGACGAGCCACTAATACCCCCAGATCTGCCAGTTTGGGCCGGCGCATCATTAACGCCGGAGACATTGACGGTTATTGTTGCGGTGTCGGTGGATATGCCATCGGTGATGGTATAGGTGAAAGTCTCGGTCAGCGGGGCATCGTCGGGGCCCAGTGCCAACACATCGGGGTGGTCTGCATTAACGTCATAAGCATAAACCCCATCACTGTTTAGGGCCAGGGTGCCATAGGTTCCAGCGAGAGTGCTCCCGACTGTGCCGGGATTTCCATTTCCTACTGAGCTACCCGTCTCAAAGGCTGTTATGGTCAGAGGGTCGCCTTCAGGATCGCTATCATTTAATAAAACCGGCGTAAACATGCCAACTGCCTGAATCCCAGAGGTTGCTTCAATTGTGTCATCAACCGCTGATGGCCCTTCGTTGATTCCGGTGACAGTTATTGTTGCCGTATTTTGCGTTGTAGTTGTGCCATCTGTGAGATTATAGGTGAAGGTGATTACAACATTTTCGCCAACATCCAGGCCATTTAGTTTGGTTGGGTCGATATAGAATAGTTGATTAGCCGTCCAGGCTGTATTGGCGGGTAGATTGTAACTTTCACCATTGCCGTCTACTGCGGTAATGGTTGGTGTTCCAGAGATATTTAATAAATCCCCATCGGGATCTGTCATACCGTCCCGTGGGGCAATATTAAAGAGGGCGTCGTCTTCTGTCTTGGTTTCCGTAATTGGGCTAACAACAGGCGCATCATTAGCCCCTGTAACGGTAATGGTGGCTGTGTTTTGTGTCGTTGTTTCGCCATCTGTAAGATAATAAACAATCGTGAGGTCAACACTCTCTCCATCATCCAGGCCATTAAGCATGGTTGGGTCTATCGTCACATTCTTGTCACCGCTCGTCATTGAATTTAGATTATCGCCGTTTATTAAGACTGTACTAGCGGGCAGGCTATAACTGTCACCATTCCCATCTACTGCGGTAACGGTTGGAACTTGGGGGGTAACAGATAGTGTGTCTCCATCAGGGTCCGTTTGACCAGCTGTTAGATCGATAACAAAGGGGTCGTCATCTTCTGTCCTAGTTTCCGTAATAGGGCTGACAACAGGCGCATCATTGGCGCCACTAATTGTAACCGTCAAAACCGCAGTATCCGTGTCTCCGCTGGCGTCCTGAGCTGTGTAGTTGAATTGATCATAAACAACCTCGTTTTCACCCAGGCCAGATATCGAACTATTTGCGGCATATGCGTAGCTGCCATCAGGGTTGAGGCTCAGGGTACCGTAAGCACCGTCGAGGCTGAAGGCGCCGTCGCTTTCAGTTCCCGGAATTCCTGCACCTGTTTCAGATCCGGTTCTCACTGAAGTTATAGTAAGTTGGTTGCCGTCATCTGCCGTTCTCGAGACATTTGAGCTCAAGAGATTACCAGAGTGGTCACCGTTGGAGTGCTTTAAGGAGAATGGAACAACCAGATCCCTCTGAAATAAATCAGTCGTTGAACCATTCGCGCTGTGTGTCAGGAACATTCGAGATCCATCATCACTAAAACGAATGCCGGCAATGTCACTCAGGAAGGAATTCGTCCCCATAGCGCCAACATATGCCGCTGTTTCAATATCATTCGGCGTATGAAGGAAGTACTCATAAATGTGATGACCGCCGGTTGAAATAAATGCCTTTCGACCATCAGGCGACATAGTAAAGCCCGCCCAAGAGTCATCAGAGCTTTGCTCAGACGCATCAAAACTCTTGATGGCGTTAGCGTTTACCGACGAAATATCGAAAGGATTAGCGAGAGGTAGTTCGAATATTTTTTGTTGCTCAGCACCTAGGTAAAAAAGCTTTGTGCCGTCGGCGCTGAAATGAATGTCTACCGGAACACCCTCATTACCATGCGTCAATGTACTTATAGAAGAGTTAAAGGTTCGGTTGCCAGAATTTAAAAAATAAGGCGTGTCTAAGTCGTATTCGACAATCCGGTCCTCGGCTCTACTGTGAAAAAATGCTTTGGTGCCGTCTGCGTTAAATTGTAAACCCCGTGCCTTTGTGTTCCCGTCGCTGCCATTAAAATGATTGCTCTTGATATCGGCATTATAGGCAAGGGTCGCAGTGCTTATATCAAATGGCGTCGAGAGGTCGTATGCTTGATATCGAGCATTACTGTCATTGTTGACAAACATATTGCTGCCATTGGCATAAAAATCTACTCGGTCTGCAACCCTCTCAGCCTGGCCAATGTTACCTATATCAAGTGTCGTCGACGCGCCAGTAAATCGGTTTTCAACGTCCGTACCTTGGCTATCCGTGCCAACGAGCACCATTGCTCCTTCTTCAACTACCGCGAAATCATCGCGCGCGACGATATCTTTTGCGCCAATTAAAGTGATAGTTACATCTTGGCTTATGGTGCCACCATTTCCGTCATCAACGGTAATGGTGAAGGTCTCGGTAATGGTTTCGCCTTCAGATAAAAAGTCGAGGTCACTATCGGCGACATCATAGGTCCAACCTATTTGCCCGCTGCCGTCCTCGGTATTGTCTTGGACTTCCGGTGTTAGGGTACCAAAAACTGTGTTACCGCTGTGAGTTGTAGATGATGCTGTCACCGACACGGAGACAATGTCATTGTCACCATCCTCTATGGTAAAAGAGCCGGAGGAAGATAAGTTGATGTTGTTTTCGTCTGCATGCCCGTTAGGTAGTTCGTTAATTCCGCCCAGAACAGCCGTTCTAACTGGTATCGTAGGCGCTGAGTTGCCTGTGACGGTGATTGTCATGGTATAGGTCGAAATGCTGTCGGCTGTTCCGTCATTTACCGAGAAGGTGAAGCTCGTGTAGGGATCTCCATTTTCACCAGCGATCGGCGTGAAGACTAGGTTGCCAATTTGATTGGCGGCAATTTCATCGCCGGCCTCTACCGCTGATCCTGAGAGCGTCAGCGTACCAGCAGCTGGGAGCGTGGCAATTGTAATGTGGTCTAAGGCGCCGTCGCCATCCACATCTGCAAAATTAAACTCGCTAGCGGCAAATGTCTTGGTTGCGTCTTCGTTAATTGTAAACGAATTGTTTGCTGCAGTTGGAGGGTCGTTCACGCCTGTGATATTGAACACAATATTATTATTGGTGGAAAGCGCTCCATCCGACACTTCAACGGTAAATGTCTCTGTGACAACGTCTCCAGCGTCTAGTTGGTCGGCGGCAGCTGTGTCGGCCGCGAAGTTAAATGACCCATCAGCCCCCAATTTTAGCGAACCATACACTCCAGAATATTCAGCCGCAGTGTCGTCATGAGTGGAGGTGTTGGCGCTAACGCTAGAGGCGCCGATGCCAGTTATGGTTAAATCGTCACCCTCTGGATCTGTAAACACTGAGGTCAGACGACGGCTGAGATCAAACTCATAGATATAACCTCCATGAGTGGCCCCAGGAACGCCCTCAACGTCATGCCCATGCCCCGAAATATAGAGTTTTGTCTCATCGTTATTTAATGCGACGTCATAGATTACTTTGTTCAACCATTCGTCGTCGAGGGAGATTTCGCGCTCGAGGTTAAGGTTGGTTATGTCGTAGGGTGTGGAGACGCTGTATTCGCGAATTGCAGCACCCGTGCTCGTTGAATAATTCCCTCTGTCAGCCACAAAAAGCTTCGTGCCGTCGCCGTTAAAGGTGAACGCTCTTTCAATATCAGTGCCGTCGTCATTGGGTAAGAAGCTATGGGATATAATATTGCTCATATCCGCGCTTGATATGTCCCAAGGTGTGCTGAGAGAGATTTTTAGCAGCTTGCGCTCTGTGCTGAGGGTTTCTGGCTGTGGATTACTGGTTGGATTGTGCCTTTCAAGGATAAACATCGTTAGGCCATCATCTGAGAATTTTAAATCACTCGCCCCGGGGATTGATGCGGTGTCGCTCGTGTCGGCAATGTCTACTTGCTTGTCAAAGGTCGCGGTAGACGTGTCATATGCCGTTGAAAGATTATAGGATAACAGGCGATCCGAGCCCTGGTCAGACCACATAGCATCCAATAGGACAATCATGACCGTGCCATCATCATTAAAGGCGAGGGCCTCAGTCCAGCCAACTCCTACATCCGCTGTGATGTCGAGGTTTGGGGCATCTACTGTCCAGGAGGAGACGTCCCATGGGGTGGTCAAGTTATAGGTAATCACTAGCTTATTATCACCAAGCACGAACAACTTGCTTCCATCGGGACTGAAAGTCATTCCCTTGGGCGCTACCGTTTGATACCCCGTTTGATATCCACCTTGAAACCCCGGATCATATCCGTCGGGGTCGTAAAGATTAGTCGTTGGCCCAAGGAGATCTAGACCCGATGTGGTTTCGCTATTTTCAATTACATATTCGATATGGTCCGGCACGCTGGATGGCGCATCATTCACCGATGAGATGTTGATCGTCATAGTATAGGCCGACACGCTGTCGGTTGTGCCGTCATTCACTGAGAAGGTAAAGCTGGTGTATGGATCTCCGCTTTCATTATTGCCCGGCGTAAAGCGCAACGTCGGTATATTATCAACCACTTGGGGCAGCATGGGGGCTGATATAATATTTCCATTAATGGTCAGATAGCCATTATCGGGAAGTGTAAGAATTTTGATATGGGCCCTCGAGTCGCCATCTATATCGGAAAAGCCAAAATCATTATTCGTAAATGCGCCTGTAAAATCTTCAGTGAACGTGACCGTATTGTCTTCAGACGTCGGCGCCGAATTGTTTACATTGAAGGTAAAGGTGTGCTCTTGGCTTGCATCGCTCCCGGTTCCCTCGAGCCCATCTTCGTCATATTGGTCTGAATAAACTCTAAATGTCAGCGAAACGTAATCTTGCCCAGCCTCACCCGGCGCTGGGGTGTATGTCAGGCTATAATTGGGATCAGAGAGATAATCCACCGGCAGACTGATGATTTCATTTTCTGAAACTGGTGTCCCATCGTCCGACAATGTGCCGGTCGATGTTCCATTAATTTCCAATGTGTCAAAGACCCCACCGTCCAAGTCAGAAAACGCGAAGTCACTCGCCACAAATGTGTAAGTTCCATTTTTATTTATGTCACGGACCACATCGGCCGAGATTGGTTTGTCGTCGGTTCCGGTGAGGGTCACCGTAATTGTGTCAGTAACAGTTTGTCCACCATCATCGGTGGCGGTGACAACATAATCCAGAATTATGGTTTGGTCATATTTGAGGAAGTCTAGATCTAGGTCTGAGACATCAAGCGACCAACTAGCTGTGTTGTCATTATTGTCGGTAATTGAAAAGGCGCCTTCCAATGCAGCTTGAATGGCAGAGGGAATAGTTGGCAATGTGGCGGTGCCAAAAAAGTTATCCCCGATGCCAGCAGTCACAGACGCGCTCACAGCGCCCGTGATGGTTAGGTGGCTATCCAGATCATCAGCAAATGTGATGGTTCCGCTGCGACTTAAATTTTGAGAGGATGCATCGTCTAATTCAGCAATTGTTTGATTAACTGCGGCTTGGCTCACGGTTGGTGCGTCATCCTGGGCAACAACCTTTATCGTTAGAACAGCGTGGGCGGCGCCATTGGCTGCGTCACCTTGGTTAATAGTGTAGTTGAATTGGTCGTAGCCAACCTTGCCGGAACCGCAATTGGAAATCTCGTTATTGGCCTGATAGGTATAACGCCCATTCGCGTGCATGGTTAGAGAGCCATAGGTGCCGGGCAGGGGGGTGCCAAGAGTACCAGGAGTTCCAGCTCCCTTAGTTGCTCCGGTCCTGATGCTGGCAACATCTAAGTTGCCGCCAGTATCACGCGTTTCGTCTCTATTGGTGTTTATTACGTCGCCTGAGTGTGAGGGCTCATCGTAAAACGTAGAAAATGGAACCGAGGTATTAAACGTCACAACATCTTCGGTGGTTCCCGACGACTTATTGGCAAAGAATAATTTGCTTCCGTCATTGCTAAAAGCCAGGCCTCGAAGGTTGTAGCCGAAACTTGAAAGGTCTCGGTCATGGATAAATGTGGCCGTGGTGATGTCATTTGGCGTGTGGAGGATCCATTCGTAAATGCGATTGCCTTCACTCATCGCAAACATTTTTCTGCCGTCAGGCGACACCACAAACCCTTCGCCCCAGTTGTTAGCAATGCCGTGAATCTCTGAAATATCTAAAATTGCCGCAAGCGAGGCTGTACTGGTGTCATAGGCAGTACCCAAGTTTTCTTGGATAATCTGTTGCCCTTCTTGGTCTATGTAAAATAATTTTGTACCGTCGGTGCTGAAGTCGAGAGCCTTTGGCCGCACATTCGTACCTTGTCCGTCCGACACAGCCTTTTGGAAGGCAAGCTGCATAGTGCCAATGTCAAAGGGAGTAGTTAGGGTATATTCATAAAGAATGTCTGTGCTGGGATTAATCGTGAATGCCTTGGTGCCGTCAGGGTTAAACACCAGATCTCGCGACCAATTAACTCCATTGTATACCGTATATTCTGCGCTGGCAGTCGACACATCAAATTGTGTCGATAGCGTGTGCTGTTGAATTATGCCGCCATTGTTCTCAAGAAGATAAAGCTTCGACCCATCATTATTGAAGGCCACACCTTCAACAGCCACACTCTCGCTTCCCTCGAATGCAGCATTAAACGTGCTGGACGCATCGGTAATTGGGTTGCCGACAGATTGGTTCGCGTTATTGCCGACAGAGATTAGCCCACCTTCGGCAACAACCGCAAAGTCATCCTGCGCGTCAAAATCATTGGCGCCGTTTACCGTGATAACAACATCTTGGGTAACTGTTTCGCCGTCGCCATCATCAATGGTAACCGAAAAGGTTTCAGCAAAGCTTTCGCCACTATCTAATGAGAGATAGGAGACTTCTCCATTCGCGGTTATCTTATCGGCAATAAGGTAATCTGCAATGGAGTAGGTCCAATCAATGCTACCCGTGCCGTCCACAGTTTGGTCTGAAAGCGTGAAGGTGCCAACTGTTTGAGTGCTGTTGTGCGTACTAATTTCAGACGCCCATTGAACGGAACCCTCATAGGAGAGGGTAAAGCTGCTGCTATCGCTATCTGCAATGTCGAAGGAGCCAGTGATTGTATGGGTCCCGGTATCTTCATTCGGATCGCCATTTACAAACTCTGTGACTATTCCACTGATGTTTGTTTGAGCGGTTATTATGGGTGCATCATTGTCCGGCGTGACGTTTATCGTCATTGTGTTGCTGAGTGCACTAGCTTCGTCACCATCGTGAACCTTGAAGGTGAAGTCGGCGTATGGGCTGCCGTTTTCATTGCTCGCTGGTTCGAAGCGAAGCCAGCCCGCATCAATCATCGCCTTTGTGAAGTTTCCGCCAGCCGAAACACCCTGCCAGTTCGTCCCGTCATTGGTAAATCGCAACACACCATTAGTCGGCAGGCTTTCGATGTTAATCCGGTTTAAGGCGTCACCGGTGTCGAGATCACTAAAGCCAAATTCTGATGCCTGAAAAACGTAATTGCTATCTTCAAGCGTCGTCACAGTATTATTTGCACCGGTCGGCGCATCGTTTGTACCATTGATTGTAACCGTGATAGTATCGGTTACACTTTCACCTTGGTCGTCAGTGGCAGTTACAACGTTTTCTATGGTGATGCTGTCGCCAACTGCGAGGAAGTCCAGATCGAGACCGTCAGCATTCAAGATCCAACTGGCTGTATTGTCACCATTGTCGCTCACCACAATAGCTGCTGCCAGGGCATTTTGCAGTGCCGAGGACAAAGTTACACCGCTGCTTGCGGAAACTGTGGAGCTCGCCTCGGACGTAATCGTCAGGCTTGTGTCCGTGTCGTCAGCAAATTCAATTGTGCTGATTCCAGAAAGAACTTGATTGGAAGCGTCGACCGCCTCGTCAATTGCTGGGTCAACAGCTGCGGCACTGATTGTGGGTCCATCATTGCCACCGTTGATGGTTATTTGTAAAACGGCTGTATCAGTATTGCCGGCAAAGTCTGTGGCAGTATAATTAAAGAAATCGTAGACTGCTTCACCCGCGTCCAAACCAGCAATGTCGCTATTGGCCGTGTAGGTATAATTTCCATTGAGGCCAATATTTAATATGCCATAAGAGCCTGGCAAGTCTGCACCTGGGCTTTGCTGGTTGCCCGAACCTTCGACACTGCCTGTTCTGAAGGATTGGATTGAGAGGTTGTCGCCGGTGTCTTGCGATGCAGTATTGGTCGTATGCAACACCCCTGACAGGGTGTCCGCAGTGACAGCTTCACCCTCGGTTACCGAAGCAAAGTCATGTCTCGCTACAACGAGCGGGTCAGCCGCACCATTAATGGTAATGGTTACATTTTGTGTTACATCCGCCGTGCCATCATTGACCGTGACCGCCCAAGTTTCTGTGTAACTCTCGCCTTCGTCCAGAGCGTCCAACGCGCTGTCGGCCACTGCGTAGGTCCAATTGATTTGGCCGGATCCATCATCCGTATCATTAGAAACTGTTGCAGTCAGTGCACCAAAAGCGGAATTGCTGCTATGGGTGGTTGAGGAGAGGGCGCTGGAGGCTGTTACGGAGTCGTTATTAGTATCTGCAATCGTAAAGTAGCCAGCTTCATATAGCGTTACGGAATTTTCACTTACGTGACCATCTGCAAGTTCGGTAATTGAACCAGATACGTCAGCGGCTGAGGTTACAGTCGGCGGGCTATTTGGAGCAGTCCATTTTGTGATGACCCTGACAAAGTCTCCTGTTCCATCTTTATCGGTCCCGTTTTTCGCAGCCATTTTGAGGGTGTAATTATTAGTTGTCCAAACATAGTCTGCATTGGGGATGCTTGTTGGTTGAGCAGTGTCAAAATAGCCTTCGGACCAACGCTTAGAAATGTTGGCATCTGAAGTAGGGTACACCCAATTACTGTTGGAGAAGTCTTGGTTATAAAGATTGGCTACCGACGAAGGTCCAAGTCCCGGCCAGCCGCCCTGATCGTATCGCACCATTTGTCCAGTCCCAATGGTGTTGTATCTATCCGCGTAATAACCCAAAATCTCGTGTTCAAACTGAATTGTAGCGTGATCGGCGATTTGTCTGTAGCTGCCGCTATTATTTAAAGCGACCAAGTAACTTGCCACTGGTTGAGAAGAGGAAACGGTGTAGGACGTTTCGGCCACAGCGAAGTCAAAAGTAAGAATACCTGCTGGGTAATTAGCAAGAGCAGTGATATTCGATCTTTCCAGCGCTATGACATAAGGATTGGTGCCAGAGTTATAAGAATAAAAACCACTGCCACTATTTTTGTCACTATTGCTGATGTTTTTGTATGCCTTAGTGTTCAAGTAAGTTTGGGTTCTATCCTCCACATTCGTCATAGACGAAACGCCCTCTGGGTTGGAGAGTGAAGACTGGTAGGCAGAAGCCTCAACAACATCCGCCTCAATGGGGCCTGAGTTGACTTCGAGCTCCCAATCTCCGCCTGCGCCGGTAATGTCATCTGATGCCGCAATGTCGGCGGCGGTTATCTCGGCCAGCTCTTCAATAAAGGTGCCGCCTTCTTCACCAGAGGCAATGTTACAGCCATAAAGCAGAATATCGCCGTCTTCAGTGAGCGTGTCTTTGAGAACAGCCAGCGTGTCGGAGTGTGTGGTGAGTGTCTCGAGTGACAAGCTGGCTGTTCCCAGACGGGCTTCGCCCGCCTTACCGTGACCGAATATATGAATCTCATCTACGCGGTCATGATTTTCTAAAATTTCGTTGATTTGATCGAAGCCGTCGCTATCGCCTTGCAAAATGTGTATTTGCGTATCATCCGGCAGCACATCTGCCGCTGCATCAGCAAGAGTTTGCGGGTCCTGGACGCCACCATCAATAAACACAATAGCTGTTCGGCTACTATGGAACTCAAATGTTATGTTTTCCCGAGGGTTTTCACGTTGATTTTCGGGCGCTACAGCCGGAGCTTCGTGAACATCGTCAACATTATTGCCGTCGCGATAGACAATTGCAGAGGCAACATCAGCACCCAAATCGCCGTCAAACAAGAGCCTCGGCTCAAGCGCATAAATCAGCGGAGTTTTGACACTTTTTCGAGACACTCAACACACCTGAAACAAATCCCAATCACCACGCAGAAGGATCTTTGTCATTATAAGACGGAATCTAAGCACATCAACCTAATATGAATAATTCTCACGTATTAATTTATTGTTTTTTAACAGAGGCTTAGAGATAGATTTGGGTTTGCGTGACTACCGCGACTCGCTTTCCATCGTCACGCGTGATCTCTGTCTGCCAAACTGAGAGACGACGACCAACCGCAAGAGGGGTGCAGACGGCGTGTAACGTGTCTCCCTCCATTGCTGGCTTTATAAAATTCGTCTTACTTTCAATAGTCGTGGTGCCCGAAGCGCCCTCAGGAGTGTTTAAATGTGCTCCGATGGCACCCATTGCGTCGGCAAAAGACATGATAGCGCCGCCGTGCACATTTGGGAGATGGTTGGTCAATTCCTTTTTTACAGGCAGCCTTCCTTCCACACGGTTTTTCTTAGCTGCAACCAACTCAATGCCGATGTGGGCCGCAAAGTTAACCGCGTCTGAAAATGATTGCAGATTTCCGGATGCAAGTGCTTCAGTAAATTCATCAGCCATATTTAATCCCCCCCCCCTCAAGAACCATTACTTTATTCTTAGGTCCAGCAATTGCAATAAGGCATCAAATGTTCAATGCTGTTTGCCAATAGAGAAAGAATTTCATGAGTAATCCCAAATTAGATAACGGTATAAAGTTTTTTTATGGAATTGGGGCCGCTCCATATGGCATTAAAGACAATGGCTTTAGCTATTTTTTATTGATCTTTTATTCTCAGGTGCTCGGCCTTTCGCCAGTGCTCACAAGCCTTGCCCTAACCGTTGCTATCGTAGTTGATGCTGTTACAGACCCGCTGATTGGCTATATTTCCGATAATTGGCGCTCTAAGTGGGGCAGACGTCATCCATTCATGTACCTCTCGATTATTCCAATCTGCCTAAGCTATGCGCTTATGTGGAACCCTCCCGAGTTTATTTTACAATCTCAAGCCTACATGTTCGGATTTCTCGTCGTCATGGCTGTATCTATCCGAATTTTCTTAACCTTTTTTGAAGTTCCAAACACCGCCTTAATTTCCGAACTAACGACCGACTATGACAAGAGGACTGGCTTAATGGGCCTTCGATTCATGTTCGGCTGGCTCGGCGGGATTGGGATGGCTTTTCTGGGGTACACACTTTTCTTTCAAGCCGACGACGGAAGTAACGGTATCCTCCAGGCGCAAGGATATGGGCAATATGGCATTGCGGCAGCATGTTTGATGTTTGTCGGCATGTTAGCCTCCTCACTTGGCACCCATAAAACCATTCCCTATCTGCACACACCGCCCGAAAAAGATATTCTTTCGCCTCACCAAGTTGTTAGAGAAGTGGTGGATGTCATGAAAAACAATAATTTCATGGCACTCTTCCTTGCATCTATTTTTTTTGGCACGGCCTCCGGCTTCACTGCTGCATTAAGCATTTATTTCTCAACATTTTTTTGGGAGTTAGTTCCCTCTCAGCTTGCAATTATAACCATGCTCCAAGCTGTTGCTGCTATTTGCGCAGTTCCCGTCGCACGCAGTTTTAGTAGCAGGTTTGACAAGCGACGAGCGGCGCTTGGTACATTCATAGTAATTTTGATATGGGGGCCGTCGCTTCTGATTGCTCGATTGTTAGAGGTGCTTCCTGAGAATGGCGACCCCATCCTTTTCCCAATGATACTAGCTCATAATTTCACAAATCTTATTTTTGTCATCGTTTTCGGCATAATGTTTGGATCAATGATGGCTGATGTTGTCGAAGACAGTGCCGTCGAAACTTCACGTCGAAGCGAAGGCATTATATTTGCTGCCAGGGGTTTCGCTGGAAAAATGGTTACAGGCCTGGGAATAATGTTGGCGGGTGCAGTCTTGTCGTTAATTAATCTGCCTAGGAACGCCCAACCAGAAGATGTCGATCCGGAAGTGCTGATTGATTTGGTATTATTTGCAGCACCGCTAGAGGCCTGTTTATATATATCTGCCTTTGCCATGATGAGGCGTTATAAAATTTCTCGCAAAAAACATGGACAAAACGTTGAAGCGACGGCCCAAATTTAAGCTTGTAATTCAGCAATTGTCCGGTTTGCTGAGATAACCCTGTCCGAGAGTGTCACAGACACCAACTGAAGCAGGGCATCAATGGCTGGATCACGCTCTTCTTCCAATTTATTATAAACCTCTCGCGAAAGTGAATAAACAACGGTAGGGCCTCTCGCGACGAGGTCCGCGCTCCGATCCTCATTGCGGACAAAGCCCATTTCACCCAGCAGGGTGTGGCGCATATATGAGTAAATACGGAAAGGTTGGCCAGGGATTTCATGGCTAACCACATCGACCCGCCCACGATCAAGGAAGTAAATCTCATCAGAATGGTCACCCTGACGGCATATAACCTCGCCATCCTCGAATTCTTTTGGGTTTAAGACTTTAATTAGGTCTTCAGCAGACGACTTGCTATCAAAGCGCTGCTCGAACCATTTCTGCAAAGAGCCCGCAGTATCAAATTCGCGTTCCCTCAGCATACTTTCTTCTATGGCCTCCATAGCATCATAAATAGCGGCATAATTCTGATCAGCAATAAGCGCCGGCGACCGGCGAAGAAGACGTGCAAGGCTTAGTTGGTCTCGCTTGGGTAGCTCAATAGTTGACACGGTACAGTCATATTTATCTGCCGCATAAAAGATTTTTTGCAGGATTTGCTCAGCTGACGCATCGATGCCGCTGACATGTCGAAAGGACAAAATTAAATGCCGAATATCGTTGTCCTTATTTTCAAGCTGGTTCTTAATGAGAGTATAAAAATTATGTGCCGTCCCAAAGAACAAAAACCCCTGAAGCTCATAAATTCGAATTGTTTTGTGCGAACCATCGAGGAATTCTTCTTCATCAGTAGAGCGAACTATACGAGATCGGTAGGCTTCGCCCGAGAGCTGTGAACGGACAATGCTAACTATGCTGGCGCGCGCAGAAAACAATATGCATCCCGCGACAACACCAAGACCTAAGCCAAAAATGAAGCCGGCATATAACGTTGAGCCGGCAATCACCAAAATCATGAAATACTCAACGCGATCGATGGTGTTAAATGTGGTGAATAACCATCGAAACGCAATCTGCGCGCCTAAAAATAGGACCATCGCGGCTAAAGAAATTTGTGGGAGGAGTGCGATTACATCACCCCCAATGAAGAAAACGCCGGCACAAAAAACAGTCGTGAGGAAGGCCGCAACTGGAAACCGGCTTCTTTTTTCTGCATTTAAAAGCGAACGCGATAGAGATACAAGACCCGCAAATCCACCCAATATACCTGATATCCCAATGGCATATCCATGAATCTTAAGCTCATGGTTTAAGTCTGAATCAAAATTTCTTTCTAACTCAATGCCTGCAATAATTAACAAAATAGCAAGCCCAACGACCACGATCACGGCTAGCGTTTCTGGGAGAAACTCAACGAATGTGGTAAGAACGCTTCCGTCCCAAACCGCTTGGGTTGCTGGCACAAATAATTTCGTTTCGCCTGCAACTTCCAGCAAAAGCCCCATTTCTTGCGCCTGTTCAATTGAAAGTCCATAAAAGGCGAAAATGGTGTGCGCTAAAAAAATGGACCCGAAGATTGCCGCGGGCAAAGCTAGATTATTGTCTATATATCCTGAGACATACCAATAAAAAACCGCCAACGCTAACACTGCCATTAATTTGATTATTTGCAGATCAGAAATCTCTGAAAATGAAGATACATCCATCGGGTCTAGCCCCGTTGCTAGGACAATTGCACCGCTTACCATTAGGCAGCCTGCTGCCGCAAGAAACCCGCCCGCTACTGAAATCGGAACAAACCTGATAAAATTGCCAAGCTTGAAGTACCCCAAAAGGAACATTACCACCCCGGTTAACAAGGTGATCAAAACCATTATTGTTAGCGTTGAAAGCGCCAACGCTTCACCCTGAAGACCCTTGTCAGAGAGACTTTGCGAAACTAAAAAGAAAAGGCTTGCAATCACGGCGACTGAGCTTGAGTCAGGACCGGCAATAGAAAACTTCATCCGTGACAAATACGCGACCGCAATACCCGTAACCACTGTCGTGATAAGCGCGGCAGTAATTGCATAGCCAATATAAGGCGTCAGCAATGGTGAGGTAAATAAAAGAGCGCCATAGGAAAGGGCATATGACAACGATAAAAGGGCTATCGCTATGCCTGAGCCAAAATCTGAACGCGCAGCCTTAGAAAAAAAGGACAATAAAACCTCCTACGCCGAATCGTAGGATAGCATTTTTTTTCTTTCTTTACTTATTATCCGCCAACCTTTAGCCCTTTGCCGCTATCGAGGTCTGCAATCATTTTTTCCGTTAAGGAGCCCCGAATTAGCCTTTTATTTCCAGCAAAGGCCTTCCCATCAAGTTTTTGGAATTCTTGAGCCTTTTCAAAAGCTCGTTTCATTAAACCTTCAGTCGACACTTTTTCATCAAGAAAACTGGCTTCTACCGCTGTAGACGGATCAATCAATTCTGCCCCCGAAAAGCAGCGATCAAGATACTTATTATTTATTTTAAAAACTGCCAAATCATAGCCAAAGGGGGGCAAAACCATTCCGATCGCCGATTCATTCAGACCATAACGACTATCTCCATCAATGCCGATACGGTAATCCGCTGCCAGCATGAGTAAGCCGCCCGCAGCAATACCATGCCCAGAGGAAGCAATTATGACGGGCTTTCTGCTGCTAAAAATGCGAATGAGCAGTCTGCCACCATTGCCAACCATCTCTGGCACTTTTTCAGGTTCATTTTGCATTACCTTTAGATCGAAACCGGCACACATAACGCCGTCGCGCCCCGTTATTATGATGACATCTGCACCGGCTTCCGCCTCATCCATCGCCTGATTTACCGCCGCCATCATATCGAAGCTAAATGCGTTGGCTTTACCATCATCAAGTTTTATTACGGCAACGCCGTCTTTAATTTCGCAGCTTGCACAGTCGCTCATTTCTATCTCCCAAATCTTGTGGCCTTTTGACACATAATTTCCGCGTGTCTTTCAACAGCCGTTGATTTACGATAGCTGAATTGGTGGGAGAATGTCATGGGTTATCGTGCACCGGTTTCGGCAATTGAATTTGCATTGATGCAAGAGGCGGGGTTTCAACGCCTAATTAATAGCGGAAAATATGAAGATTTGTCCGATGGCTTGCTGACTGCCATTCTCGACGAAGCGGCCAAATTGGCCAATCATTACGTTGCTCCCGCAAATTGGGATGGCGACCAAACCGGCTCGCATTTATCAGATGACGGCGTAAAAGTTCCAGAGAGTTTTAAGACGGCCTACAAAAAGTATGTTGAAGGTGGCTGGCCAACATTAGCAGCACCAATCGAATATGGCGGTCAAGGGTTACCCCTGTCTTTGTCCAATGCTGTAACTGAAATGATGAATTCCAATATCGGCTTCCAACTATGTCCGATGCTTTCCAATGGCGGTATTGAAGCAATGGCGGCCCATGCCACAGAAGAACAGAAAGAAAAATATCTGCGTCGGGTGATTTCTGGTGAATGGTCGGCAACCATGAATTTGACTGAACCACATGCCGGCTCTGATGTTGGCAATATTCGTTCCAAAGCCGAACCACAAGAAGATGGCAGTTATAAAATCACTGGCACCAAAATTTACATTACCTATGGCGACCACGATATGACCGATAACATTATTCATTTGGTTTTGGCGCGTACGCCAAATGCGCCGGAGGGCACAAAAGGAATTTCGCTATTTGTTGTGCCAAAATTCTTGGTTAACGACGACGGGTCTTTAGGTGCTGCCAATGACGTAAAATGTATCGGTCTTGAGGGAAAGCTAGGTATCCACGCTAGCCCAACATGTGTCATGGCATATGGTGAATCTGGAGGGGCGAGGGGCTGGTTAGTTGGGCCTGAGAATGGTGGTATGGCTTGCATGTTTACCATGATGAACAATGCGCGCCTGCATGTCGGCCTGCAAGGTGTCGGTGTAGCTGAAGCGGCAACACAACATGCGCTGGCCTACGCGAAAGATCGCAAGCAGGGCCGCAAGCCAGGTGCCGGAAAAGACGATAATAATGCTGTGCCTATCATAAACCACCCCGATGTCCGGCGCATGCTGCTGACCATGCGCGCGCTCACCGATGCGGCGCGAGCAATTTGCTATGAGAATGGCGTGATGGCCGATTTGGCGCATGCCACGGGTGATGCGGAAGCNAAAGCCAAAAATGATTTGCTGACCCCGATTTCGAAAGCCTTTAGCACCGATATTGCCAATGAGGTGGCTACCATNGGCGTTCAAATTCATGGAGGCATGGGCTTTATCGAAGAAACCGGCGCCGCACAGTTTTTGCGCGATGCTCGTATTCTGCCCATNTACGAAGGCACTAATGGCATTCAAGCGATTGATTTGGTCGGTCGCAAGNTAGGTAATGGCGATGCCATCAAGGCCTATATTGATGAAATGAGAGAGACCGCGGAGACCTGCCGGCGGTCAAACAATCCAGTACTAGTTGATGTCTCCGAGCGCCTGTCCGATTCCATTACAGTTTTGGAAGATNCGACTGATTGGCTTNTCCTGCAGCGNGGCTCGCTAGATGTGCTTGCTGGCGCCACTCCTTATCTGCGGCTGTTCGGTTTGGTGGCTGGCTGCCATTATTTGGCGCGTGGGGCGCATTCGGTTTCTCAGCATTCCGTCGAGCCGAATTTTGACCAGCGAAAAATCGCCTCGGCGCATTTCTACGCTCACAATCTGCTGTCAGCCGTTAGCGGTCTGTCTGACGCCGTAAAAGCTGGCAATGGAATGCTGGTAGATATTGGCGAAGAGGCCTTAGCCTCTTAGAGGCGTTCCGCCTTAAGTAGGCTGAGGCGTCTTTAGCGAAAAGCTNAATAAAAAGGCAAATCNGTCTAATTCTGTGCCGTAACAAAGCGAAAAACTGTTTGATTTCATTATCTCGTCGGCGACGCCTATACANAGCGAAGTTTGAGAGGTTTTAATGACACCGAAATTCGCCGCCATTATTCTTGCCGCCGGTAAGGGCACGCGCATGAAATCTGCATTGCCGAAAGTGCTCCATGAAATTGCCGGTCGTCCAATGCTTGGGCATGCCATGGCCGCTGCAGTTGAGGCCGGGGCGAGCGAAGTTTTGCTCGTCACTGCGCCCAATCAACATGCGGTNCGCGATTATGCCGATGCGCAAGGCATTAAAACCACCCATGCCATACAGCAAGAGCAACTAGGCACCGGCGANGCGGTNCGGACCGCATTCGANGCAACCGAAAAACATGACNATTTTGTCGTCATGTTCGGCGACACGCCGCTCATGCGCCCTGAATTATTGCAAGGCTTGGCTGAGAGTTCGGCTGATGTGACCGTATTAGCGTTTGAGCCCGAAAAAGCCGCCNCTTATGGACGCGTNGTANTGCAAGGCGACACNCCGACCGCGATTGTCGAATTTAAAGATGCTGATGAGGCGACCCGTACCATCACATTATGTAATGGCGGGGCCATGGGGCTGTCGCGTGCTGCATTAGAAAAATATTTGCCGCANCTGAGCAATGACAATGCGCAAGGCGAGTATTACTTGCCCGATTTTGTNGCGCTAGCGCATGGCNGGGGNGATGGCACGGCTCTCGTTATGGCAAATGCCGAAGATACAATGGGTGTCGATAGCCGTGGCGGCCAGGCNAAGGCCGAAGCTTTGATGCAAANCCGTTTGCGAGAGAAATTCCTCGATGCGGGTGTNGGTATGCAAGACCCCGACAGTGTATTTCTCAGTTTCGATACTGAAATTGCCGCCGATGTTGTGCTGGAGCCGCATGTCAAAATAAACACCGGCGTAAGTATTGGGCAGGGCACAATCATCAAGGCCTTCACCCATCTTGAAGGTGTGAGTATCGGTCAAGATGCGCAAATCGGCCCTTATGCCCGTTTGCGGCCGGGCACGAAAGTCGGTGATGAGGCCAAGATTGGTAATTTCGTTGAGACTAAAAAGGCCGATATCGGCGAGGGCGCGAAAGTCAGCCATTTGTCTTATATCGGCGATGCCGAATTGGGCATGAATGTGAATATCGGGGCAGGCACAATTACCTGCAATTATGACGGCTATAACAAGCATCTGACCAAAATCGGCGATGGNGCATTTATCGGCTCAAATTCCTCTTTGATNGCNCCGGTCACAATTGGCAAGGGCGCTTATCTCGGATCGTCTTCTGCTGTGTCAAAAGATGTGCCCGATGACGCATTGGTGGTCACTCGAGCGCCTGAGCGCGAGATAAAAGGCTGGGGGAAAAAGTTCCGCGNCAAGAATGAGAAAAAGGACAGCTAATTATGTGTGGTATTATTGGCGTCATCGGCAAAGACGATGTTATTCAGTCTATTTTTGAAGGCCTGAAACGACTGGAATATCGAGGATATGACAGTGCAGGCATTGCGACCATTGCTAGCGGCCAGCTGATGCGCCGCCGCGCNNAGGGCAAGCTCGACGCGCTGCGCGAAGAGCTGAGCGAGCGNCCATTGCAAGGCAGCATCGGTATCGGCCATACGCGCTGGGCAACACATGGGCCGGCCATTAAGGCCAATGCGCATCCGCATCGCGGCGAGCGCGTGGCGGTGGTGCATAACGGCATTATTGAGAATTATAAAGAGTTGAAAGAACAGCTTATCGCCGATGGCGTCAGCTTTTCGTCCGATACGGATACGGAAGTCATCGCGCATTTGTTTTCCAAAAACCTGAACGGCGCGGGCGATGTGAAGCGAGCGGCCGCGAAAACATTTGCCTCGCTTGACGGCGCTTATGCCATTGCCC
Source organism: Rhodobiaceae bacterium (assembly GCA_002721725.1). GTDB lineage: Bacteria > Pseudomonadota > Alphaproteobacteria > RS24 > RS24 > UBA8337. The sequence continues at coordinate 27,044 of PBLK01000013.1, forward strand.
TGATTGTTGACGGTAACGAAAATGAAATCATCGTTGCGCGGCAGGGCAGCCCTTTGGCTATCGGTCATGGTGACGGCGAAATGTATCTCGGCTCTGATGCCTTTGCGCTNGCNCCCTTTACCAATCGCGTATGCTATTTGGCCGATGGCGATTGGGCGATTATGCGCCGCGACGGGGCGGAAATTTATACGCTCGGCTCTGGCGCGCTGGTTGAACGTCCGGTTGAAACGGTCGATGCCTCCGCCGCCATGGTTGATAANGGCAATTATCGCCACTTCATGGCGAAGGAAATTCACGAACANCCCGACGTACTGTCGCGCACATTCGGGCAATATATTGATCCGGAAGCCAATGGCGTATTGCTGCCGCAAAATGATTTGGATTTCAGTAAAATCAACCGGGTTATTTTGGTCGCATGCGGCACGGCATATTTTGCCGCGCAGGTCGGGCGTAATTGGATTGAGCGCTATGCGCGCATTCCCGCCTCAATTGATATTGCCTCTGAATTTCGCTATCGCGACGCGCCGATGGATGAAGACTGCCTNGCAGTGTTTGTATCGCAATCGGGTGAGACNGCCGACACGCTGGCCGCGCTGCACCACTGCAAAGCACATGGTTTGCAAACAATCGGTGTGGTCAATGTGCCGGAAAGTTCCATCACCCGAGANGTTGACTTGACCTTCCCAACTTATGCCGGCCCTGAAATCGGTGTCGCCTCCACCAAGGCCTTTACCGCGCAANTGGGCGCGCTGGCCTCATTGGCAATCGGCCTCGGTCGCGTGAAGGANACTATTGATGCAGCCGAAGAAGCGCGCCTGACCGATTTACTTTTGACAACACCGCGTCTCGCCAATGATGTGCTGAATTGCGAAGANGAGATTGAAGAGATTGCCAAAGGCTTTGCCGATTATAACAGCGCCCTGTTCATCGGTCGCAATACCATGTGGCCGCTGGCCCTTGAGGGTGCGTTAAAACTGAAAGAGATTTCCTATATTCATGCCGAGGGTTTCGCCGCCGGAGAATTGAAGCACGGTTCAATTGCTCTGGTCGATGAGAGTGTTCCGATTGTCACCATTGCGCCTGATGATGAGTTGTTTGAGAAAACCGTTTCCAACATGCAGGAAGTGCTGGCACGCGGCGGCAAGGTTATCATGCTGGGCAGCGAAGAAGGCATTGCCAAAGCGGGTGAGGGGTGTCTGGCGACGATCAAGATGCCGGCGCTCGACCCGTTCATCACGCCCATACTTTATGCGCTGCCGCTGCAATTGTTGGCTTATTATGCCGCTGTCGCCAAAGGTACGGATGTTGACCAGCCGCGCAATTTGGCAAAATCTGTTACAGTGGAGTAATTCACAACAGTAAATTAACAGGAGATATTTATGGAAATAAATTTTTACATTTGGTTAATTTTGACGATTACGGTGACAGCATATTCTTGGATTTTGATCGCAAAATGGGCAAAGAAAAAAGCTACGAAACAACAATCCCTCGAAAACTAATTGACTGTTGTGAGACACTCAGCAACGGCCGAGTAAATAGAACTCTCTATATATTATGAATAAAAAATTTAAGAATTCCGATAATGCTGGAAACTGGATTGGTGTTGGAACGGGAATAGGCGCAGCAGTTTTTGCCGTAACCAATGAACCAGTATGGATAGCGGTAGGTGTCGCAATCGGAGCGGCAATAGGTTGGCAAAAACCAAAAAAGAAA
>PBLK01000014.1 GCA_002721725.1 Rhodobiaceae bacterium
CAGGGGACTAATGAACTAGAAATAAATGAATGTTGATATTATATTATTAAGATGTTAAAAAATGGCGAAAATATAAGTAGGAAACGTTGATATATATTAAGGGGGCCCGTAGCTCAGTTGGTAGAGCAATTGACTTTTAATCAATGGGTCGAAGGTTCGATTCCTTCCGGGCTCACCATTATCCTATAGTTGCGTATTTTGTTTGTTTACCGCAGAAAACCTCATTTTTTGAGTTTACTGAGGTTCACAGCGTTTCATTCGAGTGGACTGGAGTAGACAAAATCAACAAAATATCTACAATTTGCCGTTCTATTTCAACAATAGAACGGCAAATAGAACGGCAATCAACACTTGTATTAGTCAAATGTAAACAATTGGAGAGTGCAAATGAGGCCGCTGTTAACGGCTTTTGCTATATTTGTGTTTAGCGGCTTTGTGGTGGCGGAAGAAATTCGGCCCGGTGTGATGCGTACACCCGATAGCCAATTTGAAAATCTCAAGGGTTTCGACTTTTCGCCTAATTACCTCGAAATTGGGGAGTTGCGAATTCACTATGTTGATGAAGGGCCAAAAGATGGAAAGCCGATATTTTTGCTGCATGGCCAGCCAACATGGGGCTATTTATTCCGTCATATGATACCGCCTTTGGTTGAAGCCGGATATCGCGTCATTGTTCCGGATATGGTCGGTTTCGGTCGCTCTGACAAACCGACGCGAAAAGAAGATTACAGCTACCCGAAACATATTGAAATAATGAGCACTCTGGTCAAGCGGCTTGACCTGCAACAAGCCGTGTTTTTTGGTCAAGATTGGGGTGGCCTTGTCGGATTGCGCGTCGTTGCGGAAACACCCGACCGGTTCTCTCATATTATCGTCTCAAATACAGGTTTGGTTGCGGCCAAAGGTATAGGTGCTTGGATTGGCTACCCAATTGTTAAACTTTCCGTCTGGTGGGAAGGCGCCATGACCTATGAAGAGATGCGGGCGAGAGCAAATTTCAGAAGTTGGATAGCTTATGCCTATTATGACGAAAACCTTGCGGTCGATAAAATAATGCGCGATTTGGGCAAAATCAGCGACCGGAAGATTATTAAAGGCTATGAAGCGCCATTTCCATCATCACGCTACAAGGCAGGCGCTCAAATTTTTCCCTATCTCATTCCATCTCAGCTGAAAGAGAATGCTGAGGCCTGGGAGGACGTTTATGAAAAATGGGATAAGCCGTTTCTGGTTGCATTTACCGATGAGGATCCGGTGAGCAGTGGCACTGATTTCGCCGAGCAATTTGCAACTCGCGTACCCGGTGCAAGCCAAGTGGTCATTCGAGGGGTGGGGCACTTCGTTCAGGAAGAAGTCGGTCCACAACTCTCTGCGCTCATCGATGATTTTGTCGCCGGACGAGAGGTTTCAGGATTCAGCAAGTAAATTTGTTGTTCCTAAATGCTTAAATCTTCAAGATTGTAGTCTTTTAAATCGGCCCGCGCGGCGTCATTCCAAATATAGTCCGCACCGGCACTTTCAAATGGCCGGTAAACATAAGGCTGCTCATCAGGAAAACGCTGTTTGCGTGCATCAATGGCATAACCGATTGTGCGAGCGCGGCGCGTGACGATTTCTTCGTCAAACACTTGGCGCGCGCTGTGAATGCCGCCACCATCGACACCGAGCACAGAGCTGCGGCGATGGAAGCCGAAATTTACCGTCACACGCGGTTCAAAACCACAATTAGGGAATGAGCCATGCAGTAATTGCCGGTTGCAAATGGCAACATCGCCGGGATTGCAAACAATCGGCACCGCACCCTCAAGACGTTCACTGCCGACGCTTTCAACCAATTCTGCAATGTCAATTTTGCCTTGCTTATGCGTTCCCGGTAGAACCCAAACGCCGTTGACGGCAGTGCTGCCATAGACTTGAGCCATAAAATTAAAACCATGGATATCTTGGTCAAAATCGGGATTGTCCCAATGGGTCACGCCATCTTGGTGCCAAGATACGGCAGCGCCAATGCCCGGGTCTTTGATGAACAAGGCTTCATTGAAGGGGGCGAAGTCAGCACCGTTAATCTCTTCGGCCACTTTTAATAATTGCGGATGCCCATAGACGCGCAAACACGCATCAGAAAATTGCAAAGAACCGAGAAGCAGGAAAGGAGCTGCAGTGGGTGTGTCTGCCTTGGCTTCCGGCTCAAACATTTTCACTTCATGGCGTCCATTGGCCAAGCTGGTGCCGCCCAAGGGGTCGCCCAATGGCTTTGACCAGACGAGATTGAGCGCCTTATTATCGGCTCCCAAAGCCGGTTCCCCGCGATGGTTTACCTTGCTTTCAGGGTCGGTTGGGAAAATATCGCGAATGGCGTCTAAATCGGTCTTTATATCTGTTAACTCTTCATCGCTCAGGACATTTTCAAAAATATAAAATCCATATTTCGAGTAGGCATCTCGAATATTTTCTTCGAGATTTCCATTTTTATCAAATTTTATAGGGCCGCGATTATCCAGTGCCAAAGCACTCATTTCGCCATTTTTTAAATAATCACGCATGGCGTCTGCATCGTTGCCATAATATTGGGCACAAGCTTCGATGGAATTTTGAATATCTTCATTCATAGAAATGGGTTCTCACAGGCTTCATAGGGTGAATTTGTATGAAATTAAGGAAAAAAAAAGAAAAGGCCAGCATTAATCTGCTGGCCCCTCTATTTTTTATTGAGAATTTGAAATCTATTTCCCAATAACAGCTGGATTATCCATGATGATCTGGGCCTGTATCTCGGCGGATGGGTTTTTTCCTGCCTCGTCGAAGAATTTTTCGTTGTCGTCTCGCCCAGAATCCCACCAAGAACCCATTGCTTTCATGTCTGAGAACGACACGTTGTATCCATAACACCCGTTATACCTTCCACCATAAATCTGGTAAGCGCGGATTGCGCTGGCGCCATGGCCCATGTGCATTTCTTTTGCAATTGACATTCCGGTTTTAAGGTCGGCAAGGCGGCCTGGATGAGGTCGCCACATATTTGCCATGATGACCCCCTCCGACAGGCTAGGAGCCTCATCAAAGCCGGGCAATACCTCAGCAATGAAACTATCAATTGGAATTGTTGCTGCACTATTCCCTATGGACATATAGACATCCACCCATTTTTTAGACTTGCGCATTGCTTCGGTTGATGCTGCGAAATCTGACATATTGTCGTAAACACTATTGATGAAGACCTCGGTAGTGCTGGTGCCTGAAACCGAGACCTTAATGCCTGCTTGGACACCATGCTCTAGTACTACGCCCAACATATTGGCCATAAGGCCTGTAAACTCGTCAGCATGACCTGGATGTGCAGCAAAAACATTAGATGAAAAAATCATTTTTACCTCCTGAACTTTTTAGAGCCATGAAGCTCAAACTTCATGCTAGATGTTTTGGTAAATTAAACACCACAAAAATACTGGTGTAGGACCTTTGAGCGCTAAAAAAGCTCAGGTTTTAAGCGTGAATGGATGTTGACAATGAAATTGTTTCATTTTCTATTGTTTACCTAATTTGGTCATGAGGGGTTCGCATGAGACTTTTTTCGATTGTTCTTTTCAGCTTGGCTGTAGGTCTAGGAAGTGCCTCGGCCCAATTCATTTCTAGCGGGTCGGGAACCGGGCAGAGAGGTGGAGATCAGGGACTTGGAGATCCCATGTCTTTAGCTCAGACGGTGGGTTACGATAGCGAAGAAGATTTCGAAAACGCTCAAGAGCAGGGTTATGGGCTAACCGAAGAAGATGCCGAAATCTGGGATTATGCGTCGAACGGCTTGTACGACGAAACGTGTCAGGAGGTTTTTGGGAAAAACTGTGATGATGTGCCCTTTGACTTGTTTAACGACCTAGTGCCTACCATTGAAATAAGTGAAGATCTGGGTTTTACAAATCTCAAGGACATGGAAAATTATGTTGTGGGCGTCGAAGAGTTTGGCGGCAACACTGACGACGCTGCCAAGTGTAAAAAGAAGGGCTACGCTGCAAAAGAAAACGAACTCCGACTTTGCATAATGTCCACCAGCGATGATGACAATGTAGAAGCTTGTAGAGAAAAAATGGGACTGTCCGCTGGAGAACCGGGCGATTGCTCTGATTTAAGCAAGGATGATTACCTCGCAGTTTCTAATAACTTGCCGCCAAAAATTGTTACTCCAGTTGACTGGGTTCCTCAGTTGACATTCAACGATATTGGAGCCAACGCAAAACTAATTTCGGTTTTAAGAGCAACTGATCCTGACGGGGATAAGCTTACTTGGTCGCTGCAATCAGCCTCGAACAATATTTTTAAAGTGAATGCGGTCAATGGGGACGTTTCGCTTGATGCTCAGGGCGGGGACGATATTCCCAATAAAGCGAACATTACTGTCCTTGTAAGTGATGGATTTTTGTCTGACACAATTACAATTTCAATGAATTTTGAGTATTCGAAAGATGATGAAAATGATGCGCCAACTGCATCGGATAATCGCCCGCCGCAGATTATTGTACCTGAGGGTTTCATTCCTGGAAATATTGGTGACGGGGTCACTCAAGGACAAGATATTGTTGTTGGGTTAGAGGGAAAAGATCCCGATGGTGACAAACTAATTTGGTCAATTATTGACAACTCGTCTAACAATACATTTGCAATTGACAGTGATACAGGTGAGGTTTCCTTAAAGTGTGCTACTGGCCCGATACGTCCTCAGCCGACATGCTTCTGGATGGAGAGTAAGAGCCCTTATTGTTGGGTTCCTGCGGAGATAGGGTTTTATCGAGGTGGCGGAAAACAGCAGTGCTTCGAGTTGGATTCTTGTGATGGCGGATTAGGGAGCTCCTCTGGCGGTTGTTACAAATGGGCATATTCTGAAAGCTCCAAGCGCATTGATTGGAATAATGGAAAAGAATCCGAGACGACGAAACCAAGTTCTGAACATTCATTCATTATTCAATTAAGTGACGGTGAATTGACGGATACTAAACGGATCACTGTGCCGATTTTAGCCAACAAAAACCCCGACGATGCTAGCGTTGAAGTTTCAATGAATCTACCGCCTGAAATTATGCTCCCAGCAGACTGGGTCCCATCTCCTATTGCTGATGGGGCTGAATTAGGATCCAGCGTGGTTAGCGTTCTCGCTGCGAGAGATCCGGACGGTGATGAATTGACTTGGTCTATCGCATCAATATCCTCGGATGTGCTTTCAATTAATCCTGAGACCGGGCGCCTTACCCTTTCTCAAGCAGGAGTGGATCTTCTCCAATCAAGCGAGCGACCTGTTTCAGTTACGGTTACGGCGCGCGTTAGCGATGGGGAATTGACTGATGAAGAAGAGTTNACGATTAAAATTGAAGCTAAAAGGATAAANAATCCACCCGTAATNACTGTNCCCAGTGGTTTTGCGAGTGAGGANTTTTCTCCCTATCCTTCGGGGGCTGTTTCCCTNGGAAGCCTGATAGGAGAGGACCCNGATGATGACCCCCTTACGTGGTCTCTATTGGAGGGTGATCCTTCGATCTTTTCCATTAATNCAGCTACAGGNGCGCTCAGTTTTACTGCCCTNGGNTCNGATGANCAGCTGGCNTGTGTTGCNNCAAATTCNANCGATGGGAATTCGNGCGGNGCGGCGGTTAGGGCTGCGACNANCCAAAACNGNGGNATNATCTCAGTNAGCCCNAGCGTTGTGCAAGANCANGGAAATTCTGATTTCAGGACCGCCCGAAAAGGTGGCGGCGGAAGCTTTACAACAACACGNAAGTATCATGTTGTGTTAGAGAGAGAAAATCATCGCGGTGGGTCCTTCACTACNGAAGCGCGTGAGCCAAGAAGTTACTTAGTTGGAGCAGGTTCTCAGAGTATTCAGGTGCCGGGACTGTCCTCCGCAACAGTTAATTCTAATTCCAACCCCATAAATAGCTATCTCGTCTTTCAAAATAATGGCGATATTGATCTTAGCAACACAAACGGCCAAGTAACCTTTCAAAATCCAATAATTGGAATTTACTATACCGATGCAGGTTTCGATAAGACAGTAACAAGACTTGGTAAGCCCAACGCCCTGTACACCAGAATGTCGCAGCGCGATAAGCTGGGGTTAGAAAATGGGAAAGACATTGCCTGGATAGACCCTGTCGATCGTCGGAAACTGAACATGCGTTCTAGAACTAATAAAATTGGCGATTTTATTCGGGTAATCACCGCGTCATCAAGTGGCGGCGGGGTCGATCAAGATGATGAGGACCCGATTGGTCCGGATACATGTTCTGCGCAAGTGCGCGTTGAGTTGTCGGATGGGCAAGCAACCGACGAAGCAACAATAAAGATCTCATTTTCGGACCCGAACCGAAAACCTGATGTTTTTGGGCCAATGGACTGGGTGCCTTCAATTGTTAGCAATTCCAAGAAGTCAGGAGATCAGGTCATAAATGCTTTGGCTGCTCGTGATCCAGATGGCGACAGATTGATTTGGACGCTTGAGGGTGCAAACGCGAATTTATTTTCAATTGGTAAGTTTGACGGCAAAATTAGTTTGTCTCAAGGCTATGAAGACGCTGACACATTGCCCACTAAGGCGAATGTAACCGTGAGGGTTTCGGATGGGAAGCTAACCGATACTCTAGCTTTAAACATTCCTTTGGAAGCAAAAGTCAAAAAGGGCACGATGGCAGCTAATGCTGGGACAAATGGCAGTTTACAATTTGTTTCCGGAAATGTTCAAAACATCTTTAACCAAGACTACACTATCATGGCGCGGATTTATCATGGCGCTGGCGGATACAAGAGCCGATATTATAGCTGGTGGCCGAAGCGGGGCTGGAAAACCTCCGCCTCCAAGGAGACAATATTCTTTTATGGCGGAAACGACAATGTTGGGCGAAAGGTAAGCAGCGGCTTAAGTTTGCATGTTGTCGGCGATTCTATTCGTCTGCAGCTTGGTACAGACTACAATTATTTGGAAACAAGAACAAAATTGGCTAAAAACCGTTGGCATACAGTTATGTTTGTGGTTGATGCCGACCGTAGGCAGAAAACCGGAAATAAAGCTAATTGGCCAATCAAAATATTCCTCAACGGCCAGCGCCTCTCGGTAGGTAACTTTAAGACAAGTTCGAAAAATGGCGGCTATGCGCCGGTTCAGACGGCTTCCTTCGCGGGCCTAGGTATAGCCGGAAAGAGTAAAACTCATCCCGAAACTGGAAGCAATCAAAACGATAGCAGACGCCCCTGGGCCCGGCATTTGCCACTTCGGACGAGTTCGTTTCTTCACGAAGTGTCAATCTGGCAGGGAGATAAATCAAACGCGGCTTCTGCAATTTACAACAGCAACCGCGATGTAACGGATTACGCCTCAACCTCTGCAGGTGCGCCACGCTACAGCTGGAAACCTGCCTTATGGGGCAAGTCTTCCACCTCAGATGGGCAAGGTACTTTAACGCTGGCTAATTTAGCCAATGGCGCGGCCAATAATGGCGGCCCACTTGCCGGAAACGGGTCAGCAAGATTAGACGGTGACATGCATCTCTATCCGGGGCGTATTGTAACAGCTAATGGTCAAGGTGTAGGGTATACAGACTGGCGGGGTCGCTCTCCACTATTTTTTTGGCACCAAGGTATGGCCTATTACCTTGACTTAATGCGAGTTAATGGCCGGCGAAATTGGCGGCCGTCCTATAATGCGACTAGCAAAACCGATATCGAAACATTTACTGCAGAGGAAATGAATGGCAAGTCGCGTTCATTGGACTAATGACATCAAGATTGTCTTACAAGGAGTGATAAGATGAGACCTAAATTTACCGTATTAATACTTACTTCTGCGCTTGGTTTGAGTGCAGCCAATGCCGGAACTCTGGAAATTACGGAGTGTTCACTGACGGATTTCGCGTACACCTATTCGGTCGAAAATGGAGAAACTGGAACCATTCAAATGGGCAGTATTTCGGATGAAAACGTAACCTTGGAGCCAAGCACGGTGGATTCCGGCAATGGTTCCAACACGCATGATCTGACTGATGATCTACCCGATGCGAATGTGTTTGTTACTCTGGTCGACGGAGACGAAATTACTACACGGATCTGCCAGGAAAGCGCTGATTAATAGAACTTTGGTTTCTATCTTTTCTTGGCCTTTGAATTGTGACAGCCTCGAGAAATAATCTGCTGGAGAATTGAATGCGAGGTTTTTCGCTTCTTGAACTGCTCGTTGTAGTCGCAATTATTGGAATTCTGGCTAGTGTAGGAGCTATCGCCTATCAGAGCTACATTGATGCAGCTCAGGAAGAAGTAACATTAGACAACGCTCAGAAAGTAGATCGAGCGTTTGCCGTTGATGTTTTGACAATTGATAATGAACTTGATGGACGGACTGAGCTAGCAACAGACCAGGATCGGATAATTGTCAGAGACAGCAAATGCATTGAATATATTGATGCGGCCGTTAAATCACTTAATTCCAACAATGTTAATGCATACGACAAAACTATTCCTTACGCTGTGAGCATGCACAGGGAGGCTGCATGGGCAAATTCACAGTCAAATACTGGAACCTACGGTGAAAGCCGGCTACCACCTCTGGATGTTGCTAAACTTAAGCAGGGTCAATTAGGCCTGCAATGCGCAAACGCCTGTCAACCAATCTCAAAGCCAAATTTGTTTTACATTCATAGGTGTTCGTGTCTCGGAGAAAACGGATGCGAAGCTCATGTCTTTAAGCAGGGGGATGGATCCCCAGAGAGCGTTCGATACGAGGGGGATGTTGCTGAGGATAAAAGATGGGATGCGGATGGCAATATCCTTATTGGTGCTCACTTGCCGGTTTGGGTATGTCCGAAGCCATTGGATGCCGGAAGTGTTTGCCCGTAATTTCTCATCATTAAACCGCCAGCTTTCTTTTTTGGCGGTCCTGGCTGCTTTTGCAGTTTATCCTGGAGGTTCGCGTTCGGATAGCTTGAAGGAAAGTTTATTTGCTGACCCCACCAATATTGAGATCAACCTCGCCTACTTGCAGCAGCAATTAACAGGTGGCAATTTTAAGGGTGCTGCGGCCACATTGCAGCGTGTATTACTGCTAGACCCAAACAGTAAGTTGGCAAAGGTGCTTTATGCCGAAGTGCAATTGAAGCTGGGCAATCGTGCCGATGCACGGCTGATTCTACAGCAACTATTAGCTGATAAGTCTCTCTCAACACCAATGCGAGAAAAAGCGTCAGCGCTTAATGAGGCTTTGGAGCGCAGTGAGAGGCGTCTATCTATTTCGGGGTCGGGAGGTTTGGCAGCTGGGTCAGCAGACAATGCTCTGGCCGCACCTAAGGGTCCTATTCTGCTCTTTAACGATCAGCCGATCACCAATACTTCACAAGAAGTAACCGAACCATTCGTCGATTTCGATAGCGTGCTATCGCTTTCTTATAAACTGCCGACCTATCTCGAGCGCGCGGTCACTTCGGGGTTTGGCCTAGCTGGCCGCGACTATATTGATCAGAATATGGCGGATTCAATAACGGGCTTTGTAAGCTTTGGGTATAGTGAAAATCGTAAAGTACCGTGGAGCTTCAACTATAGCGCTTTCGCGACCGATGTGAGTGGCCACCCTTACAATGCCGGGCAGCAGGGGGTATTTGGCATAAGTGCCAATCTGCCCAAAGATGCTAACCTCCAAACGAGCTTACGGGTTGGCGAAACGCGACACTTTAATTATTTAGGAAGCAGTGCAGGCAAGCAACGTGACAATGAAGCAATCGGCCTCTCTTTCACCTACACTCGCCCCATTCCTGGTTTGCCGTTGCCCCTCTTGCTGTCAACAAGCCTAAGTGCTGATAATAGCTCGGCCGAGGTCGACCATTTTTCGGCCAAATCGGTCGCGGCGATGATTAGCGCTAGAACGCGATTAGCTGGCATGAGTGTTTCCTTTTCGTTAGATTTTCTTGCTACCGAATATGATGCAGCGAATATGCTCATCAGTAGCGAAATTCGTGAAGATGAGCGCACCCGAGCAAGTTTTAGCCTAGGCTATAAATTGCCGCCAAGGCTTGGTGCGCTCGACGTTAGTCTAAGTGGTTTTGCAGCAGACACACGGTCCAATATTCCCAATTCAACAAAAACGCTCAGCGAGCTTAAGCTTGGCGTGCGTCGAAGTTTTTAGGAGCAACAGATGCGTAAATTGGTTTCTTTTATTATCCTGTTTGCTTTGAGTGGCAGTGCCTATGCAAGTAAAACAGTATCAGGAGTGGTTGCCGTTTCAACGGGCCCAATGCAAGCTTTTACGCAATCTGTTGGCCGCAGTCTCACCGCGGGTGATGATGTGTTCATGAATGATCAAGTCGAGACGGGTGAGGCGACGCGTGCTCAGGTTTTGCTCCGTGATGAGAGTGTATTTTCGTTGGCACCGGCATCAAAAATTATTTTTGACGAGTTCGTCTATGACCCAACAGTCGGTGAGGGCAGCATTCAAGCAAACTTGATGCAGGGAGGACTTCGCTTTGTATCGGGACAATTGTCAAAAAACCAACCAGAGAATATCAAAATTAAAGCCGGTAAAGCGACGGTTGGCATTCGAGGCACGGAAATTATGGCCAAACATGGAGCGCAGGGAAGCACATTTGTCTTGTTGTCGGGTGAAATGCAAATCGCCACCGACAGCGGAACCCAGGTTGTTAATCGTCCGGGATTTGGCATTGATGTAAGCACCGATGGTATGCTGGGTGTTGTGCGTCCAGTTCCGTTGTCGGAAATTAATGCGTTACTCGCACCTCCAGCAGAGCAGGAAGAAGGCCAGTCGGAAGAAAATGGAGAACCGTCTGATGATGCCGAGCAGGAGAGTGAGGGTGAAGAGACAGCTTCGGACGCTGAAGGCGAGGGAGATAATGTAGATGCTGAGGCATCTGCGGATTCGCAAAGTGAGACAGAAACCGAAGAGCAAAACACAGACACCGTCGATGCCACCCCAGCACAAAGCGATGATAGTGGCGATGAGGAAAGCTCCTTTGACGCGGCTCTCACAGCATCTGTTGCTTCATCCGATGGGGATGGTGAGGCGCCTGTTGGCGGGTTGGCGGACATGACTACCCAAACCAGCAGCGATACACTGGATTCCTCTCCTGAGATGTCGATTGCTGAGCCGGCTGAAGCGGAAGCAACTGTTCAGGTAGACATCACTGAAACGGTTGTCGCTTCGGTTGTTGAAAATTTGGCGGAGGATGAACAAAAGGAAACAGCCGATTTGATAAATTCTGAAGCGAATATCACGCTTACCCTGAATACGACTGACACGCTGACTGCAAATCCTTATTTTAGTTCATCAGCTAATCTTCTTGTCCGATCAGGAAATTATTTCAACGATGCGCCATCCCAGTTCAATGTAACCCATGCACTTATCCAGGAAAAGTTTCCTGATAGTTTCGATGAGAGCGGGTTCATCAATCATACGCAACGACAAACATCTGGTATTGATCTCACCGGTTATGATGCGATTTTCGTCTATTTGGGGACTGATGATGCCCAACACGACTTTACACAGGCTGAAGTGGCTTCGTACCGAAGCTTTATACACGACGATGGCAAAAAGGTATTGGCTATCGGCAGGCAAGAACAGAATATGGGAACCATCAATTCAGCTATGGCTATCTATCATAATGGCATAGATGGCTACCAATATACCGGCTCGACGTCGAATAATAACCAGCCTCAACTATTAAGTCCGGTTGAGGAAAGTAATTCTGAAATTCTTTTGGGCGTGACGAGTTTTCCGCAATACTATGATAGCAGTGGATTCCAGCGTACCAATTTTTCAAAGGATCTGGTCTCAGACAATGCAGACACGCCCGTCGCTGTCACAAATGGCTTGCTAACAAATAGCTATAACGATTTTCCGGCTCTAGATTTTGGTGACAAGGGCGCAATTTTCTTTGGCCGATGGTCATGTGGCGCAAATGGCAGCACAAATGGATTTCTGGGCGCATCAATTGATGCCAATTTTGTTAATAATGGACGGGAACAATTTTGCCGTAATCTCATTTCCTCAATAGCTCCAGATGACAGCTTGGTGGATGTTGAAGTTGGCACTTTGTCGGTCTCAGGTGATGCACAAACGGCTAGCTATCGAATTATAGATGGCGGCGATGATAATTTTAAAATCATTGGTGACAAATTAATACTCGATAAAAGTGCGAGCCTAGTTATCGGTAGCTATGACTTAACAATTGGCGTTACGCCGCTTGGTTCAGATGAGCTTGAACGGGTAATATCCGTTGCTGTTTCCAATAGTGGAGCAGAAAAAAGAATTATTGGAGCGCGTGATATATATAGAGTTGGCGATACAGTTTCCTTTTCCACGGCAAATCTAGTTAGCCATACTTATAGCTTGCAAGATATTAGTTGGGTCAGCATTGATGGTGCCATGGGTGGTGGGGTGCCGACTGACACAGGCACTATCACCTTGCATTACCGTGTCTCTGAAAATGGCAACACCTACGACCGCTTCCATGAGATTGAAGTGGTCCATGACTGCCAGAGCGACCATTGCGATGCTTTCGCTACCTCGATGGACACTGAAAGCGAGTTTATTTTCAATCGTCACTTCAACGATGCTGCCAAGAGCAGTTGGAGCTCTTTTTTTGACCGTTTCACATCAGGCAATGTGCGCATGCAAAAGGCTTATTCACTATCCAGCGCATCGGATTATGATGAATCCGGTGGCCAGACACATCTTGATGTCTTAAACGCTGACTATAGTCATAGTTTAGCGATCAACTTTGGTACAGAGATGGGTGAGTTGAACACCAAGGGGACATTTGACGGTATTGTTAACAATTCAAACAATTCTGCAGATTTTGATGTTACTTGGAACTTTAGCTTTACCGACAGCTTAGGTCCGTGCGAGGCGTCAGGTACGTGTTATTTGAAGGTTTCGCAGGCGGATGCCTCGAGCATAGTCCACAATTTACAAGCTGGAGAACTGGATGCAGATAATTTTCCAGGAGTTGGGCTTATGAATATGGCCTTGCCCAATGGTAAACAAAGTATCCTTGTGCGGTCGAATTTGGCCAGTGAACACGCTAATGGATGTGATACATCAAGCAGATGCCGTTTGCATGAAACAGACTTCCAACCAATGACGCCTCAATAGCTCAATTATTTCTCGTTCGCCTGCATTTTTGGTTCTAGATAGCTAACAATAACTTCGAGATAATCATTGATGACGCCTTCAATCACTTTTTCGGCTCCATCAGCGCGACCAATAGCAAACATAAAGCTGTCAATAATCAGGACATAGGTCCTAGATACACGCGCTTCTTCCTCTCCACGGACTGCGAAACCACCGATTTTTAATAAATGAGCGTATCGAGTGGCAAAAAAATCAAGAGTTTGCTCGTGACGCTTTGCGACCCCGACATCTGCTCTTACAGCTGCCAAGCCAGAAAAAACCCAAGGGTTGTCAAGGCAATAGTCTGCCAACCCTTGTAGTAATATTTTTTGTACTTCCTGCCAGGGCTTATCAAATGCAACTTCTTCCAGCAATTTTATTCTGGCCTGATACTCTTCCTCGAAAAAACTTATAAGAGTAACTAAAAGGGCTGACTGGTTTGGCCAATAGCGGTAAATTGAGGTTTGTTTGATGTTGGCGCGGTCGCACACAGCGCTCAATGACAGGCCACTATAGCCACGTTCAGCCATTATCTCTTGGGCTGCCTTTATCACAAGATCTACCCGCTCTTTAGCTCGAACTTGTTGAGGATTTTCGCGTGAAGAAACCATAATAATTTCTAACCCAAAATAGTATTATGGTAAACTAATCCAGTTCTTACGGTGGCGTGCTTACAAGCGCAGAGTGAACCAATTGTCAGCCTCAGAAGAGGCTTAATAGTTTTTTCTTCCTTCTCAAATCGGCCTTTATCCCTCCTATGTACGGCTCTGCGTAATTTTGGTCTCTCAATTGACCCACAATTCTATGTACACTCCAGCCTTAAAATGTTAAAGAATCGAAACTAAAGTGATAAGCATTCATTAAATAATGACGGTGAATTTAGTGCGTAAAATATTTGTGTTAATGCTTATAGCCGTTGTTTCCGCGTGCGCGCGGGCTCCAGAACCTTTGCAGCGGAGTGAAGTAAACCGCGAGCTGCAATCTGACCTCGACCAATTAGGCGTCATTGTTGACCCGTTAGATAGTCCTGTTACTTTATACCAGGCTATTGCGAGAGCTATTTTGTACAATCGGGAGTACAAATTGTCGGCGATGGAAGCGGCACTTAGTCAGCGTCAATACGATTTAGCTAAAACCAATATTTTGCCGGCCTTGACTGTCAGCGCTGGGTACTCAGCTCGTGATAAATATGCTGCTTCGGCTAGCACAACATTCACAAACGACGACCCAGACCCCTTGCCGGCTTCCCCAGCCTATAGCGTTTCTCAAGATAAGAACCGTTCCACGGCCAATGCGACATTTACCTGGAACATATTGGATTTTGGCTTGTCTTATGTGCGGGCGGGGCAGAGTGCAGACCGCCGAATGATTGCCATTGAGCGTCAAAGGAAGGTTGTACACAATATTGTCCGTGAGGTTACTTCTTCCTATTGGCGTGCGATAGCTGCTGACAATTTATTAGATGAATTGGGTCCATTATTGCGCCGGGTTGAAGCGGCCCTTGAAGACAGCCGCAGAATTGAGCGAAGGCGTTTGTCATCGCCACTTGAGGCACTGATTTACCAAAAAGAGTTGCTTGAAATCCGACGTACATTACATACGCAGCAAAGATCTCTTATGACGGCAAAGCTTGAACTGGCCCAGCTTATGGGTTTGCTCCCAGGTCAGCAATTCACCTTGGCAAAGGTCGAATACATCATTCCAGAAATTGCTATGAATATTTCGCTGATGGAAAATACTGCGTTGATGAGCCGCCCAGAATTGATGGAAGCGCGCTATCAAAAGCGGATCAATAAAAGCGAAGTAAGGGCTGCACTTTTATCCATGATGCCAAATCTTAATTTGACAGCATCAGCTAATACAGACGATAGCGACTATCAGAAATATAATGAGTATACAGAGATGGGAGCCCAGGTTAGCTATAATTTGATGTCAGTTTTCAGTGGTCCGGCCAATCGAGAAGTGGCAAAAGCCTCTGTCGATGTTGCTGAAGAACAAAGATTAGCAATGGCTATGGCGGTAGTTTCACAAGTCCATATTGCTAACATGAATTTCGTTCAATCCCGTCAAGATTATGCTGTTGCGGAAGAGTATCTTGATGTTTCGAAACGTTTGACTAAACAAACCCGAGATGCGCAGCGGGTCGCAAAATTTGGGGAGCTTGAGGTAATTCGGCAAGAGGCAAGCTTGTTGTTAGCGAACTTACGTCGAGATATCGCTTTTGCTGAACTACAAAATAGTTTCGGAACAGTTTACGCCTCTATCGGCCTCGATGTTGTCCCAAGCAACCTGAATGATATGAGCATTTCCGGCCTGAGTAATGCTATTACCGAAAGCCTGCAAACATGGGGGCTTAAATATCAAAGCGTAGTGGGGGCAGGACAACGGGTGATTAATCCTATAGCGGAACAAGACCCAATTCTTGGTGCGAATGGATTTGTATTTGCGGCAAACACTTTTAGCGTTGGTCAACCAGTAAAATATTCTATTGGCATGCAAGATGGGACGGCCTTACCAGATTGGCTTTCATTTGATGAAAGTTTGCGAAGAATTTCAGGCACACCCCCTAAGCGGCAAATGCAACTGAGTTTGAGGGTCATTGCGCAAGGACCTGAGGCACGGGCAACAGACAGTTTCATTTTGCAATTGGATGATGCCCGAAAAGGCAGTGGATTAGAAATCGAGAGCACAGCACGAGCACCAACCGCTAAGCTCGCTGAGCCTAAGCCTGCTAAACAGGCCTCTCCTGCGAGCAGCAAAAAGTCAACTGGCCAGGCCTCGCGCTTTGTTCAAGCTAAAGCGCTTAGCTCGCGCGGTAAGGCGCAAGGATATGCTGACAAGATTGAGCAACAAACTGGGATGAAAGCCTTTGTTCGAAAGACTAAGCGTCGTAATCCCCCTCTCTATCGTGTAATTATTCCTGCGTTTGCACGACAGGACATCCCGCCTATTATTCAGGCGCTTAAGGGGATGGGCATAGATGACTCATTCGTCACGCGAGACTAGTTCTTAGAACCCGCTTTCCCGAAGAATTAATGCGCTAGTCGCGCGCCACAGTTTTGTCATTGGTGCGTAGGGCTCAGTTTTAATATGAAGCGTCCCGGTAATGTTAGATTTCACTTGATTTGGAGGGTTAACCAATTCTGCGCGTAATTTGTAGTGGGCATCAACCGAGCGGCTTCTATTGTTATTTGCGCGAACAGCAATAGGCCCTCCGTTGATTGAAGATAGCTCGGGATAGGTCAATTCCTCAATCGCTGTTTCATCAACGCTAAAAAGCCGTGCCGCAAAACTACCATGAACACCATCGTTGGCAATGAACGTGGCGTCGGCACCATTCCTTACACGGTGCATTTGTGCCTCATCGACAAATGAAACAACTTGGCTTAATCGCGGTTCGAAAACAAAGAATAACTCTTGCTCTGGTTCAATCCAGTGACCCTCCGCAGAATGACGACTGAATTGCACGATACCCGTCGAAGGTGCACGTAATTGTAACTCATTGCGTTGTTCATATAAGCCGTTTAGCAGGGATTGTGCTTCGGCTAGACGCTGTTCACCAACTAATTTATCACGCAAATTCTTAGATGAAGTAGCATACCGTTTGACCTCAAGTTCAAGAAGACGGGTTTTGCGTTCGGCTAATTCTATATCATGGTCTAGCGAGGGGCTGACCGCAGACAAAAGCAGGTCATTTTTTCGGACGAACTGCCCTTTTTTTACATGCAAGGCCGACACCCGGGCAGCGTGCGGTAGATGTATGGGTGCCTTCAAGGCACTTTCAAGAACCGCAGGTGCGGAAACGGTTGTTCGCCAAGGAGCGAATGCAACGATAAGTAGGGCGAAAAATGTAAGGGTAGTTCGACGCGTTTGCCGGTTCATTGAAAACATAGTACGTCGCGACCACCACCGTTTCATTTCTGCGTAAACAGGCCTACCAATAAACCAAATGATTTCAACGGCGAAAAGAAAAATGCCCAGAATCTTAAAGGCAAAGAAATAAACGAGTAGGGCGATGCCGAGGAAAAGGAAAAAGCGGTATATCCAAGTGGCAAAGCTGTAAAATACCAAAAAGTAGTGCTTTGTCGTCGGGAACGGCTCAGGCGCATTTTCCGGCAAGCCAAAAAGCCACTGCCGTAATTGCCAGCGGGCGAGCTCGAAAGCTCGGGGTTGTAAATTCTGCATATTAAGGAAATCTGCCAGTGCATAGTAACCGTCGAACCGCATGAAGGGGCTGAGATTAACAAGCAAAGAGCCGATAATACTTGTCGTAGCTAGAAAAAAAGCAACATTTCGTCCTGGACCGTCCTCCAATATTCCCCAGCTGAAAAGCGCGAGCAAAGCGATATGCAGTTCAACCATCAAGCCTGCCATGACGATTTGCAATTTCTTCCTTTGATTAGTCAAACGCCATGCATCAGTGTTATCCGTGTATAAGACAGGAAATAAAACTAGCAGAGCAACGCCCATAGAGCTGACCCTAAGTCCATGATGCTTTGCGACAATGGCGTGACCAAGCTCATGGGCTATTTTTACCGCGACCATTGCGAGCCCAAAATAAATCAAGCCTTGCAAGTTAAAGAAATAATCAAATTGCGTGGTGAAGCTTTCCCATTCCCAGAAGAGTGAGAAGACCCCGTAAATACCTAGGCCATATGTTATAAAGCGAGCGCCTCTGCTGGCAAAAGGCCGCGTAATTTTCAGCAAGCCGTCGAGAAAGCGATCAGGACGAAGTAAGGGAATTTTTACAAAGAGATAATTATGAACCAGCCACATGAACCAATTCGTTCGACGAGCTTTTTGCGCAATTGAGATCTTTTCAACATGAGCAATGTCGCTGCCAATGGATAAAAAATTATCCCGAATAAAAAGCAGAAACTGTTCAATTTCATAGTCTTCGACTTGTGCATTGTCTTTGGAAAGTAAAGACTTTAACTCTTCTATCGATGCCGTTTTGGGCAATAGTCGAAGAAGTATTAATGCAGTTCGACCTAAGGCAAAATATTGGTGGCGCAGCGGGTCGTAAAGTAACCACTCACTCTCGCCTGCCTCGTCTTTACCGCCGGGTAATAACCGCAAGTCTTGTCGGAGCATAGGAATATCCAATTTAGACCCCTATGATCTGGCGGAAGGCGGTAATTGGCCGGCGGAATAAAAAATAAAACATAGTCGTTCGCGGACCGTAGACCCGGGCTGACCCTCTTAAGCCAATGCGTGGCATGTCAGCATCAGACTTCAATTTTGCTCGCACCGAATACGCAAGAACGCCTGCTTCAGAAACACTTGACTGATATGGGACACTTGTAATGGTTCCAACATGGCGTTTTAGCGGATTGATATCGAGAAATATATCAACTCTGCTACCTTCTGAGAGAGTGATTGCATCCGTGACCGGGACAAGAACTTCTACTTCAACGAATTGAGGTTGGGCCAGCTTCATAATTTGTTCACCAGCGACAACCGGTCGTCCTTGCCACTTGCGGGGGTCATCGAGAATGATTAACCCTCCATTGGGAGCCTTCACTGTGGCGCGCGATAACTGGTCTTCTGAAAAATTCATTTCAGCGCGGCGAAGTTCAACCTGTGCAATTAATTCGGCAAGCTGTGCCTTGTCGTCGGGGCTGGTGAATGCGAGCTGGCGCCCGCGAAGTAATTCGGCCTCGGCAATACGGTAGGCGCGTTGCGCCACTTCAAGGCCACTCTTTAACTCTAGGTCAACTAGTCGCAATAGGGGCGTGCCTGCGGTAACCTTCTCATTGGGTTTAACCAATATACTATCGACCACACCCTGCATTGGTGCAGCGACTATAAAGGGGTCAGCCGCCGTAATTTCAGCAGGAGCCACGGCAGTTAACCGCATAGGAATAAGCAAAATAAGCAGTGCGGCTGTCGCAATTGCCCACTTGCGTCGACCCCCAAGGCGCGCACGAATGCGCAGTAGGACGGGTGCGTTGTTGTGGGCTGCTAAGGCATGGCCATAAACTGATGCGAGGTGCAATAAAACTGATTTGTCGCCGTCCGAAAAAGCCGATGTGCGAGTTACAACAAATGCACCTAAAAGCCCCTTGCTTGCCGAACGTAGAGGTAGCACAACAATATTCTCGGGGATTAGGTCAGCAACTGGCTCCCTATCTTCGGCTGTTGGCTGAAATATCTCCGTATTGGAATCGATATCCTTCAACCGACTTTCTAACCAGGCGACCAATGGTGCAGTTCGATCTACAACAGCAATATCAGAAAATCCTGTAACACGAATTTGGCCGCTAGCGCCTGTCACAGCCAGTGCAGCTTGCGTATATTCGACGATGTCACGGCTCCGATTGCATATAAGTGGGGTGAGGGTCGCGAGGCTATCCGCTTGGCGCACTTCTTGTTCTAGCGTTAAAAGTTTTCCCAGGTCTGCAGCCTTATCGTCGATCATAATCGCACCACACCGCTCATGCCGGGCAAGATATCGTCAGGTAGTTTAACAAATCGGGCGCGAATAATCACAGTCTGACTCACTGGATCGACCGCTCCACCGACCGCTATGAACTCTACTTCACTAAAAACTCCCAATTCATCAATTTCCATTTGTGCTTTTTGTCCTGTGGAGACCCGTTTCAACCAATCCGCTGGAGCTATTATTTCGACCTCGAGCGCTGACGATGAAACAATTTCGATAAGGTTGCGGCGCAAATCGACGCTTTCAAAAGCATTAACCAGAAGCTGTACTACTGTTCCATCGAATGGCGCTTTGACGGAACAGCGTTCTACGTTGAGCGTTGCGATTTTTAATTCGGCACGCGCCTTGTCGAAATCGGCTTTGGCGAGGGTTACATCAAGCGCCCCAATCGATCGCATTTTTTCAAGATCACGTGCATTTGCAAGTTGTGCTTTTGAGGCATTGGTCTGCGCTTCTACCTTATCTTTTTGACTTTTTAAGAGACGACAATCAAAGCCAATAAGTGTGTCGCCTTTTTTAAAATTATCTCCGCTCCGAAACGGTGTTTTGTCTACTACAGCACCGATCTCACTGGCCAATACTGCACGTGATTTCGCTTTGACCAACCCGCGCGCCGAAAAGTCATCGGCAAAAGTCGCAGTGTTGCACGCAATTGCAAAAAAAATATTGAGCAGGCAAACCTGTATCTTTTTCATGGTGCTATTATACGCGTGACTGCAGGGCTATTTGCAAGTCCTGGCCATAATTATTATCAGCCAGGGCGTCGTCTATTAGGGCATCAAGCGGAACAAAATTACCTATTGTGCTGTCCTCTGTCGCTTTAGGATTATCGGCTCCGCTTTCCTCAGGGCTTTCCGGTGATTGATTTTTTAGTTCTTTTTCATCTTCCCGCGCTTCCTCAAGATCAACCTTAATGTCCATCGTGCGCTGACTTCCCCCATCAAGCGCAATAACGGTTAACTCTAGTGCCCCGACATTTGTTGGCGCATCGATGATCAGTTCACCCGTAACAACGTTTACACTGACCCAATCTGGAGCTGCACTTCCGTCTTTTTGCCGAACCTCATAGCGTGTTTGATCTTCGCGTGCATCGTCCGTGATTTCTACTTTGACGCTATCATTTTCAGTGACCATCCGCATAAGTCTCAGAGAGCCTCTTGGCTCAATGGCAAGTCCCTCGGTAATTGCAACTTGGCCATCAGCCAAAACATTAATGCTAGTTTGTGGACGATTGGTGGCCCTATCTGGCGTGCTAACGGACCTATTTTGACTATCGGCCGCAATAACCGGTGAAACACCATCAGTCATATTCGACGCATTTTTTTCATTAGTTTGACGGGTGTTTCCGCGATCGACATCCGCCATTGTTGGATCTAGCAACAGATCAATAGCCCGCGAATTGCCACCGCCGTCTTCGGCAACAACCCGCATTTCAAATGGCTGAGCGCCGGGAGGTGGATCTGCTGTGGTCAGGCCAGTATTGCGGTCCACTTTAACCCAGGTCGGGAGTGGAGAACCATCTGCTAATTCACCCTTGAAGCGCTCGGCACGATCAGTCGCTTCGTCACTTAGTTGAACGGCAATTCTGCTGCCTTCAACTTTTAAGTCAATAACCCGGATATTGCCTGAAATATCAAGCTGCGAGCTAGTCTTGTCATTCATCCAGCCGTCGTCAGCTAGGCCCGCACTGTCGTCACTGATACCCTCAATTTCAGGCCTGCCAATCGATTTGAAATCGGGCTCATTGGTAATTTGCCGATTATCGTTTGGTTTCGCCGCCACTTTCATAACTGGTGGTAAATCATGCGGATTTAATTCCGGCCTTTTCTCCTTAGGTTTGTTGATTTCTCGTTTTGGCAGTTCTTTGGTCTCTGGAGTATCTATTGCATCAACGACAGGTTTCAGAATATCGATAAAAAATGAAACTTCCCGGCTCAAACCACCGCCATCTGTTGCGGTTACTGTTACTAAGTGGCGTCCAGCTTCTGATGTAGTTCCCGTGATCGCGCCGACACCGTCCCATTCGAGCCCTTCAGGCAGTCCGTCAATCTGATATGTCAGCGCTCCATCATGGTCATCGGATATGTCGCCAAATGTTGCCCCAGATGGCGAGGAGACGGCCTTCGGATTGCTGGTCATTCGGGAGAAGTTCTCCATGCGCGGGTCATACCGGTCAATGTCAGCAAAAATACTCCCCGCATTTAGGGGGATTGGCCTAATTTCTGTATCCGGTGAACGCATTACGCTGGCTACCTCGCGAACCACGTCAGGTCGATCATTTTTGGGGTTAACAATAATCGTTATTTTCCCCGGCTCAGATGTCATGCCATTGGCGGTCACAGTATATTCAACCACATTTGCTGGTGACTGGCTGTCTACGTCGAAGAAGTGTTTTTCTGGCTTGAATTCAAAATGGCCGTTTGTGAGTGGATTCAATTCTCCGCGTGACGGCATATTATTGAAATCAAACGTCAAATTAGCGATTGGACTGGCTTCTTCATTTAGGCCCATGCCTTCGCTATTGCGTGAATCAAGTTCCGCATCTTCCTCTATGACATAAAATTTATCCGCCGCCACAAGCTGACCAAGCACAATCCGATTGGCTTCCTCACTGTCTAGTGACACGGGCTCCACTTCAGAGCCATCATTTACAGTGAAACTAAATTCATCATAATTAAGGTCAGAAGCCTTGGTATCGGCCAAATAAACCAGCCGGCTGAGATCAGCCTCAGGGATATCAAGGCCATCTTGAGGGTCTATTGTTGTTATCTCCCACTGGGCTTCCATCTCCATGCCATCAATTGCAAAGGCTTTACCGTTTGCACGTGGATTATTCGGTAAATTGACATCTCGAGGCACTAAATAGAGGGATCCATTTTCAGGCAGCGAACGGAGTGTTATGTGGGTGAGGGTGTCTCCATCATCTACATCGTCAAAAGAAAACTCATTGCCGCTGAATACAACCGGCATTTCACCAATAATTCCGACAAATCGGTCTTGCGATGTGGGTGCATCATTAACCGGTGTGACGTGGATGGTCATAGCGCCGACTTCACTGTCGACCGTGCCGTCACTTACTGCATAGCTAAAGGCTGTGTAGTCGTTGCCGTTTTCATCTGCAGGCGG
>PBLK01000015.1 GCA_002721725.1 Rhodobiaceae bacterium
AATGATACAACCGTGTCTTTTTTGGCAAGTCGCTGCGCTGCATTTTCCAGCCCTTGGACAATATGGCTTGATATTGGTCGGACCGCCAAATCAGTGTGTCGCGCGGCGCAGCGGTTTTTTGACCAGTCAAATAGGGCAATAAGTTAACCCCATCAATTTTGCTCGCTTGCGGAGTTTCATCGATAGCGGCCAAAGCTGTCGGCAGCACATCGAGATGCGAAATCGGATGGGTAAAGGTCACGCCGCGCGGCAATCGGCCGGGCCAGCGCATAATGAACGGCACATGAGTGCCGCCCTCAAAAAAGCTCAGCTTCCAGCCGCGAAATGGCTTATTAATATCGGGCATACCGATATAATTAGCGCCGCCATTATCGCTGGTGAAAATGACCAGCGTATTATCGTCAATGCCGTGCTCTTCAAGCGCCGCCATCACGCGCCCAACCGAGCGGTCGACGGCACGTATCATGCCGGCATATACGCGCGAGCGATGGTCAGGGAAATTATCGCCAACCGCTTCATAATCTTCTTTCGTGGCCTGCAATGGTGTGTGGATACCCCAGTGCGCCAAATATAGGAAAAACGGTTGCTCCTTATTGGCCGCGATGGCTTTTATGGCCTCATCGGTATAATAGTCGGTCAAATAACCATCGGGCTGAAAGCGCGCGCTATTATTGAAGCTGGCGGCATAATCCAACACTTCCCATTGCACCTTATCCAGGACGGCAAATTCATTGCGCGCATTTACGACATTCGGGTCATCGACCGGCAAATAAAGACCACTTGACATGAGCAGGCTCTCATCAAACCCCTGCCCCAGCGGCAGCAAATCGCCCTCGCGTCCCAAATGCCATTTGCCTATATGCAAGGTGCGATACCCTTTGGCGCGCAATTCTTCCGCCAAGGTAATCTCTTCTGCCGGCAGGCCACGCTGCCAGAAACTCAAGTCGTGGCCTGCCGCATCATTGGACGGCGCGCGAAATTGAAAGCGACGCGGCATGGCATCGGTCTTCGCCAATTGTTTTAAAATGGGAGCAAAACTATCTGGCGCTGGGGTGAACTCAAACCCGAACCGGGTGGAATAGCGGCCAGTCAACAACATGGCGCGCGAGGTCGAGCATACGGCACTTCCAGCATAGCCATTGGCAAATTGCACGCCTTGGCGCGCCAAACGATCAATATGCGGCGTTTCAATCAGCCCTTCGCCATGATAGCTGACATCATTAAAACCCATATCATCGGTCAAAATAACGACAATATTCGGCGGTCGCTGCCCCTCGCCCTGCCATGCGCCAGCATTTTGCCAATTTACCGGGCGGTTCGGTCCGACCGGATATGCCGCTTTTTGAGCAAAGCCGACAAAGGAAATAATCAACGCGGCGCGATTGACATAGGCCAGCGCCAATCCGCCGGCGAGGAGCACCAGCGCGGCCAGAAGAATTTTCATCTGCCGAGTTAGGTTTTTCAACTTTGTCACTATTCCGCCTCCCAAAAGCACCCACACAAAACATATAAATTGACATTATTGATGTCAATTTATAATCTTTGCCACATCTTCGAGAGGGCGTGCAGCCATGAGAAATATGACATATCCCATATGGGCAACGACGCTTTTGCTTTATCTCTTGTTTTTGGGTTGGCACGAAAACTGGCGCGGCCCCTTGACACAAGATGAAATTGAAAAATTTTCAAGCCATATCAACGCCTCTGAAACATTGTTGCCCGACCAGCAAAAATCCCTTACCAATTTCATGCGCTCGGATAATGGCGGTGAGTTTTTTATGGTCAATTTTGGCAGCTATTATCGCGGTGAGATTGCCGATCCGGATAGCGGCAAAATGATGAGCCCGGCGGAGGTTTTGGATAAATATTTTCGCCCCTTTATGGGCAAGGCATTGCGCCGTGGCAGCTATCCTGCTTTATCCGGCAATATGCTCGGCGGCTATATTGAGGCTTGGGGGACGAGCACCAATCCGGGTTGGACGGGCATCGGCATTGTCCGCTATCGCAGCCGCCGCGACCTGTTGCATTTGGTCATGGATGGTGAGTTTTCCGACAGTCATATATTCAAAAAGGCAGCGCTTTCAGCAACATTGGCTACGCCGGTGGGCATCCGTTTTGGCGCGCTTTTATCGCCGCGCCTCTGGGTCGCCTTGTTACTGCTCGCTTTGGCGGCGTTAGCACAAATCATGGTTCTTTCGCGAAAAGGCAAAACATGACCGATAAATTCAAATTCTACAGTTGGAGTGTGTCGCTTTATTCCGGTAAGGCGCGCGCCTATCTCATCAAACAGCATATTGATTTTGACGATATTTCACCGGCGGACCCGCATTATGACGCGCATATAAGACCGGCCATTGGCCGCTGGATTATTCCGGTGATGGAAACCCCTCAGGGCGAGATTGTGCAGGATGGTGTCGATATTATTGACTGGTTTGAACACCGGAATATGGCGCGCCAGCCGGCCTATCCAAAAACGCCAAAGCAACTTATCAGCTCATTGATTATGGAAATGTTTGGCGTCGAAGGCATGTTGCGTCCCGCAATGCATTACCGATGGAATTTTGACCAAGATAATCTTGATTTTATTTTGCAGCAGTTCGGCCTTTTCGCGATGCCGCATTTGCCGGTTGAAGAGCGCCGCGATATGGCGCTGCACGCGGCCGGTCGCATGCGCAAAGCGGCCGTGCAATTCGGCGTGACAGAGGACACGGCGCCTGAAATTGAAGCAGCCTATCACGAGTTGATGGCCGAATTTGACGCCCATTTCTCTGCCCAACCCTATCTCTTGGGCGGCGCCCCGACCATTGGTGATTATGGCCTGTTTGCCTCGCTTTATGCGCATTTGGGGCGCGACCCGCATCCGCTCAGACTAATGCAGGAAAAAGCGCAAATGTTGCTGCGTTGGACCGAGCGTATGCGCAATCCGAGCGCCGATATGGTGGAATTTATCGGCTGTGATGAAAGCCTTATTGGAAGCGACACCATTCGCGATACACTGAAAACGCTCTTGCGCCGCGTCGCGAGCGATTATCTGCCCGAAATCGAAGCCATGGTGTCTTTCACCAATGAGTGTCTGTCCGATAATAAACCGGCGGAAAATGAAGTGGTTGGCGGTGAGAGCTTGGGCCGTGGCATCGGCAAATGCCGGTTTGAATGGCGCGGCCGACAGGTCACCGCCGTTGTAATGCCCTATCGCATTTTCATGCTGCAGCGCATTCAAGACGCCTATGACGGGTTGGATGAAGTGGCGCAAAAACAAGTCGATGGCCTGCTTGGCGAGACCGGCCTGTCATCTATTATGCACACACGCGCTGACCGGCGCGTCGAGCGCCGAAACCATCGTGAGGTGTGGGTATAGACCGCGCCTAACCTATTTCGCGCAAAAAGCCCAATAAGGCGGCCGCATATTCATCATGCAGATCTTCAACCAAAAAATGGCTGCCATTTTTTAAAATCACCGGCTCGCGTTTGGCCGCACTTTTGATAAACGGCCGCACGGATTGATGGCCGGTCGGCGCGACAATGTCTTTATCCGAAAAAAGACAGAGAAACGGTTTGTCAAAGGCTGCCAATTTTTGCCGCGCGCGGAAATTATCGACCAGCATCGGATTGTCATAGCGCGTCGGCAGCATTTGCGTGAATTGGCGGTTGCCGGTCAAATAACGGAAATTGGGATAGGGGGCGGCATAGCCTGCAACGACCTCTTTGGCCAGTGTGCTGGTGCAAATTTTGGCCAACATATGCCAATGCCGCCAAAACGGATTAAAGCGCACAAATAGCTGAAACTTGCGCAGAAAACCGGAGCCCGGCATGGCCATCTCATCTATGGTTTCAGCCGGATCGCGCACCGGCAACCCGGTGTTTGAAAAAGTGATGCTGGCCAGACGATCTTGATGGTCGGCTGCCACGCGCAGGCCGATAATGCCGCCCCAATCGTGCAAAACCAAATGCACACCATACAAATCGAGCTTGTCGAATAAGGCTTGGCTGACCCATGTTTGATGTCGGGCAACAGTGTAATCCTTCATCCGCGTCGGCTTATCAGACCGACCCATGCCGATCATATCAATGGCAATGGCGCGATAACCGGCGGCGGCAAGCTGTTTAACGATTTTGCGCCACATAAATGACCATGTCGGATTACCGTGTATCATCACCACGGGCTGACCATCGGCTGGTCCGGCTTCGATATAATGCATATCCAACGTGCCGCCTTCTTGATCGTCAAGCATCACAAAATTCGGCGCGAAATCATAATCGGGTAGATTGTCGAAACAATGATCAGGGGTTTTCCGTAATTTCATATTCGCTATTTTACGCGGCCTGATCGAAAATACAATGATAATGACACCATAAGTGCCATTTTAGAACGGCTTGTGTTATAAAATGCCGTATTGTTGGATAATCTCATCTATTTAGAGGAGCCGCCATGAGACTGCGTCAAAAATCATCGCCGTTAATTTGGCCGGTTTTTATAATTGTCGCCTTTTCACTGGCCGCCTGTGAGGGTTCACAAGAGGATGAAAACCGAAAAAATGCCGACTGCATAGCCCCGAACATGGCACCCCAAAAGCTTAAAGCCGGACAATTCATTATGGGCGCGCATCCGGCCTATGAGGAAGAAGGGCCACCCAAACCTGTTGCCGTAGCGGCATTTAATATTGACGCCACAGAAGTGACCAATGCGCAATTTGCCCGTTTTGTTGACGCGACCGGCTATGTCACCGATGCCGAAAAACCGCAAGCCGGTTTCGGTGAAGCCGGCGGTGTGGTGTTTCGCCTACCAAGCCCAAAAAACCCAAGCTGGTGGCATTTTATCGCCGGTGCCGATTGGCGTCACCCTGACGGGCCGGAGAGTTCGATTGACGGGCGCGATGATGAGCCGGTGGTGCAGGTTTCATATAATGACGCCAGAGCCTATGCAGCATGGGCCGGACGCCGCCTGCCAAGCGAGACGGAATGGGAATATGCCGCCGCCGCCGGTGCCGAGACGGTCTATGTTTGGGGCGATGAGCGCACAAATGACGGCACAGAAATGGCCAACACATGGCAGGGCAGTTTTCCGGTTCACAATAATCTAGCCGACGGTTATGCCAAGCGCGCGCCGGTCGGCTGCTTTCCGCCCAATGATTTCGCGCTTTATGACATGATTGGCAATGTTTGGGAATGGACCGACAGCGCCTTTGATGGAGCACCTGACAGCCTCACCGACGATAAAATTTATACCATTAAAGGCGGCTCATTTTTATGCGCCCCGAATTTTTGCCGCCGCTATCGTGCCGCTGCGCGGCAAGCGCAAGAAGCCGGACTGCCGACCAGTCATATCGGCTTTCGCACCGTCCAATCCGACTGAAATGCGGCACTGCACTGCCTTTTAAACTGCTTGCCAGCTTGGCCGATGTGAGGGACACTTTGGGAAAGTGAGAGGGAGTTTGCGAAATGGATTTACGACCGACAACGCAAGATTTGGCCTTTGAGGCCGAGGTGGAAGAATTTTTGAATGGCAATCTTGATGATGAGTTACGCCGCGCCGGCACATTGAGCAGCGGCATTTGCGGCGCCCATGAGCCTACCATGCGCTGGCATCGTATTCTGAACGAAAAAGGCTGGGCCGCGCCGCGTTGGCCAGTTGAATTTGGCGGCACGGGCTGGAGTGATATGCAGCACTATATTTGGGCCAGTGCCTGCGCGCGTCACAAGGCACCGCGGCTTTATCCAATGGGTGTCGGCATGATCGGCCCGACTTTGGCCGTATGCGGCACGAAACAACAGCAAGCGCATTATTTGCCGAAACTCTTATCGGGCGAGCATATTTGGTGCCAGGGCTATTCGGAGCCCGGCTCGGGCTCTGATTTGGCAAGCCTGCAATGCAAAGCCGAGCGCGATGGCGATGATTATATCGTCAATGGCACAAAAATTTGGACGAGCTATGCCCATCATGCCAATCATATTTTCTGCCTTGTGCGCACCGATACAAGTGGCAAGCCGCAACAGGGAATTTCATTTTTATTGATAGACATGACTACGCCGGGGGTCAGTGTCGCGCCGATTGTAACTTTAGCCGGTGACCATGAGGTCAATCAGGTGTTTTTCGATAATGTGCGAGTGCCGATGGCTAATCTCGTTGGCGCTGAACATGAAGGTTGGAGCGTAGCCAAAACCTTGCTGACTTTTGAACGCAGCAGTGCCTATGCCGGTCGTTTGATGACCCGCCTCGCCGAATTGAAGCCACTCATTGAGGCTACTCAAGACGCCGCCTTGGCGCGCCGCTTTGTCGAGTTATCAATTGATGTTGAGGCCATTCAAATCTCTGAATTTCGCATTCAAGGCAATTTGGCGGCTGGCCAATCGCCGGGCGCAGCCTCATCACGCATGAAAATTAAGGCGACGGAAACGCAGCAGCAAATGGACAGGATGGCGGTCGCCGCACTTGGCCATTATAGCGTGCCATGGCAGCCGGCCGCGCGCGAGCCGGGCAATAATGAGGAGGTTATCGGACCGCCACAAGCGCCGATGCTGATTGGTGATTTTTTCAATAATCGCGCAGCGACAATTTATGGCGGCTCAAACGAAGTGCAGCGCAATATACTAGCTAAAGCCGAACTGGGGCTGTAATGGCGCGCTGACAAGTATCATCGCAGATTCCTTATCCCTTGGTCCGTGAAGCAAGTGCTTGAAACTTGAAAATGGTGCCAAGGAGATGGGTTCGATGCCTATCCTAGGCTCCTAGTGAGTCCTGACCTTCAATAATATCAATAGGTTAGTACTTTTGGGTGCTTGTGCAATTCCTATTTGTGGTCATCCATATGGTCTACCACAGAAACCATGATCTAATCTCTTCAAACAAATATGCCTTAAGATCAATGGCTTGGACCGTGAAACACGGTGCTTGAAACTTGAAAATGGTGCCCAGGAGAAGACTCGAACTTCCACGTCCTTACGGACACTAGCACCTGAAGCTAGCGCGTCTACCAATTCCGCCACCTGGGCCTAAGAGACATTTCGTTTAGGTGGCGCTCCGGAAAAAGTCAAGCAACGAAAATCTGAGCAAGTTTTGTCCTTTTTTCTTCACCCGCGCGGGAACTTATATTAAGTAAAAATAAAAGTCCGCTCCGTTTATCAGCAAGGAAAGCTCCCATGTCCGCCGTTACGCCGCTACCTCAAAATGCCCTTATCACTGTTTTCGGCGGCACCGGATTTCTCGGCCGCCATATCGTGCGGCGCTTGAGCAAATCGGGCTATCGTCTGCGCATTGCGACGCGGCGACCCAATGAGGCGCTATTTTTAAAAACCAATGGCACGCCCGGGCAGATTGACATTGTGCAAGCCAATATCCGCGATGCTGCCAGCATTTCAGCGGCGTTGGAAGGCGCTGATGCGGTAGTTAACACAGTCGGCATTCTCTATGAAAGCGGAAGGCAAACATTTGACGCCGTGCAGGCAAGGGGTGCGGCACTGATAGCCGAAGCTGCTGCCAAGTGCGGGATTATTCATATGGTGCATATTTCCGCCATTGGCGCTGATGCTGATAGTGCATCTTCTTATGCGCAGAGCAAAGCGACTGGCGAGACAGCCGTGCTGGAGCTCATGCCGCAAGCCCATATTTTGCGACCCTCGATTGTCATCGGTCCAGAAGATGACTTTTTCAATCGCTTTGCCTCGATGGCCATGCTGGCTCCTGCCTTGCCCTTGATTGGCGGCGGTGACACACGCTATCAGCCGGTCTCGGTTTTTGATGTCGCCGATGCGGTGGCGGCCTGTTTAAACGGGGCTAAATCCGACATTTATGAAATCGGCGGGCCGGATATTTTAAGCTTCAAACAGTTAATGGAGCTGCTTAATCAAGAGACTGGTCGCAAGCGCCTTTTGCTGCCCTTGCCGTTTTTCGTTGCCTCAATGATTGCCGCCATTGCCCAATTCTCTGCGCTGGTTGGTATGCAGCCGCTTTTGACCCCAGATCAAATTATTCTTTTGAAAAGCGACAATATTGTCGGCGCTGATTTTGCTGATCGCAATCTGGCCGCTCTTGGCATTACGTCGCGCCCGATTGCCGGAGAGTTGGATTATTTGGCACGCTTTCGCCCGCATGGCAAAAAACCGAGCTGAGTGAACTCACATCACCAGCAAAATCACCGCGCCCAGCCCGATGCGATAGAGCACAAAGGGCAAAAGCGATAGGCGGCGCGTCAATTTCAAAAATATATCAATGCTGGCAAAGGCGAAAAGCGCGGCCAGCATCGCCCCCAAAAGCGCCGTGCCCAAAGCGGCGACATTACCCGCTGCCCATAAATCGAGCAGGCTGAAAAGCGCGAAAGCCAAAATTACCGGCATGGCCATGAGCATGGAATAGCGCGCCGCCGCCTCACGCGAAAAGCCGAGCGCGCGACCCGCCATAATGGTCACACCGGCAGGAATAAGCGCCAGCATTTGCGCCAAGCCCATCATTAAGGCAGGGCGCGCCGCCATATCCGACACCGCCTTGCCCGAGGCACCATAGCGGTCGGCCAAATAAAGCGGCACGGCAAATAAAATACTGGCCCAAGCGACAATTTCTGCCCTGCGCAAAGCGTCAATCAGCCCGAGACCAAATAGCAGAGCCGCGGCCAGCAAAACCGGCACAGTGGCACAGACCATATTTTGCGCTTCTTGGCGCGGCGCGGTTTGTTTTGCCATCAACACGTCCCACGCTCCCACGGTCAAACGTACAAAATCTTGGCGAAAATAAATTATTACGGCCGCCAATGTACCCAAATGCAGCGCCACATCCAGAACGGCAGAAGATAACGCTTCAGCTTGCGGCGTGCCGCCCCATTTATGCGCCAGAACCAAATGCCCCGATGACGAGACCGGAATGAATTCGGTAATGCCTTGAATGGCGGCGAGCAGAAGAAGTTGGTCAAAAGCCATTCGCCAAATTAACCTGCGCCGCGCCCTATCAGCAAGCGGGTTTCGCTTGCTCAGCTTCCCCAAAACGGCGTAATTTCAAACTATGGCCACGCTGTTCCACCAACCCATATGTCCCTTCTCGCGTAAAATAAGGTTGATTTTGGCGGAGAAAAAATTCGCTGTTGAATATGTCGAAGAGCGGCCATGGGAAAGACGCTTGGATTTCCTCATGCTCAACCCTTCCGGCGAAGTGCCGGTTTTGGTGGGCGAGGCGGGCACGGTGTCGGGCCATTATGCCATCTCGGAATGGTTGGAAGAAAAAGGCGGCGCGACCCCGCTTTTACCGTCCAGCGGCCTGGCGCGCGCTGAAGTGCGCCGCTTATCGGCCTGGTTTGACGACAAATTTTATGCCGAAGTCGGCCGTCTCATCACTTATGAAAAAATCGACCGTCGTTTTATGGGCGCCGATGATGGCGGCGGTGGGCCTGATATGGCGACGGTGCGCGTCGGCTTGCACAATCTCGACCTGCATTTGGAATATTTGACCTATCTTTTGCAAACCCGCGATTGGCTGGCCGGGGGCGAATTGAGCCTCGCCGATTTTACCGCCGCAGCGCATCTGTCCTGCCTTGATTATACCGGCGATGTGCCGTGGAAATTATGGCCTGTGGTGCGCGATTTTTATGCACGGATTAAATCACGCCCGTCTTTTCGCCCGCTTTTGGCAGACCATGTCGCCGGCATGCGCCCGCCGCCCTATTACGCCGATTTGGATTTTTAAAAATTGACGGTAGCAGCCCAGTTGAAAGAAAAAATTTGTGACGCGGCGGCGGCGCAAGGTTTTGACGCTTGTCATATTGTCAGCGCCGAAAGCGATGCCAAGGTTGGTCAGGGCTTGCAAAATTTTATCGCGTCCGGCCATCACGGGCAAATGGACTGGATGGAAAGCCGAATGGAAGCGCGCACCGCTCCTCAAAAATTATGGCCTGAGGCGCAAAGCGTTATCATGCTGGGGGTCAATTACGGCCCCGAATGCGACCCGTTGGCGGCCTTGAAAGATGACGATAAGGGTGTGATTTCCGTCTATGCGCAAAGGCGCGATTATCATGATGTCATTAAAAAGAAATTGAAGGCGCTGGCCCGTTGGCTGGTCGATGAAACGCAAGCTGAGGTGAAAGTCTTTGTCGACACGGCACCGGTCATGGAAAAGCCGCTGGCCATGCGCGCCGGTTTGGGTTGGCAGGGCAAGCACACGAATTTGGTATCGCGCCAGTTTGGTTCCTGGCTGTTTTTGGGCTCAGTTTTCACCACGCTTGAACTGTTGCCCGATGCGCCGGAAGACGACCATTGCGGTGCTTGCAGGGCCTGTCTGGATATTTGCCCGACCAATGCCTTTCCCGCTCCCTATCAGCTCGATGCAAGGCGCTGCATATCTTATCTGACCATTGAGCATGACGGCATGATTGACCGAAATTTGCGCCCGCTTATGGGCAATCATATTTATGGCTGCGATGATTGCTTGGCGGTTTGCCCGTGGAATAAATTTGCCCAAATCAGCAAAGAGATGAAGCTGGCAATGCAAGCCGATTATGATCGCCCCGATTTGATTACGCTGAGCCAATTGGATGATGCCGCGTTTCGGCAATTTTTTGCCTCCACGCCGGTCAAGCGCAGCGGGCGCGATAATTTTATCCGCAATGTGTTAATCGCTTTGGGCAATATGGCACAGCCGGAGGCAGCGCATATTGAAGCAGTTGAAGCGCGGCTCGATGATGTTTCCGATGTGGTGCGCGCCAGCGCAATTTGGGCCTTGGCACAAATGGATATTGCAGCAGGCAAAACATTGGCGGAAAAAATGCGCGACGATGACAGCGCCTTGGTTCAACAAGAAGTGGCAGCACTGGCGGACGCATGAGCAAGCATATTTTATTTTTTGGCTTTGGCTATTGCGCGCAATATGTGGCGCCGCTTTTGGCCGCGCAAGGTTGGCACATGTCTGCGACCTGCCGCGATGAAGAAAAAGCGGCGCGCTTGCAAGGGCTGGGCATCACCCCGCTCATGCTGGATGGCGCGCCGCTATCACCCGCCGCATTGGACGGGGTCAGCCATATTGTCTTATCGGCCGCCCCTGGCGCGACAGGCGATCCAGCCTTGCCGCTTTTGCAACCGGCATTACAAGAAACAGCCGGACAAATGAAATGGCTCGGTTATTTGTCAACCACCGGCGTTTATGGCGACCATGAGGGCGCATGGGTTGATGAGGACACGCCGCCGGGGCCACTTGGTGAACGCGGTCAACGCCGCGTTGCGGCTGAAGTGGCTTGGGGGGCGCTAGCCGAGACGCTTCATCTGCCGATACATTATTTTCGCCTCGCCGGTATTTACGGCCCCGGGCGCAATCAATTTGCCGCTCTGAAAGCAGGCACGGCGCGGCGCATAGACAAAGCCGGGCAGGTTTTTTCGCGCATTCATGTGGAGGATATTGCGACGATTTTGCTGGCCTCCATGGCAAAACCGCAAGCCGGGCGCGCTTATAGTGTGTGCGATGATGACCCGGCCCCGCCGCAAGATGTGGTGGCTTATGCGGCGACGCTTCTGGGCATGGCGCCGCCGCCGCTGATTGCTTTTGAGGATGCTGATTTATCGCCTATGGCAAAAAGCTTTTATGGCGAAAACAAGCGCATTAAAAACAGCCGCATCAAGCAAGAGCTGGGGGTCACGCTGAAATATCCGAGCTATCGCGAAGGCTTGCGCGCGCTGTTTGAAGCGCAAGATTTTTAGACGGGTAAAGCGTCAATCAGTTCAATCAAGCGGTCGATTTCACGCGGCGCGGACAAGCGATGATCGCCGCTTTTCATAAAATGCAATTCGACATCACCGCTGGTCAATCTTTCGCTCAGTTCCAAAGACAATTCCCACGGCACGGCATCATCTTGTTGGCCGTGCAAGATTCGCACCGGCACATTAATCTCAATCGGTGCCTCAAGCATGAGATGGGCGCGCCCGTCTTCTATTAATGCTTTGGTGATGGGATAGCCCTCAGAGTCATATTCGGACGGGTCGTAAATCAGCCCTTCATCGATTAATTTTGCGCGCGCCTTTTCGGAAAAACGCGCCCACATAAGCCGCTCGGTCATATCGACCGCCGGCGCGATGAGCACCAAAGCGGCGACTTTTTCGGGCCGGTCGAGCGCCGCCATTAAAGACAGCCAACCGCCAAAGCTGGAGCCGATAAGAATTTGCGGGCCGTCGCATAAATGGTCGAGCATATGGGGAATGTCACCGCGCCAATGGCTCATTGTGCCATCGGTAAATTGCCCACTTGAGGCGCCATGACCGAAATAATCAAAGCGCGTGAACGGGCGATTATTTTGACGCGCCCAATCGGCCAAAGCGCTCGCTTTCGTGCCGCTCATATCGGAACGAAAACCGCCGCAAAACATAATGCCCGTGCTCACACCGGCTTGCTGCATATAGGCCAATTTCTGAGGCCCCAAAGAGGTCTCGGCGCGGTCGGTAAAATGCATCGGCGAATTCATCGGCTCTCCGTTTGGGAAATGGCGCAAATGGCCTTAAAAGATTAAGTTCATAATGCCAAAGGATGCTGTCTATGTCGAACCGCTTTCAAATGCCGTCAACTGATGCGGTAGATTTGACCGGACGCACCATTTTGCAAGTTGTTCCTAGGCTTGAGACGGGCGGCGCGGAAATCACCACAATGGAAATGGCCGCGGCGATTGTTCGAGCCGGTGGGCGCGCGCTTGTGGCTAGTGAAGGCGGCGCGTTGGAAAGCCGGATTGAAGCGGAGGGCGGCGAGATTGTGCATATGCCGGTCGCTTCAAAAACCCCGCTTACCCTATGGCGCAATGTCGGACGCTTGGCCAGGCTCATGCAAGATGAAAATGTCGATCTCATTCACGGGCGCTCGCGCGCGCCATGTTGGTCGGCTTTATTTGCCGCCAAGCGCACCGATAGGCCCTATGTGACCACATTCCATTCCACCGTTCATGACACTCCGCAAGCCAAAGTGCTGTACAATTCTTCATTGGTGCGCGGGCAAATCAGCATTGCCAATTCGCATTATACTGCCTCGCGTATTGAGGCGGTTTACCCTTGGGTTAAATCACGCTTGCGCGTTGTGCCACGTGGCTGTGACGAGCGCGCCTTGGCACCAGAAAATTTCTCGAACGCCGAACGCGCAGCCAAACGCGCCGCATGGGGCGTCGATGAAGATGCTTTTGTCGTTATCTGCCCAGCCCGAGTTACAAATTTGAAGGGCCAGCATATTTTGCTCGAAGCAATGGGGCTGCTGAAGACGCAACGGCAACCGCATCTCATATGTGTCGGTAGCGCTCAAGGGCGCGATGATTATGTTGCGGCGCTCAAGCGACGAGCCAGTGAGATCGGCATCGGCAATCGGTTTGGCTTGACCGGTCTTGAAACCGATATGCCATCCGCCTATGCGGCGGCTGATTTGGCTATTGTGCCAACCATCCGCCCTGAACCGTTTGGCCGCACCATTATTGAAGCGCAGGCCGCCGGTTTGCCGGTCATTGGCTCTGATGCGGGGGGCTATCGCGAGACTATTATTGCCAAAGCGCCGGAGGATGGAGGCACAGGCTGGCTTTCTGAAATGGGTAATGCCCCAGCATTGGCAGCCCAAATTGACGCCGCTCTATCTATGCCGAAGGCGGGGCTTTCGAAACTGGGCGAAAACGGTCGGGCCAATGTGTTGACACAATATACTCGCAACGCCATGTGCAACCGAACGCTTAATGTTTATCAGGAATTATTGAAGTGAAATCAAACATGCGAGAGAAGCGACCGATCAAAGAACCAGGGGGGATTTTATTGGTAGCGCTGGGCATGGTCGAGGTCGAGATTGAGACCGCCATTGAGACGCTTTATCCAACGACTAGCTCATTGACCATATTAGCTTCAAAGAACACGGCAGCGCTGGCCAAAGCTGATGAAGTTTGGATTTATGCACCACTTGGACTGCGCGGTTTCCTAGCACTTATCCGACGTATTTCCTGGCGCCATTTTGATGGGGTTTATCAACCAAACCAGCAGCCGCGCTGGCTCAAGTATTTGATTTGGCCGAGACCGAATTGGCATCGCATCTCATTAAAAGATTAAGCGCGCCACTGCCAACGACAATTTTATTGACAGTTCGTCATTTGCCCCTAAACCTACGTTTCACGGATATTCAGTGTCCGCACGGCCATCATTAAAGGAGAAAAGCCATAGCACGGAGACCACACGCCGCGCAGCCCCAGCGACAGCAAGGCCCGCGCGTCAACAGTATGATTACCTCACCGAAAGTGCTGCTTATCGGTGCTGCGGGAGAAAAAATGGGCACGGTGGATACAGATTCCGCCCTCGCCATGGCAGAAGAAGAAGGGCTCGATCTGGTCGAAGTATCGCCCAATGCCGACCCGCCGGTCTGTAAAATTCTCGATTATGGCAAGCTCAAATATCAAGAACAGAAAAAAGCCAGTGAGGCACGTAAACGGCAGAAAACCGTTGATGTCAAAGAAATAAAAATGCGTCCCAATATTGATACGCATGATTACGACGTGAAAATGCGTAATGTGGTGAAATTCCTAGAAAGCGGCGATAAGGTGAAAGTTACCATGCGCTTTCGCGGTCGCGAAATGGCTCACCAAGAGCTGGGCATGGATGTGCTCAATCGAGTGCGCGATGATGTCGAGACATTATCCAAAGTCGAGGCCATGCCGAAAATGGAAGGCCGCCAGATGATTATGGTTTTGGCGCCGCGTTAAGCCCCACGGCGAATTTACAGAGCCAAGTTACAGATTTTTCATTAAATCAGGTCGGTCGGTAATGATTGCGGAGACGCCCTTATTGGCGAGGCGCTGCATGTCGGCCGCTTGATTGACCGTCCAGGCCGACACGGTGAGCCCCAAGTCTGAGGCCAGTGCCATGTTTTCTTCCGTTATATCGCGCCAATCGGCAAACCAACCTGTGCCGCCGCCCGCCTTAATGGCGCGCAACACCCGCTCACCATGCGACTTTCCTTCCATGTCGCGCCAATCCATGCCATCCCACCATGGTGCGCCGTTTCTTGACGAAGCGCGAATAAGCGCTGCCATGCCGTCGGGCTTGTCTTGCGCCGCGCTTGCGTGCTCCGGATCGGTTTCGGCAAACCCCATTGTCGTATAGGCATGATGCATATCAGGAAATGCGGCGCGCACTCGATTGAGGCTGCGCCAATCAAAAGAAACGACTATATGGCGACCTGCCACCGGTGAAGCCTGCAAAGCGGCAATATAGGCATCGGCCAATTCTTCAGCGCGCGCTGCATCGCGCATATCGGTTTTCAATTCGGCATAGGCGCGAAAATCACTGCCGGTCTGTTCGGCCAAAAGTATGTCAAAAGCGGCAAGGCTCGGAATTTGTGCGCCATCCATATGTGCGCGATCAGGATGGCGCGCAGCACAGGGCGAACCGGCTTGCAAGCGCCCGACATCGTAATTTTGCAGCTCGGCCAACGCCAATGCGTCAATGCGCGGGGTCGGTTTTGCCAAAAACACCCCGTCACGGCGCGTCGCTTCTGGATTTAGTCGCGCATCATGATGAATGAGCAAATGCCCGTCTGCGCTTAATTGCAGGTCAAACTCAATGCCATCAACCCCCAGCGCAATGGCGCGCTCAAAGGCTTGCATTGTGTTTTCAGGCCATAAATCGGCGCCACCGCGATGGGCTATATTCAAGGTCTGGGCCAGCTTTCCACTCCTACTGCAAAGGCTTGCTTTTTACCGCCTATCGCGTATAACACCGGCTGCTTGAGACGCATAGCCTTATGGCATGGCGTTTTAAGCCGACCGGCTGGCCGATAAGGGCTGCCAAGTCGGTTGTTGACGCAATCCAATTTGGAAGGAAGACGAAATGCCCAAAATGAAAACCAAATCGGGGGCCAAAAAGCGCTTTAAGCTGACGGCTTCAGGTAAGGTGCGCGCCGGACAGGCTGGTAAACGCCACGGCATGATTAAGCGCACAAACAAGCAAATTCGCAATCAGCGCGGCACCACGATTTTGTCGCCCCAAGATGCGAAAATCGCGCGCAAATTCCTACCCAACGGTTAAGGAGAAGAAGATATGTCTCGTGTGAAACGCGGCGTGACTTCCCATGCACGCCATAAAAAAGTTCTATCAAAAGCGAAGGGCTATTACGGCCGTCGCAAAAACACCATTAAGGTTGCTAAACAAGCGGTCACCAAAGCCGGTCAATATGCTTATCGCGACCGCCGTGCCCGCAAACGCAATTTCCGCGCCTTGTGGATTCAGCGCATTAATGCCGCTTCGCGCTCGCATGGTTTGGCCTACGGTCAATTTATCAACGGGCTGGGAAAAGCCGGTATTGAAGTGGACCGCAAAGTGCTGGCCGATTTGGCCGTACACGAACCGGCCGCTTTTGAAGCTCTGGTCACCAAAGCGCGCTCTGCGCTGGACTGAGCCTCATAGGCAAAAGCGATTGACGGGGTCACCGCACCCCTGCAACATATTCCCGCCCGCATCTTTAACAGGCTTCTGTCTGACGGGATGCGGGTGGGTTTTTTTATGAAAGACTGTGACGCCGATGAGTGCAGAAGCAGAAAAACTGAGAAATGAGATTATCGCCGCCATTGATGCGGCGCAAGATATGCGCGCGCTGGAAGATGTGCGCGTTGCGGCTTTGGGCAAAAAAGGCTCGGTCTCGGCATTGCTGAAAACATTGGGCGGCATGAGCAATGAAGAGCGACAGATCAATGGCCCGCTGTTCAACGCATTACGCGATAAGCTTACCGAAGCCATTCAAGCGAAAAAAGCCGCACTCGACAGCGCTGCACTGAACGCAAGATTGAGCGAAGAAACATTGGATATGACATTGCCGATTGCGCCCGATGCCCAATTTCAAGGGCGCATTCATCCGGTCAGCCAGGCGATGGAAGAAATCAACGCGATTTTTGCCGATATGGGTTTTGACGTGGCCGAGGGGCCCGATATTGAAAGCCAGTTTTACAATTTCACCGCTTTGAACATTCCCGACGCGCATCCGGCACGACAAATGCATGACACGTTTTACATGCAAGCCGAGGAAGATGGCGAAGCGCTTTTGCTGCGCACCCATACCTCGCCGGTGCAAGTGCGCACCATGCAAGACGGGCAGAAAGACAAAAGCGGCCCACCTTTCCGCTTCATCGCGCCAGGCCGCACTTATCGCTGCGACAGCGACCAAACGCATACGCCCATGTTCCATCAGGTGGAAGGGCTGGTGGTCGATGCGACCACCCATATGGGCCATTTGAAACACACGCTGGAGGCTTTTTTGGCGGCGTTTTTCGAGGTTGAGAATATCGCCATTCGCTTCCGCCCCAGCTATTTCCCTTTCACCGAGCCAAGCATGGAAATAGACATGCAATGCCATCGCGACGGCGATAAGCTAGTCGTCGGTGAAGGCAATGATTGGATGGAGATTGGCGGCTCGGGCATGGTCAATCCGCATGTATTGCGCCATGCCGGCATTGATACGGAAAAATATCAGGGCTTTGCCTTTGGCATGGGCATTGACCGCCTCGCCATGTTGAAATATGGCGCGCCCGATTTGCGTAGCTTTTTTGAGGCCGATTTGCGCTGGCTCAAACATTACGGCTTTGTGCCGATTGATGTGCCGGGTCTGGCCGCCGGTCTGTCCGATAAATCCCTTGCCGCACTCAGCGCCGATAAATAGGAGCGGCAGATGAAGTTCACCCTCTCTTGGCTGCACACCCATCTCGACAGCACAGCTTCGCTGGCCGAGATTGTCGATAAATTGACCCTTATCGGGCTGGAAGTGGAAGCACTGAGCGACCCGTTTGAGACTTTTGCCAATTTTGAAGTGGCGGAAATTCTCGCTACCGAGCCGCACCCCGAAGCCGATCGCTTGCAAATTTGCACGGTGAAGAGCGGCGCGGGCGAGCAAAAACTGGTATGCGGGGCACCCAATGCGCGCGCTGGCCTTATCGGCATTTTGGCACAAGAAGGCGCAGTTATTCCGGCCAATGGCATGGTGCTGGGCAAAGCGAAAATTCGCGGCATTGAGAGCCGCGGCATGATGTGCTCGGGCGCGGAACTGGGCCTATCTGACGACCATGACGGC
This sequence comes from Rhodobiaceae bacterium, assembly GCA_002721725.1. Classification (GTDB taxonomy): domain Bacteria; phylum Pseudomonadota; class Alphaproteobacteria; order RS24; family RS24; genus UBA8337. The sequence continues at coordinate 18,029 of PBLK01000015.1, forward strand.
ATTATCGAGCTTACCGATGCGCCGAAAATCGGCACGCCCGCCGCCGACGCATTGGGTTTAAATGACCCGATGATTGAGATTGGCATTACGCCCAACCGCCCCGATTGTTTGGGCGTGCGCGGCATTGCGCGCGATTTGGCCGCCGCCGGTCTCGGCACGTTGAAAGACGACACGGCGCAAGCGATTAAGGGCGAGAAAAACGGTAGCACTGAAATTGCCGTTGCCGGCGACACCTGCCCGCTTTTTGCCGCTTGCCGCATTGAGGGCGTTAAAAACACTGAAAGCCCGGCTTGGCTGAAAGCGCGGCTCAGCGCCATCGGGTTGAAGCCGATTAATGCGCTGGTCGATATCACCAATTATATTTCCTACGATCGCGGTCGTCCTTTGCATGTTTATGATGCCGATAAGCTGACCGGCACGGTGAGCGCGCGGCAGGCCAAAAACGGCGAAAGCTTTGTCGCGCTTGATGAGGAAACTTATGAATTGCGCGACAGCGATTGCGTGATTGCCGATGAGAGCGGCGTATTGGGGCTGGCCGGCATTATGGGTGGGCTGGAGAGCGGCTCGACATTGGAGACACAAAATGTGCTAGTTGAAAGCGCTTGGTTTGAGCCGATCGCCATTGCCCTGTCGGGACGCCACCATAATATAGACAGCGATGCGCGCTATCGCTTTGAGCGCGGCGTTGACCCTGTTTCGGTTGAGAGCGGGCTGAATTTGGCGGTGCAAATGATTGTCGAGATTTGCGGCGGCACGGTCTGTGCGCCGGTGACGGCGGGGCAAATGCCAGACACGGCCAAAATCGTGACCTTTGATCCGTCCCGCGTGCAAGCGCTGACCGGCCTCGCCATTGCCGATAAAGACATGCAGCGCATATTGGAGAAGCTGGGTTTTGAGGTGAAGAGCGGCAAGCTTTGGCAGGTCAGTGTGCCGAGCTGGCGACCCGATATTGATGCCACAACCAATGGCGCTGACATTGTTGAAGAGATTGTCCGCATTTATGGGCTGGATGAAGTGCCGTCCACACCGTTGCCGCGCGCCAATGGCGTCGCCAAGCCGACCCTGACTTTGGCGCAACGCCGCGCCGGTCTGATGCGGCGCGCTTTGGCGACACGCGGTCTGGTCGAGGCGGTCACTTGGTCGTTTATTTCCAAAGCGCAAGCCGAGGCATTTCATGTTGCAGACGGGTTGGAACTGGCCAATCCAATTTCATCTGAACTGAGCCATATGCGCCCGTCGCTTTTGCCCGGGCTGATGGCGGCGGCGCAAAGAAATGCCGATAGGGGCGCGGCCACCATTAATCTGTTTGAATTGGGCCATGAATTTAAAGGTGCCACGCCGGGGGCGCAGCGTTTCGCAGCGGCCGGTTTACGCGCCGGATTGGCGCAAGCCAAAAATTGGCGCGGCGCGGCAGAAGGCGTCGATGCTTATCAAGCGCGCGGCGATGCCGAAGCGGCGCTGGCCGCTTGCGGCGTGAACCCGCAAGGTTTACAAATCCTGCCGATTGGCGAGGAGAGCGGCATTGATTGGTATCACCCGGGGCGCTCGGGCGTATTGGCCCGCAATCCCAGACAGCCAATGGCGGTGTTTGGCGAAGTGCATCCGGCGCTGTTGCAGCAATTTGATATTTCCATGCCCATGGTGGCTTTTGAAGTTTGGCCCGATACCGTGCCCGCGCCGAAAGCAAATGCCGATATTGCGCGCAGCGCGCTGGCGCTATCCAATTTGCAAAGTCTGACGCGCGATTTTGCTTTTGAAGTGGCGGCCAAAACGCGCGCCGCCGATATGGTGCGCGCGGCCAAAGGGGCGGATAAAAAACTGATAGAGGCTGTGCGTGTATTTGACGTGTTTGAAGGCGGCAATCTGCCCGCGGGCATGAAATCGGTGGCGCTGGAAGTCACGCTGCAACCAAGCGAGCAAACCCTGACCGATGCCGAGATTGAGGCAGTCGCCGAAAAGGTAACGGCGGCAGTTGAGAAGGCGACAGGCGGTAAATTGCGCAGCTGAGTTTGCCGCTTCATTTACCGGCCCAAATGCCACCCCAAATGCCGCATTGGCGCGGACGCGTGCGGGTGCTATATCCTGCCTCATGAGTGCAAGTCGTAAATCCCATATCCGCAATTTTTCCATTATTGCGCATATCGATCACGGTAAATCGACACTGGCCGACCGGCTGATTCAACTGACCGGCGGGCTGTCGGATCGTGAAATGTCGGAACAAGTTTTGGACAATATGGATATTGAGCGCGAGCGCGGCATCACCATTAAAGCGCAAACCGTGCGGCTTGATTATACCGCGCAAGACGGCGAGAGCTATCAGCTCAACCTCATCGACACGCCGGGCCATGTCGATTTTGCCTATGAGGTCAACCGGTCTTTGGCGGCCTGCGAGGGCTCTTTGCTGGTCGTTGATGCCAGCCAGGGCGTGGAAGCGCAAACCCTGGCCAATGTCTATCAGGCAATTGATGTTGACCATGAAATTGTGCCGGTGCTGAACAAGGTCGATCTGCCTGCCGCCGAGCCCGCGCGCGTGAAAACGCAAATTGAAGATGTCATCGGTCTGGATACGCAAAACAGTGTCGATATTTCCGCCAAAACCGGCCTCGGCATAAGCGATGCGCTGGAAGCCATTGTCACGCAATTGCCGCCGCCTGAAGGCGACGCAGAAGCGCCGCTGAAAGCCATGCTGGTCGATAGCTGGTATGATGCCTATTTGGGCGTGGTGGTGTTGGTGCGGGTAATAGACGGCACGCTGAAAAAAGGCATGAAAATCCGCATGATGTCGACCGGCGCAACCCATCCGGTTGACCAAGTCGGCGTGTTTCGCCCCAAGCGCGACACAGTGAATGAACTTTCAGCCGGTGAAATCGGCTATTTCACGGCCGCCATTAAAGAGGTCGCCGATACGCGTGTCGGCGACACGGTGACGGAAGACAAAAAGCCCTGCGACACCGCTCTGGCCGGTTTCAAACCGGCGCAGCCTGTTGTTTTCTGCGGGCTTTTCCCGACTGACTCATCGCAATTTGAAGATTTGCGCGAGGCGATGGCCAAGCTGCGGCTCAATGATGCCAGCTTTGATTATGAAATGGAAACCTCAGCCGCTTTGGGCTTCGGTTTTCGCTGCGGCTTTTTGGGGCTGCTGCATCTCGAAATTATCCGCGAGCGAATTGAGCGCGAGTTTGATATCGACCTCATCACCACCGCCCCCAGCGTGGTCTATCAGCTGCATATGAATGACGGGTCGATGGAGGAGCTACATAATCCTGCCGACATGCCCGATGTGGTGAAGATTGATCATATTGACGAGCCGTGGATTCGCGCCTCCATATTGGTGCCGGACGACTATATGGGCGCGGTGCTGAAACTGTGCGAAGACCGTCGCGGACGGCAAATAAACCTGTCTTATGCGGGCAGCCGCGCCATGCTGGAATATGAACTGCCCTTGAACGAAGTGGTGTTTGATTTTTACGACCGCTTGAAAAGTGTAACGCGCGGATATGCCAGTTTCGATTATCAAATGGCCGACTACCGCACCGGTGATCTCGTGAGAATGGCAATTCTCGTCAACAGCGAACCAGTGGATGCCCTCTCGACCATCGTTCACCGCGACAATGCCGAGAGTCGCGGCCGCGCTATGTGCGAACGGCTTAAAGGTCTTATCCCTCGGCATCTTTTCAAAATCCCAATTCAAGCAGCGCTGGGCGGAAAGGTTATCGCCCGCGAGACTATCGCCGCGCTTCGGAAAGACGTGACAGCAAAATGCTATGGCGGTGACGCAACTCGCAAGCGCAAATTGCTCGATAAACAAAAAGAGGGGAAAAGGAAAATGCGCCAATTCGGCAAGGTGGATATTCCGCAAAATGCGTTTATTCAAGCGCTCAAGATGGATGACTAGTGCGTAAACCGCCATTCCACGCCGCAAAAGGTGAAACCTGCATCGTTTACATCCAATCCGGCTTGTTCAGCACGCGCCACAATGGTGGCGGGGCTATCTTGTCCAGCACGCAAAGTGACGGCACTAAAATAAGGGGTGCAGCCAGCTTCCTCGACGAAATCAATATAAGCACCGTCAAACATGACTCGATTGCCGCTGCGCGTGCGCTGTAAATTCTCTGCCCATTGCTGTGCCAGCGAAGCCGCATTGGGCGTACGTAATTCAAGCGCGGCCACCGCCCCGCTCGCCGTATCTTGCGCTTTGGGTTTATCGGCCTGCGGCCAGCGCGCCCAAAACCAATGCGCATTGGGGCTATGCCAAGCGTCATTGCCTGGTTTCGATGGCATAGAGTCGATGGAAACAATAGCCGCACTGAAATCGCCCGGGTGAAAATGTGTTGCCACTAACCCATCAGCATCATGTCTCCACACGGCACGCAGACCCCTGTCAACCAGCCGTTCAATGTGCGGGCCTGCATCATCACATTGGAAAATGAGCATATAGAAGCTGTCGCCGCGCCGCGATAAATGCCGCCCAGCCGCCGTCTCGCCAGCGTCGGGTAAGGGGCTGACCACCTCAATGAAATCGCCGCCTGAAACCAACAGGCCGTTTTCCAGCCCGAAATGCGCCACACCGGGGTCGCGAAACACCACCGGCCCGTCTAGCACTGCGCTCAAGCTGTCCAGCGTTGGTTGCAAGCTTTCGGCGGCAAAAACAATTTGTCTGATACGCATCACATACTCCCTGCAAAAAAACTAGGTAAGCAACCAATGAGGGTCAAGATGCAAGCATGGCTTGAAACTGTCAATTATTCCAGCTAACTAGTCAGGCAAGGACAGGTGGCCGAGTGGCTGAAGGCGCACGCTTGGAAAGCGTGTAGGCGTTTATAGCGTCTCGAGGGTTCGAATCCCTCTCTGTCCGCCATTACCCCCTTTAAGGGGTTAGTGGTAACCCTGCTAAGTCATTGTTACATATGTAATATTTGACTTAAGCCCCTCGAATCAGACATCTTCTCAATTCTTGAAACCACAAGTTAATTGTGGAGCCACTTGTGGATCCACTCAGGTTTCATGGGTTACGATATGCTGAGTAAAACAAAGATACAGAAGCTGAGAATTGGATCGAAAGTCTGCGAGGGAGACGGACTTTACTTTAAAAAGACCAAAGCTGATGGCGGCCAATGGTCTTACAGATACACTTCATCAGGTAAATCACGCGAAATAGGTCTGGGCGTTTACCCCATTATTGACCTCCTTGAGGCACGCCGCTTGCGCGATGATAACAGGCGGCTCAGAGCCCACGGCAAAGACCCCATNATTGAAAAGCGCAAAGCCGAGCAAGCCAAGCGCCTCAANGACGGGGTGAAGTTTTCCGATATTGCTGAAAAATATATCNCGCGCCATGAGCNGCAATGGCGCAATAAAAAATCAGCNCAAGCCTGGCGCAATACATTGGCNAANTATGTGTATCCNGAGCTCGATAAATGGCCTCTTGAGGACATTACCAGCAAGCAAATCGCCGATCTCCTAGCACCTATTTGGGACACTAAAAGTGAAACCGCGCGCCGCGTGCAACAACGCATAGCGCGCATATTTGATGCTGCCTGTGCCAATGGGATTATAGAGGGAGACAACCCAGCAGATTGGCAGCGGCGTCTCCAGCACTTATTGCCCTCTCTCTCACATAAAGCCATCAAGCATCATCGCGCTTTGGACTTCCGTGATATTCCCGAGCTGTTTAAGCAACTGGCTGCCCATGATTGTGTTTCGGCGCGGGCATTGGAATTCACAATCCTGACGGCAGCCCGCACCACTGAAGTGACCATGGCAGTTCGCAATGAAATCGATACTGCGAAAGCACTCTGGTCTATCCCTGGGCATCGCATGAAGATGAACCAGCCTCATCAAGTGCCATTATCTCGCCAAGCACTTGCTTTAGTGGAAACCATCATGCGTCAGCATAACCAGAACTTTATCTTTAGGGGTATTGGCAGAAGCGGGCAGCTCTCCAATAACTCCATGCGTAAGTTCTTGCAGGTCACAATGAGGCGACACCCACTCACCGTGCATGGGTTCCGATCCACTTTCCGTGAATGGGCGGCATGGCAGAGGAAATATGACCGCCTCGCTATTGAGTTCAGCCTAGCTCACAAACTGAGAGGTAAGACTGAGAGTGCTTATTTGCGGTCTAATCTTATCGAAGAGCGCCGCGATCTCATGCAAGATTGGGCGGATTATTGTTTTTCATATCTGCAAAAAGGAAATTAATATCCACGGTCTGGGTCAGGCACTAATGAAAAGGCTTGGTCATTGTTCTTATTGGATATTTCATCAATGGCGCGGCCTAGCAGCCAAAACCTTAATTCCCAAGAAGTGTCGATTTCGTTAGCTAAATCCTCTGGCGGAGGCTCATGCTGAAATAGCTTCGGCAAACTAAGAAAATTTAGCGCTGATGCTAATTCACCGACAAGTCGTTTGCTGGGGCGATCAGTAATTGATGTGAGAAACACCTCCTTATTTTTTTCTCTTATGTGTCGGATGAGCGGGGCATGGTCGCCGTCATTTGTTATCAGCCAAACCCAGTCACACGCTGGGTCATTAGCTAATTCGCAACCTCTAATTACCAGATTGGTATCAACACCCTTTTCTATGCTCATCACCCTGCCGCTAAAAGCGCTTATCCAGCGCTCTTGCAGCACCAACTCGAAATCCCCCCATGTCCATTCTTTTCCCGCAGTTTCCAGCAATGTGTTCTTAAGGTCGTAGGGCGTAGTTATCGATCCACGAATGTCATTTTCATAAAACGCCCACTCGTCATTCTCTGCCAACTCGAGGAAAATATAAATATTGTTTGCATTTCGTTCATTGCGCCGAAGCCAATAATCATAGCTTTTCCGAAGACTGGCCACGACTTCTTGCCTATTGGGCATGGTTGCATCAAATATATAGCCTTTACTTTCATTTGCGGAAACAACCCAATCGCAAGGAGGGTATTTAGCCAATATTTCTTCTGACGACGCTCCCCCCCATACTAAATAGTTTATGGAGCTGGGCGATAATAGCTGTCGACTGTCTTGAAAAAGTCGATGAAATACAAACGCCTGAGCACGGTCTTGCATATGTCGGCACACCCATCCGTAGAACATCGATATTACAGTCGGGTCAAAAGCCATTACATTAGTGGCCATAATATCCGAGATAACCTTTTCACTGTCGTTCGCCCTAATCGATTTCAGCCAATCTTTCGGCGCCTGATTAAAATCCTCAATTTCGCGAACTATGTTCAAAAAGACGTGATGTCCATCAATTAGAACAGCTCCCCCGAGATCAATCCGATCATACTGTTTCAGAATTTCCTCTGAAGTTTTTCGTTGTTCTAAAATGGAGTTAAGTCGTTCTGACCTATTCGTCATAATAGCTTCTGCAAAAATTAAGCTGAGGTTAAGTCAGCTTTTTAAGTGAAAAGTAAAAAGGTAAAGCCCTGTTTGCTAGACTATTAACAGGTTGTCTGGACTGCAAGTTTTCTATTTGAAGACCACATCATTAGAGACTGATGAGGTTTGCCTATCAGGGTAGCCAAGATCGGTTGAAACATTCTTCAAATCGCGAGAGAATCTAATCAGCCAATTGGCAATTTATCCGAGCAGGTGCTCCCTTAACCTTTTAAAGGAGCATCCTGGCATGGCTCAAAAAAAGTCAAAAAAACTCAACCCCAAACAAGTTTTGGCGGCAGAACTTTTAGGGCACGGTTGTCGGCACTCTGAGGTTGCAAAGAGATTGGATCTGAGGAACGAAACTATTTCACGCTGGATGGCGATAGAAGCATTCCAATCAGCAATTAATCAAGCAAATAGGGCATTGGTATCTAGTATTCTCGGCGACACAACGAACCTCATAAACAAATGCCACCAAGCTATCTCCGAGGCGCTGGAGAGTGATGTGGAGCCAACCAAAAAAGCAGGGATCGCTATTAGATACCTTGGCGCCTACATGAAGCCTTACACCGTCTACGATAAACTTGTTGAAATACAAAGTTCCGACAAAAGCAGAGACGAGTTCGTGCGATCGATGGCAAAGATTATGAAAATTATCGAGCACCTTGGCTATCTGAAATCGTCCAACAGCGTTTTTACAGACAGTGAATATCGAGAATTTGCTGAACAGATTGTATGCAGCTGGGGAGAAATTGATCCTAAAATTTATTCTTAAATCTGTTTAATTCTTGACACACCTAACCGCGTGAATAATGGTTTTTTGATTAGAAATTCAGCCAAATGTGGGACTAAATGGACGATATTGAACGAGAAATAATTCGAAACCCTACCGCGGCGGGCGAGAAATCGATAATGCAAATCGTTCAAATTATTGGTGATGGCAAGTTACTAGATAGCGGGCAAACAGCTCCCGCTTTTCGAGATTTTCTTTTTAATTGTGATATCGAACGCCTTGCAACTTATACGCGTGAGATTGTTACCGATTCATCCGATGGGAAAATTTTTCAGGACATTGTAAACACAATCGGAAAAAAAATTGGGTTTGACGTTGTTCACGGTCTTTATCAGGGAAAGAAAAATGCTATCGGTTTTGATGGGTATTGGTCACAAGGAAGTCTCAACCTAATCATTGAATGCAAAACTACGGACACTTATAGAATCTCAACTAAGACACTTCTGGGTTATTCGAAACAATTAAAAGAAGAAAAGAACCTACCAAAGGAACCTCCTGTGCTTCTGGTAGTGGGAAGGGTAGATACTGGCGATATCGAAGCTCAAATTAGAGGAAGTCGAGCGGACGATAGAATTAGCGTTATCGGAGCAGAAAGTTTGCTGATGTTGGCTAAGGCGATTTCAGAACTTTCAGATGGGCCAGCATCAAACAACTTGAAAAGCGTACTTTTTCCGAGAGATTACACTCGACTTGACAGTCTAACCGCTCTCATTACGAACTTAATAAACGAGGCCCAACAAACATCTATCGATCAGGCTGAAAACGAACACCCTTCCCAAAACCTCGGTACTGAAGCGCCTCAAATACAAAAAGGCTCTAATCCGAAAATTAATTCACCAGCAGATCAACTCAGAGAAAGGATGATCGAGGCGGCGGCCTCTGATTTGGGCAAGTTGGAAAAAGCTAACAGCCGATCAAAAGCACAATATAGAACTGCGTCGGGTGAGGTTTATTTCTTTATTGCTTCGAAACGTTATGAACGGGCAGACCAACAATTTTGGTTTTCGATCCAAAATAACTGGAAGTCTGATTGGGAGAAAAACGGTGGTGGATTAGCGATCGGCTTAGAAGGAAAGCAACATTTTTATCTATTTAATCATGAGCAGGTCATGGAGTGGACAAAAAGTTTAAATGAAACTGTTAGGCCCGACCGACAATATTGGCACATGGCATTGAAGGAATCGTCGGATAAGATAGAATTAATCTTAAATAAATCTGAAACCAACCAGGATCTAGAAAACTTTGCGAGGGGTCTGTAACCAATAATATGAAGCACGTCGCACTATTCGCAGGTATCGGTGGCTTTATGTACGCCGCAAAAATGGCTGGCATCGAAAACGTTTGGGCTAACGAACTTGATGATAAGTGTTGTGAAACACTCGAATTGAATTTCCCCGATACGCAGATTTCGAGAAAGTCCGTTGCTAAGCTGGATACAAAAGATATTCATGAAATCCCTGACGGGATCGACTTAATGACAGCTGGCTTTCCTTGTCAGTCATTTTCTCAGGCTGGTGGATCATTCAAAGCATTCGATGACCCCCGAGGAAAGCTTTTCTTCGACATTCCGCGCGTCATTGGATTGATGAAAGCACCTCCCAAGGTCGTCCTTTTGGAAAACGTACCAAATTTAAAAATCTTTGATAAAGGCTCTCTTTTGAGGACTGTGATAACTGAAATGAAATTTGCTGGTTATTGGGTTAGGGAACAGCATGCCCAAATTCTAAATAGCGCAGAATACGGTAGCACTCCCCAGCGTCGCGAGAGGCTCTTTGTAGTTTGCGCTCACAAGAAATACTTCAAACATAACCCCTTTGACTTTTCCCTTATTACAAAACAACCGCGCCCACCGCTTTTTGACTTTATTGACAGAAAAAAAATGCCTGGTGATGGATACTATCTCTCGACTGAGAACAAATATTTCAAGATGATTGATAAAATTGCATCAAAGGAAGGTCGGGATCGCTTATTTCAAATACGAAGGGTCGCTGCCCGAGCCTGTCCTCCTGGGATTTGCCCTACCCTAACCGCTAATATGGGGGATGGGGGGCACAACGTTCCCTTTGTTTACGATGACTTCGGTTTGCGCAGGCTGACGGAAGACGAATGCCTACGAATGCAAGGCTTTGATGTTAGCCAAATGCAATTTCCTGATCATCTATTTGCGAAGGACGTCTTAAAAATGGCTGGTAACGCAGTATCGGTG
>PBLK01000016.1 GCA_002721725.1 Rhodobiaceae bacterium
TATTTTTTTTGGATTTTTGGGTGCACTTTTCATCATCGGCGCTTTAGCAGTGTTTGCATGCGCTCGATTTGGTCCGAACCCTTTCCTTAAAACAAAGATAAATAGAGATACGCGTTTTTTGGGGGGACGCGAAAAAATCACCGAATTTTTATTCGATTGGTTTGGAATTATTACCTCTGTTTTGGTTTCAGCTGCGCTAGTGGGGCTGGCCGCCTATCACGCATTTTTCTACTATTTTGAGCATTATTTTTTGGCCGCTCTCGGCATGATGGTAGGTATAACAGTTGGCTTCGTAATCCACGAAATCTGGATCAAGAGAATATCATTCGGATTACTTTATGGTTTATGTGTTTTGTTGGGAGCTTGGCTGTTGTTTGGCTTATTGTTTAGTGGTGGTGGCGACCCTGATTGCTTTGCACCTCGTTATTGCTAACCCAAACATTCGAGTTGGGAATGGTGATCCACCAAGACACCAATCAGACATTATACGTTAAGAGATTGTATTTATTATAAAAAATTAAGGCTCATAACCTGAAGGTCGTAGGTTCAAATCCTACCCCCGCAACCAAAAAAACCTCATAAATCTCAAAATAATCGTTTACAAGCATGGCGGTGATCCACCACCCCGCAATAGGTCACAGCGAAGTCCTTTTTTATGGCTCTTATATCGCCACACAACATCGCCTCCGTGCACTAGTTCAAATTGATGATACTCGTGGTGGCATGAATCATCAAGGCAAGTGGGATGAATCTCCAACTCCACCTTTGCCAGACCATTGTCCGTTAACGATTGGTCCCACTTAAAATAGTAATCCTTGCATTTACCTTCAAAATCCTCTTCTCGGTTAACCTTTGGGTTGCATGTTGCCACATGCCTAATAACAAAACCGTTTTTTTCGGATTTGACACTTGGTGCTCGCCTGGGAAGGTCTTTGGTGACGTAAAATGACGTCTGTACGAAAAATGTAGGGTCATTTAATAAACCCAAAATTCGCTCGCTATATTTACCCGAACTTCGGTCGGCCCTCATACTATCTAGTGTTTGGTTCATAGGGTTAATATTTTGAGAAACCAAATTCAGAGACTCTCTTTGGTCTTGCGCAAGGGTAGGGAAGACAAACACGATTAAAACAAAAGACACTAATAAAAGTCGCATTTAAGAAGTCCCCCTAGATCCTTGTATTTCTTATCTTAGTATAAAATGTCCTGTTTCATTGTGCATCTTGTATTGCCTCTGAATTGAATACTGGCTTACGCTGATTTATAGATTAAGTCAGAGTGGGAGAACCCTTTGGAACGTAATCTTGTTAAGCATGGCTTTGTTTTAATTCTTCTATCGTTGCTGACAGGTTTGGTTATACCTCTAGCTGAAGCTCCTCGTCTTGCATTGTCAGCCCATACTATCGGGCTGATAAGCGGGATATTGCTGCTTACTCTGTCGGCTGTTTGGAAGCATTTGGTTCTTATTGACTGGCAAGAAAAGGTTGCTTATTGGGGGTGGGTCTATTCCAGTTACACAAATTGGTTCGCAATACTATTTGGCGCCGCGGTGGGAACCGGACGAATGACTCCCTTGGCATCGCGTGGCATTGAGGCGACTGATGCGGTAGAATTATTTGTAGCTTTCCTCCTTATATCACTGAGCATTGCTGCCCTGCTTGCTGTCAGCTTATCAATTATAGGAGTAATCAAAGGACGGAAATGACCCGCATCCTGATCATCATCGTATTTCTGTTTGCGACGCAAGCTTGCACCCCAATAAACTCTGAAGGTATCAATACCGGTGTCGCTTTGAGAGTTGCTGGAGGATTAATCCTAGCTGGCTTGGTTTATAATGAGACCGAAAAGAATAGCGGCGGTGTTTCTTCTAGCGGCCGTAATAGACAAGAGCCTATCTGCCGCTCCCCTTGCGGCCCCTCAGATGAAGTTTGTATTGCAGTCTGTGCTGAATAAAATATTCCGCATCCCAATCTTTATCGCGCGTCGCGTATTGCCTCTGAATTGAGGTTCAGTTTACGGTGATGTGAAAGGAGCCATTGAGAATGTCCAAGAAAATTAAATTCACTAGCGGGAAGGAAATGAAAAATATTTTCATGTTGGCCCCACTCACCAACATGCAAAGCAATGATGACGGGACACTCGGCGATGACGAGTATCATTGGCTTACAAAACGGGCAGAGGGAGGGTTCGGTTTAACCATGACGTGTGCTGCTTTTGCTAGCAAATCAGGAAAAGGTTTTTCTGGCCAACTCGGGGCTAGTGAGAATGCCCATCTGGACGGGCTGAAGCGAATGGCTGAAGGGATTAAATCCCATGAAAGCCTCGCCTACACCCAAGTAGTACACGGTGGAATGCGCACATTTAAAAAATTCACTGGTCAGCAAGCTCTGTGTCCTTCTGATGATGAAGAAACGGGCGCCCGGGCAATGACTTTGGACGAAATCAAAGAAACGGAAGATGCCTTCATTGAAGCTGCAGTTCTATCTGAAAAAGCAGGTTTTGACGGTATGGAACTTCACGGCGCACACGGTTATTTGTTGTGTCAATTCCTCTCCGGCGAAATTAACAAACGACAAGACGACTACGGTGGAGAGCTTTCTAACCGAACGCGCATAATTGACAATATCATTTTGGGCATAAAGCAAAGTTGTGGGTCTGATTTTAGCCTCGCTCTTCGACTTTCGCCGACCCGCTTTGGTATCGAAATGGATGAAATCATCTCCTATTATCAGCGGCTTTGCGCTTCAGAAAAGCTTGATTTCATTGATATGTCTCTCTGGGACGTCTTCCAAGAGATAGAAGACGGGCCTCATAAAGGCCAACGTTTAGTGGATGTATTTTCGCAACTTGAACGTGGCAATACAAAATTGACTGTGGCCGGAAAAATTATGACCACTCAGCATGTGCAGGCGGTTCTGGACGCGGGCGTGGACTTTGTGGCATTGGGCAGGGCTGGTATCCTGCACCATGATTGGCCTCGGAAATATGCGAGCCAAGCGTCCTTTGAGTCCATTAATACGCCTGTATCTAGAGCTCATCTTGCGGCTGAGGGGTTGGGGCCAAAATTTATAGAATACATGTCTACCTGGGCAGGGTTCGTAGAAGAAAGAACGAACTAATGCCACGCACGCCAATCATTGTTGCACTTTTGCTTTTTGCCGTAATTGTCATGGCCCGAGAATTCCAAGGCAAAAAAACCCAAGCTGGTGTTTAAGATGCTATCAATTCAGTACCGCCTGTGGCTCCTGCACCTTCACTTCCTTCACCGAAATGAATTAGAGCAATTTAAAAACAGATGACTCAGTTAATTGAATTTCAAATCGATGCTCGTTTCAATGGACCGCCAAATTCTGGCAATGGGGGTTATGTTGCAGGAAAAATTGCTGAAATAGTAGGTGGCCCCTGTGAGGTGACATTACGTAAGCCACCGCCGCTCGATAAAACCTTAATTTTGCGTCGTATCGATGAGGGTGGCGAAGTTCTCTCTGACGATACGCTCATTGCAACTGTCACATCTTCACCACCGTTCGAAAACAATCTTGAAGCAATTGATTATGATTGTGCCACGGCAGCGGCAGTTGAAGGACTTGAGCGTCGTTTATTGTCAGACGTATTTACCACTTGTTTTGTATGCGGTCCTGACCGAAACGCAGGCGACGGTTTGCGCCTATTTGCGGGCATGCCGCCTGGCAGCCAAATTGATGGTGACCTCAAGCCTGTGGCTGCAGCGTGGAGGCCTTTTGCCAACTTATCTTCCAACGGTCAAACGATTGACGAGGCCCACATTTGGGCAGCAATGGATTGTCCATCAGCGGCAGCAATCAACAATACCGGTGATGAAACAAAAGAGCCGATTGCATGCTTGCTCGGGCGATTTAAGAATACGGTATATAGAGCGCCAAAAGTTGATGAACATTGTGCTGTAGTGGCCCAAATGGATTATCAAGAAGGGCGCAAAATCTTTTGCAACGTGTCGCTTTTTGGAGCTCAAGGCGACTTGCTGGCAGCTGGGCGTACAACATGGATTGCCTTGGAAGATATTTCTGCTTTTGAGGCTAATTAAGGAAATTACCTAGACCCGCACAGTCACCGTCTTCGGGTTTTGCTGGTGTGTGACAAGCGCTTATGGCTTGTTAGATGTGACACTTATCCTAAATATGGATTGACCATATATTCGCGATAAGACTTTTAGACTTTTGGATGGTGGCTTAGCTTCTGCCCATGAAGTCACTAAAACGGTCGAGTGAAAAGATATAAACCTGTGATAACTATGCGATTTGAAGGATAGGCAGTATTCCAATGCAATCAACTAAACCCCAATTGGCCATTGTCGGCACAGGAATGTCGGGTCTGGCATGTGCGGACAGCCTTGGGGAGTATTTCGAAATTTCCTTGTTTGATAAATCGCGTGGTTTGTCTGGTCGATTATCGACGCGGCGCGCAGATGCTCATGCCTTTGACCATGGCGCGCAATATTTTCGGGCAGGTACAGAATTGTTTGCCAAGTGGCTAAAATCGTTTGAAACCGATGGCCATTTGCAGGCATGGACGCCGCGTCATGTTCATTTCGCGCCCGATGGCAGTCATAAGGTGCGACGTGACGAATCGTCAAAGCTTGTTTTTGTATCGGGTATGAGTGCAGTTGGTAAGGCGCTGCTAGCCAACCGTCCTGAATGGAAGCTACACCTTGACTGCGCGGTCGATTTGGTTTCAGGGCATTCGGGCGAAATGTATTTGCACCGTGGCGCAGAACGTTTCGGGCCTTTTGCTCACGTCGTCTTGGCCATGCCGCCTCGCCAAGTGCAGGCTCTGGTGCCACCAAACATCGCTTTTGCTGACGCACTGGACGGCACAAAGATGTTAGGATGTCACACACTAATGTTAGGCTATGGCGAGCAAGAAGCGCCAGCTATGGACTGGGAATGCGCGCATTTTGATGACGAAATATTGGGTTTTGCCGGGGTAAATTCATGTAAGCCAGGCCGCAGCGGCGGCTTTGCAATAATCGTGCAAACTCAAAATCAATGGTCTGAGGCGCACATCGACGATGAACTTGACACTATTAGTGCAGTAATCAAGCAGCGTTTTGAGTCAGTAACTGGAATTACAACCAATGTTAGCGGCTATGACAGGGTTCACCGCTGGCGCTACGCATCGACCCAAAAGCCGGCAGCTGACCCGGCTCAGCCTTATTTGTTGGATGAAGCTAAGGGGTTGTCAGCGATCGGCGACTGGTGCAGTGGTTCTAAAGTTGAGAGTGCTTTTTTGAGTGGCACTGCTTTGGCTGCGAAGCTAGTTGACAGCGATACTTATCTCGGAGACTAAGCAATGAGAGACTTATGGCTTTTGCTTTTTGTGGTTTTTGTTTTTAACTCAGGCGTTTATTTTTTCGCTTTTGTTTCGCCGGCCCTCGGAGGGTTAAATAACCCCATAATTTTGTTAATTTCTTGCTTCTTTGTTTTTATTTTTGTTTGGCTTTTTCTTCGCAAGGTCGAGAAGACGGGCTTTTCTCCAAATTTAAGTGAAGAGCTAGATCATTTTCGAAATTCACACACGGGCGCGAAACACGGCGTTATCTTTCCTGTCAAAACTGGGGCTATCTTTCTTGCGAAAATAGGGAAAAAAGAATGGGTTCCCAAAATGTTTCAGATAGCTGAGGGGTTTGATAGGAAAAGCCGCGAAGCAGCGAAAGCTGGTTACGCGTCATGGCAGATTGATAGAAGCATTGCTGTACAAAAATGTTCTTACCGACTTCTTAGGTTCGGAAAGGACAGCGTGTGGTATAAGGACATGCTGCGATTAGTTAATTTCTATCATTCGGTAGACCATTTTGATGCGGTGAAATTTATTAGAGAAAATCCTGATTATCTTAAAGGCCATAGTCGAGACGGCATAGAATGACCCACATAAGAATGATCATCGCTGTTCTGTTTGCGGCGCCTGTTTGGACGGGGGGCGTGTTGAGATAATATGGACCCGTTATCTCAAGGAACGGTTGGCGCGGCTTTTGCGCAATCAGCGGCAAACAAGAAGAATATTGCAAAGATAGGTGTGGTCGGTTTTCTCGCTGGATTAGCGCCTGATTTAGACGTTTTTATTCGGTCGTCGACCGACCCGTTATTATTCCTTGAATATCACAGACAATTCACGCATTCCCTTTTCTTTATTCCGCTGGGGGCGTTAATCGTCTCTGCACTTATTTTTCCAATAGTTAGAAAATCTCTGAGTTTTAAAGCTACCTATGTTGCGAGCTTTTTGGGCTATGCAACCCACGGTCTGCTAGATGCATGTACATCGTACGGCACGCTTCTCTTTTGGCCTTTCTCTAATGAGCGTATAACTTGGAATAATATATCCATTGTCGATCCTATTCTTACCTTTCCCGCCCTTATTTTTATTGCTTTGGCGGTAAAAACAAATCGGCGGCGATTTAGTTTTATTGCTGTCGGGTGGATTGTCTCTTATCTGGCATTTGGTTTTGTTCAGTATGAGAGAGCATTGTCATCTGGGCTCGAGCTTGCCAAATCGAGGGGGCACAGTGCGGAGCGAATGACGCTCAAGCCCTCTTTTGGAAATTTAGTCCTCTGGAAGTCCATTTATCAGCATGGCGACAGGTTCTATGTTGACGCCATTCACGCTGGACGAGAGCTCACTTGGTGTCCTGGTGAAAGTATCAAAATATTCGATTATCAATATCATTTATCGGAATTAGAAAAAGATAGTCAGCAGATGCAGGACATTGAGAGATTCCGTTGGTTTTCGCAGGATTATTTGGGTTTTGACGATGACAAAAACCTTGTCACCGACGTGCGTTACTCGATGATTCCAAATCAGATTGCGCCCATGTGGGGGTTAGTGATTGATAACCTAAAGGACACAAATGAACACGCAGNTTGGTGGGCGAGCCGCGATTTAGATGATGATACTTTAAGTTTATTCACGGAAATGCTGNTTGGTAAAANCTGCACAGCAAAATAATGGACCTCACTTTAAAATTCCAATTACNGCTCCAANCGCATCCATTACAAATATCCGTNAGTGTTTGAAAAAANGGCAGTGCGCTGAGGTGTAAGGCCANNNGTGGATGTTTACNGGGACANCANCTTANAATTGNCTANGACCCGNGTTGCTTTTGAGCTAAATCCCAGTTTACGCTGTTTGCGAATATTCTTTATGAAAATTTTTGTTTTTGGAGTGTGAGNTATGGCGAATGAACAGCAGGCTGATTTTTGGTCAGGTCCAGGTGGTCAGTCATGGGTCGATAATCAAATGCAGATGGATACCATGTTGCAGCCTTTAGGNGATGCGGCTTTACAGCTGCTAAATCTGNAGAACGCGAGACATGTAATGGATATTGGTTGCGGCACTGGCACCACGACAATAAACATTGCTCAGAAATTGTCAGCTGGCGGCAGGGTAACAGGCGCTGATTTGTCCGAACCAATGATAGAATTNGCGCGNCAGCGCTTGTTAGATGAGGGCATTTCCAATGCAGAGTTCGTTACNNCTGATTTGCAAGAAGATGAGCTGCAGCCCGAGACATATGATGCTGCCTTTTCTCGGTTTGGNGTCATGTTTTTTGATCAATCTGTCAAAGGNNTTGCCAATATTCGCTCCGCGATGAAACCGGATGCGCCNATTGCGTTTGTTTGCTGGCAATCGCCCACCCATAATTTATGGCACAGTGCNGCCATGGCTGTTGCTAAAGAGTTTATTGAAATGCCGGCTGCACAGGACCCTCGTGCGCCAGGGCCATTCGCATTTGCTGAGNCAGATTACGTAAATTCNATTTTAGTCGATGCNGAATTTAAANNTGTGAGTTTGACCCCCCATGAGCAGGAAGTGGAGCTTTTCTCTGGACAAACTGTGAGAGCGGCTGCGGAAAACTTTGCCCGAATAAATCCAGTGATTGGCTCATATATATCCAGTGTGGATGNTTCCGCGGCCGCTACCTTTTTCGACGCCCTAGCTGATACATTATCNTCCTATCACAAAGATAACGCTCTTCGTTTTCCAAGTGCGACCTGGTTGGTAACGGCAACCGCCTGAGNAAGGGGACAATTTCTGGTAAAATGCCCAAATTTGACGAGTTCGCGGTAACCCTAGGCCGAAGTTTGCTGGGCGCTTATTTTATTTTACCNGGNATTGCTAAGTTTGTAGCGTGGCANCCACATATNGAGCTTATGCAACATCACAATNTGCCCTTCCCTGCGCCGTTATTATTTTTTGCCGGCATNGCCAATNTGTTTTTGGGTGGGTTGTTGCTAGCCAACCGCCATGTGCGCCTAGCAGCTTATGGCTGCGTTTTNTATATCCTTCTNGTCAATTTTAATCTTCACGACTTTTGGAATTTTTCAGGCACCGAAGGGGCCCATGAGACNCAGAATTTTGTTAAAAANTTNGGAATTCTGGCCGGTTGTTTAATGCTGGCAGGCTNTGCGGCGAAGCAGGAAGGTCCTNAATAGCATGGTCTCTCNNCTGTCCATTCATCTCGACCTATTGNACGGNTTTNAGTNANGGCACANATGNTCGATTTCTCNATTATCGCTGCTGCGCCAATAGGATTTTTCTTTTTCGGAATTCTTTCAACGCTTTTGGTTGCNATTTCAAAGGCTGGCTTCGGNGGCGCATTGGGNTCTCTGTCGTTGCCGCTTATGCTCNTGGTTCTTTCGCCTGGTCCAGCTTTATCGGTTTTGTTACCGATTTTTTTGCTATGNGATTTTTTTGTTGGCTGGAAATATTACCGCTTTGCNGTTCGTCGAATTGTCATTGTAATGTCGCTAGCAGCCTGTCTTGGGCAGGTTCTGGGTTGGCTGCTCTATAANCAAATCAATTCTGAAAGTCTTGTTTTTATNATTGGCTGTTTAGCGATATTTACGGCAACAAGGTATTTCTGGGGGCTNTATCAACCGGCNGAAGATATCGGCNTGGCACGCGCCGCGTTGCGCCTTTTGCGGCGTCGNATNGATCGAGCCTTAGGTTGGATGGGCCTNGCTGGTATCACNAGCTTTATTTCATTGACCGGTGGTATTCCGTCACAAATCTATTTGCTTCCACTCAAACTGCCNCGCGCCTATTATGTNGGCACAATGGGTTGGTCATTTTTGCTNATCAATTTGGCTAAATTGCCGTTTTTCATCGAATTNGGTTTGTTCAACGCNGCTAGCTTNACNGCAACTCTGNCNTTGGCCGGTTTCGTGCCAATTGGTGTGGCCTGCGGAGTATGGTTNAATCGTGNCATGAACGATGCNTGGTTTTACAATATCAGTCATGGTTTCTTNCTGCTCTTTGGTNTGAANCTTATTNGGTAGGNNAATATTTGGNGNCGCNATTTTTNTTGNTGTGTTGCGATAGCGTNATGNCTGAAGACAGAACAAATACTANNTTGCAGTNGAANGATGACATTGAAGCATTGTTTATNGCGGCCATTGGTTGGGCCNNTAATNAAGGCTANGGGTTCAGNGNNCTTCAGTTTGAAAACGATTGGTTGCTAGCGCGTGAAATAGCGCTTGGCACAAGATTTNGCCGCTNTCNCCGCCGTCAAACACATATCGNTCNGGACGCNCCAAAAGAGCGNGCGCTTTACCCATAAAGCTGGATAAAACAGTNNNGNTTTCTNNGAANTCCTTNCCTNCNANNAATACGCGACCATTTANGCGCTGCTTAAANGCNTCNATATCAGGACTTGTNTCANTATTNNGCAGCAGCAAACAGAAGCCATTTCCNATCGCTGNATCGAGTAAAATATTTTGTCCGTCGATATGCACGAACGGCTGCGGCAGTCTTTCACCGGCCCATGCCGATGTNCCTATAAGACCCTGTNTATAGCCAGGATAGGATGTGCCTTTGCTTACAATATTNNNGCCTANAAATTGCAGNATCCGTGCNAATAANAATCTTANNGAGCGCTTNGCAATGGCCCATTTCGACGACACGCTTAAAACACGTCCNTTGGCTGTAGCAGCCAAAATAATCGATTTGCAATTTTGCCATCTTTCCAANGCNTAGCTGTCGAGCAANCCATCATNGGCATTACCTTTNAATATCAGGTCAAACTTAAAGGCGAGATTGGCTGCGTCGCGCAGGCCCATATTGAGCCCNTGTCCNGCNAAGGGAGATGTTTGGTGGGCCGCGTCACCAGCTATTAAAAGTCGGCCGGCACGCCATTTTTTAGGCATACCGGCATAGAAATGATANGGCGCAATTCTTATGAATTCTGCNGATTCTGCNTCAAAGTACTGATTGGCNANGTGCCGTGCTTCAGNCTCGCCGAAACTNTGCGCTTTTTCTTCGCTTTTCTCGCAATCAAGCCGGATGTGACCGTGATGGCCTTTAACGAAAACCACCGCGGCATTGGCGTCGCATTTAAANTCGGCACCNTCGCGAATAGCATTCCAAACNGNAGGGTCATGCACAATCATATCCATGACAACCCATTGGCGGCTATAGTTTAAATCAACCCGTTCACTCCCGATATGACGCCGTGTCAGGCTGTTTCCGCCATCGGCTCCGACAAGGTAACGGCCATTAAACCGGATTGTTTCATTGCTGGATAAATCGTTTGCGATCAGGCAAACACCATTGGTTGATTCCTCGAGTTCGATCACCTCATGGTTGAAAAACGCTTCGACCCTAGTTTCATGGGTGAGGAAATCGGCGCGTAAAAATCGTTCAAGGCTTGGCTGGTGAAAATAAGTGCCGATTGCAGGATGGCCGTAAGTTTCTTCAATTCCTTCAAAATTGAAGTCTATCAGTGTTTTTCGTTTGTGGTTTACGAAGCGGTGCAGGTAAAAAGGCTTACTATCGCGTTTTTTAAGCTTTTGCATGATGCCCATAGATTGGAAAATGCGGCAGCTTTCTGCATCTAACATCATGGCGCGCGGTGCATGGAATATCTCTTTCTCTTTTTCAAAAACGGCAACGCTATGGCCCTGAGCCGCTAATAAATTAGCTAATGTTGCGCCAGTTGGGCCGCACCCCAAAATCATAACGTCATAAGTTTTCGTCATGGTTTGGCGCGATTTTTACGCCTGCACCATCTCACAACAAGTCACCGCCTGCAGCCATGGCTGTTGTGCCGTCTTTTTTAAAAGCTCGCAGCACGTTTTTTCCAACTTTCCATCGGTGCACTTCGTCGGGCCCGTCGACTAGTCTTTGGCTGCGAATGGAAGTGTACCAATCAGCCAGAGGGGTGTCGCGTGAATAGCCGAGAGAGCCGTGCAGCTGGAGTGCGGTGTCGACCACTTGCTGGACCATATTGGCTAAGAATATTTTGGCAATTGAATTCTCTTGCGACATGTCCAGGCCGTTTTCAGCTTTATAAGCAATATGCATTAGCATGAGCCGCGCTTTGTATATCTCAGCTGCGCAATCCGCCAGCATGAATTGTACGCTCTGACGGTCGGCTAATTTCTGGCCGAAGGTCTCACGGCCCAAAACATATTCCGCCGCCATATCGAGAGCACGCTGAGCCTTTGCAACATTGTGCATTCCGTGGCGTAAGCGGCCATAGCCAAGCCGATGCTGGCCCATATTGAAACCTTGCCCGCGTCCGCCAAGCAAATTCTCTTTGGGCACAATGAGGTTTTTGATCTCAATTTCACAATGCGCTGCGCCAAGACGCTCGCCGAGCGGCGTATGCCGATGCATGGTGTCAATATTGCGCAAAATCGTGAAGCCAGGATTCGGTAGCTCTACAATGAAGGTTGAGAATTGTTGATGGCGCGGAGCATCGGGATCGGTTTTGGCCATGACGACTGCAATATCGGCCACATTGGCCGAAGAAATGTACCACTTATCGCCGTTCAACACATAATTGTCGCCTTCTTCAACCGCCGTTGTCTTCATGCCGGTCGCGTCCGCGCCACCGCTTTTTTCAGTCATCGCATAGCAAACACGCTTTTCACCGGCGACCAATGGCTTGAGAAATTTTTCGTGCTGATATTCGGTGCCATGATGCAGCAAAGTCATCATTGTCGCATCATCGGGGCCCTGCGTATTGAGTGCTAGCGCTCCCAGAATTGCCTCGCCTAATTCCATTTGCACCAAAGCATTGGCTAAAGGCTTTAAGCCCATGCCGCCCCATTCAGTCGGGAAAAAGGGACACCACAAGCCTTCGGTTTGCGCCTGCTGCCGCAAACCGGCGAGAATTTCTTCAAAACTATCAACCGTTAAGTTCTTTTCGGCCGGGATACATACCTCATGCACGAATTTGCGCACTTTCGCGCGGATAATTTTCGTCTCTTCTGGAATCTCGAAATCAATCATGCAACGCCCCCCTAATTCAACAAGAGCCTAGACTAAACCATGCGACGGGGGCAAGCGAGGAAGCCTTAGCAAGGCTGTCGTCCCTTAGCCGTTCATCGATTTAGTAAAAGCCTTGAGCAGCTCGGTTTCCTCGATAATGTAAGCTGAGCCGTCCATGCGCAAAATATCGTGGTGCCACAAGTCGGGTTCCGGCAAAACTTCATCAGCGGTCAGAAACTGCTCAGCTTTCAAACGCTCGGCACGGTGCGAAATGGTTTCCCAGCCAAAATGAGTTTGGCTTCTTCCGGCCACCAAACCCCAGTTAATGCAGCCGACATTGTACTTTTTGAAAATCGGCAGGCTGAAAGCGAAAGTAGTGCCGTGCCCGCGCGCCATATATTCGGTGCAGATAATCGGCCTCTCTTCGCCTTTGAGCTCTTCGATGCATGATTCCAATCGGTCGGCTTCATACATGTGAAAGGTAAGCACATCTGAATTTTGCCGGTTTATTTGATGGTGCGCATCGCCGATCGCGCCGTCAATGCACGCGGTAAGTGGTTGGTCGGGGCGCAGCGCATGCGCCCATTGCCAAACCGCCAGAAGCAAGTCTTTTGATATTTCGCCAATGCCGAACTGCCCCGGCTCATTATAAATATCCCACATCAATATGCGGTCATCTTGGCCATAATGTTGCAAAACGGCGGTTACGTAATTTTCCAGACGCGCCAATTCTGCCCCACCGGTGCCCTCATGAATTTGCCGCGCGATATGATGCCCAGGGCTTTGCTTCCATCGCGAATTATGAATACCTTTAATTGGCAGTTTTTGCGGCCCGCGCTTGGGATAACCATAGTGACAATCATCAAAAAAAACCAATATCGGGCTAATGCCATGCGCCGCGCATATGTCGAGAACCTTATCGACGCGCAAGAAGAAACCCTTTTCCTCAATCAGTAAATCGTGCAGGTAAATACGCAAACTGTTAAAACCCAAATCAGCGGCCCAGCCAATCTCCCGGTGCAGGGTCGCCTCGTCAAAGCTTTCGGCCTGAAACATTTCCAATTGGTTGGAGGCCGAAGAGGGCAAAAAATTGCATCCAATGAGAAATGGCTGTGCGGCGTACCAATCGTTGGCTTTTTCGCATGACCATTGTGTCATTGCCTTTATCCTCTTTGCTTACGCCACACGTGGTGCGTCAAACTCAATGCCGACCTGGCTAAGGCGCTCAACCAGCGCCATGCCTAAGCCACTGGCGCTGGTAAGTACCCCGCCATAGGTCCTGCCACCGGGCAACGCATCACTATCTTCGAGCAGGCAGAGGGCGCATTCGGAAACCAATTTTGACGTCACTTTATATCCGGGGTCACCATCGCCGCGAATGGCTGACACCATTTTGACGCCAGATTGGGTTTCAAGAATGAATTTGCAGTCAAACCAACCCGCATTGCGTTCGGCTTCGGACGGACCTTCGCCTGGCTGCTTCAATAGGGGGCGCACCAATTTGCGCAATGGAGTGAACAAAACCATTCCTATAGCTGCCATGCCCATTAACCCCTTGAGCGCGCGCCAGCGTGTCGGATGAAAGGCGAATTCCTGATATACAAAATCGGGACCATAGGGGTCTTGGTTCTGTGCCCATAGAGCGGCTGAACGGCGCACAACACGCGTATTGGCGCTGGCCATTATAAAGGGCGCGCCATATCCATCGATTTCAGATTTTGCGGCAATTGCGAATATGTCGCCGCTTTGTTTCTCCATTTCGGGTGTCGTCGTATCGGTCGGATTAAGCAAAAAGGGATTGGTCAAATCATCACCCAAATTCAAATCAGGCATTGAGAAAATCGTTTCCAATGTGCCGCCCGACGCATCACCCCTATAGGAATGAAAAGACTCGACGCGTTTTATCGGTTGGCCGGCTTTTTTAATGGCAAAAAAGCTGCCCAAATCGGACGGGATAGAGTCAAATCCGCAAGAGGGGATAATACGCACACCTTTGCGTGCCGCTTCCTCATGGTGTTTTTCTATCAACCCTTTGACCCAAAAATTTTCGCCGGTAATATCGACATAATGAGAACTTTTGGAAACGCAAGCCGCAACCAAATGCGATCCATAGCGATGAAAAGGCCCGGCCGTGGACAGCACTACTTTGGTGCGCGCGGCTAGTGCCTGCAATGCCGTTTCATCATCCGCATCGGCAATGATGATTTCTACATCGGCACTTGTGGCTTGATTGACTTCGGCCAGCTTGTCGCCATTACGCCCGGCAATGGCCCATTTAATATTGCCCTCATACTGCGTCAAATAGTCAACGCATAACCGTCCCGTAAAGCCAGTGGCACCGTAAACAACAATATCTAAATCTTTCACCATAACGCCCCCTAGCGCCTGTAGGCTGCAAGTGAAGCATATTTTTCTTGCAAGACAGACCTTTAATGTTACTGAAATGAAGAATATAATCAAACCTATGCCCCTTCTGAAGAGTTTGTATCTTTTTATTGTCTTTATAGCTGCACTGTGGTCACTCGTCGTGGTTGGGACGTCATTGTTTTCGGAAGAGAAATTGCTATTTATCCCGCTGCCTCAAGTTACAGACGTTGAATTCGCTTCCGACCGCTCAGAAGTTTTGCGTCTTTCGGGGTTTTTGGTGTTCGCCTATTTTGGTTTGTTTCATGTTATCGCAGACAGCGTGCGCTTTTCATCCGGCCACGTTTTGGTCAGTATCCTGACTAGTCTCACTTTGGTGGGCACGACCAAGCTGCTTTTGAGTGACCGTTTTCCTAATGACGCATTTTATTTATTTGTTTTCGCGCTTTCAGGCATTGTTATTATTTTAGGTTCCCGGCCTTCTGTCAGACGCTATTTCAAACGCCGCGGCTGAGCCGTTGGCTTGCATTTCGGACTGCTTTCGGGGCATTCTATAAAATATGTTACGCATAATCACTGCTTTGGTTTTTTTATGGACCGGCGCGGCTTCGGCGCAGGCGCTGGCCGATATTGGCACGGGTATGGCGGTGCTTGAAAATTTCAATGAGAGCACGCTGGATCGTTTTGGCAATCCGACTTTTGGCCTGCGGGCGCAACGGGAGCCCGAATTGCGCCGCCTTCGCAAAATGCAAGGCCGCCCTGTATTGCAGGGGGAGATCAGTATTTTTGATTTATCTGATGATGAAATAGATAGCTTGTTCGACGATTTGAATGAAACTTCAAAGGGTTCGACAGACTGAAAAGTTACGGGAGCGGTCTATGCCTGCAGCCGATACGTCGCAAATTGATCTAAGCGCTGTACGCGCCAAATATCGCGCCGAGCGCGACAAACGCCTGCGCGTTGACGGCAACGAGCAGTATGAGGAAGTGGCCGGTGATTTTGCCTATTTCGTCGACGATCCTTACATTGATGAAGTGGTGCAGCGTGGGCCGGAAACGCGCGATGTCGATGTGGTAATTATCGGCGGTGGCTTTGGCGGCATGCTTGCTGCCGTGCGCCTGCAAGAGCAGGGTATCGACGATGTGTTGATTATCGAAAAAGGCGGTGATTTCGGCGGAACTTGGTATTGGAACCGTTATCCAGGAGCCTCCTGTGATATCGAATCCTATATTTACTTTCCGCTTTTGGAAGAAACCGGCTTTGTTCCTCAGCAAAAATACACAAATGCTGGCGAGACGTTGGACTATTGTCGAACCATTGCCGAGACCTACGGGCTTGCCGATAAGGCTCTTTTTCAGACCGAAGTGACCGCCAATGAATGGGTAGAAGAAAGCTGCCGCTGGCGCGTTGCCACGTCAATGGGGGATGAATTGGCCGCGCGTTATGTTGTTCATGCGAATGGCCCACTCAATCGCCCGAAATTACCTGCCATTGACGGTATTTTGGATTTTAAGGGCCACACATTCCATACCAGCCGATGGGACTACGGCTATACTGGCGGAACTACGGCAGGCGGCTTGAACGGCTTGGCGGATAAAAAGGTCGCGATTATTGGCACTGGAGCGACCGCCATTCAATGTGTGCCGCATGTCGCTGCCTCGGCCGAACAACTCTATGTTTTCCAGCGGACACCTTCGTCCGTGGAAGTGCGCAATAATGCCGATACCGATGCAGACTGGCTACTAGCGCAAGATGAGGGGTGGCATGATGAACGCCGCCGCAACTTTGAAACGTTACTGGCTGGCAAGCCGGTGAAACGCGATTTGGTGGCGGATGGCTGGACCGATGCCTTCAAATTATTGGTTGGCGGTTTGCGCGATAAAGCTCCGTCACGCGCCCGGCTAGCTCTGTGGGCGATGGGGGGTCTTGTTTCCCCGAAGCTCTATAAAAGCGGCCTGAAAAAATATCTAACCGGCAAGGCCATGGCATTCATGAATATTGCCGAAGAAATGGAAATTGCCGATTATTACAAAATGCAGGGCATTCGCGACCGTGTCGATCGTGTGGTGGAAGATCGGGCAACGGCAGAAGCGTTGAAACCCTATTACCGACTGTTTTGCAAGCGCCCGTGCTTTCACGATGATTACCTCGCTAGCTTCAATCGCCCTAACGTGCAGCTGGTCGATACCGATGGTCGCGGGGTTTCGCGCATTACTGAAAACGCTGTGATGTTTGACGGTTCCGCCTATGAAGTAGACTGCATTATTTTTGCGACCGGCTTTGAGGTCGGCACGGATTATGCAAGGCGCGCCGGTTATCAAATCAATGGCGTGGACGGTTTGGCGATTTCCAATAAATGGGCGGATGGCATGGCCAGCTATCATGGTTTGCATGTGCACGGCTTTCCCAATGCGTTTTTCTTCGGCCCCGGGCAAGCCGGTTTCAGCGCCAATTTCACCTATGCGCTGGACGAGCAAAGCCGTCATGTCGCTTATATTGTTGCAGCTTTAAAGCAACGCGGAAAAAAACGTTCTGAGGCGACGGCCAAGGCCGAGGCCGATTGGGTCGCTGAAATTGTTAGAAAAGCTCGCGACGCAGAAGCGTTTCAAGAAGCCTGTACGCCAGGCTATTATAATAATGAAGGCCAGTTGACTCGGCGGCGTCAAGACCAAGCCTATGGCGACGGGCCGGTGGCATTTTTTGACCGTTTGGCTGCATGGCGGGCTGAAGATCGTTTGGATGGGCTAGTTATTACTTAATCGCCTCTTGCCCCTGACCGACGGCCTTGCTTAGACTGCTGAAAACGGGGGAGCATAATGACGATTCTCAAAAACTTGGCCTTGCCGGTGACGGCACTCTCAATCATTGCCTTTGGTTGGGTGTTGGGACAATCGGCTTCTAACAAAAAATCGGCAATAGCAACTTATATTTCCTCTCCTTGGGATGGCTTGAGCGGTGATGAATATAAACAAGCAGCAAAGCTCTTGAAACAGGCGCACGGGGACGATGTGCTGTTTGCGCGGGTCAGTCTGCGCCAGCCCGATAAGGCCCAAGCGCTGGCATGGCAAGAAGGCGAAGGCGCTCAACGTGACGCCGAAGTGAGTTTTCTGGTCAACGGCAAGCCGCGCTTAGCGCATTTGGATCTTACGGCCAATGAAATTATTTCAGATGAGACTATGCGCGGCGGCCAGCCCATGTATTCAAGCCCAGGTGAATTGGAACCGTTGATTATGCGTTTAATGGAAAATGCTGCTCTAGCGTCCGCCTTGGAAAGGCGGGGTCTCGAAGCGTCGCAAGCCTTATGCCTGCCGCGCACTATTGGGCGTTATTTCGCCGATAAAGTTGATGTCATCAATCATCGTATTGTGCGTCTCGATTGTTTCAATATTGGCGGCGATGGTGTTTTGGGGGTTCTGCCGAGCACCAATATTTATGCGCGCCCGATTGAAGGGTTGGCCATTCTTTATGATCTAACCGAAGATAGTATTGTCGAGATTTCCGACACGCGCGCCGACAATCCGCCGCCGCATAATTTACCGACAGGAACATTTTCGGCGGGCGATATGAAAACGCGCGCCGCGCTGCGCCCGATTACCAGCACCCGTCCGCAAGGTGTCAATTACAGAATGCATGGCAGTCTTATTAACTGGCAAGGCTGGCAATTCCGTTTGCGCTTCGACGCGCGCCAGGGAACGGTGTTGAACCACGTTGGGCATCGAAGTACTGCAGGGCTGCGCCCGGTCGCCTATGAAATTGCCATGTCGGAAATGTTCGTGCCCTATCACGATAATGACCCGAATTGGTTTTATCGGGCTTATTTCGATATGGGTGAATATGGTTTCGGTAATATGGCGACCCAATTGCAACAAGCTGATTGCCCAAGTCATGCTGAGTATCTGAATGTGACGCTCCATACAGTCGATGGCACACCCTTTGAGGCCAAAGACCGTATTTGCATTTTTGAACATGATCCGGGGCATCCGGCATGGCGTCATGAAGAGCCGGTTTTGACTGGCATCCCTGGTATTGAAACGCATCAGTCAAGGCGCTCTACGGAACTGGTCGTGCGCATGGTTGCGACTATTGGCAACTACGATTATTTCCAGGATTATGTATTCACACAAGATGGCCGCCTGCGTATCCGTTTGATTTCTACCGGTCTTGATGCTGCAAAGGCGGTCCTGGCGGAAACACTGGCCAGCCCATCGGCTAAAACTGACACGCAAACTGGAACCTTGATTGCGCCGCACCGACTTGGCGTCAATCACGACCATTTCTTCAGCTATCGCATTGATTTCGATATTGATGGCACTGCCAATAATTTCTCCCGCCTGCGTTTGGTGGCGACGCCGCAAGCAAAAAACGCGCCACGTCAAGGCATCTGGCAGGTTCGCCCTCAACGGGTCAGTGACGAAAAAAGTGCACAAACGGAGATGAGCGCTGAACGTCCGGCAGTGCTTTTGTTTTCTAGCAATCAGACTAAAAACGCTATGGGCTACCCGACTGGCTATCAGCTTATCATGCCGAACATTAAGCCCCTGGTCACACCGATGGATGAAGCTTTTAAGCGCGCCTATTGGGTTAATCGCAATCTATGGGTAACGCGTTTTAAGCGCGATGAGATTTTTGCCTCTGGTCTCCCGACCAACCAATCGGCGCCGTGGCTCGGACTGCCAGAATATATCGTCGATAATGAGAATATTGAGGATACGGATATTGTCGCTTGGGCAACCATGGGGTTTCATCATGTGCCAATGGCCGAAGACTGGCCTGTCATGCCCTCCAAAGTCGATGAAATCATCTTGAAGCCGCGCAATTTCTTTGACCGCAATCCGGCCATTGACTTACCGAATTAGGAGCAAGCGATGATTGAAGCAAACGAGACCTTTAACGGAACATGGCCGTTCAAGCCACATTTCACCAATGCCGGTGGCTTTAAGCAGCACTTTGTCAATGAAGGCGAGGGCGAAGTGGTGCTGTGTCTCCATGGCGAGCCGACTTGGGGCTATCTATATCGCCATATGATCCCCGATTTGGCCGCGCATTACCGTGTTGTAGTCCCCGACCATATGGGCTTTGGCAAAAGCGAAACGCCGCAAAACCGCGAATACACGCTCCAAACCCATGTCGAGAATTTGATCGCCTTTATTGATGATTTGGAGCTTAGTGACATCACGCTGGTCTTGCAGGATTGGGGCGGACCGATGGGTGCAGCCTATGCCATTCGCCACCCCGATAAAATCAAACGTATTGTCATGATGAACACCCTAACGGGCTATGGCGGGTCAACTCCGAAGCCTGGGCGTTCGCCGTGGTTTGAGTGGATTGCGAAACATGAAGAAGCCGATACGTTGCGTGGCGTGTTGGGTGAATTGGGCACGACGGTTTTATCCATTATGAAATTGTTAGGTTTTGAAAACAGCGCAGCGGTAAATCGTGATTGGCTGGATGCTTACCAGGCGCCGTTTCCCGATCGAGCGTCATGCATTGGTGGCATTGAGTTCCCCTTGGATGTGCATTACGGCCGAATGGTGCCCTTTATTGTCGACGGGTTAAAAACCGGCAATTTGGAAAAATTGCAAGCCAAACCGGCCATGATGGCGGAGGGCATGCAAGACCATGCCATTTGGCCGGAAAATGCAATTGCCGATTTCAAAGCCATATGGCCCGACGCGCCGGTGACGACTTTTGATAATGCCGGTCATTTCATCCAAGAAGATGTGCCGCAAGCGCTGGTTTCGTTAATCCATCATTTCATCCAAAGCAATCAATAGCCCGCCCCATATGGCTTGTGGTGGGCGCGCGCTTCGGCGATAAAGGCTCCCCGTATAAAGGAAGCGCAAATGTCGGCCGGACCGCCCATTTTATATGTTGATGATATTCACCTGACCCACGGTGTGACCCCGCTTTTGGATGGCGCTTCTCTATCGGTCGGGCGTGATGACCGTATTTGCTTGGTCGGGCGCAATGGCTCGGGCAAATCGACCTTGTTAAAAATTATTGCAGGTCAGATTGAAGCCGATAGCGGCGAGCGGTTTGTGCAGCCCGGCATTCATGTTGAATATTTGGCGCAAGATCCGGACTTCAAAGGGTTTCCGAAAGCCGAAGATTTTATCCTGCAAAGGCTGATGAATAATGAAGACCGCCAGCGCGCATTTCAGCTGATGGCCGATTTGCATATTGACGGGGCGGCGGATATTGCCCCCATGTCGGGCGGCGAGCGTCGCCGCGTCGCTTTGGCCAAAGCAATGGCCTGTCAGCCGGAAGTGCTGCTTTTGGATGAGCCGACTAATCACCTTGATTTGCCGGCAATCGAATGGCTGGAAGGGGCATTGCAGCAAATCAATTCGGCTCTGGTGCTGGTCAGCCATGATCGCTGCTTTTTAAGTAATATGGCCAATCAGACGGTGTGGCTCGATCGCGGGCAAACCAAGCTGTTGCGGAAAAACTTCGGCCATTTTGAAGATTGGCGGGATAGCGAATTGGAGCGCGAAGCGCAAGCGCAGCACAAGCTCGATCGCAAAATTGCGCGCGAGGAAGATTGGCTGCGCTATGGAGTGACGGCTCGGCGCAAACGGAATGTGCGCCGCCTTGGCGAGCTGCATAATTTGCGGCAGGCGCGGCGCGATTATCGCGGCCCACAAGGGAATATAGATACGGTGCTGCAGGCCGGTGACCGCTCGGGCAAGCTGGTGGTCAAAGCCGATAAAATTGCTAAAGCCTATGGTGATAAAAAGCTGATTGATAATTTCTCAACGCAGATTAAACGCGGGAGCCGCATCGGCCTTATCGGGCCAAATGGTGCGGGCAAAACCACTTTGCTCAATATTCTTTTGGGGGCTTTGACACCCGATAGCGGTAATGTGCGGCTCGGCAAGAACCTGACGCCGCTTATTCTCGACCAGCAGCGTCAGGGCATTAGGCAAGATTGGAATGTCAAAGACGCGCTGACCGACGGGGCCGGCGATTTGGTATCAATCGGTGAAGATACCATGCATGTCATTGGCTATATGAAAAACTTCCTATTTCATCCGGCGCAAATGCGCACCCCGGTAACGGTTTTGTCCGGTGGTGAGCAAGCGCGGTTATTTTTGGCGCGTGGCCTGCGGCAGTCGAGTAATCTACTGGTGATGGATGAGCCGACCAACGATCTGGATTTGGAAACATTGGATTTATTGCAGGAAATGATTTC
Source organism: Rhodobiaceae bacterium (assembly GCA_002721725.1). Taxonomy (GTDB): domain Bacteria; phylum Pseudomonadota; class Alphaproteobacteria; order RS24; family RS24; genus UBA8337. The sequence goes on from PBLK01000016.1 coordinate 21,804, forward strand.
CGCTTATGACGGCACAGTAATTTTGGTGAGCCATGATCGCGATTTTCTCGATCGCACCGTGACCGCGGTATTCAATGCTGAAGGGGAAGGGCGCTGGGTTGAATATGCTGGTGGGTATTCTGATATGCGTGCTCAACAAAAGGGACAGGAATACCGAGCAGACCATGCTCATAGGGCGTCGATAAGCAAATCGATGACTGACGGCCAAGAAAAAAGGAAGTCTTCTGTTGGAAAGAAGCTATCTTATAAACATCAGTTTCGCCTAGAAAAATTGCCAAAGGAAATGGAGTCTTTTGAGCTAGCGATCACCGAAATAGAAGATCAGCTCACTCAACCTGACCTATACTCAAAAGACCCTAAGAGGTTCAACCAACTAGCTACAAGGCTTGAGGAAGCCAAGAATAACCTCAAAAAGGCTGAAGAGGAGTGGCTAGAGTTAGAAGCCATCCGGGAGGAATTGGAAAGTGAAGAAGGTAAGGGTAAAAGCTAGATCAATTTGTGTGGTGCATATTGAGGAAAACTGTCAGGGTATGAACTTATTAAGGAAGTATCTTTTTGGATAAGCTTTGGCTGGGGAATTCGAATGACGCCGCGACTGGCACTGATTATTGGGGGACTGGGGTTTTGGATCGGGCTTTTTGCCGTTAGCTTAATAACCACTGGCGGTCTCAAATATGACAACGATAAATGGTTAGCAGAAGACAACCCTAATGAAATTGCTCGCAATCTATTAAAAAATGAATTTAATCAATTCGAAAGCACCATGTTGGTGTTTGATGCTAGAGACCTTTTTGAACAAGAAGGCTTCCGGAACGCGATTGCCTTCACTGATGCAATTAAACAAATAGAAGGCGTCGTAGACGTAGTATCTGTTTACGATGCTAGTCTCATAATGAATGATCCATCCGGTTCACTCGTTGTAACTACTTATCGCAGTGCTCTGGAAAATGGATATATCCAAAACATTCAAGAGCTAAAAGATAAATTCGATCAAAGCGCTTATTCAGGGCGCCTTCTGTCTCAAGATGGAGAGCTATCAACTTTTATTGTAAAGCACGAAACCGCCGGAAAACCAGAGTCGCGCAAAAATGTGGTCGGACTAATCCTGGAGCAAGCCTCTAAAAATAAGTTAACAAAAAATGCAAGAATAGCTGGTGATGGTTTCTTAAAGTTTACTCTCGATAATAAAACAAAATCTGAGCTCAGTTTAATTATGCCAATTGCCGCGGCAGGCGTAGCATTGTTTCTGTTTTCTTTGTTTGGAAGGCTTTGGAAAACTATCTTGGTTCTCTTTACGGCGGCAACCGCCGTTTTGGTAGCATTAAGCATCATGGTCGGGCTAGGACACAAGCTAACAATAATAGCTTTGGCTTTGCCGGTAATGCTCTCTGTTATTGTTGTGGCCGACAGTCTGCATATCATCCGTTTCTGGGACAATGAAATTGATACGGCGAGCCCACAAACAACAAAAGAAGAAATATTGGCAAATACATTCAAGGCTACATGGCTTCCTTGCCTTACCACTTCGGCAACATCCGCGGTTGGATTCGGGGTTTTCTATTTTTCTGAGTTAATTCCACTTCGAGAATTTGGAATAGATAGTTTTATAGGCATCATAATGGGTTACGTGATTATGATGCTCGCAGTTTTCTTCGGCCTTTTTTCTATGACTCCAAATGCCATGAGCCGAAGGGGTGGTCGGTACCATGAGTTATCAATTCCCGATCGGGCAGCGGATAGCTTCTTAAGGCTTGATTGGTCAATTGTAGGTAATAATCGACCGCTCACTTTTGCCGCAGCTGGCCTTTTGGTAATTGCATCAATATTTGCATTGGCGATGAATGCGAAATCTGAAAGCAATTTATTGGATGTGTTTTTCAAGAAAAACTCTTCAATTTATTCAGCGTTTACTTTGGTCGACAATGAGTTAGGGGGCTCTGGGGTCGTTTCAATGGTTTTTCGAACCTCGGAAGAAGACTATTTTAGGACCTTCGAACCTTTCGAAAAAGTTTTGAATTTCGAAGGTGAAATCAAAAGTTTAAGAGAAATCAATTCCACCGAAAGTTATTCTGATCCGATAGGTCAAATTCACCGGAGTCTAGTCAGCGACGGCTCGGACTATCCGCAGTCGGAAGAACAATTAGCTCAAGAAATGCTCCTTTCCGAATGGTCTCGCAGCGCTGACGGCAGGGATGTGTTAGCAGAAAATGTTAATTTTTCGTATGATAGCAAGCACTTACGAGCATATACAGGTAACTTAAGCTCCGTTGAGCTCGACAAAGTAATTATGAAGCTTGAAGGTCAGCTTAGGGCGCAAGCAAGAGGCGGGGTGCCTTTGCCTATTTTTACGGGTCATTCGGTCTTCTTTGCCAAACTTTCAAATTATATTCTTGAGACACAGTTTGCGACAATTGCACTTACCTTTATTTTTATTTTTTTGATCCTAACCCTTGAATTCAATTTCAGGCTTGCAATGGCTGGCATGTTGGCCTGCTCACTACCTGTTCTAATTACCATGGGTACTATAGCTCTTCTTGGGTTCCCATTCGATTTTGCAACGGTAATTATTGCCAGCGTTACTATGGGTCTATCAATTGATGATACGATTCATATTTTACACAGCTATCAACATTATTTGGTCGATGAGCATAAAAGCCAACGCCAATCGCTAAGGCAAGCATTGTTTATTCCCGGACGACCTATTGTGCAGTCGACCTTCCTGTTTTGTTTTGGGGCTGGTGTTTTTCTGGTCAGTGACCTAGTTATGCTGCAGCGATTTGCAAGCTTCACTATTATGGGTTTGGTCTTGGCATTATTAGGAGCAGTCCTTTTGCTGCCTTCCTTGCTAAGCCTTGGCTTTTTCAATAAATCTTCAATTGAGCGGGCAAATGCGAGCTTATGAGTTTGAATCGATTAACGCGTGCGGGCATAAACATGTGCAGTAGGGAGAACTAGCATGAGAGAAGTAAAACATTTTATCGCTGGCAAATCGACAATCGGCCATTCAACGCGTGAGGGCGAGATTTTTAACCCCAATACCGGCCAAGTGCAAGCCAGCGTTTGCTTGGGCGGCGCTGACGATATTGCGGTAGCCGTGGAAGCGGCTAAAAAAGTGCAACCCGAATGGGCCGCCACCAATCCGCAACGGCGCGCCCGCGTCATGTTTAAATTCAAGCAATTGCTAGAAGATAATATGGATGAGCTGGCGGCGCTTCTCTCATCCGAGCATGGCAAGGTGATTGCCGACAGCAAGGGTGATGTGCAGCGCGGGCTGGAAGTGATTGAGTTTGCCTGCGGTATCCCGCATCTGTTGAAGGGTGAATATACCGAAGGAGCTGGACCAGGCATTGATATTTATGCCATGCGTCAGCCCCTGGGCGTGGTTTCCGGAATTACTCCGTTTAATTTTCCCGCCATGATTCCTATGTGGATGTTTGGCATTGCCATTGCCTGCGGCAATGCGTTTATTTTAAAGCCATCTGAAAAAGACCCGAGTGTGCCGGTACGGCTGGCCGAGCTGATGCTGGAAGCGGGGGCGCCGGAAGGGCTTTTGAATGTCGTTCATGGCGATAAGGAAGCGGTCGACGCGATTTTGGCGCATGACGACATTAAAGCAGTAAGCTTTGTCGGCTCATCCGATATTGCCCATTACGTTTACCGAACCGGCACGGCTAATGGCAAGCGCGTGCAAGCCATGGGCGGGGCGAAAAATCACGGTGTCATTATGCCCGATGCTGATATGGACCAAGTGATTGCCGATTTCTCTGGCTCGGCCTATGGCTCGGCCGGTGAACGCTGCATGGCGCTGCCGGTCGCCGTGCCGGTCGGCAAAGATACCGCGGATGAATTTGTCGGGCGCATGCAAGAGGAAGTTGGCAAGCTGACGGTTGGCATTTCAAACGACCCGGAAGCCCACTACGGGCCGGTGGTGTCTGCCGCGCATCGGCAAAAGATTGAAGATTATATTGAGATGGGGGTTAAAGAAGGTGCTGACTTGCTGGTTGATGGCCGTGGGCTTGCGCTGCAAGGCAATGAAGACGGGTTTTTCATCGGCCCGTCTTTGTTCGATAATGTGAAAGCCGATATGCAATCCTACCAAGAAGAAATTTTCGGCCCCGTTTTGCAAGTGGTGCGCGTTGACAGTCTTGAAGAAGCGGCGCGCCTGCCTTCTGAGCATCAATATGGCAATGGTGTGGCAATTTTTACCCGCAATGGGTTGGCGGCACGACAATTTGCGCAAAAGGTCAATGTCGGTATGGTCGGCATTAATGTGCCGATACCGGTACCGGTCGCCTATCACACATTTGGCGGCTGGAAACGCTCAGCCTTTGGCGACACCAATCAGCACGGACCGGAAGGCATTAAGTTTTACACCAAAGTGAAGACGGTAACGCAGCGTTGGCCCGATGGCGATGTTGCCGATCAAAGCTTCATCATTCCGACCATGCAATAATCACAGCGCCGCCGCCAAAGCGCGCGTGCCATAAAGCATTTGCTTATAGCTGGGGCGCAGTTGATTGGCGGTTTGGGCGGGGCTGGCAAAATTGGCAATCACCAAATTTTTCGCTGGATTGACATAAATCACCTGGCCGTGCACGCCCATAGCCAAGCGCTCGCCTTGCGCTTGGTTAAATTGCCACCAAAAGCTGCGATAGCCGGTAAAGCCGTCAATAAAGCGCTCATGAGCGGGGTCGGCATTGACCGAGGCCGCTCCGGCCTGTTTATCGGCATCACTCATTTTATAAGTGTCCTGCATCCAATCGACCGGTGCGATTTGCGTGTCGCCCAGCTTGCCGTCGCCCAAAGCCATCAGGCCGAAGCGTACCGCATCGCGCAAGGTGGAGTTAAAGCCGCCTGTTGCAACGGGCGCGAAGGAGACATCGACGGTAAACACGCCATCATGTTCGGTCGCCATCGGCACCCATAATTTTTCGCGTACATAATCCATCAGCGCGCGGCCGGTGACGCGCTCAATGAGCCAGCCTATAACATCGACATTGGGCGATTGATATTGGAACATGGCACCGGTGACACCGCCCTTGGCCTGCTCAAAACGCGGCAGCATATCCCGTACCCCGCGTGGCTCGTCCGATTGCGCCGGATCAATGGCCAAAAGCTCAAAATCGCCCATAAAGCCCAAGCGCCGGAAATATTCAAAATGCACACTGCCCGGTGTCATCTCATCATATTCTTCTGTGTAATTTAGCGCCGTCACCATATTGAGCACATCGCGCACCCGCACTTCGGCGAACACGCTATCGGCCAGTTCGGGTAGGAAATCAGCCGGTGTTTTGTCCTCATCAATGCCGAACTCGGCTTGCGCAATGCCGAAAGCGGTTGAGATCAGCGATTTGGTCATGGAGAACCAAATGTGATGGTCATGGGCGCGGAAATTATCGTAATACCGCTCAAACAGAACTTTGCCATTTTGCACCACCATATAGCCATCAATGCATTCCTCGCGCATCGCATCGCCCAAGCTCAAATTGCGCCCTTGATACTCATAGATGAAATTCTCAACATCATTTTCCGCGCCGGTTTTCAAATCATATACTGCATCGCCGCGCGGCATGATAAGCGCCGGTAGGGTCGACATATTGCGCAAGTGCCAGCGCACATTATCAGGTTCGCGCCAGCCATTATAATGTGCCTTGTTTGGCATCATGCGGGGGTCATTGCTCATCTCATTCTCCTATTTCTGCTGCTGGCCGCGTTGCTGAATGGCTTGGCGGCGTGCCTCAACATCATCGGCACCGACCCGTCGATTGGCGGCGCGGCCGCGGCTCTGTTCCAATGCCATGCTATCGGCGAAATTCATCGCAAAGCCGTCATCCATAAGTGCCTTGTAGGCGGCCAATGTGTCGGGCACACAAGACAACATATCAGCGGCCAAAGCGCGCGCTTTATCCAGCAAGTCTTCAGGTGCGACCAAATGATTGATGAGGCCCCATGCCAAAGCCTGTTCGGCTGAAATGAAATTGCCGGTCAGGGATATTTCTTTGGCGCGCGAGGCACCGACAAGGCGCATCAGTTTTTGGCTCAACCCCCAGCCCGGCAAAATGCCGACCCGCGCATGGGTGTCGGCAAAACGCGTATTGGGTGTGCCGATAAGCACATCACAAGCCAGCGCTATTTCAAAACCGCCGGTAATGGCAACGCCGTTAATGGCGCCGATAATTGGGCCAGAAAATTTATCCAGCGCAACCACAGGATCATCGCTAGCAATGGCGAGCGCTGGGCCACCCCCCTGTTGCGCGCCCATTTCCTTCAAATCAAGACCGGCTGTAAAAGCCTTATCGCCCGCGCCGGTCAAAATCATCACGCGTATATCATTATCGGCTTCTAAGTCGTCGATGGCAGCCGCCAAGTGGTTGCGCAATTCTGCCGATAGCGCATTCATCGCTTTGGGGCGATTGAGCGTGACTACGCCATAGCCATCAGCTCTTTCAACAAGTACCAATTCTTCCATTTTACGCTCCTTCACGCGCCTCTACGCTTTGCTTTCGGGCGGGTAGCCGAGGGTTTTGAGCGCCTCGGTAATTTCATCCAATATGGCTGGGTCATCAATGGTCGCGGGCATTTGCCAATCTTCGCCATTGGCGATTTTGCGTATCGTGCCGCGCAGAATTTTTCCAGAGCGCGTTTTCGGCAACCGTGCCACGCGCACAGCCAATTTGAAAGCGGCGACCGGGCCTATTTCATCGCGTATTTTCTGTACGCATTCGGCCAATATATCCGCTTCGGAGCGATTGATCCCATCATTGAAAACCAAAAGGCCCAAAGGCACTTCGCCCTTGAGCGCATCGTTGATCCCAAGCACGGCGCATTCGGCAATATCAACGTGCCCGGCTAGCACTTCTTCCATGCCGCCAGTCGACAGTCGATGACCGGCGACATTGATAATATCGTCAGTGCGCGACATCACATAGAGATAGCCGTCTTCGTCAATAAAGCCGGCATCGCCGGTTTTGTAATAGCCTGGAAAATCTTCCATATAGGCGGTCTGAAAACCGTCATGGTTTTGCCACAGCCCGGGCAAGCAGCCGGGTGGCAAAGGTGTTTTGATGACAATGGCGCCGGTTTCGTTGGTGGCAACAGGCTTGCCGTCTTCATCTAGCACGGCCAGTTCATAGCCCGGCATGGCAAGGCTGGGCGAGCCCTTCTTTATCGGCAGTAATTCAATGCCGACGGGGTTGGCGCAAATCGGCCAGCCGGTCTCAGTCTGCCACCAATTGTCAATCACAGGCACACCAAGCGCCGCCTCGGCCCAATTAATCGTGTCAGGGTCAACCCGCTCTCCGGCCAGATAAAGCGTTTTGAAAGCTCGCATATCGTAATTTTCAACCAGCTTGCCTTGTGGATCTTCTTTTTTGATGGCGCGAAAGGCGGTTGGCGCAGTGAACAGGGCTTTCACGCCATGCTCGGAAATGACACGCCAAAACGCACCGGCATCAGGTGTGCCTATCGGCTTGCCTTCATAAATCACACTGGTTGCGCCAATGGCCAGCGGGCCATACAGAATGAAACTATGGCCGACCACCCAACCGAAATCGGAAGCCGACCAAAACACCTCGCCAGGCGCAATATTATAGACATTTTCCATCGCCCAGCTCAGCGCCACCAAATGGCCGCCATTATCGCGCACCACGCCTTTCGGGACACCCGTCGTGCCGGATGTATAGAGAATATAAAGCGGGTCGGTCGCCAGCACTGGCTCGCAGGCGATTTGGCGTTTGGCCGCCCGTGCTTCGCCCTCCAATGCCTGCCATTCAAAATCGCGGTCAGCAATAAGCGGGGCCGGGCTTTCATCGCGCTGCCAAATGAGACAGGTTTCAGGCTTATGCGCCGCCAATTCAATGGCTCCGTCAAGCAGCGGCTTGTAATCGACAATGCGCCCCGGCTCCAAACCGCAAGAGGCGGCAAGTATCAGTTTCGGTTTGGCGTCGTCGAGCCGTGTTGCTAATTCAGCTGCCGCAAAACCGCCGAAAACAATAGAGTGAATGGCCCCCAGCCGTGCACAGGCCAATGCGGCAATGGCGGTTTCGGCTATCATCGGCATGTAAATAATCACACGGTCGCCTTTTCCAATGCCCTTATCCTGCATCATGGCAGCGACCCAATTGACACGGTCGAGCAAGTCGGCATAGCTAATATGGCTGGTCATTCCGGTAATTGGGCTGTCATGGATAAAGGCAATGCGCGCGCCATATCCGGCTTCGACATGGCGGTCGACACAATTGAAACACGTATTCATCACGCCATCGACATACCAGCGATCGCCGGTTTCATTGCGTTCGAAAATTTTCTCCGGTGCGGTATGCCAGTGCAAACGCCGGGCTTCGCCGGCCCAAAACCCCTGCGGATCATTGAGCCAGTCTTCATACTGGTTTTGATAGCCCATTATGCTCTCCCACAATCAAGCTTAACGCTTCGGCGCGCTGTTTTACAAGCCATGCATGGCTTGTTTTGGCAGTCTGCTTCGGGCATTATTTCGGCAGTTGGAGGGACATCATGAGCATTAAGAAAAAACTCGCAGTGCTGGGTACGACGCTTGCCATCAGCGCGCCGAATATGGCCCTGGCCGGACCGGAAGACCGCCGCGCTATGTTTGGTGAAACCCATTTGCACACCAATCTGTCATTCGATGCCTTTATTTTCGGCAATCGCAATGGCCCCGATGCGGCTTATGATTTTGCCAAAGGCAAAGCCATCAGCCACCCGCTTGGCTTTGACATGAAAATTCGCGTGCCGCTTGATTTTCAGGCGGTCACCGACCATGCCGCTTATCTTGGCATGGTGCCAGCCATGTTCGACCCTGACAGTTCGGTTGCCGACCATCCGATTGCTGCCGGTCTGCGCAATGCCGAAACAGCCAGCGAACGGCGCCTGGCATTTGGCAAATTATTGCCCTATCTGGGCCAGCAAGTGGAAGATGATTTGCTGGATATGAATATTGTCCGCGACACGTGGGCTGAGATTAAGGCGTCTGCCGAGCGCAATAATGAGCCCGGTAAATTCACCACTTTCATCGGCTATGAATATACCTCCTCGCAAGAGACGTTTGAAAATTTGCACCGCAATGTGATTTTTAAGGGCGATGCGCCCAAAGAGCCGTTTTCACGTTTGGTGTCGATGAACCCTGAAAATTTATGGCGCTGGATGGACAGCCTGCGTGAGCAGGGCATGGACTCGATTGCCATTCCCCATAATTCCAACGGTTCGGACGGCTATATGTTTGCCGAAAAAACCTATGACGGTGGTGAGATTGATAAAAACTATGCCGCCTTGCGTATGCGCAATGAGCCTATCGTGGAGGTCTCACAAGTCAAAGGCACATCGGAAACCCATCCGCTGCAAAGCCCGAATGATGAATGGGCGGCCTTTGAAATTATGCCCTATCAAATCGCCACTTGGAACGATAGCAAGATTGACGGCTCTTATGTCCGCCAAGCCTATCGGCGCGGCTTGGAGATGCAGGCGCAAGGTAAAGGAAATCCCTATAAATTCGGTCTTATTTCCGCCTCAGACACGCATGTTTCGGCCGGTGCTTTTGACGAATATGACTATTGGTCAAAAATCGGCGCGGTGGATGGCACCGGACGCTTGCGAGGTGCCGTGCGCTTGACCTGGAGGCAACGTTTGGGCGCCCAAATTTTCCGTATGCAGAATTGGTGGCGGCAGGTCAATACGCCGGTCGCCCAGCGCACGGGTTGGCCCGGCAAAAACCCCGCCCCCGGCTATTTGCAAATGCAATGGTCAAGCTGGGGCGCTTCGGGTCTGGCCGGGGTGTGGGCTGAAGAAAATACCCGCGCCTCGATTTTTGACGCCATGCGGCGCAAGGAAACCTTCGCAACAAGCGGCCCGCGTTTGAAAGTGCGGCTGTTTGGCGGTTATGGGTTTAGTGACAAAATGCTCAATGACCCGCAAATGGTGCGTAAAGCCTATGCGCGCGGCGTGTCGATGGGTGGCGATATAAAAGCGCGGGCCGGTCGTGCGCCCGACTTTTTGCTCTGGGCCACCCAAGACCCGGGCTCGGCTCCCTTGCAACGCCTGCAAATGGTCAAGGGTTGGATTGATGCCGAGGGCAAAACGCATGAAAAAGTCTATGACGTGGCATGCGCCGGAAATGTGCCGGTCGACGCAACAACAAATCGGTGCCCTGATAATAATGCCAAAGTTGATATAGAAAGCTGCGCCTATAGTGCCGATACGGGCGATGGTGAGTTGAATGCGCATTGGCAAGATCCTGATTACAAGTCGGGCGAGGACGCATTTTACTATGTCCGCGTTTTGGAAAACCCGACTTGCCGTTGGTCAACATGGGACGCTATTCGCGCCAATTCTAAACCCAACCCGTCTTTGGCGGCGACCATTCAAGAACGTGCTTGGTCCTCCCCCATTTGGTTGGAGCACTAGTTTTTCATGCAAAATCGGTTGCATAAGCTGGCGCAAGACCGGCTCATTTGGTTTGTCGTTTTAGGCCTGCTCTTGTTTGGGACTGATCAGTGGCTGCAAACGCGCGAGCAGCAGGTCATCAAAATCGATTTGCCATTGGTTGAAAAACTGGTCGCGCAATGGGAAGGACAGACCGAAAGGCGGCCCAACGCGCGCGAATTGGATGCGCTGATTGAGGGTTATATTCGCGAAGAAATATTGGTGCGCGAGGCGGCGCGGCTGGGGCTTGATAATGACGATATTATCATTCGCCGCCGCTTGGCTCAAAAGGTTGAGTTTATGATGGCCGATGAAACGGTTGAGGCCTTGCCCGATAGGCAAGCCTTGCAGCGTTTCTTTGAAGAAAACCGCGCCGAATATGACGCCCCGGAAGCACTGACATGGCGCCATGTTTTTGCTGATACCGAAGCCGTGGCGAAGCAATTGCGCACGGCCCTGAATAGGAATGAGGCTGATTGGCAAAACAAAGGCAAGCCCTTCATGCTCAATCGTCAATATGCGCGCCAAAGTGAATTGGATTTGTCGCGGCTGATGGGTACGCAATTCGCCGCCGCCCTGTTTCAGCAAGGGGTGGGGAATTGGGGAGTACCCCTCCAGTCGACTTTTGGTTGGCATGTTGTGAAAATTGACACGCGCCATGCGGCCCAACAGGCTGCCTTTGGGCCATTGATTGAACGGGTGGCGCGCGATTATCAAAAAATGCAGCGTCAGCAAGCAATGGCCGCGGCATGGGAGGAATTGCGCGGGCGTTATGAGATTGAGCTTTTGCCGATTGAGGGCGACGGGCAATGAAGCGGCTTTGGCTGATTGCGCACTGCGCCATCTTGCTCGGCGGCTTGTTTTTGGCTCCCGCCAGCGCGCATGAAGTGCGCCCGGGCTATATTGAAATCAATGAAAGCGCGCGCGACCGCTTTGAGATAATTTGGAAACAGCCGGTGCGCAGCGCCGGTGTCGGTGCCGTTGCCGGATTGGGCCTGCGCCCGGTATTTCCCGAAAATTGCCAAAGATTGGGCGACAGCATGATGCGTCGCCAACCCGGCGCATTGCTGGAAAAATTCACCCTGCAATGCGATGGCGGCCTGTTCGGCCAATCGATTGGTGTCGAGGGGCTACAGCGCACCATTACCGATGTGCTGGTGCAAATGGCGTTGCGCGACGGATCGCGCCATACCTTGCGGCTGACCGCCAATGCACCGGTGCAGCAATTTGCTGGTGGCGGCACGTTCCTGCTTGCTTATTTTGGGCTCGGGGTCGAGCATTTACTGTTCGGGCCGGACCATATTTTATTCGTAATCGGGCTGGTTTTACTGGTCAGCGGCTGGCGCCGTTTGATTTATGTCATTACCGCTTTCACCGTCGCGCATTCATTGACGCTCGGTCTGTCCATGCTGGGGCGCATCACCGCGCCAAACGCCGTAGTCGAGGCGATTATCGCCCTGTCGATTTTATTTGTCGCCATTGAGTTGTTGCAGCGGCCCGAAAAACGCTCGCCACTGGCGCAAAATTATCCGCAAGCAATGGCCTTTGGTTTCGGCCTGCTGCACGGTTTTGGCTTTGCCGGCATGTTGGCGGCCATCGGCCTACCGCGCGATGTCGAAATTTGGGCTTTGGCGCTGTTCAATATCGGGCTGGAAGTGGGGCAATTATTGGTCGTCGCCGTGATGCTTTTATTCATGCGTTACGCCCAACCGCGCCTCATGGCGGTGTTGGCGCGGCATGAAAAAGGGGCCCCTGCCGTCACACACATCGTGCTGCAAGCGCCCCTGATTGCCATGGGCGGCATATCCGTCTATTGGCTGCTCGACCGCCTAAGCGGCATTTGCAGCTAGACTATTCAGCCGCTTTTTTGGCTTCCGCGTCTTCGTAAACGGCGGGACGGCCTTCCAATTCGGCTTTGACCGCCTCAATTTGGTTCGGATGGCCGATAATGTCGTCTTGCAACACGCTCTCCAGCATTAATGTGTCGCCGACAAAGCGGTCTGCGGGTTCATTGAACAAGCGCTTGGTGCCGCGAATGGCATCGGGATTGCGTTCTGCAATAGCGGCTGCGGTTTCAAGCGCCGCTTCAATCGGATTTTCCGTGATGCGGGTCAAAAAGCCGTATTCATACGCCTCATCAGCATCAAAAATACGCGCCGTCATGGCCAGTTCTTTGACAATATCTTCACGCGCAACACGGGTCATGACATGGGTGGTGCCCATATCCGGCACCAAGCCCCAACGCGCTTCCATTATGGAAAATTTCGTACCCGGCGCGGCATAGCGCATATCGGCGCCCATAAACAGCTGAAACCCGCCACCCAGCGCAAAACCTTGCGCGGCGGCAATGACCGGCACTTCGATTTCGCGCCAGGTAAATGCCACTTTTTGCGGGCGATTGGCCAGCCCGTGCGTGCGCTCGGCCAATTTTTGACGCTCTTTGCCATCGGTCACGCCGGCATCGCCGCCTTCAGCCATTTTGGCAAAATTGCCCATATCCAGACCGGCACAAAAGGCTCGTCCCTCGCCGGAAAGAACAACGGCGCGGATCGATTTATCGGCTTTAATGCGCTCGCCACATTCAATCAGCGCGTCCATCATCTCAGCGTCCAGCGCATTCATTTTGTCGCCGCGAATGAGATTCGCATGCGCAATATGGTTCTCAATCTTCAAATCAATACGGTTTTCCATCTTTATCTCCTGTGATGGCTCCCAAGCGTTTCAGGCGGCGCGATGGCGCGCCATGAAGCTTTCATGAAAAGAAGCATAGACCTGATGGGCGTTTTTGTCAGGGGTAAAAATGCCCTGCGACTGATAGGCCTGAAGCGCCATTTGGCGCGGTTCCGCGCCAATATGCACGGCTGCGGCAAAAAGCGCGGTCGCAAAGGCGCAATCGGTCTCAGCACCGCGCTTTATCTCAACATTCAGCATATCGGCCAGCATTTGGCAGAAAAAATCGCTTTGCCCGCCACCGCCCAAAACATGCAGGGTTCTGGCGCACTGCCCCAATTTATCGTTCATATCGTGCCAAATGGCGGTCAAAACATGGCCGACCCCCTCATAGGCGGCCCGCGCCATATGGTTGGCCGTATGGGCGCGCGTCAGGCCGTGCATTTCGGCGCGTAAATCGGCTTGCCAAAACGGCGCACGCGCACCCGATAAATAAGGGTAAAACATCACGCCCTCGGCGCCTATGGCGGTGTTGACGGCGGCTTTTTCAAATGCTTGTGCATCGAGCTTTGGTGTAAATTGCCGACGGGCAAATTCAATTGCCCCCATACAATCGCTCATTCCGGCGGCGTGATAGCCAAGCCCGTCAATAATATGCGGATAATAAGAAACCGGTGGAAAGCGCGTATCTTGCGCCGTGGCCAATGAAATCACCCCGGCCGAAGCCAGTTTCACCGTCGCGCTATTTGCCTCAAGCGGCGCAATGCACAGCCATTCCATTGAAGTGTCAATGGCCCCTTGATAGACCGGCACGCAAGGCAGGCCAAATTCTGTCGCCGCCTTGTCGTTGACCACGCCGATTTTTGCGCCGCTGGCCAGCAATTCAGGAAAAGCGGCGGGCGCAATGCCGCTCATGGTGGTTAATGTGTCATGCCATGTGCCATTGCGGTCGGCCATCAGACTGCCGACCGCTTCGCTGGCATCGCTTTTATGAGCACCGGTCAGTTGCGCGGCGAGCCAGTCTTTGGCGAAATAGAGTTTTTCGGCGGCGGCGATAATATCCGCTTCATGGGTCGCCAGCCAGATAAGCTGCGGCAAGGTCCAAGTCGCATTGGGGGCATTGCCGCTCAATGCTTCCACCTCGCCTTGCGCGGCCAATTCAGCGGCTTGCGCGACGGCGCGTTGGTCATTCCACATAATCGCCGGACGCAAAACCGAGCCTGCGCTGTCGCATAAAACCGCAATATGCGCCCCGCCCGAAAAACTTATCGCAGCAATATTGTCCAGCGCATCACTATTTCGGGCGCGTAAATCAGCCAACGTGCCATACATGGCTGAGCGCCAATCGGCGGGGTTTTGCTCGCTATGCCCGGGCGCGGGCTGATGGGTGTCATAAGCGGCGCGCGCGACCGAAAGTGACGTGCCGCTTTCGTCAATCAAACAGGCTTTCAGCGCACTGGCGCCCAAATCTATGCCGAGAAAATTACTCATTCCTGCTTATAGGCAAGAAAAAGGGCGCCTGCAAAGCAAGCGCCCCCTCCAATATTTTGGAGTCGTGATTGGATTTAAGGCCAATCCCTAATTGTTTTCGTGTGCAAATGGACCCGAAGGTTGCTCCACGTCCATGCTCAAACACCGGGTTTCAAACCTCAAATACTTCCGTTCACTAGACAATGGATCACCTCCTTTCGGTTGTTGAAGATACAATTAAAACTTTAGGGTGATTTGATTCAACTGCAAAAAACTTTTACTGTCGCGGGCAAATAGGAGAGCCCCATGTTGCGCTATCAAATCATACCGGTGACCCCGTTTCAGCAAAACTGCACCGTGTTTTGGAACGAAGAAACCAAAAAGGGCGGCATTGTCGACCCCGGTGGCGATTTGGCATTGCTCAATAAATTTATCGATGAGCAAGGCATTGAGATTGAAAAAATTCTCGTCACACATGGCCATCTCGACCATGCCGGTTCGGTAAAGGCGATGGCCGATGAGCGCAATATTCCGATTCTCGGCCCGCATAAGGACGACAAGTTTTGGATTGACGGCATGCCCGAGGCGGCGGCGCAATATGGCTTTCCAGAGGCGCTCGCCTTTGAGCCCGACCAATGGTTGGAGCATGGCGATAAGGTGACGGTCGCCGATGTCGATTTCGATGTTGTTCATTGTCCGGGCCATACGCCCGGCCATGTCGTATTTGTACAAACCGACGATAAGGTGGCGATGGTCGGCGATGTGTTGTTTCAAGGCTCTGTCGGGCGCACGGATTTCCCAAAAGGCAATTATCAGCAATTGATTGACAGCATCACCCAGCGCCTCTGGCCGCTCGGGCTTGATATTACCTTCATTCCGGGCCACGGGCCGACCTCGACTTTTGAGGCTGAGAAAAAAACCAATCCGTTTGTTTCTGACGCGGCGCTCGGCTGAGCATGGCGTTTCAACTTGATGACAGGCTGGCCGCCGACACCGTCTCGGTCATGCAAAGCGGTGTCGTCGATATCCGTATGATGCGCGATGCGCGCTATTATTGGCTGGTGCTGGTGCCGCAAATCGAAGGCGCGGTCGAATGGTTCGACTTGCCCGATGTGGCGGCGCGCGGCTTGTTCACCACAGCGCAAGAATGCGCGCAAAGGCTGCAAGCACTGACGCGGGCCGATAAAATGAACATTGCCGCGCTCGGCAATATGGTGAAGCAATTGCACGTGCATGTGATTGCGCGCCATGAAGCCGATGAGGCTTGGCCGGGGCCGGTTTGGGGCGTCGGTGAGGCTGTCGATTTTGATGAGGCCGAATTGAAAGACCGGCTTATCGCCCTACGCGCCATTTTATAATTACGATTCCTGAAGCGATGCTTTTTTCTATCGCCCGCCGCCCTATATGAGCCTCATGGTGGATATGTTAGCGAGTTTCCCGACAGATTTTCGTGCGCTGATTTTCGGCGCGCGCGGCGGTTTGGGCGCGGCATTTGTTGCCGTGCTGCAATCGCGCTGTCAGGTGACGGCTTTGGCGCGCGCCGATATTGATATTTGCGATGAGGCGGCGCTGGCCGTTTTGGCGGAACAAGAAAAGGCGCGCGGGCCTTTGCATCTCATCATTAATGCGACCGGGCTTTTGCATGATGCGGCGGTGGGCATTCAACCTGAAAAAGCGCTCAAGCAAATCAACGCCGAAGCGATGGCGCAAGTGCTGGCCGTCAACGCTGTCGGCCCGGCGCTTATTGCGAAATATTTTCTGCCGCTTTTGGCGCGAGAGGAAAAAGCGGTGATGGCGCATTTATCGGCCCGTGTCGGGTCCATATCGGATAATCGCATGGGCGGCTGGACCAGCTATCGCGCTGCCAAAGCGGCACAGAATATGGTGGTCAAAAATGCCGCCATTGAAACGGCGCGCCGCGACAAACAAAAAATCATTATCGGCCTGCATCCGGGTACGGTGGACAGTGATTTATCAGCGCCCTTTCAAGGCAATGTGGCAGAAGGTAAATTATTCACGCCACCGCAATCGGCCGATTACCTATTGCAAGTGATCGACACCGTGACGCCGCCGGATAGCGGCAAGGTTTTTGCCTGGGACGGGCAAGAAGTGCCGGCCTGAGCTAGCTGGTTTCCAAGCGCCTGAAATCGGCGGGCATTTTTGCCCCTTGAAAATCAATGTGCACAATATTTGCCTTATGGCGTCGGCACCAAACCTGAATGCCGTAATCGGTAAAGCCGACATCTATGGCGGCATAATCTTGCAGGCTTTGCGGTGGCAACAATGCGGCCAGTTCATCGGCGCATTTTGAACACACGACATATTGGGTGATGGATAAGGACAGCGCCTCCAATGGCAGGGTCGGTTTGTCGCTCATCTTAACTGTTCCAGAAATTTTTTGGCGCTGGCTTGCACGCCGTCGCGCTTATCATCGGGCATTTTGTCAAGATTGCGATAGACCATGCCCATGCGCGGATTGCCGCCCAGCTTGTCGCGATGGCGTATCAAGAAATCCCAATAAAGATAATTGAACGGGCACGCTTCATCGCCATAAGGCTCTTTCACCTTATAGGTGCAGCCCGCGCAATGGTCGGACATTCGGTTGATATAGGCGCCTGAGGCGGCATAGGGTTTGGAGCCAACCACCCCGCCATCGGCAAACAGCGCCATGCCATGCGTATTGGGCAATTGCACCCATTCAAAAGCATCGGCATAGACCTCCAAATACCATTGATTGACTGCGCTTGGGGCAAGCCCCGCCAAAAGCGCGAAATTGCCGGTCACCATCAGGCGTTGAATATGATGCGCATAAGCATAATCGCGGGTGGCGCCAATCGCTTCGCGCAGACAGACCATATCGGTCTCGCCGCTATAATAAAAATCGGGCAAGGGGCGGGTATGGTCGAAATAATTGCTGTCGGCATAAGCGGGCATTTTCAGCCAATACAGGCCGCGAATAAATTCGCGCCAGCCGAGAATTTGGCGGATAAACCCTTCCACCGCATTGAGTGGCGCTTGCCCGTCATGATAGCGCGCTTCGACTTGGCGGCACACGCTGAGCGGGTCGAGCAGGCCGAGATTAATGCTGGCCCCGACCAGACCGTGATAGAGAAACGCCTCACCGCTTTTCATCGCATCTTGATAATCGCCGAATTGCGGCAGGCAAAAATCAAGCCAATGGGCCAATTGCTCTTGCGCCTGCGAGGCCGTGACCGGCCAAGCAAATTTATCCAGCGTGCCGACATGATTGCCGAAATGGGTTTTCACCACCTGCAGCACATTTTGCGTTATCTCGTCCGGCGGGAAATGCAGGCGCGGCGGCGGCATATGACCTTTCGGCAATTTTTTGCGGTTCTCGCTATCATAATTCCATTGTCCGCCCAGCGGTTCATCGCCATCCATCAGCAAACCGGTTTTGCGGCGCATCTCGCGATAGAAAAATTCCATCCGCAATTGCTTTTTGCCATCGGCCCAACGCTCAAACTCTGCATGGTCGGCGATAAACCGATTATCGGGCAAAATCGCCACCTCAATACCAAGCTTGGCGGACCAATTTTGCATGTCCTGCATCAGCCGCCATTCACCGGGCTCGGTGACAATCAACCGATTAAACCCTTCGCGTTTGACCATGAGGGCAATGGCATCGGCAAAACTATTTATTTTTTTTTCGGCTCCATAGGAGAGGAAAAAAACCGTCCGCCCTTGCGCACGCAAGTGTTCGGCAAAATGGCGCATGGCCGAAAATACCAGGGCAATTTTTTGTTGGTGGTGGCGCACATAAGAAGCCTCATCGGCCAGTTCGGCCATCAGCACGGGCGCGTCTTTATCTGCCGCAAGGCTGGCAAGCGTCGGGGTAAGCTGGTCACCCAATATAAGAATTAGTGGCTTATCCGCCATTTTGCGCATCCTTTTGGCGGCGGCAACGCTCTGAGCAATAGCGCACATTTTCCCAGTCGCGCGCCCATTTTTTCCGCCAAGCAAAGGGCCGGTCGCAAACAAGACAAAGTTTTTGCGGTAGGTCTGATTTTTTACGCATGGACATGTGAAGGAAATGGCGTGTTCAAGGCTTAGGTCAAGGGCTTTGTAGCGATTGACAAATGCCTCTTGTCTCGCCAATTTGACCGCTGGAGGAGAGGCATGGCATTTAAAATTCGCACTCTAGTTTCTTCATTAGTACTGTCGGATAGGCTGAGACGATTGCGCTTCGCCCGAAAGGCGTTGGCGCGCAAATTATCGGGCCGTCGACCGGAGGTATTGTATTTTCACCAGCCCGACGACCCCTATAGCCAATTGACAGCGCAAATTTTGCCGGATTTGCAAGCGCGCTATGATATTGACATTCAAGTTATGCTGGTAAATGAACCAGCTGACGAAATGGCACCGGAGCGGCTTGCTTTGCAGCGCTANNGTCGGCGCGATGCGGCTGCCATNGCGCCTTATCACGGCTTGCAATTTGNCGATACCNGNCAACAGCCTAGCGATTCAAGTTTGAAATTGGCACGCCGCACTTTGGCGGCATCGAGCAATTTGGTGAANNCGGCAGCNGAAATTGGCGCTGCTTATTGGTCAGATGACACTGATAAGCTCGACCGCACTGCGATGGTATCGGANGATCAAACCGANCGCGTGTTTATTGAAGGAACACGCTTACGCGCGNACTTGGGACATTATNTGGGCGCCANTTTCTATTTTGAGGGTGAGTGGTATTGGGGCATNGACCGCTTGCCCTATTTGGAAGAAAGATTGGCAAANAGCGGNNTGCGCTTGAGCGGTTGCCGGCAAATCANTGATTTTCAATCACGCCCAGAATTTATGGCTGCNCCGAGCAATGGTAAANGGCTGACNGTTGAGTTTTACCCGTCAGCGCGCAGCCCCTATACGGCGNTCGCTATGGCNGAAATTCTCGATATNCCCAACCATTATCCGGTCGATGTTAANGTGCGTCCAGTCTTGCCNATGGTNATGCGCAACCTNCCCGTTCCNGTCAAAAAAGGNTTATATATTTTGGCCGACACCAAGCGCGAAGCNGATCGTATTGGNGTGCCTTTCGGCAAAATNGCCGACCCAGTAGGTGANCCAGTACGTCGTGTCTATTCANTGTTTAGCTGGGCCGATGCGAAAGGCAAGGGCGGTGAATTATTGAAGGCNTTTACTGATTTGGCATGGNGNGAAGGAGTTAATGCNGGNAGCGATGCGGGTCTNAAAACTGNATGCGAACGCGCCGGGCTGGTTTGGGNTGAGGCGGCTGAAATTGTCGGCAATTCNGANTGGGAAATCTGGGCTGAGGAAAATCGCCTACAAATGATGAANTCGGATTTATGGGGCGTGCCCAGCTTTCGCTTGCTCGATGAAAACGGTGAGGAATTGTTTAGCGCATGGGGGCGTGACCGTATCTGGCTGCTGGCCCANGAAATTCAAAAAGCGCTGACCGCNTGAATGCATCCAANCTNGAAAAAGAATGGGGNGANCGGNTTTTGNGCAAAGNAGGGGAGCNAGTGACNATGACANGANGTTTCTCNTGACCNNGANGCTAACTTNTACCCAGCGNCATCANACCGTTGTGAAANCANATGAGCCAGCGCTNNAAACTNGATAATGCCCAGTCAAAAGCNAGCCAGCTCGGTGACCACACAACAATAANTTACNNNAGATGGCTGGCGGGGTTTCTCTGTTTGTTATAATTTNGGNNCATTGTTTTGGAGGGCGNGCATGCGTCAGGCGCTTATTGACGAGTTTTCATACGCTTCAGAGACNCATTCNTTGGGGCGTATTTTGGCCATTCGCGCNGTGGAAAGCCTGAGNGGCCAACCATTTCTGAAAAAACTTTATCTNGATTATCAANGTGAAAACCTGCCGCCNGANAGCTTTTGGGACGAGGTTATTGCNCGGCTCGACTTGGATTTGCATATCCATGCCGGCAGTCCCGCNCATGTGCCTGANGCNGGCCCNCTGGTTGTTGTGGCNAATCACCCTTATGGNGTTCTGGACGGCATCGCCATTTGCTGGNTGGTGGCNCAGCGCCGCAANGATTTCAAAATTCTTATCAATAGTGTTTTGTGCCGCGCTCGCGAAATGACNAACCATGTTTTGCCGATTGATTTTGAGCCGACGCCGCNAGCTTTGGAGACCAATTTGCAGTCNCGCAAACTNGCGCGNGCNCACTTGGAANCGGGNGGTGTGNTGATTGTCTTCCCCTCGGGTGGCATNGCCACAACGCCGAGATTGTTTTCNCGNGAGGCGACNGAAGAGCCTTGGGCGCCGCTGGTCGGGCAATTGGTGNGGCGCACCAGAGCTTCGGTTTTGCCGGTATTTTTTTACGGGCAAAACTCCNGGCTTTTTCAATGGGCGAGNCATATTAGCTATNCCATGCGNATCGCCCTGATTTTTCANGAAGTGCGCCGTCGNATAGGNACACGGCTCGATATTGTNATTGGTGAGGTGATGGATTATGAGGCNTTGCAACCGCATTTGCCGCCGAAAAACNTGGCCCGTCATTTGCAACGCCATGTCTATCAATTGGCNCGNNGGATAAGCNGCTAAGAGNGACAAAATTCCGTTTGGACAGCGGATAAAAATTTGCTTNAATAATNTCNAGATTTCCGAGGGAGANNAAAATGGAAAATTGCTTGAAATTCTACATTGACGGTAAGTGGGTAGACCCAGTTGATCCGAAACCGTTTGACGTTATCAATCCGGCCAATGAGCAAATCATAGGTCAAATCATGATGGGCAATGAGGAAGACTTGAACAAGGCGGTGGCCGCNGCGNAAAAAGCNTTTCCGANCTTTTCGCGCACCAGCGTGCAGGAGCGTTTGGANTTGATGGATGCAATTATGGCNGCCTATCAAAACCGTTANGAGGAAATTGCCGAAACCATCTCTANTGAAATGGGTGCCCCAATGGCTTTATCGACCAATGCGCAAGCTGCTACTGGCATGGGCCATTTAGCNACCTTTCGCGGTCTGCTNGCCGAATACNAATTTGAAGAAATGCGGGGCACAACCAAGATCCGCAAGGANCCGGTTGGAGTATGTGGTCTGATTACACCNTGGAANTGGCCGATTAATCAGATTGCCTGNAAAGTGGCTCCNGCGCTGGCNGCCGGCTGCACNATGGTGTTNAANCCNTCTGAAATTGCCCCNCTCAATGCGGCATTATTTGCTGAAATTCTCGACGAAGCAGGNGTGCCTGCCGGTGTNTTTAATTTGGTTAATGGCGACGGCCCGACCGTCGGTGAGGCCATGTCGCAACACCCGGANATTGATATGATGTCCTTTACCGGTTCGACACGCGCNGGAATCGCGGTGGCTAAANGTGCAGCTGATACAGTNAAGCGCGTGGCGCAGGAATTGGGNGGCAAATCGGCAAATATTATTCTCGATGACGCNGATTTCGAAAAAGCCGTNGCTGGTGGNGTAATGCATTGNTTCAATAATTCCGGTCAATCATGNAATGCGCCGACCCGCATGCTGGTNCCAGCNGACCGNCATGANGAAGTTGTGCAAATCGCGAAAGCAACCGCGGAAAGTGTTAAAGTAGGTGACCCNAAAGCTGATGACACGGTGCTCGGTCCAGTNGTNAGCCAAATGCAATATGACAAAATTCAAGGGTTNATNGAAAAAGCTATCGATGAGGGCANCGAATTGGTGACTGGCGGCACCGGNAAGCCGGACGGGNTNAATGCTGGTTATTATGTNAAGCCGACCATTTTCGCCAATGTGACAAATGATATGACCATTGCGCGCGAAGAAGTGTTTGGNCCGGTCTTGTCAATTTTGAAATATGAANCGGAAGATGAGGCAATNGANATTGCCAATGATACNGTTTACGGGCTGGCCGGTTATGTGCAATCGGGCAGTGNCGATCANGCCAGCGAAGTGGCGGCGCNAATCCGCGCCGGCCAAATAAACATTAACAGCGCNGGTGTTGATATGAGTGCGCCGTTTGGGGGTTATAAGCAATCCGGTAATGGCCGCGAATGGGGNGATTTCGGCATGGAAGATTTNCTNGAAATCAAAGCNGTTATTGGCGCAGCNGCNGAGTAAACAAAAAAGGGTCGGNNGGCTCGNCTGTTGGCCCTTTGTTTTTTCNAGAGNAAGGCACCATGCTGTCNAATAGNTACCCNATGCTGGATTTCAATCTNGGCGANGAACTGGACATGATGNGGGCCTCGCTGCGNGGGTTTGTAGATGANCATATNTTGCCGCGCGCCGATGAGATTGACCGCACCGACACATTTCCNCGCGATCTTTGGGAGCCTTTGGGAGCATTGGGNTTGCATGGGCTGACNGTGTCGGAAGAACTATGGCGGCGTNGCNATGGGTTATACGGCGCAAGCGATTGCAGTNGAAGAAATTTCNCGCGCTTCNGCCTCCGTNGGNCTATCTTTNGGAGCGCATGGCAATNTGTGCATCAACCAGATTTTCCGTTGGGGCGANGACAANCAAAAGCAGAAATATTTGCCNAAGCTAGTGTCNGGCAAANATTTGGGCGCCTTGGCCATGTCTGANACCGGTGCCGGTTCCGATGTCGTCTCCATGCGGCTCAAGGCGGAGAAAAAAGGCGATAAATANATTCTCAANGGCGGTAAGTTTTGGATTACCAATGGCCCATCGGCTGATGTCCTNGTCGTTTATGCCAAAACTGAACCAGAAGCCAAATCNCGNGGNATTACAGCCTTTATTATTGAAAAAGACTTCAAGGGTTTCTCTTGTGCTCAAAAACTCGACAAACTCGGTCATCGNGGNTCAGAGACNGGCGAATTGGTTTTCGATAACTGCGAGGTNCCTGAAGAAAANATTATGGGGCCGCTNAATCAGGGCGTGGAAGTGCTNATGAGTGGGCTGGATTATGAGCGCGCCGTNCTGGCNGCTTGGCCGGTGGGCATAATGCAAGCCTGCCTNGACACGGTGTTGCCNTATATCCACCAGCGCGAGCAATTTGGNCAATCCATCGGNACGTTTCAATTGGTGCAGGGTAAGCTGGCTGATATGTATACNCGGTTATCNGCCTCGCGCGCCTATGTCTATGCCGTTAATCAGGCCTGCGACCGAGGCGAGACAACNCGCAAAGATGCCGCAGCNGCGATTTTATTCGCTGCGGANAANGCCACGCAATGCGCACTTGATGCCATCCAACTAATGGGCGGCAATGGCTATGTTAATGATAACCCGGTCGGGCGNTTTTTGCGCGATGCCAANCTTGCAGAAATTGGNGCNGGNACATCGGANATAAGGCGTATGNTNATTGGCCGNGAATTGTTTAATGAAACCGCCTAGTATTTGCTTCNTCTATCTAACGCCNACGCAACCTCTCCATCACNCTAATGCCAAAGATTACCGGGACCAGCCCNATGGTAAGAATAATCAGAGCGGGCAGGGCTGCGTCTTCTATTTGTCCTAGCGAGGCATAAGTATAAATNTGGGTTGCTAAAGTNTCGAAATCAAANGGNCGCAAAATCAACGTNGCCGGTAACTCCTTCATCACATCGACNAACACCAGTAGTAATGCAGTGACTAGTGGCGCGCGTAANAGTGGCAAATGAATGCGCCGCAGCGTGGCGTTTTTATCNGCCCCGAGACTGCGCGCAGCCATATCCAGCCCCGGNGCAATTTGCNCAAAGCCNGCCTCCAAAGTNCCAAACGAGAGCGACAAAAAGCGCACCACATAAGCGATAACTAAAGCGGCNGCGCTGCCGCTCAAAACGATAAGGCCGAAACTGGCTTCAGCGACAAAGGCTAGCGCCATCATAATGCCGAGAGCCAGCACCGAGCCCGGCACNGCATAGCCAAGCGCNGCAAGGCGCGCCACAAAAATTTGNGTCGAGCGCCCATATCGCAAGGTAAAAGCTAGCNCTAGACCGAGCGCAGCCGNNCAAAGGGCNGCGGCNACNGCCAAGCCGACTGAATTAATGACCGCTTGGGTCATTCCNCTTGGCCAACNGGCTGCNGGTAGATGGACGACCAGCAACAAGACCGGCAAAATGAAACCGAGNATAATTGGAAGNAGGCACAAAGTGCTCATCAGCCAGATAAGACNCGGCGTGGCATNAAAATCGGGCAGACTGCGNTGGCGACCGGCGCGCTGATAATGTACNCCTTTCCCTCGTTGATAGCGTTCTAATACCAATAGAAANGCCATTAAAGCCAGNAGCGTNAGCGCCAATTGCGCGGCNCCGGCAAGATTGCCGCGTACCACCCANGTGTCATAAACCCCCAGNGTNAGCGTATTGACACCGAGAAACTCAACCGCCCCAATATCATTCATACATTCCATNAGCAAAAGCGCGACCCCAACAATNATGGCGGGGCGGGCCANCGGCAGGCCGAGGCGGNGAAAACAAGTAANCGGCGATANGCCNANGGNGCGTCCCGCCTCAATCATGACCGCTGATTGCTGCACAAAGGCGGTACGTGCNGAAATATATACGTAGGGGTATAGCGCTANTGANAACAAAATGANTGCGCCCGGCAGCGAGCGGAAATCGGGATAGGCGNCGTTCGGCAAAACCGTTTGCCANAAGCCATAGACCNTGCCCGCTTCATCTAGAAAATCACCATANCTGTAGGCCATNAGATAGGTCGGCATGGCAAGTGGCAANAGCAGNGCCCANCCAATAAAGCGGCGCAATTTGATGGGGTAAAAAGTNACCATCCAGGCACTGGCCGTGCCTATAAGTGCCGANAGAGTGCCGACACCGAGCATCAACCAAAAAGTNGTNGTCAGCTGTTGCGGCAGNACATAGGACCATAAATGCCCCCATACAGCNGCATCAGGCTCGGCNGCCAGCCAAACNAAGCCGAAAAGCGCCGATAGTGGCANNGCAGCGGNCNTGNCACTNATCAGCCNCCAACCATCGAGCCGCCNTCGGTTAATGTCTNNGTGCGACGNGACCACTNTTTTCNCAAATNCAAATCATTNTNNTTTGCGAAAGATACCGCCTCTAGANTCAATTGCAATAATATNTGCTNGCNTTAATGCNGNAGCNTNAGTCCTNGCNGCATGCNTGAGCGGCGGCCATTAATTCACGGGCAATTTCTTCGGCCTCGTCAGGCATGAAATCCATCGGAATTTCGACCCCAGNGGCGGTCACAAAAACNCGNACCATATTGCGGTCAGTGGGGCCGATGGTTAGNTCNGCGGAAANGTCAGAAGGAGTGTTTATGCCCATTNAAAAACCCTCTTATGTNTGCANTNNATANTAGTTTAGGCGGATTTGCNTNNCGCGCAAAGAAATAGATNAAAAGCCNGTCAAAACCAGCCATGACGCTTGCACTTTCGCTAAAAGGCGACTATTTTCCNNCGGTCTNNGGGCACATTNGCCTGNGGGCACTTCGGTGCAGCCTTAGCTCAGTCGGTTAGAGCGCTAGATTGTGGATCTAGAGGTCCCCCGTTCAATTCGGGGAGGCTGTACCATTTTCTCTCGCAACAGAATCACTTTGATTTAGTTAGTTAGGGCTTGGCCGGTTCTAGCTCCTCCGACACCCTCAAAGACGTTGAGTTTCTGCCAATTTTCTCGTGTAATAGAAGGCTAATATGAATTTAACAGAAATGAAATAAATGGCTGACAAAAATGGTACCGCTAAAGCAAGGCTGGACCTTCAACTATTGCAATCAAGCGCATTGGGTCTGCCAAAAAAGACCCGTTTCACAGGCGGGAGGTGTTCTTGTCTGTTTGGATCCTAGAGGAGTTTAACTATGAATAAGTTGCTTATTGGAACGGCCGCGGCCGCTCTGTTTGTATCGCCAGCAGTTGCCGGCCCTTTGGCTGTCACTGTCGGTGGTTATTACAATTCCGTTATATATAGCCAAGATGTCGATGGGACGGACACTCGTGACATTGGTATTCACAATGACGCTGAAATTATCTTCAAAGGTAAAGGTAAAGCGAAAAACGGCATGGAAATCGGTTTTCAGGTCCAGCTTGAAGCTGAGGGTTCCGGCGAAAGTGACCAAATTGATGAAAATTACATCTATGTGAAGGGTGATTTTGGCAAGGTTGAAATAGGCGCTGAAAACAATGCGGCTTATAAGCAGCAAGTTATGGCTCCAAAATTCTTAGGTTGGAAAACTTATGATAACAACTTTAAAACCTGGGCCGAAGTTTCTGATTTCGATAAACCTCACCTCGATGGCGTAGAAGGTGATGCTCTTAAAATCAATTACTATTCGCCAAAAATTAATGGTTTCCAATTCAGCTATTCACTGACCCCAGATGCCTCCAAAACTAGCGGTGACACGGCTCTCTATGACGATTCTGGAAAGGGTAGCTCTACTGCGATCGGTGTAAAGTACTCTGGAAAAATCGGCGGTATGAAAGTTAAGGCATCTTATGGCATCAATGAACTGGACGAAGACGCTGGGGTAGCCCCACGCGAAGATTCTGCGTTTGGCCTATCCGTAAGCTCAGGCGACGTCACTGTCGGTGGCACGAGCTTTACCAAAGATGCTAACGGGACAGAAACAAATGTTCTGCACTATGGTATCGCTTACAAGCTGTCCAAAGGCCACACAGTCGGCCTGGGCATGCACACTCAAGATAAGGATGGTGGAGCTGACGTCGATATCGTGGCATTGGGTGGAAACATTAAGCTGGGAGCCGGTACTAAACTTACCTACTCCTATGAAACGGTTGAAGACAGCGTAGATGGCGACAGTACTTTTATGGGCGTTGGTCTCCTCCTTAAATTCTAAACTCCTCGGAGCTAAGACTTCGCGATGGCGGGGCTTAGGCCCCGCCATTTTTTGCTACACCGTAGCCAAAATGGCATGGCCTGATTTACGAGTAATTAAAGATCAAAGCGCTGATGTCGCTTCAGCAATCTTCAAATCTTCTCTCAGATTTCGACCCGCCCAGAAATAATGAAAACAGCCCCACAGATTTAGGGAGACCACGGCAATTAGGGCATAGCGCAAGCCGTCTAGGCCATAATCGGCAGAGAAATAATCGGATAAAATGCCGACCAATTGCGGCCCGAATCCGAGGCCGACAATATTGATGCAGAATAATAAGAGCGCCGAGCCGAGGGCGCGCCGCGCCGGTGGCAATAGGCTTTGATTGAGGGCAAAGCTGACCGACAGATAAAAGCCGCCAAAGAAAGATGTAATGCTGGTCAAGATAATCGCCGTCAGCAAATCGGTGGTCAGATAATACCAAATGGCAATCGGCAATATCGCTAATTTGACACCGGCAGTGAGCCAGACATACATGCGCTTGTCGCGCTGCGCTAAACGGTCGGCCAGCCAGCCTCCCGATAATGTGCCGATACCGCCAATCGCGCCGCCAATCAGCGCCAATAAAGTTCCGGTTTCACCGGCTGATAGGCCGAGAATGCGACGGAAGTAAACGCCGTTCCAATAAAGCGCACCATAGCCGACAAACACCACCAAAGTGGTGCCGATAACGATATGGCGCAGGCTCGGTATCGCCATCATGATTTTGAACGTGTCCCATACTTCCGCGAATATGTTTTCCGGCATAGGTTTGGGCGCTTGCATGCGAGCTGGTTCTTTGACGGTGAAAAACATTAAGAGGCCGAGAATAACGCCCGGCAGGCCAACAACAAAAAACGCGATGCGCCAGCCATACCATTCGTCAATCCAGCCGCCGACCAGAAAGCCCAATAGCACACCGATATTGATCCCTGCTGCGTATATGCCCATAGCGGTGGCCCGCTTCTCCGGCGGGTAAAGGTCGGAAATCATCGAATGGCTGGGCGGGCTGGAACCGGCCTCGCCGATACCGACGCCGATACGCGCCAATGCCAACTGCAGATAAGACCCGGCCAAACCGCAGAGCGCTGTCATGCCTGACCAGACAATCACCGATATGGCGATGATATTGCGTCGCGAATAGCGGTCAGCCAAAATGGCGATTGGAATCCCCAGAGTGGCGTAAAAAATGGCGAAGCTTAGTCCAATGAGAAAACCCAATTGGGTATCCGACAACATCAGCTCCAATTTAATGCTTTCGGCTAAAATTGACACAATTTGCCGATCAACATGGCTTGAGGCATAAATCGCTACCAGCATGGCCAGCGTATAATTACGAGTTTTATTCGAAATAACCGGACTACTGTCTGCTTGTGCGCTCATCATGTTTCCCCCATTGGCAAAACAATATGTCAGAAGAGCGGCTTTTGCGAGTTAGAAATAATAGGCGAGGCGCAAACGGACTGAGTCTTCATCGGCCAAAGCGGCGGCAAAAGCGTCTTTCACGCCATCAGCAGTCGCACCAACCTTGTCTTGAAAGCGGGCTTCCAATATAGCTTTGAAACTGCGACCAAGGCGGCGTTCGGCCTCTAATGAGAGCGATGCGCTGTCCGTGTCGAGGTCAATCAGCCCACCAAACAAAATGGCGGTAGATTGCGGGTCATTGGCCGTCCAGCGTAGGCCGATGCCGATATCATTGCCGAAGGGATGCGGCGCATCGTTCTTGCGCTCGTCATACATATATTCGGCAACGAGCCCCAAATCTGTGCCACTATCGAACAAGTTGTAGAATGTATATTCGATGCCACCTGTGGCGCGGCTCACATCAACCTCTTGCAGCGCCATGCGCAAGCTCGGCTGATTGTTGAATTGCGGGTCGGGTAAATAACGGTTCTCGGTCGCTTGCGTCGCTTCCAATTTCAAAAGCCAAGGCCCTAAAGTGGCCTGCACATCAAGACCGGCCTGCTGTAAAAAGGCGTAATGCGCTTGCAGCATGGGCAATCCATTGGCCAATCCGCTAACTTCGGGTGGAAAAGGCACAACCAATTGCGGTTCTCGCGAAGTCCCGTCAAACCAAGACAGGCCGATATCAAACGGGCCAAGATTATTTTGATAGCGCAGCGCATAATCATTCGTGCGCCGTCCCTCGCCGCTTTCAAAATGACTGGTATTGTCATCAACAATAAACCCGGCGTTTGGGCGCCCAGCGACGGGGTCATAGTATTGACGAATGCGGAAAAATGGCAGGAAGTATGAAGTCAGAGTTCCATAATTGCTGGCATAAGAAAACTTGACCATTGGCTGACCGAGTTTTTGCTCGCCGTCAACGCTTTCGACATTGTCGGTTTGGTTGATAATGTCCACCAAATGAAGAAATTCCGTAACACCCCAAAATTCTTTATCGACGCCAACAGTGGCTTCGAAGGAGCCATTTACATAGCGATATTTGGCTTCGCGCAAATCGCCATGACTACGCTCATGGTCATATCGGTCAAAACGTGCAAAAGGTGCGATGATAACGGCGTGGCGCCCTGATGGTGAAAAAAAGCCAAGCTCAAATTCACCAGCTAAGGCGGGGAAAGTGTCCTCCATATCTTTGTGACGTGCTTCTTTGGGGAAATGGCGCAGTTCCAATTCCATACTGCCTTCGAAATCAATATCGAGCGCGGCGACAGATCCGCCATACAATACCAAGCATGCGGTTAGACTTCCGATGAATGGCCGTCCCGCCATATTTAACGTGCTCGTTTCAAGCTGTTCTGAGTAAAATCTTTTGCCGACAGACCGGTGCGGAAAGCAAAACCTTCCCAGCGCAGAAGTGTGGTTTTCTTAGTCACGTGATTTTGCATGAACAATTCATGGGCGCGCCAATACTTATCCAAATATTGTTGGTAGTCGCCAAACGTCAACGTTTTCAGTAGCGCATCTTTGCGGTCATAATATACAACTTTGCGGCTCTGATAATGGGTTGTATCGGTCCATGCCACGGTGCGCGTATAGCCTGAATGTTTATAAAGAGGGCGGCGTTCAACAACATGACAAGTCAAATCACCGCAAGGTTCATCGCGCAGCCATTTATAACTAAACTTGCCGACTTCTTGAGACGAGAAATCCTCGAATGCAAATTCAGACCCCATAAAAGGGCCCGATTTATTGACCGAGCTGATGCGTTTGACGCGTTTCAGCGCGGGAAGATACATCCATTGTTCATCCGGGTCGAGAATATGCGCATAGGTTAGCATGGCGGTACCTGAAATATCCGCCGGTTCGTCAAAAATCATCATCGACCAATCACCATCTGTTACATCTTTATTTTCCAACGTATTGAAACGCAAACGCCGTTCGCTCTCATCGCCATTGGCATTTGTCAAAATCATTTCCATTTCGCTGGTGGTATCGCCAAAGCCGAGATTGGTGGCATCAGTTATTTCGGCAATCGCCTTGCCGCGTGCCTCAGGTTCGTTTGTGCCGGGCAGGTCTGCCCTTTCGGCCAAAGCGGACTGCGGTAATAGTAACGCGGCTAGGGTGGCAAAGTGGATCAAATTCCCGTTCAAAGACATGTTTGGTCTCCTTTTTAAATCAATCATTCAGCCGCTTGCCCAAGCGGCTCTTGGGTCGGCTCATTGGGGCGCATTGGGGCATTGGGGTCACCGCGCCCGTCAATCCACATCAATAAGGCGGGGAGCAAAAGAAAATCCAATATCAATGCCGTTAAAATGGTCAATGCAACAACCCGACCCAGCATGGCATTAATCAGGAAGGGCGATAGGGTCAGTACCATAAAGCCGGCAATCAGCACAAAGCTGCAAACCCACAGCGCCGTGCCAACCATCATAAAGCTATAGCGCACGCTTTCGACCGATGAGTAATTCAGGTCAAAACGGGCATGGCGATATTTCGACAACATATGCACGGTGGCATCGACAATCAGCCCAATGGCCGTGGCCCCGACAAAGGCCGTCCAAAAGCCGACTTCATATGTGTAAAGCGAGAAAAAGCCCATAGCAACGGCCGGCGGGGCAATATTCGGTATCAGGCTGATAAGACCCAAACGCAAGCTTCTGAGCGCCAGCATGAGACAGCCTGAGATGAGGACAAAAGCAATCAATGTGCCGACCGTCATGGCTCTGAAATTGCGTTCACCAATATAAGAGAACATGACGGCTTGGCCGGAAGGCTCGACATGCATACGTTCGGGCGTATTGGCGCTCAGCCATTCAAGGGCCCTTGCGCGCAAGGCCTTTACCTCGGCGGTTGATGCATCATCCAATGTCACGACCATACGCGAAGCTGACTTATCGACATTGAGTTGGTCGTTTAAATCCAACCCATATGGCAATGACATTTCATAAAGCAGGACATATTGCGCTGCCAATTCACGGTTTTCTGGTACCGCGTAGAAAGCCTCGCGGTCACCGTTGAAAGAGCGATTGATGCGTTTAACGACATCGGAGAAAGAGGCCACGTGCACCACTTCCGGTTGCGCACGCAGCCATGTGGCGAAAGCATTTAAATCGGCCAAATATTCGGGATCGGAAATGCCACCAATACCGGGGCTTTCTAGCGAGTAATTGACGATATAAATGCCAGTCAGATTGTCAGCTGCCCAATCAGAGGCTTTGCGGAAATCTACCCGTTCATCAAAATATTCGACAAAGCGGTCATTAAAGGTCAAGCGCGGCAGCATTGCGGTGCCGATAAAGGTGATTGCCAGCATGGCCAACATAAGCGGGCGCCTTTTAGCAATCACCATATTAGCCATCCATTCCATCGAGCGGCTTTGCCGATCAACTGCAGGGCTAGGTCGCATCGGCAAAATCGTCAAAAGAGCTGGAAATAATGACATTGATAAAATCCAAGCATAAATGGCCCCAATACCGGCAAAAGTGCCTAGGTCGCGATAGGGAGGTGCATCAGAGAAATTAAGCGAGAATAGTCCGATGGCTGTAGTCACCGAGGTCAAGAACACCGCTTGCGCGTTAATGTCGAGGCTCTCAATAATTGCATCTCTTTTGGATTGCCCGCGCCCCTGCGCGACCAAAGCGGTTATAAGTATATGTACACAATCAGCCACCGCGACTGTAAGGATAATGGTCGGTGCGCCGGAGGCCGGTGGTGACAAGGGCATACCTAACCAGCCGCCGGTGCCCATGGCCATGCCGGCCGATAGGGTCACGACAATCATTGCTGCCAAAGTGGCAAATAGTTTGCGCGTGGTCGCAATCAATACCAGCGCGATGATAACAAACATGGTCGGGGTCAGGGTCGTCAAATCGCTTTGCGCAGCCTCCGAGAACGCATTGGATAGCAACTGCGAACCGGTTAACTCAATTCTGATATCGGGGTACTTGGCCCGCATTTCTTCATGAATGGCACGTGCCTTGCTGACGATTTCATTAGTAGCCACTGTGTCGTCAATTGGAGGACGAAGCGAGACCAGAACCGCCGCAGTTTTCTTATCGAGCGATAGTAACCGCCCGGCTAAGAGCGGCTCTTTTAAAATTGTTTCCTCAATATAGGCAATGCGCTGGTCATTAATATCGGTTGGGTCTGGCACTAGCGCGCGGACTTCCAAATCATCCTCACCAATGGCACGGGTATTTTGGAAATTGGTCAGACTATCAACACGGGTTGAAAACGGCACTTGCCAGCCTGCTTCAGTCAGTTCATAGGCCAAATTGAGCGCTTCACGGCTCGTTGCATCGCTGCCATTTTGGGGCTGATAAACAAATATAATCGTATCGGGGCTTGAATAGGTGCGTTCCAACTCTTCAAATGCCGTCAGATACGGATTTTCATCGGTAAAGAAATAACGATAATCATTGGTGAAACGCAGGTTCTGTCCACCTGCAAGTGCAACAACAGCCAAAAGAAGAGATAAAACTATAACGATAAATGGATGGCGGGTAACAAAAACGCCATATTGATGCATTGTGAACGGCATGGGAGTCCTTTTCTTTTCGACGAGATATAGGGCATCCCCACCTTCTCTCAACCTCATTGACCTCAAAAAAGTAGGCGGGTGGTGTATCGTTAAATTTTAACGATACCTCAAATTGCGTTGCGTTGACATATCTCAAAACTTTTCAAAGCATTTCCATGCTAGGGCCAAAGAATTTCGGAATCGGTATGAATTTTTAAATCCATTAAACTAAACGGCGCGTATATTAGTTATTATCACACCGAATGTGATCAAGTGCTCTCCTCCCCCCTCATTGGAGACACTTTAGCCCCGTCGCTTAGCGACGGGGCTTTCTTATGTCGTTAAAAGAGCTTGCAAAGCAGCCTGCCGAGCTGCAGCTCTGTCCTTTTGAGCGATCGCTGCAGTCAAGCGTCGATAAGCTTCTAGCGGCGGCTGGCCGCCGCGCTGCTTTACGCCAAAATCAGCCAGAGGCAGGGCGGCAATGGCGAAATCATTGGCGGCAGCGTGGTAAAACGCGGTCAAAAAGTTCATCTCAGACGGGAAATCTGAGGTTTGCTGCAAAGTGCGAAGAGCTTCTTGCAAGGCGTTATTGGCATTGTCATTGGCGCGGGCGGCAGCTAAAGCTGCCAAAGTTGGCTCCAGGGCAAGCCGTATATCAAAGGCATCATTTAATAAATCATACTTATTATTTGTATTTTCTACTTCGTTCAGCCATTTGAGTACATCTTTATCCCAGATTGCCCAATTTTGGCGCGCTGCAACATGGGTTCCTCGTCTGGGGGCAGCTTCAATCAGACCTTTGCCGCCTAAAAGGCGCAAGGATTCGCGAATGACTGTGCGCGATACTTCAAACTCGGCGCACAATTTGATATCGCTTGGAAATTTATGGTTTTCCGGCCATTCACCACTAAATATGCGGGCCGCCAAGGCGGCAGCAACCCGTTCGGTATGGCGTAAAGCAGAAACCATTCGACAGGTTTGACTTATTTCATATAAAAAGTCAACAAATAGTAGTATTAAATAATATTAGTTCCGCGTTCGGTAAGGAGATATTTGAGAAATTCGCGATAACGGTCGAGGCGGTCGCTATCCGTCACGGCGTTTTCAAAGTATTTTTGCTGTATTTGCTTCAAATCATCTTCGAATTTCAGTATTTTGATTTCCATTTCGTCGCGCAGCAGAGTGTTTTGGCTTTCTAATTGCTGCAAATGTTCAGAAATGGCTACTTTGCGTTCTGCTGTTTCCTGGTTCAACTGCTCCACTTGCTCGCGCATGGCGGCTACCACCGAGTCGCGCGCTGCCGTCATTTGGGCCAGCATTTCCTGATTGTTTGCCCCATGAATAATATTGCCGGTGCGAATTTCGGCCAGAGTGTCTTGCATACGCAAAGTTAAATCGGCCAATTGGCTGTCGGCGCGAACCTCACGGCCAATTTCATTATTGATCGGGGCCGAGGTCCCGAAATCAATATCTGGCGCTGGCCCGAAAGGCTCTTCCTCGACTTCCCCGCTATCTTGCCCCAACTCAGCCGCAATGGCGGCATCCAAATCATCTGTTAAATCATCGGGTAACAAATTTTCTTCGGGCGTATCTGTTGTTGAGTTCATCGTTGTATTTTTTGTTGTCGCTTCTGCTGCGACTTCTGCCGCGCTTACAGGAAGCGCGGCGCCATCATCACGAGCCTCTTGTTTGATTTTAGCGCCTTGCGCTGGTGTATCACCAACCGGATCGGCATCCAAAATCGCATTGATGGCATCGGCAATTTCGGCCATGCGCCGAATCTCGCTTTCTTCATCCGCCATCAATTCGTCTCCTATTATTTTTAGAACAACCCAAATGGCATGGGGGCAAAATGCATTTGTCCTATACCGAATCTCAATATCACTTTACAATAATGGCAGGAAATGACCATGACCGCTGCAAAAAATTTTGGAAAAGCGTGACATTTTTATGTCGCAAGATGACCCACAAGACCAACCGGCCGAGGAACACCCCGGCATAAATGCGGCTTATGAGCGGTCGCAAAAGCATGAAAACGTAGGCATGCGCGCTTTGGCCGGTTTGTTTCTGTTGGAGCATGAATTTCGCCGCGTGCCCGGACAACCGCATTTGGCGCGCCTCGTTGTCAACCGCTTGAACCGTTTCGCGCCCTTCGACTGCGCGGTTTTCTGGACCAGCAGCCGGCGCGGCAAGGTGTATGATGTCACCATTTCCGGCGTCATTAAAAGCAAAGATACCAAGCCTATTCTAAGCTGGGGTCGCAATTTGGGCACATGGCTCAACAAGACCGGCTATGGCAATACGCAAATCACGCCGGTCATGGTCGATTCGGAAAACAGCATGGCCAATTGGCCAGAAAACCTGCCGAAATCAGGACTATATGTGCCGCTGCGCGGGCAAGACGGCAAGTTGCGCGGCGGTTTGGTTTTGCTGCGTGCCATGCCCTGGGCGCAACCTATTCGCATCATGCTGGACCAATTGGCCGAAGCGGCGGCCTATACGGTCGACGCGCTGGAGGCGGGCGTGCACGGGCG
Organism: Rhodobiaceae bacterium; assembly: GCA_002721725.1. GTDB lineage: Bacteria > Pseudomonadota > Alphaproteobacteria > RS24 > RS24 > UBA8337. Next base: position 57,546 of record PBLK01000016.1, read on the forward strand.
CAACGCCAAGCGCGGCGGGCTTGGAAAACATCTCACGGGTTTTGCTGCCATTACTCTTTTAGCTTTGAGTTTTTTTATACCGGTACCGGTCAATGTGGAAGTGCCGGCCAGGCTGGCCGTCTCGGCCAGCCAAGCCAATGTGCCGCGCGGGCCCGCACAAATTGATATGCGCGTACCACCGCAAGGGGCAATGGCTTTGCGGCCCGGCTCGCGCCTCACGACCAAATTTCAGAACACCGAATATGAGTTGGAGGTCGAGCACATCACGCCGTGGTTAGCCGGTCTTTTTGCCGACCGGCAATTACGCGCCCGCTTCATCGCTGCGCCTGACGGTTTGGCCCCACCGGCTTTGACCAGCATCACCATCGAAAACGCTTCCATGCCCCTGCCGCTCTATTTATTGCGTGGGCCGATCGCTGTGATGCGCGGACTTATGGGGCTGGAGTAAGCTGCTCGACCAGTGCTTTCACGGCGCGCGGCGTTGACGCACCAGCGCAGACCAAAAGGTTATTTTCGATAAACAAACGTTGGTCGGCTGCATAATATTGCGCCAGGGCCGGATGGGTGAGGAACTCCATGCCGCGGCTGTCGGGGCGGTGCGGCATTTCATTCAATAAAATAAAATCGGCCTGAGCGACTAGCGCATTTTCCAAAGACACTCGACGCATGGTGCCAGCCGTCTCATTGCGTCCCAAATTAATTCCGCCAGCACGGTTGATAATATCGTCGAGATTATGGCCAAACCCGGCTGTCAAATTTCGCCTTTGGAGCGGTAAAATACGCGGTGCGGTTTTCGGTTTTTCAATTGCTGCAATATCGGCATCGAGTTGGGCCAGATAGGCACGCGCTTCATCGACGCGGCCTATGGCTTGGCCCAAATCAACTATTTCTGCACGGGCGGCTGCGAAATTTTTCGCCGAATCGAGAGCCACAATGCGAAAACCCAGCCGTTCAATCAGCGCATTGCGAAGCGGGTCAGACCAGCTGGAAACAATAACAACATCGGGCTGCAGATCAACCAATGACTCAATCTGCCCGTCACTGACGGGAAATTGATGTGCCGCCTCTGCATGCGCCGACAAATCGGGGTCGCGTGATAAATGGGTGAGGGCGGCGATTTGGCTTTTGGCCGCAAAAGCCATCAGATAAGGGTCGGCGCATAAATTGAGGCTGACAAGGCGAGGCAAACCAGAGGCGGAAAAAGCCGCAGGTGAGAGGCTGAAGCAGACAAGAAAGCTGAGCAAAAGGCGCATAGCGCAGCTTTACCCGTTTTACCCGCTTTGTCCATATTGCCATCATTCGTCTGTTGCGCCGCATGGGCGTCGGGGCTAGCTTGGCGGCATGAAAAAGCGCCATCTTTACCCGCTGCTGTTTGCGACCCTTTTTATCAGCGCCGCCATGTCGCTTATGGTCGGTGATGTCACCGTCAATATTTCTGCCATGCTTGACTGGCTTGGCGGAAGTGCCACCGAAGAAGAGGCTTTTTATAAAATCCTATTTGAGCAAATCCGCGGCCCACGCATTGTTTTGGCCGCCATGACGGGCTTTGTATTGGGCCTGGCCGGTGCAGCGGTACAAGGACTGTTTCGCAATCCATTGGCCGAGCCCGGCTTATTGGGGGCATCGAATGGCGCAGCATTGGGCGCGGTTATGGTGATTTATTCCGGCCTCGCCACCACATTATCATTTGCTGTGCCCTTGGCGGCGGCATTGATGGCACTGTTATCGGTCTTAATTTTGCTGGCTTTGGCCGGAAAAGGCGCGTCAAGCTTGCGGCTCATTTTGGCCGGCTTCGCGGTATCGGCTTTTGCCGGCGCCGCCATTGCGCTTGCGCTTAATCTCAGTCCCAATTATTTCGCCGCGCTGGAAATTGCCTTTTGGTTATTGGGCGCGGTGGAAAACCGCAGCTGGCTGCATGTCGCACTGGCAGCGCCCGGCGCGGTGCTTGGTTGTCTCTTAATGTGGCGCGCCGCACGACCGCTTGACGGGCTGTCATTGGGCGAAGAAGTGGCGCGCTCGCTCGGCATAAATATGGTGCGGCTGCGCTTGCAAATTTCCATTGGCTTGGCGCTGGCTGTCGGCGCGGTGGTGTCGGTCACCGGTGTTATCGGTTTTGTCGGCCTCTTGGCACCGCATTTGGTGCGCCCGCTGACCGGCGCCTTGCCGTCCAAAACGCTTTTGCCCGCCGCGCTTTTGGGCGCGATATTATTGGTGCTGGCTGACAGCTTTATTCGCGCCGTTCCAACCCCCACTGAGTTAAAGCTGGGCGTGGTCACCGCCTTTTTGGGCGTGCCGCTGCTTTTGGCGCTGCTGACGCGCCCCGGCGCAAGTCTGTTGAACGAACAGTAAAATCACGCTACATATTTTTCGCGGACAAGGTGCCCCGTAACAGGGGGTAAAAGGGAATGTCGTGCGGTGTGTCTGTTTAGACAGGTTACACACCAAATCGACAGCTGCTCCCGCAACTGTCAGCGGATAGGAAACGGCCAATTTGCCACTCTTTTTAAGGGGAAGGCGGCCCGACTCCGATGACCCGCAAGCCAGGAAACCTGCCTTGACCGGTCGTTTTTTCGCATGGGGCGGGATGTACCCGAGCGAAGCGGAACCTCCGTTAAAGACGACAGATGGAACCCGCTGCGGGCCGGTTTGGCGCGCGGCAAAACTCTGTGTGGAGGCAAAAATGAAGAAGCAACTTACTATCGGCCTATTGGCCGCTTTAACCCTAACATCGCCCGTATGGGCCGAGGAGGTCGACGAGATTGTCGTCTCGGCCACCGGCATTCCGACGCCTATTTCGCAAATTGGCGCATCGGTCGATGTCATTTCGGCGGAAGACTTAGAGAAGCAGCAAATCACATATTTGCAGGATGCGCTGAAACTGAAAGGAATTAACGTGCCGCAAAACGGTGGGCCGGGCACTCTCTCAAATTTATTCTTGAGAGGACTGCCCGGGAAGTACTCAGCTTTAATAGTAGATGGAATTTCCATGTTCGATTCAGGTTCCAACCAAGTGCTATGGAACGATGTTATCGCAGACGGCGTAGCACAAGTGGAAATTTTGCGAGGATCACAGGGCGTTCTTTATGGCTCCAACAGTATTGCAGGCGTGATTTCACAATTCAGTGCTATTGGCGGTGACACAACAAATAAAGTGCGCCTGGAAGCTGGTGGGATGGGGACGCAACGCCTGACATTAGCAGGCAAAGGAGCAAATCGCGTTCTAGATTACGGTTACGCACTTTCAAGTTTCTCGGCAGATAGTATTTCAGCCTCAAGTAATCCATTAGAAGGAGCTACTTCCTTAGAAAAGGACGCTTACAAAAACAGAACTATCAATGCCAAGGCTAGTGTCACGATAAATGAATCCAGCGCTGTTTCTTTTGTTTTCCGGCAAGCCGCAGGTGAGTTGGACAAAGATGGCTTTTCCTCTGATGCTCAAGGCATATCTGAGGATTTCAAGCGTTCTACATTGGGAATCGCTATTGACACTGAAGTCGGTGCTTGGCAGCACCATCTTGGGTTAAGCGACTATGATGCCAACGTAGATGATTTTTCTGCTGGAAATAAAACAGGAGAACGATTGGCTGGCCGGAAAAGTATTGATTATCGCGGGGTCTTAGCGCTTGCTGAGGGTGTGGATATTATTGTTGGCGCAGAAAATACAACCGATGAGTTTGAAAACACAGACTCGGGTTTTTCCAGTTTTGCCAAGGCTGAGGTTGATGTTTCGGGTATTTATACCCTCGTCCAATGGGAACCGGTCAGTCCGCTGAATTTAACAATCGCTCTTCGTCAAGATGATCACGAATTATTTGGGTCTCAAGATACTTATCGCGCAACAGTTTCTTACGATGCAGGAAACTCGTTGGCTTTACGAGCTGCGCATGGTTCAGGATATCGGGCGCCTAGTTTAAGTGAATTATACCTGGCGTTTTATGGCAACGCGGATTTACAGCCGGAAACGAGTATCAGCTCGGAGGTGGGATTTGATTGGTTGATTTCGAATCGGGCTTTTGTGTCGGCTACTGCATTCAACATCGAGGTGGATGATATTATTGGTTATGACCCTGCCACTTATAAAAATATCCAGATCTCCGGAGTTTCTGAAATATCTGGTTTAGAAATCGGGGCGCAGTATTCGCCCTCTGGGAAAGTTATCTTAACACTTGATGCTGCCTATACTGATAGTAAAAAACCAAATGCCGCGGGTGGCGGCAGTTTACAGCGTGAAGTACGTGTGCCTCGCCATCAAATTGGTTTGACAGGAGAGTACTCAGTCAACAAACGCCTGAGTTTAGGAGCCAGCCTGCGCGCTGTTCGCGATACTCTGGATTTTGGTAATATAGAACTTGATGATTATACACTTGTTAATTTTCGTGCGAATTATGAGGTAAATAAATATACGTCGGCTTATTTTCGAATAGAGAATGCTACTAACGAAGATTATGAAATTGTCGATGGCTATTCGACCCCTGACCGCGAATTTTACTTTGGAATCACGCGGAAGTTTTGAGTAGTAAAAAAGTGTCCATGAGATCCGTTCCTTCAAAAACTCGTGCCTTGAACTTGCTTACGTTTCGAAACTTTGGGTTCCAATTCGTCATTAGGCCGTTCGGAGGAGACTGGGTTGCTAAGTGTCAGAGATTCTTTGCACTTGGGGCCTAATAAATGTTTTTATCCACTGAGGAAGTTCACATTAGCCGGTATTGGTCACATCATGCTTTGTCTTGCTGATATTCAATTAATGGTTGGTGAAAAGCGCGTTTTGCAAAATGTGTCCGCGCATTTTCCTGCCGGCCAAGTAACGGGCGTTATTGGGCCGAATGGGGCGGGCAAAACCTCACTCTTACGTGTCGCTGCCGGCCTGGCGCAAGTGGAGGCAGGCAGTGTTATAACGCGGGGCGATTTTTCAGATGCCCATTGGCGCGCCAAAAACATTGGCTATATGCCGCAATTTCAGTCTGTCGCATGGCCGCTTGCAGTGCGCGATGTTGTGGCATTGGGCTTGCTGCCGCTCAATTTTGGTTTGGCGGAAATCGAAAAGCGCGTCGATGCAGCACTTGAGCGTTGCGGTATGGCGCGGTTTGCGACACGGCGTATAGATACGCTTTCGGGTGGCGAAAAAGCACGGGTTTATCTGGCGCGGCTTTTGGCGACCGGTGCACCGATTATGCTGCTCGATGAGCCGGTGCAATCGCTGGATGCGGCCGGCGCGCTTTCCATCATGCAGCTATTGCGGGCCGAAGCGCAGGCCGGAAAAGCGGTGATTGTGGTCATGCATGAGCTTAATTTGGCGCAGCAATTTTGCGAGGCGCTGGTCGTCATGCAAAACGGCACGGTAGCATTTGAGGGTCACGCACAACACATCTTGTCGCCCGACCGCCTTCGGCCTATCTTCGGCGTTGAGTTCAAGCAGCTTGCCGGCGGCCATTTGGTGACGCAAGATGTACTCAATGATAAAACCCTTAAGGAGGCCTGATGGCGCGTCTGGCGGTTGAAAATCTGGTCAAACGCTTCGGCGCATTGGAAGCAGTTAAAGGCGTGAACCTGTCTTTGGCGGCGGGACGCTCTTTGGCCCTCATCGGCCCAACGGCAGCGGGTAAATCGGTTTTCCTGAAATGCTTAGCTGGGCTTTATGCTCCGGAACAGGGTCGCATTCTCGTTGATCGCGCTGTTGTGGGGATTACTGATGAACGCCCCGCTGAATTAAATGACCGTATCGGCATGTTGTTTCAGCAAAATGCCCTGTTTGACAGCCTGCCGGTATGGGAAAACATCGCCTTTCGATTGATTGCCAATGGTATGGCGCGCGATGAAGCGCGGGTTAAAGCGGAAGCGTTATTGCCGCGCGTCGGCCTGCCGGCGGCTAATGCCGATTTGTTTCCCGCTGATTTATCAGGTGGTATGCAAAAACGCGTCGGCTTTGCCCGTGCCATCGCCACCGAGCCGGATATTTTACTGCTTGATAATCCGACCGCCGGTCTCGACCCGATATTGGCGGCGCGCGTTGATGGTATGATTTCCGATTTGGCGCGCGAAAGTGGTGCTTGCGTGATTTCCGTGACTGGTAATATGGTCGGCATAACCGACGCTTATGACGAGATTGCCGTTATGCATGATGGCGTGCTGCGCTGGCACGGCGACGCCAAAGCGGCGGAAAGCGATGACAATGCCTGGCTGCGGCAATTGCTTGACGGCAGTCGCCAAGGACCAATATCAACCATGACTTCTGCTGCTTAAACATCAAGAGGAGATGCGTCATGTTTGGATTGAAAAAAGCTGAAATGGTGGACCGGGAAGCGGCGCTGCCCGGGCGCGACATGCACATGCCGGTGCCAGAAAAGCATTTCGTGTTGGGCACGCTAATGGTTCCGCCTTGGCCTGACACCATGCAGACGGTGATTGTCGGCATGGGGTGTTTTTGGGGGGCGGAACGCAAATTTTGGCAAGCCGAAGGCGTGTTTTCAACGCAAGTCGGCTATGCGGCAGGCTTTACGCCCAATCCGAGTTATGAAGAAGTGTGCAGCGGCCAGACCGGCCATAATGAAGTGGTGCAAGTGGTGTTTGACCCGCAACTTATTTCCTTTGATGAAATTCTCCAAATTTTTTGGGAAAACCACGACCCGACGCAAGGCATGAGACAAGGCAATGATGTCGGCACGCAATATCGCTCCGGTATTTATTGTGTGAACGCGGCGCAAAAAGTGGCGGCCGAAAAAAGCCGCGATATGTTTCAAGACAAATTGCGAGCCGCCGGATATGGTGACATCACGACCGAGATTGTCGATGCGCCGGCGTTTTATTATGCCGAGGATTACCACCAACAATACTTGGGCAAAAACCCCAATGGCTATTGTGGTATGGGCGGCACAGGCGTCAGCTGCCCGATAGGCTCGGAGGCTTAACGCCCCTTAAAAATCATGAGAAAGCCGAGCCATGAAGCGCTGCCCCTCGCCGGGGAAATAGCGGTCATTACCGAACCATTTATCGGCTCGCTTGGCATATTCCTCATCAAACAGATTGTCGATGCGCAGGCTGAGGCGTGATTGCCCGGACAAAATAAGATCGGCGCTGATGGCGAAAATATTATGGCCGTCATATTCGGTGCTGTTTGAGGCATCCATGAAATAGCTGCCGACATGCTCCCAATCGACATTAATATGGGTGCGCTCATTATATTTAAATCTTAGGCGAGTATTGGCCAGAGTTTCAGGGGCTCCGTCGACTGTATTGCCATCGGTTATCGTTTCTGCCGAGTTTGCGCCGGTCACATTGTTGTCAAAAGCATACTCATGCTGAGCATAAGTCAGTTGCGAAGCGATTGACCAGTCGCGAGCCAGCATCCAGTCCACGCTCAGTTCAATTCCCATATGATCGGTTTCGCCGTTAGCGACATAATTGTCACCAGCATCGCGGAAATGATAATTTTCCTTTTGCATCATAAATGCGGTCGCCTCATATGATAGGCCTGGGTACACGGCGCGATAGCCGATTTCGAGACTGTCGAGCGTTTCTGAATCAATCGCACTGACATTTGGCGCGACGCCGTCTGTTCGATTGCTGTCTCGCAGGCGATAGAGATCCGTGACTTGCGGTGCACGCGCGGCGCTTGCCCAATTGGCAAAAATACGACGATTATCGGCCAAGCGATGAACGACCCCGAGCTTTGGAGAAATATCGGAAAAGTCGTCAGAGCGATCTGCTGGACGAAATAAGAAATCTCCCAAAACGCCCTGAGCCACAGTATTACTATTGGTCGCGTTATTTGTGTATTCGTAATCTGTAATTTCCCAGCGAAGACCAGTGGTGATATCAGTGGTCTCTGACAGAGACCAAACAGCGTGCACATAGGGTGCAATCACTTGCGCTTCAACATCAAAATCATAGTGAGTGCCTGTAGGATATTTGGTTCCAAATACATTTGGGCTTGTCTGAACTTCGCTCAATTCGCCTTCGGTAAATTCAACATCAAGACCTGCGATATAGGACACCCACTCGGCATTGCGCGCATAGCTAGTTTGAACGCCGTAACTGTCATGACCATTTTGTTCCAGTGGGTCGCCGGGCAAAAAATGCATGCGGAAATCCATATCATTGCTCCGCAAATAAGGCGTCAAGGTCAGGGTTGCGCCGTCGGTTAGATCCGAAGTAATACGAACATATAGTCGCGTTGCTGACGCGTCGCGGAATGCATTTGGATCTGAATTAGCGCGTGCGACGTCTTCGTCTTCATAGGATTGCGCATAGCCCGCGGTTTCTTGATTCAAATTCATATGCGCGACCGATAAACGGTAACCAGTACTGCCGTCTTGCCAAGCCGCTTCAAAGCGCGCCTTTTGCTGACCGAAACTTTGTGAAGCTCGATAACCCTCAGTTTCGCCATTTAAATCAAGCGCAAGGCGCGTCATATATTGGCCATGATCTTGCGCCGATTTTAACGACACGGCATGGCGACCGTAGGAGCCATAGGCAAAATCAGCGCTGGTGCCCGCTTCATCAAGCGGCGCGGAAATGAAGTTGACCAACCCGTGCACGGCATTGGAGCCATATAGGGCTGAGCCGGGCCCGCGCACCACCTCCACCGAACCTTCGGCTTGTGGCATGGCATCCATCAAGGCATTGACATTTGCAAAGCCGGGTGCGCGCATGGGAATACCGTCTTCCAAATAAAGAAACGAACCGGCACCGGCACCGCCGACCAGCACCGGCGAGCGAATGGCGGTCAAATGTTCTTGCCCGCTACCGCGATGAATATGCACACCGGGCGCACGGTTGAGCATTTCGACGGGAAACAGATTGACGGTTTCAGACGGGTCAATAGTGGCAATATTGCCGGCATTGTCGATACGCAGGCTGTCCGACCGTGTGGTCGTGACAATCACTTCATCAACCACTGCGGTTTGCGCCACAGCGACCGGGCTGAGAGCCACAATGCCCAATAGTGTCGCGGTCCATAAATATTTCGAAGAATTACTTTGCGAAATCATATCTGCCTCCCAAAAGGGCTAGGCAGTACCTAGCCGCAATAAATCTAAGACCCTTACCAAACCAATCGGTAACCCGTTCTCACAAACAAAAACGCATTGGATCTTGTTTTCCTGCATCAAGCTTAAGGCTTCAGCGGTTAATTTGTCACCGCCAATTGTTTGGGGTTTGGTGGTCATAATGTCGCTGGTGGTTTTGGTTAAAAGATCATCGGCCATATGGCGGCGCAAATCGCCATCGGTGACAATGCCGATCAGTTTGCCATTATCGTCCGTAATGCCGAGGCAACCGAAGCCTTTTTCGGTCATCACGACAATCGCCTCATCCATTTTCATCGCCCCGTCAATCAAAGGCAGGGCCTCGCCCTGATGCATGACATCGGCAATGCGGCTGAGGCTTGCGCCGAGCTTGCCGCCGGGATGGAAGTTTTTGAAATCGGTGGCAGAAAAATTGCGCCGTTCCAATAGGGCGACAGCCAGCGCGTCACCCAAGGCCAATTGCATGGTGGTTGAGGTTGTCGGCGCCAGCCCATTGGGGCAGGCTTCTTCGGCTTTCGGCAAGGTTAGGCAAATCGTGGCGGCTTTGCCGAGCAGGCTGTCAGCCCCCGAGGTAATGGCAATGAGCGGAATTTTGAAGCGCGTGGTGTAATTCAACAGGCTCGCCAGTTCTTGCGTGCCGCCCGACCAGCTTAAAGCCAGCACCACATCATCTTGGGTAATCATGCCCAAATCGCCATGGCTGGCTTCTGCCGGATGGACGAAAGAGGCGGGTGTGCCGGTCGAGGCCATTGTCGCGGCAATTTTATTGCCGATATGGCCGCTTTTGCCCATGCCCGAGACAATCACGCGGCCCTGCGCTGCCGCCAAAACATCAACCGCTTGGACAAAATTATCGCCCAATGCGTCGGCCAGTTGCGTTAGCCCCGCCGCTTCAGCGGTCAGCGTATTGCGGGCAGAAGTGAGTGCGTCATGCGCCATCAAAAACTCCGAAAAATAAATGTCGGCTATATATGCCCGAATTTGCCGATTAGTCCAATAATTGACGCAATCGTTGTTTTAGCTCGTCGCCGCCCTGGGCCAGCGCAAAGGCTAAATTGGCCTCCAAAAAGCCGTCGCGATTGCCGCAATCATAGCGCGTGCCTGCAAAACGGAAGCCATGCATCGGGACATGACCGATAAGCTCGGCCATTGCGTCGGTGATTTGAATTTCTCCACCCGCCCCTTTTTTGAAGGCCGATAGCGTATCCATGATTTTCGCGTCGAGAATATAACGCCCGATAATAGCCAATGTTGAGGGCGCGTCTTCGGGCGCGGGTTTTTCAACCAGCCCTTTCACTTCGACCAAATCGTCAGTCTCCGCCCCCGGGTTGAGTACGCCATAGCGATATGTCTCTTCCGACGGAACATTTTCAACCGCCACCAAATTGCCGCCAACGGTCTCATAGTGCGCCGCCATCTGTGCCAAACAGCCGGTTTGGTGCTGCACCATATCATCGGGCAAAATCACGGCGAAAGGCTTATCGCCGGTCGCCTCGCGGGCGCACCAAATGGCATGACCAAGCCCCAAAGGGGCGTCTTGATAGGTTTCGAAAATTTCTGCATTTTTTGGCAGACCGGCTTTCAACAGCGCCAATTCGCGGGTTTTGCCCCGCGCCTCAAGCATTTCTTGATAATGCGGCGCATCGCCGAAATGGCTCATAATGGCGCCTTTTTCAGGCGAGGTAACAAACACAAAGCGGGTGCACCCGGCCGCTGCCGCTTCTTCAACCGCCCATTGGATGAGCGGTTTGTCGACGACAGGCAACATTTCCTTCGGCACCGCTTTGGTGGCCGGTAAAAACCGTGTGCCCATGCCGGCAACGGGGAATACAACAGTGTCAATTTTTTGTGACATATTAAGCCTCTTTGGGAGCAGATGCTTGCGGCGCTATGAATCGTCGATAGAGTGACCAATGCAAGACTTTTGGTCAAGTGACGCATAGGGGATTTTAACGGAGAATATGGTGCTGCGCGCTTTTGCCCTATCTATTTTGCTGTTTTTGTCAGCTCTGCCTGAATCGGCTGTGGCCAATGAGCGTGCCTTTAAGGCCTTTATCAAGGAGATAAAGCAAGAAGCAGAAAAAGACGGTATTGCGCGCAAACATTTAGAGGCGTTGGATAGGCTGACCCCCGACCCTGAAGTGCAGCGCTTGGCGGCGCGCCAGCCGGAATATGTCAAACCTATATGGGCTTATCTTACTCATATGGTCACCGAGGAACGACTGCGTTTGGGACGCAGGGAATTGCAAACCCGCGAAGCGTTTCTGAGCGGCTTGGAAGAAAAATATGGTGTACCGCGCGGCATTCTCATCGCAATTTGGGGGGTTGAGACCAATTATGGCGGTAATAAGGGCAGTTTTTCCGTGCTGCGCTCGCTCGCCACTTTGGGTTATGATGGCAAACGCGCGGATTTTGGTCGCCAGCAATTGCTCTATGCGCTGCGCATTTTGCAATCGGGCGATGTCGCATTGGCTGACTTCAAGGGCAGTTGGGCCGGCGCAATGGGGCATACGCAATTTATTCCGACCACTTATGCCGATTATGCGGCTGACGGCACGGGCGACGGCAAAAAAAATATTTGGACTGAGCCTCGCGATGCGCTGGCTTCCAGCGCCTATTATTTAAAGCGCATGGGCTGGCAAAAAGGGCTGGCATGGGGTTTTGAGGTCAGCGTCCCAAGCAATTTCAATTTCGCCGAAGCGCGCATCAAAAATACTAAAAGTCCTGCCTACTGGCGGGATAAGGGCGTCACTGCATTGGGCCGCGACATCAGCGATGATTTAGGCAATGTCTCGATTTTCGCCCCTGCGGGTCTGCGCGGTCCGGTGTTTATGCTGACCAAAAACTTTCGCGTACTGTTGCGCTACAATACGGCACCCGCCTATGCGCTGGCGGTCGGGCATTTGAGCCAGCGTTTTTTTGGCGCGGCACCGTTTGAACGCGACTGGCCTCAAGCCGACCGCCCGCTTCTGCCTCAGGAAATTGCCGAATTGCAACGCCGCTTGCGCAAGTCCGGATATGATACGGGCGATGTTGATGGCGTATTAGGGCGGCAAACTATTGCCGCCGTGCGCGACTATCAAAAAGACCGCGGGCTGGCCGCAGACGGTTTTGCCACCCCCGGCCTGTTGGAGCTGTTAGCGCGATAAAACTCGCTTTGGCTCGTTTTTGTGTTACATAAAATCGCAAAGAGGCACAAATATGAGTAAGCAGAAAACGGCGCGAGGCGCGATTGAAGCTTTAATGGCGGGCTATGAAAAGCTTGGCTATGTCAGCGATGACCAGATTGCTACCGCGCTTTTTTTAGCCCAGAAGCTTGAAAAACCGCTTTTGGTCGAAGGCCCACCCGGGGTCGGCAAAACCGAATTGGCGAAGGCTACGGCAGAATATCTTGGTCTCAATATGATACGCCTGCAATGCTATGAGGGGCTCGATGAGGGCAAGGCGCTTTATGAATGGCAATATGGCAAGCAATTGCTTTACACGCAGGTGTTGAAAGAGAAACTCGGCGATGTAATGCAGGGCGCTGAAACGCTGGACGAGTCGATGACACGGCTGGGCGGTTTTGAAGATGTGTTTTTCTCTGAGCAGTTTTTGCAAACGCGGCCTTTACTGGAAGCTTTGCGTGCCGATAACGGTATTGTGCTGCTGATTGATGAGATTGATAAATCTGATGATGAGTTTGAGGCGTTTTTGCTGGAAATCCTCTCGGATTATCAGATCTCCATTCCTGAATTGGGCACGGTGAAAGCGAAAAAGCCACCGCTTGTATTTCTGACCTCAAACAATACACGCGAGATTGGCGATGCGCTGAAGCGGCGTTGTTTGCATCTCTACATTCCGTTTCCCGATGCGGCGCGCGAAAACACGATTTTGCAAGCGCGTGTGCCCGAGCTTGATGACGGCTTGCGCGCCAATGTGGTGAATTTCGTGCAAGCGGTGCGTGATTTGGATTTGAAAAAGCCGCCCGCCGTCAGCGAGACCATTGATTGGGCCCGCACGGTTGTTCTTTTGAACATGAATGTGCTGGAAGCCGATTTTGTCAAAAACACGCTCAATGTGCTGCTTAAATTCAAATCCGATATTGAAAATGTCGAAAGCGAATTGCCGCGCCTAATTCGCGAAAGCCAATCTCCTGAGGCGGCAGCCGAATAGGTGCGGCGATGATTGCCGATTTCGTCAGAATTTTACGCGCCGCCGATATTCGTGTGTCACCGGCCGAAACGCTGGATGCGGCGGAGATTTTCGACACAATCGGCTTTGATGATCGCAATATTCTGAAACATGCGCTGGGCCAGACTTTGGCCAAAACCGAAATGGAAAAGCTGGCTTTTAACGAAGCCTTTGAAAGCTATTTCTGCCTACCCGAAGAAGCACCGCCGCCAATGGCGGCGTCGCAAGAAGAGGGCGAGACCGATGATAAGTCAGCGGAACAAAATTCCGGCGAGGGGCAACCTCAAGAAGGGGCGCAAGAGGGCAATCCAGACAGCGGGGAAGAGGGCGGTACGCCGAGCGACAGCGCCAATCACAGCCTGACCGAAATGCTGGAAAATAATGATACAGCGGCCTTGCAAGCGGCGATGCAGCAAGCGGCGACAGAGGCTGGTCTGGCCAATGCCAAGCTGTTCACCCAGCAGGGTATGTTTTCGCGCCGCATTATGGAGGCAATGGGGCTGGCCGAATTGGAAGCGCGCATCCGACAAATGAATGAGGGTGGCGAAACGGAAGAGGCCGATAAATTGCGCGAGGGCCGCGCCCGCCTGTTTGACGCGGTGCAGGATTTTGTCGAACGACAAATCGCCATGCGCACCAAAAATGCCGGTCGGCTGTTGCGCGAAGATGCGCTGTCGCGCATTCGCCTGTCCAATCTCGATAAATCGGATATGAAGATTATGCGCGAGCTTATCCGCAAACTGGCCAAGCGCTTGGCTTCACGCCATTCGCGGCGGCGCAAAAAGGCGCAGCGTGGCATGTTGGATATTCGCCGCACCATGCGCGCTAATGTCGCTTATGACGGCAAGCTGTTCAATCTCGCTTGGCGGCGCGTCAAGGTCGAGCGCCCCAAGCTGATTGTGCTATGCGATGTGTCGGGTTCGGTGGCGGCCGTGTCACGCTTTTTCCTGATGTTTCTTTATAGCCTTGATGAGGTGATGCCAAAAACGCGTAGCTTTGTGTTTTCCAATCGCGCCGGTGAAATAACCGATATGCTGCAAGAGGGCGATTTGGAAGAGGCGATGGAAAATGCGCTTCGCCAATATGGCGGTGGCTCGACCGATTATGGTATGTCGATGATGGATTTGGCCGAAGCAACGCTCGACAGCGTCGATAAGAAAACCACTTTGATGGTGCTGGGCGATGCGCGCTCCAATTATGGCGATCCCGGCCATCTGGTGTTGAAAGAATTTTACGAGCGGGCCGGTCGGGTGATTTTCCTCAACCCTGAACCCGAGACCGTGTGGGATACGGGCGATAGCGAGATGAAAAAACTCGGCGCCTATTGCACCCATAAGCAGACCTGCAATTCAGTGAAGCATGTAGAGCGCGTTTTGGATGACCTTTTAAGGTTGAGCAGTTAGAAAAAGCCCGACCAAAAGACCGAGCTTAATTTTCTGATATTATTAAATACCTATCTGGGTAAAACAGTTTCACCCATCAAGAACAAGTCCACCTCACGGGCGGCTTGGCGGCCTTCGCGAATGGCCCAGACGACCAGCGATTGGCCGCGGCGCATATCACCACAAGCAAAGGTTTTCGCCCGTGAGGTTTCATAGGTCGCCGTGTCGGCTGCGACATTGCCGCGCCCGTCTTTTTCCAGCGCCAATTCTTCCACCAGCCCGTCATGCACGGGGTGGATAAAGCCCATCGCCAAAAGCACGAGGTCGGCCTGTAATTCAAATTCGGAACCAGCAATCGGCGCCATATTCTCATCGACTTTGGTGCATTTAATTGCCGAGACTTTGCCGTCTTCCCCGACTACTTCGGTCGTCATAACGGAGAAGTCGCGTATCGCGCCTTCTTCTTGGCTGGTCGAGGTGCGCATTTTCAGCGGCCAATCGGGCCAAGTCAGGCCTTTATTTTCCTTTTCCGGCGGCATGGGCATGATTTCCAATTGCGTGACCGACAGCGCACCCTGACGGAAGCTAGTGCCGATGCAGTCCGAGCCGGTATCGCCACCACCGATAACGATGACATGTTTGTCTTCAGCCAATATCGGTTCCATCGTGCCAATCGGCTCTTGCCCCACGCGGCGGTTTTGTTGCGGCAGGAAATCCATCGCATAGTGCACGCCGTCCAGGTCACGGCCTGGCACAGGCAGGTCGCGCGGTACTTCAGAGCCGCCCGACAAAATTAGAGCGTCATGCTTGGCTTCCAATTCAGCCGCCGTGACGGTGACGCCGACATGTGTGTCATAATGGAAGGTGACGCCTTCGGCTTGCATTTGCGCAACGCGACGGTCAATGCCGTGTTTTTCCATTTTGAAATCGGGAATGCCGTAGCGCAGGAGGCCACCGGCTTTGGCGTGTTTTTCATAAAGATGTACATCATGACCGGCGCGCGCCAATTGCTGGGCTGCCGCCATGCCGGCTGGACCGGCACCGATAATGCCCACGCTTTTGCCGGTTTTATGGGTTGGCACCTGCGGAACAATCCAGCCTTCTTCCCAGCCTTTATCAACAATCGCGCATTCGACCGATTTAATCGTCACGGGATTATCGTCAATATTCAGCGTGCATGAGGCCTCGCACGGAGCCGGACAAATGCGGCCGGTAAATTCTGGGAAATTATTGGTCGAGTGCAAATTGGTCAGCGCCGCTTGCCAGTCGCCCGTATAGACAAGGTCGTTCCAATCGGGGATCTGATTGTTGACCGGGCAGCCATTATGGCAGTAGGGCACGCCACAATCCATGCAGCGCGAGGCCTGTGCTTTCAAATCCGGCTCATCCAGCGGCACGATGAATTCGCGAAAGTTCTGCACCCGCTCTTCCTTCGGCAAATAGCTTCGATCTTGGCGGTCCAGTTCCAGAAATCCGGTCGGTTTTCCCATTTTACTCTCCTGCGGCAGGCTGGTCGACGGTTTCCGCATCAGCCAATTCATTGAGGGCGCGACGAAACTCTGTCGGCATGACTTTTAGGAATTTCGGCAGATAGGCATCCCAATCGGCCAAAATATCCTGAGCGCGCTTTGAGTTTGTGTAGCGCGCATGGTTTTCCAAAAGACGCTTCAGGCGCGCTGCATCATCTTTGCGCATATCGCCTTTCAAACTGTCCAAAGCCGCATCGGCATTGCCGGTCACCGGCTCCAAATCAACCATCGCCATATTGCAACGGCTTTCAAAGCTGCCATCATCATCCAGCACATAGGCAATGCCGCCCGACATGCCGGCGGCAAAATTGCGGCCGGTTTTACCGAGCACGACAACACAACCCCCGGTCATATATTCGCAGGCATGGTCACCAGCACCCTCGACAACGGCAATGGCGCCCGAATTGCGCACGGCGAAACGCTCACCGGCGACGCCGCGGAAATAGCACTCGCCGTCAATCGCGCCATAGAGCACCGTATTGCCGACAATAATGCTTTCCTCCGGCACAATGGCGCTTTCTTTCGGCGGGTAAATGGCAATGCGCCCGCCTGACAAGCCTTTGCCGACATAGTCATTGGCTTCACCTTCCAGCTCGAAAGAAACGCCGCGCGCCAAAAACGTGCCGAAACTTTGTCCCGCCGTGCCGCGCAATTTTACCGAGATGGTGTCATCGGCAAGACCGGCATGGCCATAGCGCAGCGCCAATTCGCCCGACAGCATAGTGCCGGCCGAACGGTCAATATTGCTGATCGCAGTTTCTATCTGCACCGGTGTTTTATTGTCCAAAGCGGGCATGGCTTCGGCAATCAGCTTGCGGTCTAGAATATCGTCAATCGGATGGTTCTGGCTTTGCGAATGATAGACTTCCTTATCCGTTTCAATTTTGGTGAACAAGCGGGTGAAGTCGAGGCCTTGCGCTTTCCAATGGCTTATTGCGTCGCGCGTATCCAGCAAATCGGTTTGCCCGATGATCTCGTTCAATGAGGTGAAGCCCATTTCGGCCAGCATTTCGCGCACTTCTTCGGCAATGAAGAAGAAATAATTAATCACATGCTCGGGCGTGCCGGTGAAGCGCTTGCGCAAAGCTTCATTTTGAGTCGCAATACCAACGGGGCAGGTGTTCAAATGGCATTTGCGCATCATAATGCAACCCGCCGCAATCAATGGCGCGGTCGAGAAGCCGAACTCATCAGCTCCCAAAAGCGCGCCGACAATAACGTCGCGGCCGGTGCGTAAGCCGCCATCAACCTGCACGGCAATGCGCGTGCGCAAATCATTCAAAACCAAAGTCTGATGGGTTTCGGCCAGACCGATTTCCCAGGGGGAACCGGCATGTTTGATGGAAGTGAGTGGGCTGGCGCCGGTGCCGCCTTCAAAGCCTGAAATGGTCACATGGTCAGCGCGCGCTTTGGAAACGCCTGCCGCCACAGTGCCAACGCCGACTTCCGAGACCAGTTTCACCGAAATATCGGCCCGCGGATTGGCGTTTTTCAAGTCATAAATCAGCTGCGCTAAATCTTCGATGGAATAAATATCATGGTGCGGCGGAGGCGAGATAAGGCCGACCCCCGGGGTTGAGTGACGCACGGCGGCAATGCGTTGGTCAACCTTGTGGCCCGGCAATTGGCCGCCCTCACCGGGCTTGGCCCCTTGCGCCATTTTAATCTGAATCATGTCAGAATTGGCGAGATATTCCGTGGTCACGCCAAAGCGGCCCGAGGCCACTTGTTTAATAGCTGAGCGTTTACTGTCGCCATTTTCTTCCGGTGTGAAGCGATGAGTTTCCTCACCGCCTTCGCCAGTATTGGACTTGCCGCCCAAGCGGTTCATGGCGACGGCCAGCGTCTCATGTGCCTCAGGGCTGATAGAGCCCAGCGACATGGCACCGGTGGCAAATCGTTTGACGATTTCCTCAACCGGCTCGACATTATCAAGCGCGACCGGCTTGCGCCCGCTGTCTTCAGCCTTTCGGATTTTGAACAAGCCGCGCAGCGTCAGCAAATGCTCGTCTTGCGCATTTACCTGTCGGGCATAGTCGCGATACTGGTCACGGCTATTGCCGCGCACGGCGTGCTGCAAGGCGCCGACCGTACCGGCATTCCATACATGGTCTTCACCGCGCACGCGCACGGCATATTCGCCGCCGACATCTAACGCGTCTTTCAAAACTGCATCCTCGCCAAAAGCCCCTTGATGACGCATCAGCGTTTCTTGTGCCACTTCCGCAAGGCCAATGCCTTCAATCGTGGTGGAGGTGCCGGTGAAGTAATGATCGACAAAATTCTGCGCCAGTCCGACAGCATCAAAAATTTGCGCGCCGCAATAGGATTGATAGGTTGAAATGCCCATTTTCGACATGACCTTGCGCATGCCTTTACCGGAGGCTTTGACAAAATGGGCGTGGCCTTCTTCACGGCTCAGTTCCAATTGCAGCTTATCGCGCAGTTGATCGACCGTATCAAAAGCCAGATAAGGGTTAATCGCTTCCGCGCCATAGCCGGCCAAAGTGCAGAAATGATGAATTTCGCGCGCTTCACCGGTTTCGACCACCAGACCGGCTGAGGTGCGCAGGCCCTTGCGGATAAGATGATGATGCACGGCAGAAGTCGCCAAGAGCGCCGGAATGGCGACGCGGTCGGCACGCATGGCGCGGTCAGACAAAATTAGGATGTTTTCATTGCGCTGTGCAATGGCTGTTTCGGCCTCGGCGCATAGTTCATCGAGGCGGGCCTGCAAGCCGTCTGCGCCGCTTGCCGCATCCCATGTCATATCCAAAGTCAGCGCGTGAAACTCATTATCTTCAATGTCGGAAATGCGCCGGATTTTTTCCAAATCTTCATTAGACAAAATTGGTTGTGCCACTTCCAAACGCTTAATGCCCGATGTGCCTTCAAGATCGAGCAGATTGGGCCGCGGGCCAATGAAGGAGACCAAAGACATGACCAATTCCTCGCGAATTGGGTCAATCGGCGGATTGGTGACTTGCGCGAAAAGCTGTTTGAAATAAGTGAAAAGTGGCTTTGATTTATCCGATAAAGCCGACGGCGGCGTGTCCGTGCCCATTGAGCCCGTGCCTTCTTCGCCTTTTTCTAACATGGGGGCTATCAGAAACTTCAAGTCTTCTTGGCTGTAGCCAAAGGCTTGTTGCTGCGTCAAAAGCGGCAAATCATTGTGCACATGAGCGTCACCCGTCGGCACAGGTAATTCTTCCAGCTTAATCTGGCCGCGTGCCAGCCATTCGGTATAGGGATGCGAGCCGGATAGTTCCGCCTTTAATTCATCGTCGGAGATAATGCGCCCTTCTTCAAGGTCGATAAGAAGCATTTTGCCTGGTTGCAAACGCCATTTCTCAATGATTTTTTCTTCTGCGGCGGGCAGCACGCCCATTTCAGACGCCATCACGACCCGGTCGTCCGAGGTCACATAATAGCGCGCCGGGCGCAGGCCGTTGCGGTCCAGCGTAGCACCGATTTGTCGCCCATTGGTAAATGCGACAGCGGCCGGGCCGTCCCACGGCTCCATCAAAGCGGCATTATATTCGTAAAAGGCGCGGCGCTGCTCATCCATCAGCGGATTCCCGGCCCAAGCTTCGGGTATCAGCATCATCATAGCATGGGCCAGTGAATAGCCGCCCATCACCAAAAGTTCCAACGCATTGTCAAAACATGCTGTATCCGATTGGCCTTCTTCAATTAGCGGCCATAATTTTTCGAGGTCATCGCCGAACAGGTCAGAGGCCAAAGTTTCATGGCGCGCTGCCATCCAATTAACATTGCCGCGCACCGTGTTGATTTCGCCATTATGGCAAATCATGCGGAAGGGCTGCGATAGTGACCAAGTGGGAAACGTATTGGTGGAAAAACGCTGATGCACCAGTGCCATAGCCGACACCGTGTCAGGGTCGCGCAAATCATCATAATATGGGCCTAGCTGGCTCGACAAAAGCAAGCCTTTATAAAGCACCGTATAAGACGACATGGACGGGATGTAGAAAAAGTCTTTTGCTTCCGCCAAGTTCTCGGCTTTGACGGCCAACTCAATCAAACG
Source organism: Rhodobiaceae bacterium (assembly GCA_002721725.1). GTDB lineage: Bacteria > Pseudomonadota > Alphaproteobacteria > RS24 > RS24 > UBA8337. The sequence continues at coordinate 77,701 of PBLK01000016.1, forward strand.
GCGAATAATGAACAAGTCGCGTTCAAACCCTTGCTGGTCGACGCCTTTACTATTGTCGATAAATATTTGCTTGATGACCGGCTCGGTCGGCACAATCGAATAGCCGAGATCAGAATTATCGACCGGCACATCGCGCCAGCCCAAAACACCATACCCTTCGGCGGTGATTTTTTCAGTGATGATGTTTTCAATGGACGTGCGCGCCGTATCACCGAGCGGCAAAAAAACCATGCCGACACCATAAGCGCCTTCTTCGGGCAAGTCGAAAGCAAGCTCTGATGTAACCTTCCGGAAAAACGCATCAGGCATTTGAATGAGCATGCCAACACCGTCCCCGGCTTTCGGGTCAGCCCCGACGGCACCGCGATGTTCGAGATTTTCCAAAATGGTCAGGCCGTCGCGCACGATATCGTGGCTTTTGACGTTTTTGATATTGGCGACAAAGCCGAGACCGCATGCATCATGCTCATGGGCCGGATCATAAAGACCCTGACGCGGCGGCAAACCGTTGCGGATTTTTCCCGATTTATTTTCCGGCTGCTTGCTCATGCTGCCTATCCATCCATTCCGTTTTCAGCGCAAAATTCCTGCACGGATTTCCACCCGTACGGACCGACACCGATTTGTTTAAATCATCCCGTTTTCGGGATTTTCAGCGGTGCTGCGCCCTTTAAGCTACAATCGCTGAAGCGACCATAATATAGGCGCAAGCGGGCATTGAATTCAAGTAAATTGGTCAATGATATTGACCTAATTTACCGTTTAATGATGGAATAAACGGCAGAAACGCAAGCTTTGCTACCGCGCCGCATGGTCGCATGTGGCAAAACCCGCCTCAAATACCCTTGCGATTGAAAAATCCTGCAATGTCGCGCAGCGCCGTTTTTGCTTCTGGCACAAAGCGATGGGCAATTTGGTGCACATGCGGCATATCGGGCCAAATCTGCAATTCGGCATCGACATTAGCTTTTTCGGCATTTTCCACTAGGCGCGTGCTATCATCAAACAATACTTCTTCCGAGCCGACTTGCACAAACATTGGTGGAAACCCTGCCAAATCGGCAAAAACCGGTGATATAAGCGGATTTTTCTTATCCTGATTGGGGCAATACCAATCAATTGCTTGCGGCATGCGCTCGACATCAATCATCGGGTCACGCTCGGCACGCTCTTTATGTGAACGACCGGAAATTGTCAAATCGGTCCAAGGCGAGAGAAGCGCGACCGCTTTCGGCTGTGCCTTGCCGTGTTCGCGCAATTTTTGCATCAAAGCAAGGCTAAGTCCGCCGCCCGCACTGTCACCGGCAAGCAGCATTTTCTCCGGTATTACCCCTTCTTCTATTAAATAATCATAGGCCTGCTCGGCATCTTCAATTGCGCTAGGATAGGGGTGTTCGGGAGCCAGTCGGTAATCGACAATAAGACCGCGAATGCCAGCAAATTCACACAACCTCGAGACCATCGAGCGATGGGTTTCAATGCTGCCCAGCACATAGCCACCGCCATGCAGATATAACAATGTTCGATCGGCATTTTCATCGCCGACCCATTCGGCGTCCATTGTGCCAATTTTACAAGCTAACCCCGGCTTGGTTTGCCCCATAATCAGGCTGAGTATCCTGCCACGATTTTCGCCGTTGCGCACCATTTCGAGGCCTTTAATACCGTCGGGTAGAAGACCGCTGCGCAAAGCTCGACGCAGCAAACTACTAAATAATTTTGCTCTTACACTTGCCATAAGACCCTCCCAAGCCAGAGATGAAAGTAGCCTATAAATCCGAAAAAGCAAAACGCCCGACCTGATGAGGTGGAGGAGTGCTCCTCATCCAGGCAGGCCGGGCGTCAGACTTGGCTTTAGACGAAAAGTCTATGCGGCCAATGTCTTGGCAATATCAATCTTACGGGGCTTCTCAGCCTCGGGGATTTCGCGCTCAAAGGCGATATGCAGCAAACCCTTATCGAGATGCGCGCCGGTGACGCGCACTTGATCGGCCAGCTGGAAGCGGCGTTCAAAATTACGCGCCGCAATGCCTTGATATAGAACATTGGCGTTTTGGCCGTCTTCTTCCTCGGCTTGGCGCGTGCCGCGCACGGTCAGGGCACCGCCGCGTTGTTCAATATCCAACTCATCTTCGCCAAAACCGGCCACCGCCATTGTTAAGCGATAATTATGCTCATCAATGCGCGCGACATTATAGGGGGGAAATGCCGAGCTTTTTTCTGCCGACTGCACGGCATCGAAAAGGCTGGCCAAACGGTCAAAACCGATGGTTGAGCGGTAAAGTGGGGTCAAATCAAAACGGTTCATTTTCATCTCCTTCTCAAGAAGCAAGAAATTGTTTTGGCCCTTTGAGGCACCAAAACAGGGTTTGAAAACGGCATGATTGCCGCCCTCATACTCGAAATGGGAAGAAAAAATCCGCTTTCAAAGTCTTGAAACTGAAAAAATTTTTCCTAGTTCGACTTACAGTCCGGCCCAGAAAATCCACAAAATACCGAGCGGTGACAAATAGCGACCGGCAAACAGCCAAGCGGTAAACAATGCGCCATCATGACCGAAGGCTTTTTTCAAAGCCTCCACCGGCATCACCCAAGCGGCAAACAGAATAACGCCCAAACCGCCCAGCGGCATAATATAGGCGGTGACCAGATAATCTTTCATATCGAATAAGCTGCGTCCGGCAATTTTGACATCGGCCCAAATGTTGAAAGAAAAAACCGTACTGAGGCCGACCAGAAAGGTGGCGCCAAGCATCACATAAATGGCGCGCTTGCGGCTCCAGCCAAAGCGGTTTTCGGCCCAGCGAAACATCACTTCAGCCAATGACAGGCCGGAGGTCAGAGCGGCGAAATAAACCAGCACGAAAAACACCAAAGCCAATGCACCGCCAAACGGCATTTGTCCAAAAGCCAACGGCAATGTAGTGAAAATCAGGCCCGGGCCTGCCGACGGGTCAAGCGATTGACCGAAGACAATGGCAAAAATGCCGATACCGGCGAGAATGGCAATGGCCGTATCGGCCAGCGCGATGGTAATGGCCGCCTGCCCGAGATTGATGGATTTATCGAGATAAGCGCCATAAGTGATGAGCATTGCAGCGCCGACCCCGACTGAGAAAAACCCTTGCCCGACCGCCGATTGAATGACGGCAGGTGTGATTTTTGAAAAATCGGGGGTGAATAAATAGGCCAGTGAGGCACCAATATCACCGGCAAGAGCCCCATAAACGGCAATCAATACCAGCATAACCACCAAGCTAGGCATGAGAATGAGGTTGGCGCGCTCCAGTCCGGCTGAAAGCTGGCGAATGAGTATCAGCCCCAAAAACAGCAAGAAAGAAAATTGGTGGATAATCATTTCATTGGGTGAGGCCAGCAAATTGCCGAACATTGCACCGGCGCTTTCGGCATTAAGCCCGCCAATTTGGCCGGTCAAGGCGCGGAGAATATAAGCCGACACCCAGCCCGCAATCACCGCGTAAAAGGTCAGCAGCACGAAAGAGCCGAACACGCCAATGCCGCCAATCGCGCCAAGCGCGGCTGGACGGCTATTTTCAACTGCAATATCGCGCACGCTGGACACGGCATCAGAGCGCCCTTTGCGTCCGACCAGCAATTCGGCCGCCGCCACCGGAATGGCAATGGCGAAAATGGTAATCAGATAGACGAAAACAAAAGCCCCGCCACCTTGCGTGCCTGCCATATAGGGAAATTTCCAAATATTACCGAGGCCAACAGCAGCGCCGACACAGGCTAAAATGAAACCGATATTGGAAGACCAAAAGGATGTGTTTTTGTGCTGCGCCATCATGATCCCCTTTATAAAAACCGTCCCGACAGTGGCAGATTGGGTTGGTTTTGGCAATCATCGGCTTGCCAAGCGCGGTGTGATTCCGCACATTGTCAAATATCGGACATCAGGGGATGGTTTATGATGGTAAAAATCAAATGGGACGCGCCCTCGCGTTTCGTAGAGATTGACGGCAATCCGGTACCGCAAGGGGCTGATGTCGGTATGCATAAAATGCGCGACGGTAAAATGTTGCGCGGCGCGGTGTTTCCGTCGGAGGGAGAAACGCGCGGCACGCTGGTTTTGATGACCGGCTATTCCGAATTTATTGAAAAATATTTTGAAACCATAGGCGATTTCACACGGCTCGGTTATCTGGTGGTGATGCCCGAATGGCGCGGTCACGGTCTGTCTGATGGCGATGGGCGCGAGCCGACGCGCCTGCACTTGAAAGATTTCGATATCAATCTGCGCGATTTGGAAGACCGTTGGGAAAAACTAATCGCGCCGCTGCCTAAGCCGCATGTCGGGCTGGCGCATTCTATGGGTGGGCAAATATCTCTTCGCGCCGTGCAAGCACATCCTGAGTGGTTGGCCGGCTTGGCGCAGTGCGCGCCCATGCATAGACTGCCCATTCCCGCCCCGCTCATGGCCATTGCCAAAACTGTTAGCCTATTTTACCGCCTGCTCGGCAAGGCCGATAGCTGGAACCCACTGCAAGGCCAAGCGGTGCGCCCGGGCGTTGCCGAAACCAATGATGTAACCAATGATTTTGACCGCTTCCGCCGCACCGGCACGCTTTATGTCAGCGACCCGCAATTGCAGGTCAATGGCGCCAGTCTGGGCTGGTTTGCCACAGCCGATAAGGCTATGGCCGATACGCGCCGTCCGGCCTTTTTGCAGAGCATTGCCACGCCGCTTTTTATCGGCTCGGCTGAAGAAGAAATGCTGGTTGATAATAAAGCTCATACTCATGTGCTGGCTCACGTGCAAAACGGTAGCGGCAAGCTATTTAAGGCCGGCAAGCACGAATTAATGATGGAAAAAGACGCGGTGCGCGAAGCATTTATCGCAGATGTGGCGGCATTTTTTGATCGGCTCAATTAGCCGTTCAGAATATCTAATGCCGCTTGATGCACGGCCTTGTCGCCGGTCGCAATTATTTGCCCACCTTGCATAACATTGCCACCCTGCCAATCGGTAATGATGCCGCCGGCTTCTTCGACAATTGGGATAAGCGCTTGAATGTCATAAGGCTGCAATACCTGCTCAACCACCAAATCAATATGACCGCTCGCCAAAAGGGCATAATTATAACAATCACCGCCATAACGCGTCAGTTGCACGGCATCGCTCAGCCTCTGCCAAACCGCCTCTTCATCTGTTCCGACAAATAATTGCGGCGTGGTGGTGGCTAATATGGCTTTGTCTAAGCGGTCGCACGCGCGGCAGGTAATTTTTGTGTCTTGCCCGTCATGACGCAAAAACGCGCCGTCTCCGGCGGTGGCGAAATAGCGCTCGCCGGAGAAAGGCTGGTCCATTATCCCGAGCGGGACGATTTTGCCATTATTCATAGCGATCAAAGTGCCCCAAGTTGGCATACCGGAAATAAAAGCGCGCGTGCCATCAATAGGGTCGAGCACCCATTGCCATTCATTGCCGTGTTTGACACCAAATTCCTCGCCATGGATGCCATGTGCCGGATAATGCGTTTCTATGAGCCCGCGTATGGCTGCCTCGGCATTGCGGTCGGCTTCGGTGACCGGGTCAAAGCCGAGCTCTATTTTATTTTCGACAGAGGGCAAATTTCGGAATAAGGGCAGACTAACTCGCGCTGCCGCGTCGGCCAGTTGGTGGGCGAAAGACAGCAGCTCTTTAAGTGTCGGCGCGTCAGTCATGGATAAATCTTTGCGTTCACTGATGGCTTTATTCAGCTGCCGAGCGCGTCGGGTCGGGCAATGAAGCATCGAGCCATTGAGGTAGTTGCGCGGCAAGCGAAACCACCAATTCGGTCAACTCAGTTTGCAGGCGTTCAAAACCGGCATGCTTGGTATAATTATCCTCATCCATATAAATGGAGCGGTTAATTTCAATCTGCACTGCATGTATGCCGTCAGCAGGCCGGCCATATCGGTCGGTAATATAACCACCGGCATAAGGTTTATTGCGGGCCACCAGCCAGCCGCGCTTGCTCAACTCTCCTTCCAACCAATCACAAAGCCGATTGTCGCAAGAGCGGCCATGACGATCGCCCAGCACAAAATCGATGCGTCGGCCTTCTGCCGATAGGCGAGTAGCTTGAGACGGCATAGAGTGGACGTCTAAAAGCATTGCATAGCCGGCATGTTTTCGCATGTTGCTCAATTCTGCTTCCAGCTTGCTGTGGAACGGTTGATAGATTTTTTTGATTCGAGCTTCGGCTTCAGAAAAACGCAATCTACCAGCATATATCGGAATATTTTCTGCTACCAGTCTTGGCACTGTGCCAAGGCCGGCCGCGGCTCGTGCGGAACGGCGGTCAATGTGCGCGGGAAGCGTGTCTTCAAACAAAGCCTGCTCAAGCTCATAAGGAGCGCGGTTCAAATCGACATAGGCGCGGGGATAATGCGCCGACAAAACGCCAATGCCATGCTGCGGTGCGCGAGCAAGCAAAGCGTCAACAAACATGTCTTCCGAAAGCCGGATTTGATGCGCGTCAAGACACGAAGAATCCATAAAACTTTGGGGATAATAAGACCCACTATGCGGCGAGGTGAGTAAGAGAGACCCTGCACCACCAGTGCCATTGGCGGCGGGAGTGAAGATAAAAGCCTGCTCGTCATTTGCACTCATGACCAAATATTAGCATCTTTGGGTCGGAAAATATATGGCGTATTGGCGCACCCTAAAAGCGCGGGCCGATAGAGGATTTGTCAAGATTTTGCGTGATAAGACCGGATTATAAGGATCGCGATTATTGTCACGCCTTCAGGCTATGCTAGACTATTGGCAAAATAGGGGGAGAGAAATATGCGATCGACAATCTGTGATATGTTCAACTTGGAGTTTCCACTTGTTGCCTTTACACATTGCCGCGATGTGGTGGTGGCCGTCTCAAAGGCCGGCGGCATGGGTGTGTTTGGCGCGGTGAATTTGTCTCCGAACCGGTTAAAGCAAGAGCTGGAATGGATTGACGCCCATATTGACGGGAAACCATACGGGGTCGATCTGATAGTGCCGAATAAATTTGAGGGCAAGGGTGAGCGCGTCGAGGCGTCGGCTATGGCTAAGAAAATTCCGCAAACACACCATGATTTTGTAAATAACCTGTTGGCGGAATACGATATCGAACCCGCAGCCCAAAACGGGGAAGAAGGTTTAAGTAGCAGTACATTCGCGAATAATTTGCAGGAGGAAGGAGCGTTGAGGGCGATGGAAGTCGCCTTTGAATATCCGATTGCAATTATTGTCAACGCACTCGGCGTACCCCCACAAAGTATGAAAGATATGGCGGCCCATCATGGTGTGAAGGTCGGCGCGCTAGTGGGCTCTAAAGAACATGCTATGGCTCAGGTTTCTGCCGGAGTCGATGTGGTGATCGCCGCGGGCGGAGAAGCTGGCGGGCATTGCGGCGATGTTTCAACTATGGTTCTAGTGCCCGAGATCTGTCGCGCTTTTGAAAATATGAATGTAAGTGCCCCGGTGTTGGCGGCCGGCGGCATTACTACTGGCACGCAAATGGCCGCAGCTATGAGCATGGGAGCAGCGGGCGCTTGGTGCGGCTCGGTCTGGTTGACGACCAGTGAGGCGGAAACCAATCCGGTGGTGAAGGAAAAAATGCTGGCTGCCTCCTCGAGCGACACGGTGCGCTCGCGCGCGCGAACGGGCAAACACTCACGCCAATTAAGCAGCCCCTGGACCCAAGCTTGGGAAAGCGAGGGGGCGCCGGAGCCTCTGCCTATGCCCTTGCAAGGCATGGTCAGTGAACCCCCGCTTGGGCGCATCGACAAGTTGTCGCAGAGCGGCCACGAAGGCGCGCGGCGATTAGCGACTTATTGGGTAGGTCAGGGCGTTGGGTTGATGACTGAATCTCTGTCAGCCGGACAAGTGGTACAGCAATTTAAAGAAGACTTTGTTAGCGCATATGAAAAGCTTGCCGCGGCTGTAAATCATTGACGGGTTTTGCGGCATTGCCCTTGGCAGACCGGTTGTTTTGCGATAAGACAGCGTCCTTGCCGTTTGGTAGGGGCGATTAGCTCAGCGGGAGAGCACTACATTGACATTGTAGGGGTCACTGGTTCAATCCCAGTATCGCCCACCAGCGCATTTCAAGGACAACAACTCAAAATCAAAAAATTTTTACCGCCATGTTTTTTGTGGCAGGAGGCGGTCAATATAGCGTCAGGTAGCAATTACCAAGTTGACAGCCGAAAATTTACCATTGTTTCCTTGCTGCTTCTCGAAAGACACTTTCATGTCTTCTTTGAGGGTCAGGCCGCTTTCTTGAACAGCGGAGATGTGGACAAATACATCATCTTGTCCTTCCACAGCAATAAAACCATACCCTTTATCGGCGTTGAACCATTTTACGGTGCCTGTAATCATTTCGTTTCCTTCAACAGTCTCATTTACGTCGCTTAAAAAGATATGGAAATTATTATCCGAAATTTAGCTGGCCTAAAGAATGGTTAATTGCGAAGGACAGTTAAGTCTCTTTATCACAGATTTATATTGTAATCCCGTTTTTAAGTTTGATTTGCTTTGCTTCAGGAAGCCTGAAAACTATTTTCTAGCTGCTCTATCGCCTCCATGAGATCAGCACTCGTGCTTTTTTGTCTCCACTTGTAACATTTCAACGGGGTACTCTTGCGTCGCTCTAAATTTTCAGTTTAGGGTTAATGAAATAGGGATTTTAATCATGCGAATATATTTCATTATAGCGCTTTTATTTTCACCTCCTGCTTGGGCAGCGGGAAACTATGGCTACACGCCAGACGCCGGCAAAATGTTGAACGAAGCGAAACAGCTCATTCAAAAGGAAAAATACAAACGAGCTATTGGTAAATTGGAAAAGGCTATGCGCGACGAGCCTGATAATGCTGATATTTATAATTATCTGGGCTTCGCCTACCGAAAGTCGGGCAACTATGAAGCCAGCGGTTCGCATTATCAAAAGGCTTTATTTTTGGACCCTAACCATAAATTGGCGCTCGAATATCAAGGCGAATTGTTTTTGACACTGAACGATATGGCGTCGGCGGAAGCCAATTTGGAGCGGCTCGCAGATTTATGTCCGAAAGGGTGCGGTGAGCGCGATGATTTGGCAAAAGCCATTGAACAACATCGAAATGCCCAAGGGGCTAAATGATGCGCTTTTTAGCTTTGTTTTTCGTGCTGGCCATTATTGTGCCGGAAAGTGCTCGCGCGCAATCGCTCGGCAATTTGGCCCAATATCCGCCTGTCAAAAAGAAATTGACCATTACCACAGCAGATGACGGCATGCCCATGCTGATCCCCCAACTGCTTTCTTTGCAAAGTGGGCGCTACTATAGGTTGACTATAAGTTGCCCCGATGTGCGGGACGACCTTAGAGGGTGGCGAGTTGAAATGGCTGGGCTTTTGAACAACGCCCATTTGCGCCTTGTTACGGTCGGCGATATTGAAATTCACCTACAAGGGCTGAGCTTCAACGCCATTGAATGCGATGAAATCGGCGCAGCGCATGTCAGTTTTGTGCCCATTAAGCCGGGCACATATGAGCTTTATGTTGGAAATGTTCCGCTGGCTGTAGGGCGGCCTATAGGTGAGAGCGGGGTGCAGACGGACGGGAAGTTTGTTTTCGGTCGCGTTGTTGTAGAGTAAGTCCTGTGGTTTGAACTGCATGTTGAGCTCCTTGTGAGGCCCTTTTAAAAAAATGCGGCGTTTTAATGCGCTTCGTCTATTGTGTCAGAGTTGAGGTCCATGTAAACCTGCCTTATCCGCATGAATATTGGGAGATGGTTATAGTGCAGAATTTTGATTTTGTAGGTTGGGCCGACAGGGTGGCAATATCCACTTCTGGCATATGCGCCTTACACTGTCTTGCATTACCCGTTATCTTGTCGGTTTTTCCAGCCATTGGCGGGGTTTTTATCGGAGAGGAAGCTTTCCATATTTGGCTGATCTGGGCAGTAGTTCCTTTGAGTTTTTTAAGCCTTTTAGTGGGCTGTCGTAGGCATAAGAGCGCTATGGTGATTTATTGCGGTTTATCGGGCGTCGGCATTCTAATTCTATCTGCTTTGTTAGGACACGAAATTATGGGCGAACTAGGTGAACGTTTTTCAACGGTGACTGGCGCAGCTATTTTAGCCTTTGCTCACATGCAGAACTTTTCATTATGCAGGCAATCTAACTGTGAGAACTAGAGTGAACCGCATACTGGCTATTAACGCTGGTCGCGTATTGTCTCTATACTGAAAATCTATTTTCGTTGTTTTTTTATAGTGGAGACGAAATTGATAAGCGGTGAATTCAAAGAAAACCTTCTAAACGTTTATCGCGGCGAGCAATTCGGAGAGGCATTTTATGCGACGCTTCTGGCTGAAACGGATGATGAGAATGAAGTAGTCATTCTTGCCGCGTTGCTCCAACTAGAAACTGAGGGGAAAGCTAGAGTAAGGCCATTTATTGTCAAATATGGCTTGCCAGCATACGACAACCCTAATTCAATTGCTGGCGGCGTTGAGACAGCGAGGGGTCTTGAGAATGAGAGCTGGCGGAACAAATTCGAAGCCATGGCAGCCATTATTAGAGAACAGGGTTTGCCCCAGTATGAGGGACTTTTAGAAAAAGTAATCCCTGAAGAAGAACCTGAGGCTGCTGAGTTGGCTGAGTTTGTCGCTGCACATGAACGTGTCATTCTGGAGGTTTGCGAGAATGTTGTTAATGGGACCCCAAACCCTACAAGCCCTTTAGACGATTTTTTGCACTTTCCAATTGCTTCGAGAACCCGCCTCTCGAACGAAGAGAACTAATGTCCAAAATAAGAATTATTTCATATTTGCCTAATCCAAGGGTTTACAAAGCGACCATTGTGGCGCGGTTCTCTGGTGCGCAAATTGAAGTACTTGGGGATACGCCGCCTGAAATGGCTAATTGGCTATGGGATTATGACGCGTTCAAAATGACTAGTGCGGATAAAGAGGTAAATGCAGCCTCATTGCGCAAAGCTAGTGTGGGCTTTGCAGGCAACGTCTACAAGACTGATTCATTTTTATTAGCTAATCCCTTCGGAGATATCCCGATGGCCTATGCCAATGCTGGCAGAGATGGTGTTTTTGAAAGTAATTCAATCATGCGCTTGGCGGCCCTGACGGGCTCAAATGCGCCAGTTCTTTACGGAAATTCGCCCGAAGAGCAGGCGCGGATTGATGGATTTCTTGATAAAACACTTCTATTCGCTGATCTTATTCAGAGATATATTTTAGCTGGCAGCAGCCTTACGGCAGACTTCCATGAAGAAATGGAGCGCGCTTTCAACAAATATTGCAGTGTTCTCGATAATGTTTTGACAACAAACACCCATTTGGTGGGAAGTAAACTTAGCTTAGCTGATATTGTGATGATTTGCGAGTTTGCATTGATGAGCAATGAAAGTCGCATGAATGATGAGCTGGAAAAGATCAAACGACAGAGGATCTTGCCGCAGCTAAAAAACTATAGTTCGCTCTACAGTCATATCCAAAGGCTGTTAAAATTACCCGAATTCAAAAAAGATTTAGCGCCTTATGCGGGGTTCATGGGTTTCAATCTATAAGTGTGACTGAATTGAATGGTTAACCAGGGCATTAGGAAACCAAAATGATACCTTTTGTTCACCAGCTGGTTTGCAATTTTCCAAATAAAAAAGGGGAGCCATAGGCCCCCCTTTTTCGTTAGAAGCTTCGAGATTATTTTTTGGGGCCCCAAATGGGATATAAAATCATTGTTAAAATAGCGAGTTCAAGAGCAATAATAATTGGATCGCCGGGAACTAAAGAGAATGATGGTGGTGTAGTGGTGGCGCCTGTCTGCGTAACGAAGGACGAGGCCATTGACGAAATTTCACCACCAGATGCTTTGAGTTCTGCTAACCGATAGCTTAACGCTGCTTGGTTGAACGACCAAAATGCATAAGTCATGTTGAAATAGAATAGTGTAGCCAGGCCAAAAACAGTCGCCGCCGTTTTGGCAATAATATTGTCGGCATATTGTTGTCCTGTCACGTTTGCAGCTCGAAACGCGACCCAAATGGAAAACGCCATTGCAATTTGGTATGCGCCGGTCGAGCTACTATTCATTGATGAAAGAGCAAAGATTTCAAATTCTGTCATAATTCCCTCCTTTAAATGACTAAAAAAGCCTAAACTAGTTGTTAACCAATCGCTATCATTTAATAGTATTTGGAATGACCGAGGGAATCCGCAAGCCTCAGAATAACCTGCGTTCAGCGATTTCGTCCGATTAGTTGAAGAATGAATTATGTCTCACGCTTACTCTTCTGATGTAGCATTTTCTTGGAAACAGTTTTGGGTCAGCATGGTTTATGAAAACTTGCCGCCCGTTTTTCTCTCGCCGTTGGCTGCCTTGTTGATTGAGCGGTCTCCCAAGAGGGCGTGGAACGTGTGCCAAAACCGAAATTTACTAATAGTTGTTTCGCACAATAATCCACTTTTCTTTGTTTTGTTTTCTTGGGTCATCACTTATGTCGCCTCATGGGTGCTGACGGCTGGCCTTATTATTGCATTAACTCAGGAGGCCGGTTCAAATATTGCGATTGACCCATTGCAGATAGTTTTTGCCTATTCTCTAGTATTTCTTCGCCGCCTCATAATTTCAGTCAAATATGGTTATTTCAGCAGCGAGGAATATAACGCTTTGGCTGATCCACCTGGTTGGGATTTTGACAAATCCCAACGCAAGCTGATTGCACAAGGCTGGAGCCGCCCAACCGAATTTCAAGGTCTCATCAGCTATGAGTTGCAAGAAACCATGCGCACCAGGACCATCGAGCTAAAGGATATGCATATGGAAAGCGGCAACGGGAAGCGCCATAGCTTATTTGATATTGCTCGTGGAATTATTCATGACGCTTATGGAGATGCGCCGCCCAAATGGTTTAACCCGCTGATTTTTTTTGCGTCGCTGATAATTTTGGGATCATTGATTTACGTGCGAACGCTTTACGGAAACCCGCTCATCGGATCTGGTTGGAAAGAAATAACCGTAAATTTGGCAATTTATGCTGGTCTGCTGGCTAGCATGGGTTTGATGGGTTTCGGGCTGTTATGCGGACATGATTTTGCACGTCGCGTGCGCGCCTCGGAGCTTTATTTCCGCGCTCTTAAGTCACCTGGTCTTGATTTAAAAATGCCAGATGGGCAAAGCGAGCTTATTTTCTTCGACAAACATTCGGCTAATTGTGTCAACGGCTGGGTGCAATCTCGTGCTGTGGTGCGCGGTTTCGGCGAACGTTTTTACCGACGTGTGCAAAGTTATACCTCATTGCTCATCTCTTATTCAGTGCTGTGCGTTGCCCTTATGAATTTCATAATGTGGACGCAAATACCGCATCAGGCGGCCACCGCAGTAACTATCGGCGCAACTGTTTTTGTGATCAGCTTTATTTGCAGCTATGCCATGTATGCGGCCATTCGTTTGCAACGCAGCAGCTATTTGCAGCGCGCTGCCCTGCAGCAGGAATTGCTGTCATTACAAGTGGAAATTGGCGTATTGTCGCAACAAGATGCAAAGGCGGGCGAAATGCAGCGGTTGAACACCGCTAAAACTTTGCTGCAGCAGGTCGACGAAAACGTGAATTATGAGGAATTGGTATTCCGTCCTACTTCCATACTGGGCTATCGCGCCGAAGGTGGTCTTATCGGCTCGGTGCTAGGCATTGTCATTACCGGTGCAATTCTAGTCTTGCAAGGTTTTGCCAGCATGGCAATTTCTTACAATGCATCCGGCTGGTTTATCGGCTAATAGCTTCGGCTCGGGTAAGCGACTGACATTGGCTCAGGTGGCTTATTTAGGCCCATTCTTTGCTTCGACTTGCGAGCTATTACTTGCCGCCTCATTGTCGGGTTTTCTGCTGTCATCCTCAACATCATAGACCGTAACGATCCCAAGGTTTTTTGGATTTAATTCCAAATAACGTTCGCGCAGTCTTTTCAACCTTTGTTTGTCTTCATAGCGCAGTGCCGAAAAACCAAACCCCTTTATTGGGTCACCCATGCCTAATGCGTCCGCCGTAATGTTTGGGTTAATTGCGCCAATAATTTGCGCCTTGGCGGGAGGGGACACGATTAAAGACAGAAAAAAAACACATTTAAAAATCTTCTGCATTATCGACCCTCCTTTCGTACCTTTAATTATAACTATTTGGGACAGCAACACATGGGGACGCTGAAAACCAGTGGAAAAGCAGCTCCGCTGGTCGAGCCTCACCGCTTGTAAATCTATGCAGCGCTTGTTAGCTTGATACTCCCTCAATAATAGAGATAAATTTGGTCCGACTTTTTATATATCTACTTCCGCTTTTTTCGATTTTTCCTTTTTCGGCCTCCGCGCAATCCATAGATGCAAAAATCAATCAGCTGATGCAGCCGCTGACAGATGTTTTATCGGCGCTTATTTTCTATGCCGTACCTTGGGCCGGTGCCGATGTGCCATTAATTGTCGTTTGGTTGATTGTCGCTGCTTTCTTTTTTACTTTTTATCTAGGCTTCATAAATTTGCGCGGCTTTCGCCACGCCATCAAGGTAGTGCGCGGGGCGCTTTACAATGACAAGCATCAAGGCGAAATAAGCCATTTTCAGGCCTTAACAGCGGCAATGTCGGGAACGATTGGCGTCGGCAACATGGCCGGTGTGGCCATTACTGTTTCGCTAGGAGGCCCGGGAGCCATTTTCTGGTTGATCGTAGCTGGACTGGTCGGCATGACGACAAAATTCGTCGAATGCACATTGGGCGTCAAATATCGCATTATCAATCAAGATGGCACCGTCTCGGGCGGGCCGATGTATTATTTGCGCGACGGTCTGGCTGAAAAAGGTCTGCCGCGTCTTGGTAAATATCTGGGTACGTTTTTTGCCGTCAGTATTGTTATTGGCTGTCTCGGCGCAGGCAATATGTTCCAATCCAATCAGGCATATGTTCAATTGCTTCAAGTCTCGGGCGGCGAAGACAGCCCGTTGGTCGGCTTTGGCTGGCTTGTCGGCTTGGCCATGGCGATGCTGGTCGGGCTGATTATTGTCGGCGGCATTAAATCGATTGCCAATATCACGGTCCGCCTCGTGCCCTTTATGGTAGTAATTTATATGGCGCTGGCCTTTCTGGTTCTGGCAATGAATTTAACCGCCATTCCCTCTGCTTTTGCATTAATTTTCAAATCGGCCTTCACAATGCAAGGTGTGTCGGGCGGCTTTATAGGTATTATGATTTTGGGCTTTCAGCGCGCCGCCTTTTCCAATGAGGCAGGCCTCGGTTCTGCGGCTATTGCCCATTCCGCCGTGCAAACCGACGAACCGCTGAGCGAAGGGTTCGTTGCCTTGTTGGAACCATTTATCGATACGGTGGTGATTTGCACATTGACTGGTTTGGTGCTGGTCCTTACCTTGCCGACCGAGGCGCTGATGGGCAGCGGCATGTCAGGCATTGAGCTGACCTCGGCGGCTTTTCAGGAGAATATTTCTTGGGCGCCGGTGCCATTATCTTTTGTCGCGATGATTTTCGCTTTTTCGACCATGCTGGCTTGGGCCTATTACGGCATTAAAGGCTGGACCTATTTATTTGGTGAGAGCAAAGCCAAAGAAAAAACTTTTGGTATGATTTTTTGCCTGTTCATCGTCATCGGCGCTTCCATAAAATTGGACACCGTGTTGGAATTTGCCGATGCGATGATTTTCATCATGGCCATTCCCAATCTTATCGGCCTGTATATTCTGGCACCGGACGTCAAAAAAGATTTGCAAACCTATATGACCAAGCTGAAAACTCAAGTCTAGCCGGGCGGCAAAATATTTGCTCTGGGCGGCAAATTCCGATACGGCTTGATCTATGAAAAGTGTGTCGGTCTTTTACGGGGTTCTTGTTTTGGCGGTTATGGCTGCGTCGCTTGATATGGCGGCGCGGGCCGAATGGAAATCAGAGCCGCCGGAAGTGATGGCGGGCGGCGAAATTATAGGCCAGTTTTATCATTTGTTCTCCAATGCCCAACCTCCGCATCGTGTATGGGTAAAATATCAAGACAAAATCTATTTTTGTCGCGGCCAGAGCAAAAATTTTCAATGCGAAGAAAGCAATGAAAACGACGCGTCGCCGTCATCTGTTGCAATACCGCCCGATGGCACCGCGTCACCAGCCCCTTAAATCCATTGCGCTGGCCCATGCCTTGCGCCGAAACTCTATTTTCACTAGAATTAAATGAAATTATTTCACTTTTGGGGTGGGTCATGAATTTATTTGATAATAAGAATTTGAAATGGCGGCGTTTTGTTGGCGATGACAGTTTTGATTACCCGATAGATTATGAAGCGGCCCTGTTGAGCATTCGCGATGACGGTCATGTGGATTTGCTGTATCGCTGGGCTCCTAATAGTTATTGCCATTTTCATCGCCATACGGCGGAGACCACATCCGTCGTATTGGCCGGTGAATTGCACGTTATCGATGTTGATGCTGAAACCGGCGAAGAGTTATCGCACAAAATCCGCCTAGCCGGTGATTACGCCCATAAAGAACCGGGCGATGTGCATATGGAGCGCGGTGGCCCTGAGGGCGCGCTGGTGCTGTTCAAATTAAAAGCCATTGATAATTCGCTGGCCGAAAGCTTGGCTCAAGACGGCACGGTTATCGAAGAATCGCGGTTCGACGATATGCTGGCGCGCCGCCGCGCCAAACACGGCTAAAGCGGACTGCAATGATGTGAAGCCGGAAAAATTTGAACATTTTGCTGCAAGTGGTTTTTCCGTTACTTTGCCGCCATGTCTGATAGTGATTTGAAATTTCCCGACTTGCCCGGCATTGATATTACGCCGGTTTTTCAAGACAGCCGCAGCCCGATGGGACAAAATATCGGTCTTGTCTATATGGGCTTTGGTGATAAGCGCATTTGCACAGGTTTGAAATGGCATGAAAGTTTGGTCGGCAATGCCGAGACCGATGTGCTGCACGGCGGTGTTGTCACCGCAATGATTGACGAAACGGCGGGTGGGGCATCGGTGCTGGCGACCGAGCATAAATTCTCTGTCGCAACGGTTGATTTGCGGGTCGATTATATGCGCCCTGCCGCGCCACGCCAAAACCTCTATTGCATGGCGCATATTTATCGGCTGACCGAGCGTATCGCTTTTTTCAATGCGCAAGCGTTTAACGAGGATCCGGCAAAACCGATTGCTGTCGGTACCGGCACATTCATGCTGGGTGCTAATGCCTCGGTGCCCGATATTCTCGGCGGCCCTTTTAAGGTGCAAGAAGATGGGTGATGTGGATTTCATAAAAAATGTGCTGGTCGCCATGCCCTATGCGGCCAAGCTCGGTGTCACGGCGCAGCTCGACGATGCCGGTCGGCTGTTCTGCAGCATGCCGTTTCATGAAAATCATATCGGCAATGCGCAATTACCCGCTTTGCACGGCGGCAGCCTCGCTAGCTTTTTGGAAATCACCGCGATTTTGCAATTGGCGCGCGAACAGGCAGCGGTGCAGCAAGTCGACAGCATTGAGGCGGGTCGTGCGGCCATACCCTTGCCGGTCAATGTGACGGTGCAATATTTGCGTAGCGCACGTGCTTTGGCGTGCCATGCTGAGGCGCGTGTGTTGAAAGTCGGTCGCCGCACCAGCACCGTGTTTTGCCAGCTTTGGCAAGATGACGAGGCCAAGCCGGTAACTTCCATGACTGGGGTTTTCATCCAACCGAAAAGTTAGCACCATTTCCGCTTGCCTCGAGGCTTTAAGCTTGTAATCTTTGGTCGAAAGAGGAGACAGCCATGAGCCAAACCGAGTATGTGCCGCCGAAAATTTGGGAATGGGACGCTGAAAGCGGCGGCCGTTTTGCCAATATTAACCGCCCGATTGCTGGTGCGACGCATGATAAAGAATTGCCGATAGGCGAACACCCTTATCAGCTTTACTCATTGGGCACACCTAATGGGGTGAAGGTGACGGTGATGCTGGAAGAACTATTGGCATTGGGCCATGAGGGCGCTGAATATGATGCCTGGCTCATTAATATTGGTGAGGGCGACCAGTTCGGTTCGGGCTTTGTTGATATCAATCCGAATTCAAAAATTCCCGCGATGATGGATAGGAGCGACAAACAGCCGGTGCGGTTGTTTGAAAGCGCCTCTATGTTGGTGCATTTGGCTGAGAAATTTGATGCGTTTTTACCGCATGCTGGCAAGCCGCGCGCCGAGACCTTTAGTTGGCTGTTTTGGCAAATGGGCTCAGCCCCTTATTTGGGCGGCGGCTTCGGGCATTTCTACGCTTATGCGCCGTTTAAAATGGAATATCCGATTAACCGTTTTGCAATGGAAGTGAAGCGGCAAATGGATGTTTTGGACCACCACTTGGCCGATCATGAATATTTAGCCGGCACAGATTACACCATTGCCGATATGGCGACTTGGCCGTGGTATGGCGCGCTGGCTTCGGGGCTTTTGTATGATTCAGCCGAGTTTTTGCAGGTGCAGACGTACAAAAACCTCAATCGTTGGGCCAAACAAATTGCCGCGCGCCCTGCCGTGCAACGCGGGGCCATTGTTAATCGTCCGTGGGGTGATAAGACGGCGCTGGAACGCCATAGCGCGGCGGATATTGACTCCGTGCTGAAAGCTGAGTAACAAAAAACCGAGTTTTGACGCAGCTTTTCAGTTCTTTAGAAGCTATAGGTCAGGCCAACTCGCAAAAACGGCCAGAGTTCAAACTCGTCAAGGTCGTTGTTAACCTCGATTTCTTCAAGCTCGACATCAGCAGCAAGCGCCGCACATTGCAAAACGCTCAATTGGCATTCTTGTGTCGATAGATTGGCCACCAGCGAGCCATATTGGATAACCCCGGCCGACAGGCTTAAACCCAGACCGCCGCCGACATTTCGGCCAATACCGAATAAAACATAGGGGGCATTATCGCTCTGAAAGCCTACCTCACCGCGCAAATAACCGATTTGTGCGATGGTGTAGCTTTCATCACCGATTAGAAAGTCACCACTATCATCGGGGCGCACATCAATACCAATTTCGGGGCTGCCCATAACCATGCCGACTTCCATGTTCAGAAAAGCAAGTGGGAAAAACTGCAAACCGATCCGCGGCGCTTCAATTGTGGCCGACGCCGCAAAGCTTGTGCCGTCGTATTCTGAAAACGTGTCTTCATAATTTAGGCTGCTAAAACCGAGCACCAAATCGAACCAGCTGTTCAGGTTTCTTGTGTAGATTCCTTCGACACCTAAAGTGCCGACGCCGACGGTCAGCCCGTTGCGCCCTTCAGCCGAGGCTGAAACGGGGGTCAAAATGACGGCCAAAGCCAAAAATAAATAACGCATAAAAAGACCCTCTCGTGTCAAATTAGCAGTTAGCGAAGATTTGGCAAATGGATGAAAAGAAACAATCGGATAGCAAGATGATTGCCTTAGGCGCGTTCCATCCGTAAGTTGGAAGCAGGTAACAAGGGTTTGCGTTATGCCTGTTCATATTATGGCCGCTCTGGGCGGCGCTCTAATTGTTGTTTTACTGCTGATTATATTTCTGCTGCGCCGCCGCGAAGTAGGTACAGATAAGACGGTTTTTGAAAAAGTTGAAAAAGCACATGAAAAAGATCGCTTAGGTCAGTTGGTCAAACAACGTGAAGATAGTTTTCTGAACATTGTTTACGGCCTGGCCGCCGCCATGGTTGTGGCCGATGGACAGGTTAAGCAGAACGAAATAGATAAGGCGGAAAAGCTTGGAGCTCGGCTCATCCCCAATTTTGATAATCAGGCTTTTTTGAAAGTAGTCAGCGGCCATAAGCAATTGCCGCGCTTCAACGATATGATCGATGCGGTGGCACCGCTTTTGCCGTTGGAGGCGAAAGCAGAAATTTTTGATTATTTGCAAGCCATAGCGACATCGGACGGGCAAATCTCGCCCGATGAACGCCACTATATTCATCATGCCGAGGTCAAATTCGGCCTCGATAAATTAAACCGTTGAGAGCTTACAGCCCTTTTTGCGGCTTGATGAGATATTTTTCACCGGTTTTTTTCGGCATATAGCGCGCAATATTTTCAGGATCAATCGCTTCGGCCAAAGTCAGCTCATCGGTGATATGGCTGGCAAAAGTGGTTTTAATCTCATTGGCCACACGGGCCTGCAATTCGCCCATGCGCTCAAAGCCGATTTTCTGCAAAAACGGAGTCAACAGCCAACCGCCAACTCCCCAATGCATGCCATAACTTTGCCCCAGGGTGACCGGGCCTTGCGCCAAGCGACCGTAAATATAGACCTGCTTATGCTGGTCAGAGCCATAAGTGTTAAGGCCCGACGCATTGCGGCTCAGCGCACGCTCCATGCTCGACAAAAGCGTGTCGGCCATATCGCCCGCACCAATGGCATCAAAGCCTAATGTGGCTTCGGTCTCGGCCATCGCATCCACCAATTGCGCTTTGAAATCATCATCATTGGAGTTAATGACATATTTGGCTCCCAAATCGGTGAGGATTTTCGCCTGTTTGTCAGAACGAATAACGCAAATCAAATCAATGCCTTCTTGCAGGCATAATTTCAAAACCATTTGCCCGAGATTGGACGCGGCGGCAGTGTGAACCATTGCCTTATGGCCTTCCGCTTTCAGCGTTTCGATAAATCCGAGTGCGGTTAACGGATTGACGTAAGAAGAGGCCGCTTCATCTGCCGTGGTTTCATCATGATGGGGCAGACACATGAAGGCTGGTGCCTTGACGAATTGCTGATAGCACTGACCAGAAACGAGTGAGACCATTTTGCCTTCCAAATGTTTGGCATTGGCACCTGCAGCGACAACGCGGCCCGCCCCCTCATTGCCGACCGGCAGAGTTTGGTCAAGCCGCGCGCGCATGGCATCGACAAATTGCGGCGGTACTGGAGCAACCATTTTTTGCTCATTGCCATCGGTCACCAGCTTTCCTTTAGAATAATCGGCAAAGCCCAATAGTGGAAACATGTCCGACGGGTTGATCGGCGCAGATTCTATTTCGACAACCACCTCATCATCATTGGGGGCCGGCATGTCATTTTTGACAATTGACAAGACAAGCTCACCTTGTGCGGTGGCGGTTGATACGATTTGGTGGTTTCCACTCATTTTATTCTCCTTCAAGAAATTTAAGGCCGCATTCCAGTCAAATACGGAACGGGGGGCTGGGTTTGCATAGCAGCTATAGCGAGGCGCAGCCAGCTAATAAGCTTGGGACGCGTTTCGCGCGGGTCGATAATTTCATGCACGGACAGACCTTCGGCGCGCGGAAAGGGCGATTGGCTGGCCGCCAGCATATCTTCCAATTCTTTTTGCCGCGCTGCCGGGTCTTCAGCCGCTGCAATTTCGCGCGCAAAGGCGACAGCAACGCCACCTTCGACCGGCAGCGCACCGCTGGCTGCGCTGGGCCAAGACAAGACATAGCCGTCAGGGCCGAAATGCGCTTGCGCGGCAACACCGAAAGCTTTCAGCACTTGCACGCTGGCCCAGGGCACGCGGCTCTGCAATACGGCGGAAATGGCCGCCGTGCCGTGACGGATGGTGCCCGCTTGTTCGCTGTCGGGGCCAATCATAAACCCCGGCTCATCGACAAAGCTGATAATCGGCAAATGGAAACTGTTGCAGAAATCGGCAAAGCGGCGCAGCTTTTGCGCCGCCTCTGCCGTCATGGCACCGGCATAATACATGCAATCATTACCGATAATGCCGACGCTTTCGCCATCAAGACGGGCCAAGCCGGTAATGAGGCTGGGCCCGAATTTGCGCGACATTTCAAAAAAGCTCGAAGCGTCGCCGTCGCGGTCAACCACAGCTTCAATGATTTTGCGCATTTGAAAAGGCTGGCGGCGATTGGTCGGAACAATATCGGCGAGGCTGTCTTCGTAACGATCGGCTTTGTCTTTGCAGGGTAATTTTTCAGGATAGGCCCAGGCATTATCGGGCAGAAAAGATAAGAAGCGGCGAATTTGTGCCATCGCATCGGCTTCATCTTCGGCCAGATTATCTATCGCACCGGAACTTAAATGCACTTGCGGGCCTCCCAATTCTTCTTTCGTCATATCATGGCCGAGCGCGCGTTTGACCACTTGCGGGCCGGCAATCAGCACGGCGGCATTTTGCGTCATCACGGTGAAATGCGAAGCGACAAGGCGTGCCGCGGGAAGACCGGCAACCGGCCCCAATGCAGCAGAAGCGACCGGCACGGCAGATAAGGTTTCGGCCAAAGGCACAAAGCGCGATTGCGAAAATACCGGCTCGCCCAAAGGGCGTCGGTTTTTCTCCTTATTGGTGCCACCGACCGAACCGCCGCCGCCCTCATGCAGGCGAATAAGCGGCACTTTATATTGCAGCGCCAATTGTTCGGTATAGACACTTTTGCGCAAGCCTGCCGGATTGGGTGAGCCGCCGCGCACGGTAAAATCCTCGCCGCCGACAATCACTTTGCGCCCGTCAATTTGCCCGAAGCCGAGGATGAAATTAGCGGGCTGGAAATCTTTGAGCTTGCCGTCATCATCATATTCGGGCACGCCTGCGCCTTCGCCGACCTCGTCAAAACTGTTTTTATCGAGTAGCGTTTCGACGCGCTCGCGAATGGTCAGGCGACCCTTTTCGTGATGCGCCTTGACCGCTTGTTTGCCGCCTTGCTGTTTGGCCAACTTGCGACGCTTTTTAATCTCGTCAATATCGTTATCCCAGCTCATGTCCTGCGTCCTCTATGCGCTAGTCTAATGTCGCAATCAGCTGGCCTTCGCCAATCATGTCGCCCTCGGCGACATGAATTTCCTTCAGCTTTCCTGCTTTGGGGGCAACCACCGGAATTTCCATTTTCATGGATTCCAATATCGCAATGACATCATCGGCAGCCAAATCGGCGCCCGTCTCGGCAATGATTTTCCAAACACTGCCGGCAATTTCACTTTTTACCTGCATGGATTTCCTCCGATCCAGAGGCTAGCCAATCGCCATAGGGTTAGGCAAGGGCGCTGGCTTGTAAAAAAACCGCAATCTGATTAGGGTTTTGACGTTGGAGGAAACATCATGTCCGAGAATAATTCCGAGCCGAAACCGCTTGACAGCCGAATGGTATTCATCGCCATTGCCATCATCGCTTTTATTTGGGTTGCCATATTCATAATTTTGCCGGCGGTCACCGGCAAAGCCGGTGTGGCGCAAAAAATGCAGCAAGATCTGCAACAAAGAAGCATTGATGAACGCCCTCAAAAATAATTTTACCCTATTAATTGCCTTAAGCGCCGGTCTCATTTCTACGGCCATCGCCGAGGAGCTTGACGAGCCGCTCTGGGAAGCGGGTTTTGTGGCGGCGGCGTTTAGCGGCCCGGCCTATCCGGCGGCAGATGATGAAGCCACTGCCGCTTTCATGAGTCCTTATGTGATTTATCGCGGCGATATTTTTTCGGTTGGCGATGAAGGGGCGTTTCGCGCTTTGGCTTTTGCCAATGACCGTGTCGAATTGGACCTCTCGCTGGGCGCATCGCTGCCCGCCAATTCAGAAGATGATGCCGACCGCCGGGGCATGCCCGATTTGGATTTTCTGTTTGAGATTGGCCCGCAATTGATTTGGCATGCGGCGGGTCATGATTTTGGCCAATGGCAGGGTGATTTTGATGTCAAATTGCGCGCCCGCTCGGTCATTTCTCTGGGCGATTTTGACTCGCAAGGTTATTTGTTTGAGCCGACTTTTGTTTATGAATTGAAATCAAAAACACGCCGCCATTTGAACTGGCAGGCTGATTTGGAACTTTTATACGGCAATGACCGTCTCAATCGCTATTTTTATGAAGTGTCGGAGGCGCAGGTAACTGAAACGCGCCGCGCCCACAATGCCGAAGCTGGTTTCATGGGGGCGGAAATAGGCCTCGGCCTGTCCTATCCGGTCAATGAGAATTTGCGCCTGTTTATTGGCGGCAATATTGAGCTTTACGACGCCGCGGCCAATCAGGATAGCCCGCTATTCAAGGAAGATGTCGCCTATAGCGGTGGTATGGTTGTGGTCTATAGCTTTTATGAAAGCGCAGCGCGCGCGCCGCGTCAGCGCTAATTGCCAATGGTTTTCAGGGTGAAGGTAAAGTTAACACTCGTGTCGGGCTCGATATTGCCGACACGCGAGTAATCGCGATCAAGGCTGACCGTAATCAGCGTGCAGTCATCTTCATAGGTAAAGGCGGCATCCGCTCGCACGCTTTCTTGCTTTTCAAGGTTTTCTCGCAATCGTGCATCAAGTCGCCAATTTGAGCCCATTTGCCAACCTAAACGCACATTCGCTTCTTCCAATTGCTCGGTCGTATTGGAAGCAGTTTGACCGATTTCGTAAAAACTATGCTCAAGACCTATGCTAAAAGCCTGAAAGGCCAAAGCCAGTCTGCTGTCGCTACGTAGGAGTATGCGGCCATCTTTGCTGAATCGCGTTTTTTGCGTGAGACTTAAGGCGCCGGCATAGAGCGTTGCGTCTGCAATCAAGGCTGAGCGGTCCTCGCCGAACCCTGAACGTATTTCAAAAGTCTCGTCGCTTAGATTATAGGATTGGCCGATGAAAAAGCGTGATGTCAGGCGATCTCTATAGATTAGCTCGTGATCGAGACCGAGATTGACGCGACTAGCTTCATCTTTTGGCGAGAGTGGCTGGAAAAGCTGGCTTTTGGATAGGTCACGAGTTGTTTGGCCGTTATGCGGAATAACACCATAGTCATCAGCCGCATCTGCCAAGACGATTTGCAGTTTAGGCGATAGCGTTTGGCGGTCTTTTTTTCCGATGCGTTGCAATGGATATGCCAGTGTAAATGCGGTACTATTGGCGCTCAGCACATTATCAATAGCACGGGCATCGTCGCTGGTTTGGTCGCCCTCCTTGATACCAAAATCGTAGGCATCAATGGTCAGACGGTTATTGGCCGATAATATGAAACCGCCCTTCGTTATTTTCCGCCATGACCAATCAAGCATTGAGGACAATCTTGTCTCATCGACATCAAGGTCTCGCTGACGATGGGTCAATCGGTTGCGTATCGTCAACGCTCCATTTAACACCGGGTTGGCAAAATCGTAATCGTGGGCCAGTGCAGGCAATATTGTGTCCACAGTCGATGCCTTTTCCTCGGTTAAAGTTTCTCGAAAACGATAGGCCTCAACGCTGATATAATGTTGGCCAACGCGACGAGCGGCAGACAGATTGCTGGTCAGGCGCGGAGTATTGGATATTTTGTAGCGGCGAAAAAACAAGTCGTCGCTGGCATCTTCGAGGGCAAAGCTAAGCGACCAATCGCCGATAGCAAATTGCCCGCTTCCCATTATGCCGCCGCGAAGTTCTCTTTGACTATCCATGGCTAGATCATCTTGCGGACGATGAATATAACCAGTCATTTTATAATTGCCCTTAGTCGTCAAATGACGCCATTCACCGGCAAGGAAAGGCTCCTGTTGGTCACTTATTCGGGGCGTCAGCGTCAGATCATAGTTAGGTGCAAGATTTAAGAAATAGGGCATATCGACAGCGGTGCCGAAGTCCTTTGATCCGCCAAGGCTAGGCGTGAGAAAACCACTTCGCTTCTCTATCTTCGGACCGGCATGGGCCATATAGGGCAGATAAAAAACTGGCAGGCCATAAATCTCAAGTCTTGGATGGCTGTAAATGACGTTTTGGACAGCGCGGTCATAACTAATGCGTGACGCTCTTATTTGCCAAAGTGGGGCATCGTTTGGATCGGCACATTCAGGGCAACTGCTGTAGATGGCATCTTCAAGCTCTAGCAAAGCGCCGTCCCGTTGGGCGCTTGCCGCCTTCATGCGTCCGCTGGATTGAGTCGCCAATCGCACGTCATTGAAACGGCCTTTTTCTAATTCGTTATCGATTATTGCACTGGCGGCGCTTATTTTATCCCCGGTACTCTCGGTAAGGCTCATGGGACCAGGTACGGTCAATTGCGCCTTTTCGCGGTCATAGGTCAGTCGCTCGGTTGCCATTAAGCGCCCGTCAGTGCGCGCTTCGACATTGCCGCGGGCCGAAATAAGACCTGTCGTATCATCAACCGAAATCTCTGCCGCATCGAGGGTTGCGATCACGGCTTTTGCAGTTTCGGCCTTTGCAACATGCGGCAGCGCCAATATAAGCGTCATCGCGCCGATGAAACCAAAGCTCTTTGTCATGCCATAATAATAAGGGGGTTTGGGCAGGACTTACCAGCCTGCATGTTGGGTGGGCGGTTTATTTAAGGACGTCAATTAGCACGCCTATGCGTTGCACGGCGAAGTAATAGCTCGGCACGAAAATCACAAAGCCGAAAATACTGGCCATTTCGCCAAATTGCTGGGTCAAGCCGTAACCGATCCAAAATGCACCAATAGAAGATAAAATCATGACTAGCAAAGTGCGTCGCTCTGAAAAGCCGGCCTCCATAATTTTGTGGTGCATATGCCTTCGGTCGGGTGCCATAGGAGAACGACCTGAAATTAGCCTCCTAATTACGATGCTAGTTATGTCTGTAATCGGAATAGCGATAGTCCAAAGACACAGCGAAGCGGGTATATTTGGGCTGCCTGCAAACCTTGCTGTTTCTTGGCTGGCTCCTATCAGCGCAGTCCCAATCATTAGGCCAACAAGCATAGAGCCACTGTCTCCTAAGAAAATTTTGCGACCATTGAAAACCTGCAGATTGAATAACAAAAATCCTGCTAATGCGCCGGAAAATAAAACTGCGAAGGCAGCATAGTCGGGTGGCGTCGAGCCCAAAATAAGATTGAAACTAAGGTTGGCATGGGTTAATGCCAACAGAGCCATGCTGGCTGCTAAACCATCAATCCCGTCAATCATATTGAACGCATTTATTGCCGTAACGATAGCAATTATCGCGAGAGCGGAGTGCAGGGCTGCAAGTTTGGGCGATCCGAATACTTCCGGAAAGATACCAACGTCAGAAATGGCAAGCCCTTCGCCTACTACTACAATAGAGGCGGCGGAAAGGTGAAAGATTAGCTTAATTTTCGCTCTAATTGGCTGGCGGTCATCGATCACTCCCAATATGACGAGCATTGTCGCGGCCACTACTGCACTCCAAGGGGGATTGGGAATAAATGCTATGATACCAAACATCACGACGAGCCAAATTACGGGCCCACCAAGCAGCGGAATGTCGCCCTTATGTGTCTTCCGATCATCAGGCTTATCGACCAATCGCAATCGGATGGCCAGCGGTCGCAAAGCAAATACCAGTATGGTTGCCAGTAAAGTGGCAATGATTGATATGTAAACCAGGGCCAGCATGGTTTATGCAGCCGAAATAAAGTTCCGTTGCGCCGCATAATGGCGGAACAGAACGAAAATACTCGCTAGTAGGCCGCTCAGCAGGGCTACCACAATAATAATGAGTGGCTTATTTGAGACAGGTTCGACCAAGATGTTTTCCGTATCAAAAATGGCCGGGGTGAAAGTTTCCGGCCGGCTGAGCGGCGATAAGGCAAGTCCAGTTTCAACGCGTTGAAGACGCTTGTCATTTTTCAGCTTGCGCAATTGCGCCGCTTTTTCAGCATAGCCCGGCGAGAAGATCTTCCAGTCACTTTTTTTGCGTTGCTCCAAAAGACGGGCTTCTTCTTCCAGGGCTTTATAGCCAAGCGTGAACGAGCTTTCGTTGGCCGGCTGAAAATTTCCTGCGCCGGAAGAGGCGGTGGCATTAATGCTCAAGTTTTGGCTGGGTGTGACCAAATTCAATGCGCGCGCAATTTTCGCCTGCTCTTTGAGGATTGTGATTTTGCGGCCTAAATTGTCGAAATATGTCTGCTTGTCATTGTCAATCTCCGCCTCCAAAGCCTCTATCTCATAAGTCAGGCTGGCTTCGATTGACTTTGACAGATTGGCAATGGCGATAAGGTTTTGTCTCCTTATACTTGCGCGCGCGATTTCGACAAAGCGTATAAGAATGGAACGGGTCAACAGAATATTCTGCGTTTCGGTAACCAAGAAATCTGAGGTATTTTCTCTCCGTTGAAACGTGAATGCATTGGTGGCTTTGGTAAGAGCTTGCGCTTTTTCAGTCGATGTTCCCTCAAAATCTCTGAAAAAAGGATCAAGCTCGAGAAGGGCGGCGCTCAGGCTTGCTTTGGCCTCAATGTCCGAGCGCACGGCTCGCATTAAATCTTCCGCCAGAATCACGCCGGTCTGCCCGATTAAATTATCATCAGCATAAATGGGAGGTGAGATGCCCGCCACATTATTAAGGGGTGCATAGCCGCTCATATCTTGCGGCGACAGGCTTCTGATGGATAATGTCATTGAATGGGTTGTCGGCATGATGGTCAAGACGACTGCTGCAATGACGCTGATGATGCCGGTGACGCCGCCAATCAGCCATTTGCCCCGAAAGAGGATTTCAATCAATTCAATCAGGTCGATTTCATCATCGATTTGAGACGAAGACATATAATCTTACCTCCCCACACCTTTGAGCCCGTGTAGAACAAAAGCCAAGCGATATCAATAAAAAATTGTTGAATCGCAACAGCTTGACTGCTAGCGTCGACTGTGTTCAATGCGTGAACATACAACTGGCGAAACGCTGTTCACCCGCCGGTGCGGTAGCGTGGACGGATTAAATTGCATGACTGAAAAACAAACTAAGAGCGGCAGCAAAGTGAACACGGAAGTGACGCTGCAAGTTATGGCGCATTTGCAAGAAAATCCAAAAGATACGCAGCGCCAAATTGCCGGTAAATTGGGTGTCAGCTTGGGGAGCATCAATTATTGCATTAAAGCATTAATAAGTAAGGGATTTTTAAAGGTTGAGAATTTTCGCAAAAGTTCGAACAAGCTGGGCTACACCTATTTGCTGACGCCATCCGGCATTCATGAAAAAACCAATCTCACTGTCTCATTTTTGAAGCGCAAGCAGCGCGAATATGTTGAATTGGAGGCAGAAATTTCGGCCCTGCGGGCAGAAGTTGCCAAGATGGAAGAGCAGGAGAGGCGGGAGCCTGAATGATGGCGGAGAGCGAGAAGGCGCGATGGTATGTTGCGCAAATCAAGCAGAACGGTTTTGATCGTGCCATGTCCAATTTGACACGGCAGGGTTATCAGACATTCATGCCCATGAAAAAAAAGACCGTGCGCCACGCGCGGCAGTTGAAAAATGTTCTGCGGCCTGTCTTTCCGGGCTATTTATTTGTGCAGTTTGGCGCCGATCGTGGCGATTGGCGCAAAATCAATTCGACTTTCGGTGTCGCGCGCTTGGTCAGTTTTAACAAATCAGCGCCTGCACCGGTGCCGGATAGATTGGTTGCAGGATTGCAAGCGCGCTGCGACGCGCAAGACTGTTTGCAGAGC
Source organism: Rhodobiaceae bacterium (assembly GCA_002721725.1). Taxonomy (GTDB): domain Bacteria; phylum Pseudomonadota; class Alphaproteobacteria; order RS24; family RS24; genus UBA8337. The sequence continues at coordinate 107,022 of PBLK01000016.1, forward strand.
CCCGATGATTTCAAAATTGGTGAAAAGGTTAGAATGGTGGCGGGCGCATTTGCGGGGTTTGTCGGTGATGTCGAAAATCTCATTGGCGAGGAGCGCATTCGCTTGCTCTATGAGTTTATGGGCCAAAAAAGCCGCATAGATATCGGAAAAGGCGATTTGGAAAAACTATGATGTCGCCAACTGCCCTTATGAGACTTGAGATAACAAGCGACATCACAGAGGTGAGTGCCGCCTAATGCGTGTGCTTGTAACCGGCGGTGCTGGCTATATTGGCAGTCACACATTGGTGGAGCTCCTAACAGAGGGTCACGAAGCCTTTGTCATTGATAATCTCTCAAATGGGCATGAAAAGGCTCTGTCTCGCGTCAAACAGCTCGCCAATAAGGATTTGGGCTTTGTTAAGGGTGATATTCGCGATCGTGACGCGCTTGATCAGGCGTTTTCCGAGTTTAACCCCGAAGCCATTATCCATTTTGCTGGTCTTAAAGCCGTTGGCGAGAGCGTTGAGCAGCCGCTCATCTATTATGAGACTAATGTCGCCGGTTCAGTTGAGCTCCTAAAAGCCATGGATGCACATGATTGCAAGAAAATTGTCTTTTCTTCGTCAGCCACGGTCTATGGAACGCCGCAATATTTGCCACTTGATGAGGAACACCCCGTTTCGCCAGTTAACCCTTACGGTCAAACAAAGCTCATGGTCGAAAATATTCTGAAAGACTGGGCCCATGATGGGCGCAGCGCCACGGCGCTTCGTTATTTCAATCCGGTGGGCGCGCATGTTTCCGGTCGTATTGGTGAAGACCCGCATGATATTCCAAATAATCTCATGCCTTACATTGCCCAAGTCGCCATCGGCAAACGAGAGGTTCTCCAAATATTTGGCGATGATTATGAGACGCGCGATGGCACAGGCGAGCGCGACTATATTCACGTAACGGATCTGGCTAAGGCCCATATCGCAGCGCTTGGGGTTATGAATGAGGCAGCTGGCTTTGCCGTTTACAATGTCGGTACCGGCCAGGGAACGACTGTGAAAGAATTGCTGGCTGCTTACGGCAAGACTATTGGCCGAGAATTGCCCTTTGAGACCGTTCAACGCCGATCCGGCGATGTCGCAAGCTCCGTTGCCAGCCCCCAAAAAGCGAATGAGACGCTTAATTGGTCTGCAACATTATCAGTTCATGATGCGACATCGTCCTCCTGGAATTGGCAATCGCAAAACCCTGACGGATATGGGCAATGACCCGCAAATATAAAATAACTGTTGTCGGTACCGGCTATGTCGGCATGTCCATGGCGGTGCTCTTGGCGCAGCATAATGACGTCACGGCATTGGATATTGATGCCAGCCGCGTGGAGCTTATCAATCACCGTATGTCGACGGTGGTGGATGCCGAGATTGAGCACTATCTCGCTGACAAAGAGCTTTCGCTGGCAGCCACTTTGGATAAAGCCATAGCCTATAAAGACCCGGTTTTTGTAGTCGTCGCGACGCCGACAGATTATGACCCTGAGACCAATTACTTCGACACAAGCTCTGTCGAGGCGGTGATCAGCGATGTGCTCGAACACAATAATACGGCGATGATAATCATTAAGTCGACCGTGCCGGTTGGCTTCACGCGCTCAATGAAAGATAAGTTTAAAACGGATCGGATTATTTTCTCGCCGGAGTTTTTGCGCGAGGGACAGGCACTCAAAGACAATCTTCATCCGTCACGCATCATTATGGGCAGTGACCTCGAGCAGGCGCACATCTTTGCCGGCCTGTTAGGCGACGCGGCCGAGAAAGCCGATATTGAGACGCTCTTTATGCGTTCAACCGAGGCAGAGGCAGTGAAACTATTCGCTAATACTTACTTGGCTATGCGTGTGTCGTTCTTTAATGAATTGGACAGCTATGCGTTGGGCGAAGATTTGGATACGCGCTCCATTATTCACGGCGTTTCGCTCGACCCGCGCATTGGTGACCATTATAATAACCCGAGCTTCGGCTATGGCGGATACTGCCTGCCAAAAGACACTAAGCAATTGCTGGCCAATTATGACAGCGTGCCGCAAAACCTTATTCAGGCGATAGTGAACTCAAACACCACACGCAAAGATTTTGTTGCTGAACAAATTATTGCCAAGAAACCAAGAACTGTGGGCATTTACCGTCTGGCGATGAAGGCTGGCTCGGATAATTTCCGGTCATCCGCCGTGCAGGGTATTATGAAGCGGATTAAAGCCAAGGGCGTTGAAGTTGTCGTTTATGAGCCGTTGCTTGATGAAGCGCATTTTTTCAATTCAGAAGTCACCCACGATCCTGATGGCTTTAAGTCACGCTGCGACGTCATAATTGCCAATCGGATGGTCGACGAATTAAATGATGTGGCTGACAAGGTGTTCACGCGGGATTTGTTCGGCAGTGACTAAAATCATCCCTATTATTCTGTCAGGCGGGGCGGGCGCGCGGCTCTGGCCGGTTTCGCGGCGCATGCACCCGAAACCTTTCATGGAAGTAGCCGGAAAACCGCTTTTGGCGCATGCCCTAGAGCGTGCAGCGCTTATTGCTGATGAGGCGCTGATTGTTACCAATCAAGATCATTATTTCCTCACCGAAAAATTGCTGACGGAAACGCCAGAGGCGCCGAAGGTATCTTACTTGTTGGAGCCGAAAGGGCGCAATTCGGGGCCAGCCATAGCCTTAGCGGTGCGCTATATACAAAAGGTGTATGGCGATGACATCATTTGTTTGGTGTTGGCGGCGGATCACTTAATTTCTGATGACGCGGCTTTTCAAAAAGCCGTGGCGCAGGCAAGTGAGCAGGCGCAAGCCAGCAATCTGGTGGTGTTTGGCATTCGCCCAACTGGCCCTGAAACGGGTTATGGTTATTTGGAAGTCGCTGAAACAGGTGATGGCCCGCAACCACTCACAAGCTTCGTCGAGAAACCTGATCGCGCCACTGCCGAGACTTATCTTGCCGAAGGCCGATATTATTGGAACTCTGGCATGTTTTGTTTCACCGCCGGCGTGATGGCCGAAAATATGGCTGCGTATGCGGGCGATGTTTGGGTGGCCTCCGAGGCCGCTTTTGCCGAGGCGCAAGACGAGGCAGGCGTTACCCGTTTTGAAGAAGCCAGTTTCATCGCCCAGCCCGATATTTCCATTGACTATGCCGTGATGGAGAAGGCTAACAAAATCGCCATGGTGCCGGTCGGTTTCGGATGGTCGGATGTCGGCAGTTGGGACTCGGTGGCCAGCGCGCATATAGCTGACCAGGAAGGAAATAGTGCAGCTGGAATAGACAAAGTGCACTTCATCGCCTCGAGAGACACGCATGTGGATAGCAACAGCCACACCGAAAAAGTGATTGCCGCCATTGGCGTTGAGAATTTGGTCATTATTGACGCGCCGGACGCTCTGCTGGTGGCTGACCGCGCCAAGTCGCAAGATGTGAAGCTGGTTGTGGAAGCATTAAAGACGAGTGCTGATGCTGAACTGACGGAATTACCGGCCACCGTGCACCGCCCATGGGGCACTTATGCCAAGCTGAAACAAGAGGATGGCTATCAAGTCAAACGCATCACTGTGGCGCCGGGGCAGGAGCTTAGCCTGCAATATCACCACAAGCGCGCCGAGCATTGGGTGGTGACGCAAGGCAAAGCCATTGTGCAGGTGGGTGACGAGGAGTTTGAAACTGGTCCGGGTGAATATCGGTATATTCCAATGGGCGAAAAGCACAGACTAACGAATATCGGAGATGGCGAACTGGTTCTGGTGGAGGTCCAGGTCGGTTCTTATCTTGGCGAGGATGATATTGTCCGGGTTGAGGATATTTATGGGCGGCATTCAAAGGGTCAATGAATAAGTTAAAAAAAGTTGTTCTTTCGAATTTTTGGCCTGATCAAAATGCGGGAGACTTCGCAATATTTATGGCTCAAATTGAGATATTAAATAAGGAAGGGGTTTTGGATGAAAATATACATATATTGAGCTGCTATAAGGGAGAAAGCTCGATATCTGTAAACAATTTTAATCATTTTACAGCGAGGGGAATGAAAATCCTACCTGGGCTATTTCCATCATTAAATAAATACGGCGAACTCATCTCAAAAGTTGAAAAGGTGCTTCAACTATTAAAAATTTTAAAATTTTCAATTCTTTGCCTGTTTCGTTCTTCAAAGCTTCTTTTTATGTTTTCAAAGGGGAAAACATTGAGAACCCTAGAAGCAATTGAAGAAAGTGATGCTGTAATTCTAAAAGGGGGCGCATTTATTATTGGCTTCCCAGGTATCAGAGGTTCTGTGTTTCTTCTAAGAAATATAGTATTGGTTTGGATATCAAAAACCTTGGGAACCAAAGTAATAATAATGCCTCACTCCTTTGGTCCGTTTGCCAACCGGTTCCAAAAATTTATGATTCGACATATTTTTAATGGCGTATCAATCTTTTCTCGAGAAGAACTTTCATATCAAACTCTCGAAGAGTTAAATCTTCACTCAACTATTGTTCCTGATCTTGCTTTTTCATGGTCTGCTTTAGAGCAAACAGCGATTAAGAAGAAAAATAAAATCGCATTTACAATAAGACCTCTCTCCTCCTTTAAATCAGAAGCGGAACACCGCAAATATTATAGTATATTTGCTAGCTCTATCGAAAAATTACTCGAGGATGGCTTCGAGATCTCGTTAGTGCCTCAAGTTACTGGGCCGACCATTTTTGAAGATGATAGGGTGGCATTAAAGCGAGTAAGGGCCTTGCTAAATCCCAAGTGGATGAATAGTGCAAAACTAAAAGTATTACCTGGATTAACTATCGGAGGCCTTATCAAAGAATACTCTTCATGTGAAACGATTTGCGGGATGAGAATGCATTCAGTAATTTTTGGACTAAAATTGGGGTGTAAAGTAATTTCAATTTCTTACTTAGGACCAAAGCACAAGGGAATAATGCGAAGTTTAAATCTCGAAAAATTTCACATAGACTTGGAGAATCTTTGTGAGCAGGTTCTGTTAAGAAAAATATACCAGGCCTTTTCTGATCAAAGTGTCGAAGAAAATAAAAAAAGAATTGGGCAATTTATCGACGTGACTAACGAAAGAATAAGCAAATCTTTAGTTCGAAAAAATTAACAGAAATAGATGATCTCTTATTTTTCTTAATCGTAGCTATGGATGCGATAAGAACGGTCATAATTTTTTCTCCTGTTTCTGAAAAATACATAGGAAGCGCAGATCTTGCATCTTTCAGCCTTGTACTGTCTTCGTCTGTGATCATTTCAACACTTATGTTTGGTTTTATTGAGCAATCCTACGAGAGGGGGTATGGAGTCTCTGAGACGCTAAATAAGATAGTTAATACCGGAATACCGATAATCTTATTGATATTCTTAGGGTTATACTGGGCCTTTTTTAAAGGCCAAACCTTATTTGAAATTATAATGATTGCGCTCTTTATCGGACATCGTGCGATAATGAGGTCGCTTATGTATCTTAACAAAAAATATAAA
>PBLK01000017.1 GCA_002721725.1 Rhodobiaceae bacterium
AATTTTAATGTCGGGATGCGCTTTCAGCGCCGCTTTCACCTTTTCGGGGGAGACCGGCGTGCCCCAATCATCTTCTACCAGCACCGCTTCGCCGCCGCAGCGCACGACGTTTTCTTTCATACGCCCGCCAAACACGCCATTAATGCATACCAGCACCTTGTCGCCCGGTTCGACCAAATTGGCAAAACAGGTTTCCATCCCAGCTGAGCCGGGAGCGGAGACCGGAAAGGTAAGCGCGTTTTCGGTCTGATAGGTATAGCGCAAAAGCGTCTTAATATCGTCCATCAGCTCGATAAATTGTGGGTCGAGATGGCCAATAATCGGACGCGCCATGGCTTGCAACACACGTGGGTCAATATTGGACGGACCTGGCCCCATCAATGTTCTAAAATTTGGATTAAAACTGTTCATTTGCTGCCCCTTACCGACAATCCGGAACAGAGAGTAACACGACGCGCGCATCAGTAAAACAAGGCTTGGGATGCGGCGTTTTGGCGATTAAAGATTTTTACGCGGGGCATAGCGGTTTGTGTTGAGGTTCACTGGTCTGGTTGCGACATTATGGCAAATAAAAAACTGTATTTTTCGCAGCGGCAATATAAACTCTTAACCAGAAATAGGAGTCGTCGGATGGGAAAAATTGCCAAAATTCGGGGTGCCATCAAGCAATTGATTGCAGATAAGGAAGATACCAAGCAAGTTTTCATTATTTTGGAAGCCTTGTCGGGAAATTCCGGTCTGCGGGCCTTTAAGCGTTTTAAAAAAACAGCTAATGCACAAGACATTCTCAATGCTGAAAAACCATTGGTGGAATATTTGAAAGATCGCGAGTGGTTGGAGAGCCTGCCCGAGGGGTCTTTGGGCCAAGTCTATGCACGCTTTACAGAGGTTGAACAAATCACCGCTGACGGGCTTACTGAAGCTTCGGTTGAAGGCCGCCAAGAAGAACGCGAAATGAGCGCAGCGCAGATTAAATATCATGAGCGCCAGCGTGATGCGCATGATTTATGGCATGTCTCGACCGGTTATGGGCGCGACGGCTTAGGTGAATTGTGCTTGCTCGCCGTGACCTGGCGCCAGCTCGGCAATCCCGGCATTTTAGTCATTATTCTGTTCGGCTATCTGGTTTCACGCAAAGAAGCGTCGGGGCTCGGTATTGGTCGCGCCATTATGGAAGGCTTTCGTTTGGGGCGCTTGGCCAGAGGCCTGCCGGGCGCGCATTGGGAGCACTTGTTGACGCAGCCATTGGAAGAGGTGCGCACTACATTGGGCATTCAAACGCCGCGCCGTTATCGCAAAATCGTGGATGCGACGCCGGATTTGCAAACCGCCGGCTATGTCGCTGCCGAATAAGCCCGGCGCTCCATGACACTGACGGTTTACGGCATCCCCAATTGCGACATGGTGAAAAAGGCGCGCGTATGGTTAGGCGATAAAGGTCAAGATTTTGCCTTTCACGATTTTCGTAAAGACGGTTTGAACGCAGAAATGGTGACGCGCTGGCTGGTCCAAGTGCCGATGGATAAACTCTTGAATAAGCGCGGCACAAGCTGGCGCAAAATCCCCGAAGCCGATAAGGCCAATGAAGACACGGCGCATCTCATCGCGCTGATGGTCGAAAACCCGACCCTCATCAAACGGCCAGTAATGGAGGCAGGTGGTCAAGTGACGGTCGGCTTCACCGATGAGGTCATGGCGCTCTGGTCTTAAATGCTTTGTTAAGCGCCTTTTTGAATCTCAAAGCATAAAATCCGCATATCACCGGGGCCGTCTTGCTCGGCGCTGGCAATCAGTATGTGACCTTGTTCTTCGCAAAAATGCGGCACATCAATCGCCGCCATCGGGTCGCTGGCCAAAAGTCTGATTTGACCGCCCGAGGTAATGTCGCGCAGGACTTTTTGCAGCCGTAAAACTGGCATCGGACAGCTCAGTCCGGTCGCATCAATCTCTTTCATTCAGCTGCTTTTTCCTGCGGTCGCGCAGTTGCATATTCGGCCATGCCGCCAAACAATTCGGCAATTTCGGGTTTTTCCTCCGCGCCGAATTCATGGAACATGGTTGCGCAATTGACGACAATGCGCTCGCGGTCGCCCCAATCGTCAAAGACACCCAGCGCAATATCAAACGCCGCTTCCTTATAGCCCATGCCCGCCTCATAACGCGCGCGCGCCTCTTGCCGCATGGTCACCAAATAGTGGCGGACCTCTTCGACACCCGCTTTGGTGGTGATGGGGCCATGACCGGGAATAATCGTCTCGACATCCATAGCGATAATGCGGTCGCATGCGTCAATCCAATTTTGTACCGGCCCTTCCCAAATAATCGGATGCCCGCCAATAAATAAAATATCGCCCGTATATACGGTGCGGTCGGCCGGCACATGCACCAAAGTGTCGCCCGGCGTATGCGCCGGCCCGACCGGAATCAGGTGAATATCCTTATCGCCCAGTTTAATGGTGGTTTCTTCTTCAATCAGCGTATCGGGCAATTTTTGGTGGACCGATTTGAAGTCAAACGGGCCGAAGCAGGAAGTGAGATAATTGCCCAGATCACCCAAGCCCGGCGCGGCATCCAAAAAACCCTGCACCAGAGAAGGTGGCTCGGCCTGCATATGTTCGGCGGTCAATTTATGGGCAATGATTTGCGCATCGGGGCAGCAGCAATTGCCGTTGCAATGGTCGCCATTATGATGCGTGTTGATGACTTTATTGACGGTTTTTGCGGCCGGTTCGGCATCGGCATAGGCCGACAGCATGGTTTGCGTCAATGGCACATCGAACAAAGTATCGACTACCAAAGATTGGTTGCCATCGACAATCAAGCCGGAATTTGACCAACCCCAACCGCCATCGGGTTGCAGCCATGCATAAGCGCCATTGCCGATTTGGTGCAGGCCTTTTTCATAAGCAAATTTTGGATGCGCCAAACTCATCGCGTCCCCTCTCTTTTGATCGACAAAGGCTAGCGCAAAAACAGCCTCTTTACATCGTTTTTTGCATGATTAAGATTTTATGAAGAAACGGGGGGCGTAAAGCATGAGTGATTTTATTCTGATTGAAGCTTTGGAAGCGCAATGCGCGGCGCAAGGCGACAAACCGGCATTGGTTTTTCAAGGCCGCGAAACCAGCTATCAAAAATTAAGTGATACGTCCAATCAGGTGGCGCAGGCTTTGCTGGCCGAGGGGATTGAACCGCAAGCGCGTATCGGCTTTATGGGTGCCAATTCGGATTTATATTTCCAATTGCTTTTCGGCGTGCAAAAAGCGCGCGGCGTATTGGTCGGCGTCAATTCGCGTTTGGCGGGCCCTGAAGTGGCTTATGTCTTAAACGATGCGCAAGCGGAAATAGTTTTTGTCGGCAAGGATTTCGTGCCGCTTATTGAGGGCATTCTGGCCGATTGCCCCAGCGTCAGGCGGGTGATTGCGATGGATGGCGGGCATGATGAGTGGACCGCCTTTGATGCGTGGCGCGATGGCGGCGAAGCGGTGCATCCAAAGCTCGATTATCAGGGGCAAGATGATTTCATCCAGCTTTATACATCAGGCACGACCGGCCACCCCAAAGGCGTGCAATTGACCAATCTCAATATGGAAAGCGCGCTCAAACAGGCTGAAGATTGGGCCGGCTGGCAAGGCGATGAGCATGTGCTCTTATGCATGCCGCTATTTCATATTGCTGGTGTCAATGTCGGCCTTATAGGGCTTTATGAGGGCTGCAAGGTGACGGTGTTGCCGGAGGTCGATCCAACAGAAATTTTGCGTTTGATTGAAGATGAAAAAGTCAATTTGCTGTTCATGGTGCCGGCAGTGATTTTGTTTGTCATGCAACAGCCCGATATTGCCACGCGCGATGTCTCCAGCGTGCGGCAAGTGATTTACGGCGCATCGCCGATTGCCGAAGAATTATTGGTGCAAGCGGCGGCCAAGTTCAAATGCGATTTTGTTCAGGTTTACGGCCTCACCGAAACCACCGGCGGCGGCACTAATTTGAAACCGGAAGACCATGATGCGGCGCGCAATAAGCTGCGCTCTTGTGGCAAGCCCAATGCGGGTGTCGAGCTGCGCATCGTCGATGAGGCGGGGAATGATGTGCCGCAAGGCGAGGTCGGCGAGATTATCATGCGCGGCGGCTCGATTATGAAAGGCTATTGGAACAAGCCCGATGCCACGACAGAAGCGGTGAAAGATGGCTGGTTTTACTCCGGCGATGCCGGTTTTCTCGATGAAGAAGGCTATGTCTTTATCCATGACCGCGTCAAAGACATGATTGTGTCGGGCGGTGAAAACGTCTATCCGGCGGAAGTGGAAAACGCGCTTTTTGCCCATCCCGATATTGCCGATGTTGCCGTCATTGGCGTGCCCAGCGAAAAATGGGGCGAGGCGGTGAAAGCGTGCGTCGTCATGGCCGAGGGCAAAAGCCTCAGCGAAGACGAGATTATCGCTTTCGCGCGCGCGCGCATTGCCGGTTATAAATTACCGAAATCGGTTGATTTTGTAGCCGCTTTGCCGCGCAACACGTCGGGTAAAATTTTGCGTCGCGAATTGCGCGAACCTTATTGGGAAGGCCAAGAGCGCCGCGTTGGCTAGAATCAGCGAGGCACTTTCAGCTTATTGTTAAGCGCTTTTCTTTGCCGCTTCATTTCGGCTTCGCTATGGCCGAGACGGCTTTGCAGCCAATCTTCGATAATGTCGATTTGGCTGCTGGTGAGGGCGCCGATTTGTCCTTCAATCAAACGGCGCAGCACAATATCCTCCAGCGTCATGGCCATTTCATCGCTGACCGCGAAGGCAATACGCGCCGCCAATAAATCATCCTTCAATGCGGTCAGCCCGTTTGTATCAGTCGCCATCATCGTAGGCAGTAAGCGGCCATAAAGGCGGCTCATCAAATCAATACTGGCGGTGTCATGTTTTGGATAAGCGGCGCGCATCGCATCCATAAAGTGGCCCAAATCATCGCGTGGGGTGCATTCCAGAGCAGTCAGATGGCTGCGGCAGCGTATAGGCTTGCTATCCAGTTTCTCTATGGCCAAATCAACCACTTGCTCGGCCAGCCGCCGCGCCGTCGTCCATTTGCCGCCCAGCGCCGAAATCATGCCATGCACCCCGCCTTGTTTGGCATGGTCATAAATCTCACTGCCGCGGCTCAGCCCATAAGTTGTATCGGGCCGGTCATCCATATCGGTAACCAATGGCCGCAAACCGACATAGGCATAAACCACATCTTTGCGGGTCAGCTTGGCATCGGGCAGGGCGCGATTGGCTTTGGCCAAAAGCGCGTCAATATCTTGCTTGGTCACGCACGCCGCATCGGGCGCATCGTCAAATTTCGTATCGGTGGTCGCCAAAAGGCTCATGCCCATATAGGGGGTGATGAAGATATGTTCGTCATCAAGCGGCATGGCCAGCGCCGCGCCGCGCGTTAAATTGCGGGTCACGATATGGATGCCTTTGGAGCGAACCAATTTTTTACCGGCCGGCATTTTATCGGCCGCGCTCATAATATGGTCGGCCCAGGGCCCGCCCGCATTAATGGTCATGGCGGCGCGCAATTGAAGGCGTTTGTGTGACAAGCGGTCTTTGACCTCAAACCCAACACAGCGATTATCTTCAATCAGAAATGCGCCTGCCTCGCTATGATTGACTGCCACCGCACCGGCCGCAACGGCGCTGCGTATCAGCGCCAAACAAAGGCGCTCGGGCGACAGCATTTGCCCGTCGTGATAAAGAAGACCGGCGGTCAATTTCGGTCGGGCCTGCGCCGTGTCGCTGTCCAATTGGCGCGGCAGGTCGGGGATAAGCCCCATTGTTTGCGCCACCGTCATGGAACGATAGCCGGGCATTTTCTGCATCGCATCGACGGCGCGATTGCGGTCGAAACCGAGCCAATCATAAAGGCCGAGCCCCAGCCCCAATGTCAGGCGCGACGGTTTTTGATGGTTATAGCTCGGCATGATAAAGGGCAGCGGATGCACCAAATGTTTGGCCATTCGCGCCCAATGACGGCGTTCGCGCAAACCTTCGCGTACCAACCGCATCTCGCCATTGGCCAAATAGCGCAAGCCGCCATGCATCAGTTTGGTCGAACCGGCAGAGGTCGCACCGCCAAAATCACCCTTATCAACGACGGCGACGCGAAGCCCACGCAAAGATGCGTCAAAGGCGATGGCCGCACCGGTTGCGCCGCCGCCAATAATGGCAAGGTCGAAAGTGTCGGAGCCGAGAGCGTCGAAATTGCGTTGCATAATGTGTTCAAAACCGGCTTTGCTGGAGTCGAAATTATGGGCAGTATAAAGCAAGAAAAGAGGAAAGGGGCACGAAAATGGCTTTCGCAAACGCCAATGGGCTGAACTTATGTTACGAGGTTTTTGCGGCGGCTGAAAAACGCGACCCCGCACCGCTTATTCTTATTCGCGGCTTGGGCACGCAAATGGTGCAATGGCCGCCCGCTTTTATCGAATATTTTACCGCTGCCGGTCTCGACGTAATTGTTTTTGACAATCGCGATGTCGGCGAAAGCGACAAGCTCGATGCGGCCGGTGTGCCGGATTTAATGGCCTTGCTGGCCGGCGCTGAAGCCGGTGCCAGCTTTCCCGTGCCGTATCAATTGGCCGATATGGCGCAAGATGTTATCGGGTTGATGGACGCGCTGGCCATTGATAAGGCGCATATTTGGGGCATGTCGCTGGGCGGCATGGTGGCGCAGCATTTGGCTTTTTCTCACGCGGCGCGCATCGGTAAAATCATTTGCGTCATGTCCACATCAAGCGATGCCTCTTTGCCGGCACCGCGGGCCAGCGACTTGACCCCGCCTGATGATGACGATGAAGGCGCATTGATTGATTATATGACCGAAAGTTTGGCCGAGCATGGCAGTCCGGCTTTTCCGACGCCGCTTGCAACGCGGCGTGCTTTGGCGACCAAAATCATTCAGCGGTGCTGGCACCCGCAAGGGGTGATAAGACAAATGGCCGCCGCTTTGGCTGACGGGTCGCGCACGGCGCGGCTCAAAGAGATTGCCTTGCCTTTCATGGTCATTCACGGCGAGGCCGACACGCTGATTGATGTTTCATGCGGGCGCCATATTGCCGACACCGTGCCCGGCGCAATATGGCGACCGGTTGCCGGTATGGGGCATGATATCGGCCCCGGCCTCGAAGACGAGATAGGCCCTGATGTTCTGGCCTTTCTTGGTCTCGGCTAGGACCTGCTTGACAAAAATCGCCGCGCTGGCTCTATTGACGCACATATTTTCGGGAGAAAAATCATGTCTGTATGCATTGTCGGCTGGGGCCATACAAAATTCGGTAAGCTGGAGGACCAGGGATTGGAAGCGCTTTTAGTGTCTGCTGCCAATGAGGCGCTGCAAGATGCCGGTGTCGCTGCAGAAGATATTGATGCGATTTATGTCGCCACTTTCAATGCCGGCATGTCAGAGCAGGATTTTATTTCCTCGCTGGCATTGCAGGTCGATGAGGCGTTTCGCTTCACCCCGTCCACGCGGGTTGAAAATGCCTGCGGCTCGGGCTCGGCGGCTGTGTTTCAAGCGGCCAATATGATTGAAAGCGGGCGCGCCCGTCGCGTGCTGGCCATTGGCGTTGAAAAAATGACCCATTTGTCGAGCGGCGATGTCGGTCGCTGCTTGTCGCGCGCTTCTTATATGCCCGAGGAAGGTGATGCGGGGCTGACTTTCCCGGGCATTTTCGGTGTCATTGCCGGTAAATATTTCCAGCAATATGGCGACCAGTCAGACGCATTGGCAAAAATTGCCGCCAAAAACCATGCCAATGGCGCGGTCAATCCGTTGGCCCATATGCAAAAAGATTTCGGCTATGATTTTTGTCGTGCTGAAAGCGACAAAAACCCGATCGTCGCCGGTCCATTGAAGCGCACTGATTGCTCGATGATTTCAGACGGCGCGGCGGCCATTGTTTTGACCGATGAAGACACCGCGCAGAGCCATGACAAGGCCATCGCGTTTCGCGCGCGCGCGCAAGCCAATGATTTTCTGCCCATGAGCAAACGCGATGTCACGGCTTTTGAAGGTCCGGCACAGGCTTGGCAAAAAGGTTTGGCCGAAGCCGGAGTCTCATTGGACGATATGTCATTGGTCGAAACCCACGACTGCTTCACCATTGCCGAGCTTATTCAATATGAAGCTATGGGGCTGGCCACGGCGGGCAAGGGGGCCGAGGCTCTAAAAGAAGGCACCGTGTATAAAGACGGCAGCCTGCCGGTCAATCCGTCGGGCGGGTTGAAAGCCAAAGGCCATCCGGTCGGGGCAACCGGGGTTTCCATGCATGTCATGGCGGCGCGTCAATTGATGGATGATGCCGGAGACATGCAGGTCAAAGACGCCAAGCTGGCCGGTGTGTTCAATATGGGCGGCGCGGCCGTGGCCAATTATTTGTCGATTTTGGAACGGGTCAAATAAGCCTATTTGGCGTTTTCTTTCAAATAAGCAATGACATCGGCGCGGTCTTTTTCTTTTCTGAGACCGGCAAAGGCCATGCGCCCGCCTTTCACCAATTTGCGCGGACTTTCCAAATAGGCGGCAAGGTTTTCCTCCGACCAGACTTTCGCCGTGGCGGCATATTTCACCATTGCTTTGGAATATTTATAATCGGCAATAGCCCCAATTTCGCGCCCGATAATGCCGTTCAAGTGGGGGCCGACGCGATTTTTCGCGCCATCGCCAATCATGTGGCACGACACGCATTTTTTATAGATTTTGGCCCCTTTTACCCCGTCACCGGCATGAGCCGGAAGCAAGAATAGGACGAGCATGGCGGCGGCGGTGGCGGCTTTGGTCAAATGGTGCATCGGGTTTCTCCTCATCATTGCGACTGATATAGGCGTTTTGGGAAAGCCTGCCAAGCAGGCGGGCAAGTGGCACGCGGTCGCATGGCTATGGCAGCAAAGTTTAAGGGACAAGCCAGTTTTGCGTGTCGTTTTCAAAATCAAACAAGGCGCGGCGATGGCCGCGCGCGGCCAGATAAAGCCATTCCATTTGCAACACATGCGCCGCCACCGGCACAAAATGCGCTTTGCCGTCTTGGCTGGCCGATGCGTCAAACTGCACGTGCTGCGGGTTTTCAATGATACTGCCGGGGCTCTGCATCACTTGATAGCATTCGCGGCTCATCGGTCGCGTCGCTTCCCATGCTGCATCAAATGCGTCGCCCGACAGCATTTCCAACCGCACGGCGAGGCGCAATTGTATTTTCGCACCGGCATCATAAAAATGCATGGCGGCAAAGGGATTGTCGTTTAATTCGGCAATTTTGCCCGAGCGCGTATCGGTGTGAAAGCGCAAAATCTTGTCTTCCGTGGCACAGCCGCGCAATACCACAGTGCGAATGGTCGGGCTGCCAGTGGCCGAAATGGTGGCAATGCTGGGTGTATGAAAGGCGCATTTGCGGTCTTTGACGCCGCGCTTGAGCATTGACCAGCCATAGGCGCAACTGGCGCTCAAATCATCATAGCAAGGCAAAAGCGGTGCACCGGTTTTGGCTTTATCATTCGGTTTGCGGTCAAATTGCGTGTCGCTCATAGGGGTGATATAGCGCGCATAGCGCGGCTGACCAAATATCCGTTGGTTGTTATTGGCGGTATTGGCTCTGGTGTTTTTGCCTGCAAAGGCGCAAAATTGGAAAATCGAATCACTTAAGGGAGTGTCCCATGCGCATAATTCGTTTTGCATTTTTGCTGGCCTTGATGCCGTTTGCCGCGGCGCAGGCGCAAAATTATGTCGGCATAAGCGGCGGCTTGATGAGTTATTCAGCAGGCAATACGGAAATGGACAGCCAGGGCTTTACGGTTGTTGCCGGCGGTCAATTTGACCCGCTTATTGCCGTTGAGTTTTCCTACACATCACATGCCAGCGTCGAGGTTAGCGGGCCCGAAAATGGTGACTATAAAGCCTACGTCATGGCGCTGTCTGGCATATTGCGTTCGCCAGGTGAGGGCTTTGAGCCGTTTTTGCGCCTCGGTTTTGCACGCGGCGATTCAGATATTAGCGGCGCGCTGATGGATGGTAAGGAAGACGGTATTATTTTCGGACTGGGCGCCGATTTCAGCCTCAACTATAATTCGTCCTTGCGGCTTGAATATGTCGAAACTGATTTGGATGGAGCAGAAAGCGACCGGCTGAGTTTCGGTACCATCTATCGTTTCTAGACAAAAGGCTTATGATCCCGGGAGGATTTGAACCTCCGACCCCCGGATTAGGAATCCGGTGCTCTATCCTGCTGAGCTACGGGACCATGCGGCGAAAATAGCCGCGCCGTGCCCATTCGTCCAGCATCCACTTGACCTGATGGTGGGAAACGGGTCACCTAGCTAAATGACAAAACGTCTAAAAAACATTTTCAACGCCGTGCGCGGGTTGGCGCTTATGGTGCCGCTGGCCGCTTGCGGCGGTGTGACTTTAATGAGTGAGGCCGATGAAGCCAAAATTGGCGCGCAGCAACATCCTAATATCATTCGCGAATATGGCGGCGTGTATAAAAATGCCAAATTGACCGCGTATGTTGAAGCGGTGATGGCGCGCATCGGTCAATTTTCCGACCGCCCCGATATTGACTATCGCATCACCATTCTCGACACGCCTATGGTCAATGCTTTTGCTCTGCCTGGCGGTTATACTTACGTCACGCGCGGGCTTTTGGCGCTGGCCGATAATGAGGCCGAATTGGCCGGTGTTATCGGCCATGAAATTGCCCATGTCACGGCGCGTCACGGCGCGCGCCGCCATACGGCGGCTGTCGGTACGGCGGTGGTGGCCGGTGTTTTAGGCGCCGTGCTCAATGCCCGCACTGGCATTGACAGCCGCGCTACGAGCGACCTCATCAATGTCGGCGGCTCGGCCATACTGGCAAGCTATAGCCGCGACAATGAATATGAAGCCGATAATCTCGGCATTCAAATTATGGC
Source organism: Rhodobiaceae bacterium (assembly GCA_002721725.1). Taxonomy (GTDB): domain Bacteria; phylum Pseudomonadota; class Alphaproteobacteria; order RS24; family RS24; genus UBA8337. The sequence continues at coordinate 10,935 of PBLK01000017.1, forward strand.
ACGTGCCGGTTATGAGCCGCAGGCGCAGGCCGAATTATTGCAATCATTGGCGGCTTTTGCGGCCTATCAAAGCGGCGGCAAACAAGCCAAAGCGAGCTGGTTTTCCACCCATCCCAATAATGCGGCGCGCGTTGCCAAAGCTCGTGAAAAGGCCGATGCGGCGGCGAAAAAAATGTCAGCGCTCGGACAAATCGGCACGGACCGGCATTTGCAAATGATCGACGGCATGGTGTTTGGCGATAGCGCGCGGCAGGGCATTGTGCGCGGGCAGCGCTTTGAACATGGTGCTTTGGGCTTGCGCTTTGATGTGCCGCGCGGCTTTAAACTTGAAAATGCGCCGCGCCGCGTCACCGCAAATCACGACAATCAAGTGCAGATTATATTCGATTTGGATGCGCGCATTGCTAATGAGACGCCGGAGGCTTACTTGCGCACTAGTTGGGCAGCGGGGCAAAAATTGACCGATTTTCAAAAGTTGACTATTGACGGCAAGGCCGCTGCTTTGGGTACGCTTAAGACGCAAAACGGTACTGCGGTTTTGCTGGCTATTGACGGAGGCCCAAAGGAAGTCATGCGCTTTGGTGTTTTGGCGCCGCGTGGGTACAACAGCGCGGCAGATGCTGCGATGGCCAGCCTTCGCCGCAGCATTGATTTTTTGACACCGCAACAAGCGGCAGCTATTCAGCCCTACCGTCTTCGCATCGTAACGTTAAAAGAGGGCGAGAGCGTTGCTTCATTGGCGCAAAAAATGAGTTCCCATTCGGGTGACGGAAATACTGATAAAATCGGCCTGTTTCGGGTGCTGAACGGCTTGAATGAGGGCGACCGCTTGGCCGCCGGTTCGCGGGTCAAATTGGTTTCCTATTAGTAGCTTACAGCAAACCGGCATGGCGCGGATCGCCATCGGTTTTGGTCAACAAAACGTTGCGCAGTTTACCCAAAGCTTCATGTTCAATTTGTCGCACGCGTTCTTTCGAAATGCCCAGTTTTTCTCCAAGTCTTTCCAGTGTTACTGTTTCTTCGCGAAGACGACGGGCACGAATAATGGTTATTTCACGCTCGCTCAATTCGGTCATGGCTTCGGCTATCCAGCGAAGTTTTTGCCGAGTGTCGAGGCGATTGGCCACCATATCGTCGGGTAATTCGCGGTCACAGACTAGAAAGTCTTGCCATTCAGTAATGCCGCCATCGCCCGAGCGGTCAGAAATCGTCGCATTGAGTGAGCGGTCATTGGCTTCCATACGGCCTTCCATATTTTCAACATCTTCCATGCGAACGCCCAGTTCGCGCGCTACATAGGAACGGCTTTCTGGCGTCATGTTGGCCCCGACATCATTAATACGAGCGCGCAAGCGGCGCATATTGAAAAACAGGGATTTTTGCGCTGATGTAGTTCCCGTCCGCACGATCGACCAATTGCGCAACACATAATCTTGTATTTGCGAGCGGATCCACCAGCCAGCATAGGTTGAAAAACGTACTTCGCGGTCTGGATCAAAGCGTTCGGCCGCTTGCATCAGGCCAATATTGCCTTCCTGAACCAAATCGCCCATAGGCAAGCCGTAATTTCTAAATTTTGCGGCGATGGCAACGACTAAGCGAACATGTGCTGCAGTTAATTCGTGCAAGGCCTTTTCATCACGTTTGTCTTTCCACAGACGGGCTAATTTTTGCTCGTGCTCAGGCTCGAGCATGGGCAACTTCATCGCCTTTTTTATAAATCTGCGGCCAGATTGGACCGTCTCTCGTGTATCGATATGAGCCATATTTGCATACCTCCGTTAAAAAGTACGCAAAAAAGCTGAAATTGGTTCACGGCAACTGCCGGTTTAAGCCACTCATTTTAAGTAATTTACGCGGCATCGGAGCCCGGTTGACGCCGTGCGCCGCCGGTGGTTTTGGCTAAAATAGCCTCCAATTTGACAATTGCGGCATCTTCCGTGGTTTTTTCCACTGTCGCCACCTCGCGCGCCATGCGTTCCAATGCTGCTTCATAAAGCTGGCGCTCTGAATAGCTTTGCTCGGGTTGGTTTTCATTGCGGAACAAGTCGCGCACCACTTCTGCAATGGCGATCAAATCGCCGCTGTTTATTTTCGCTTCATATTCCTGCGCGCGGCGTGACCACATGGTGCGTTTGATGCGCGCGCGCCCTTTCAGCGTGCGAATGGCCCCGTCCATAACCTTATTATCGGCCAATTTCCGCATGCCGGTCTGCTCCGCCTTATCAATCGGTACGCGCAATACCATTTTTTCCTTTTCGAAATTAATCACAAAAAGCTCAAGGCTCATACCGGCGATTTCCTGCGCACTAATCTCGACAATCAGCCCGACACCATGCGCTGGATAGACAATATGCTCATTGACCCGGAAACCGAGTGCGGAGCGCCGCACAACATTTTTAGCAGCCGCTTTTTTCGCCGGAGCCTTTTTGGCAGGGGCTTTTTTCGCCGCTGTTTTCTTAGCAACAGGCTTTTTGGCAGGGGTTTTTTTCGCCGCTGCTTTTTTGGTAACAGGCTTTTTCGCAGGCGCTTTTTTCGCCGCGGCTTTACCCGCCGCCGTTTTTTTCTTGGTTGGCATAAATGCTCCTATTTTCGCAACAAGGCGCAAAACTGCGCCGTGGAGAGCTTACATAATGAAAAAAACAATTTTTTCTACTATATCACAAAACAGGGGTTTTCCCAAATTCGTGGCGGAAACCCGCCTATCAGTCACCCGTGCCTGGGTTTTCCGAGAAATGTTCGGCAAATTTATTGGCCTTTTGCAGCCAATCATCGGCATCGGCCGGCGCCTCTTTGCGCATGGTGATATTGGGCCAAATATCGGCAAATTTGGTGTTCACCTCGAGCCATTTTTCCAGCCCGTCTTCCGTATCGGCCTTAATCGCATCAGCCGGACATTCCGGTTCGCACACGCCGCAATCGATGCATTCATCGGGGTGAATGACCAGCATGTTCTGGCCTTCGTAAAAGCAATCGACCGGACACACTTCGACGCAATCAGTATATTTACACTTAATGCAATCTTCAGTGACGATATAAGTCATGACGCTGAGGTTCCTGACGCTTGTTCGGCTTTTTTCCGCGCTTGGCCCGCTTGCTGGTCGGTGACATGAATTAGACCGGCTACGCGACGCATAAGATTGGCTTCATAATCATCAACCACGCCATCGGCCAGCACAATTTGCCACAGCAGTTCGATAAGCATGATTTTATGCGCTGCGCTGAAATGGCTGTTAATGCGGTGGGTGAATTGAAACAAATCGCTGGCCGCATCAGCCGCCTGCTTGGCTTCGTCTATCAGCAATTCGGCGGCGGCATCGTCAACGCCGAAATGCGGCCCGACCAAACGCGATAAAAGCTGGCTTTCATGCGCATCCATTTCGCCGTCAATTTGTGCAGCGCGCACCAAAAGGGCGGCGGCGGCAATATGCAGTTCATCGGATTGCGGAGCGCTTTCTTCGGCAATCGGCTCGGTGAACAGATTTTTCATTTTATTCAACATGGCGACTGTCTAACCGCTTGGCGAAAACCTTGCAATGATTGTTTTGGTCGCAGTCCTTCGCGCCTCAGCCGATTTGATCTTTGCCGGTAAATTGGTTTCCGGCCCTGCGTTGTTTTTTGGTGGGGCGACCGCTGCCCGCTTCCCGAAATGCCGCTTGTTCAATGATTTTCTCGTCGCGCTTTTTTACCTGCGGCGGGTCGCGGTCAAGATAAAGCGCTTGCGCCTCCACCGACGGGCCGCGCCGCGTGCTCAGCGCTACCACTTCGATGAGGCGAATATGGCGATTGAGCGGGAAGGTCAACACATCACCAATGCGAATGGAGGCCGATGCGCGGCTCTGCTTTTGCCCGTTAATGCGAATATTACCCGCCGCCGCCAGCCGCGTCGCCAAAGTGCGGGTTTTGAAAAACCGCGCATGCCACAGCCATTTATCAACTCGCATGGCGGAAGGTGGCGACGGCTTCATGGGCTTTTAATCCTCACCGGCGTTTTGCGCGCCGGTATTTAATTGCTTCAAAACGGCAAAAGGTGAAGACGGGTCAGCGGTTTTTTCACCCTTGCCGCGCGGCGGTCTTTTAGTTTGTTTTTGCGGCCCGTTTTTCCGGCGCGCCGCTGCATGGGTAGATTTTTTGCCCCTCGGTTTTTTGCGCGCATGACGGCCGCGCGGGGCTGGTCGCCAAATGGTTTTGACGGCCTGTGTTTCATAAGGCAAAGCCGCTTCTTCCTGTGCTTGGGTGGCCGCCGCTTCAGCTCCCGGCATATAGCTTTGCGCCGCCGCAGCTTCGGTAGCCGCCTCCAGTGCGACCGCATCATCGCGCAGTGCAGCAGTGTCGGCCCGGGCGGCATGATCAGGAGGTGCGGCATCAAGTTGTTGTGCGCGATAGCCGAGCGCCGTCAGTATTTCCGCCAGCTCATCAGCCCCGCACCCCATGATTGACATCATTGCTTCATTGGCTTCAAAGCCTTGTCGGTTCTCGGCCAAAAGCGGACGAATAATATCGGCGAGGCGTTCCAACATGTCGAAACGAATAACGCGGGCGCGGCAGGTATAAAAGCCGGCGGCTCGATAAAGCCAGCTCGGTACTTGTGCGGGTGGGCAGGAGGTCAAACCGGCGGCGGGCAATTGGGCCAACGTTTCACTGAGTGGGCGCATTTTTTCATCGCGCTGGGCGCGGCCCGAATTGTTTTCAATCAGGCTCAACAATGCCAGGAGGCGCGCCGGCGCAGGCTTTAATAAGCTTGGCATAAAGACGTGATAAAAACCGAAACGGACACCGCATTGGCGCAATGTGGCGCGTAAATCTTGGTCAAGTTTTCCCAGTAAATCGGCAATGTCGCCGCGCGGCAAAACCCCTTTATTTTCCAAAAGTTGAAACGCCAGACCGCGCGCTAAGCCGCTCAATTCCGCATTTTGCAGATTTTTCAGCGGCTCCAAATGTTGGTTCATGTGCAAGCGCAGCCAATCAGTCAGTCGGCTCTGCGCTTGATTTCTTATATCGCCAACCAAAGTTTCATCGGCAACCAGCTCGACTTGCGGGGTCAAATAGGCAAGGCGGTCGCCATCTTGCCCGACCGCAATTTCTATGCGACCGATAATGGCATTGTCCCAAATGATTTCGCCCTGTTCGGACAGGCTGAACTGATTGTCGGCGGCCAGAGAGATTGTTTGCGCGCGTTGGCGCAGAGCCTCGCCGACGGCTTTTTCAACGGCCGCGCGTGCGGTGCCGCCGGGGGCCGATTTCAAACGCGGGTCTCGCTCGACATGCAAGCCGTTCAGGCGCCCCATATATTCTTTGGCAATCAAAATATCGCCATTGGCTTCTATTTCCGCCACAATTTCCTCTTTTCCCACCAAGCGGCGCATCAGGGCCGAGGTTTTACGATCCACAAATTGCCCCATAAGCTTCATATGCAAAGCGTCAGACAAGCGTTCTTCAACCTTGCGGCTGGCTTCTTGCCAATGCTGCGGGTCAGCCAGCCAGTCGTTGCGCTGGGCAATATATGTCGAGGTGCGAATATGCGCCAGCCTTGTCGACAGCGTGTCCAAATCGCCCTCCACGCGATCGCAGCGTTCAATTTGATGACTCAGCCAATTCTCAGGAATAAACCCTTCGCCTTGCGATAGAAAGGCAAATATCTCGCCTATTAATGCGGCATGTTCGCCCATTGTGGTTTTGCGGAAATCAGGCATTTGCGTGACCTCCCATAACAGCCTCACGCGGCTCTCATCTGAGAGCCGGTCAAGCGTTGTTGGGTCGCGGCTCAATAATTTCGCCGCTTGCACATCATCGGCCACCGGCGCGCGCACCAGGCCCGGGCGCGGTGCGGGTTTTTCAAGGCTCAAAAGCAGCGCCTCAAGGGACGAAAAATCGAGATTGGGATTGCGCCAATAAAGTCCTTTGAGCGGCTCAAAATCATGCGCCTCAATCTGCTCAATCAGCGCCTCGTCAAATTGCGGCACATCGGCGGTGACCCCGAAGCTGCCATCGCTTTGGTGTCGACCGGCGCGACCGGCAATCTGCGCCAATTCGGCCGGGCTCAATTCACGGTGACGGCGGCCGTCAAATTTGCGCGTTTGGGCAAAGGCAACATGGTCAACATCCATATTCAGCCCCATGCCAATGGCATCTGTGGCGACCAGAAAATCCACCTCGCCCGATTGATACATGGCTACTTGCGCATTGCGGGTGCGCGGGGAAAGCCCACCCATCACTACGGCGGCACCGCCGCGTTGTTGGCGGATAATCTCGGCAATGGCGTAGACATTATCGGCTGAAAAAGCGGTAATGGCGCTGCGCCGCGGCAGGCGCGACAATTTATGCGCCCCGCCCCAAGCGAGACGCGAAAAACGCGCTCGCGTTTCGATATTTTGCGTATCCAGCAATTGCCGCAATATCGGCGCCATTGTCGCTGCGCCGAGCAATATTGTTTCCGAAGTGCCGCGCGCGTGCAAAATACGATCGGTAAAGACGTGGCCGCGTTCTTCATCACCGGCCAATTGGCATTCATCAATGGCGACAAATTCAACCTCGCGGCTTATCGGCATTGCCTCCGTGGTGCAAATGAAATAGCGTGCTTTCGGCGGCAGGATTTTCTCTTCGCCGGTCATCAGCGCGACATCGGCCTTATGCACGCGGCCGAAATCGCCTCTTAGGCAGCGATCATAAGTTTCGCGTGCTAAAAGCCGCAAAGGCAGGCCAATCATGCCGCTTTGATGCGCTAATAGGCGTTCCATAGCGAGATGGGTTTTGCCGGTATTGGTGGGCCCTAAAACCACGCGTAATTGGGGAGAAAATCCGCTCAAAGACATTAAATCACCATGACCAAGCCGGCGCGTTTTGGCAAGCGAAAGCGGCCAATATGCGCTGTTTTGCCCGTGTTTTATGAGGCTTGGCCGAATCGATTCGTTGAATCGGCAAAACCGACTCAAAAAAACCTTTTTATCCTGAACAGTTAGAGAACGAAGCATGTCCGAATCAATTACATAGTAGCCGTGCCGTTTCTGTTCACGCCTACATATTGTGGGTGGGCCATTTGTCTCGCCCTCGCGCTTATGGCTTGCCAATATATCACCGCTTCGCCATGATAATGGCCAAGTTCAGCGCATTTGGGAGGCGTTTTCATGGATTTTGCGATACCCGACGATATCCGTACTTATTTGGCTGCTTTAGACGCGTTCATCGACAAGGAAATCGTGCCGCTGCAAATGCAGGATGACAACAATCGCTTTTTTGACCATCGCCGCGAACATGCGCGCACCGATTGGGACAATCAGGGCTTGCCGCGCCCCGAATGGGAAGAATTATTGCGCGAAATGCGCCGCCGCGCCGATAAGGCGGGGCATTTACGTTTCGGCCTGCCGAAAGAATATGGCGGTGCCGACGGCTCCAATTTGGCGATGGCGTGTATTCGCGAGCATTTGGCGCATAAAGGCTTGGGGCTGCATAATGATTTGCAAAATGAAAGTTCGATTGTTGGCAATTTTCCGCAAGTGCTAATGTTTCGCGATTTCGGCACGCCGGACCAAGCCGATGCATTTATCAATGGCATGCTGGCAGGCACGCATCGCATTTGCTTTGGCCTGACCGAGCCCGATCACGGTTCTGACGCAACATGGATGGAGACGCGCGGCGTGCGCGAAACCCGTGACGGGGTCGATGGCTGGCTGTTGAATGGCGAAAAAATGTGGACCACCGGCATGCATGTGGCGAGCCATGTCATGCTGTTTGCGCGCACGTCGGGCGATGATGGCGCGGCCAAAGGCATTACTTGCTTTTTGGTGCCGGCCGATGACCCGGGCGTGAAGATTGAAGAATATATGTGGACCTTCAATATGCCGACCGACCATCCGCGTGTTTCTTTCACCAATATATGGGTGCCCGATTGCGCGATTTTTGGCGAGCCGGAAAACGGCTTGGCGCTGGCGCAGCATTTTGTGCATGAAAACCGCATCCGCCAAGCGGCCAGCGGGGTTGGCGCGGCGCAATATTGCATCGACCAATCGGTCGCCTACGCCAAAGAGCGCGCGCCATTCGGCAAGCCTTTGGCGACCAATCAGGCGATACAATTTCCGCTCACCGAATTGCATACGGAATGCGAAATGATCCGCAATCTGGTTTATAAAACGGCGGCGCAAATGGATGAAATGTCGAAACCGGAAGTGGCGATTTATCTGTCTGACAAAGTCTCCATGTGCAATTACCGCGCCAATCGTCTGGTCTGCGAGGCGGCCGACCGAGCCATTCAAGTGCATGGCGGCATCGGCTATTCGCGTCATATGCCGTTTGAGCATATTTACCGCCATCATCGGCGCTATCGTATCACCGAAGGCTCGGAAGAAATTCAAATTCGCAAAGTGGCGGCGCACCTCTTCGGCTTTATTGACCCTACGCGCAAGGGTAAAAATAAAAAGGCATAAATTATGGCAATTCCAAAAGGTTGGTCGCCGCTCGATTTCGGCGGCCGCTTCGATCATCTTGAAACCCATTTCATGAAGCATATCGGGCCCGTATATGTGCGCGGGGCAGAGGGCGCGCACCAATTGGGCTTTGAAGTGATGCCGCATATGTGCAATCCGGCCGGTATTTGTCACGGCGGCATGTTGATGTCGGTGATGGATGTCGGCCTCGCCTTTATTTTGCACGATGCGATGGACAAACATGTCTTTACGCCATCGGTCAGTTTCAATTTTGATTTTCTTGCCCCCGGGCAATTGGGCGATTTTTTGATATGCGAAGGCGAATGCACAAGGCATACGAAAAATATCGGCTTTGTGACCGGTCGGCTGGTTGGCAGTGATGGAACGGTGATGACGGGCAGCGGCATTATGAAAATCACCGACCGTTTTGAATCAAATTTCGGTGCTGAAAGCGGCAAAAGCGCTTGACGGGCAGGTGGCCTTTTTCTATATCAGTNCCANCANNGGGGCATTTGCCCCNNTTTTTTGATGCTGCTGCGGNAGCGAGCNAAATATGGAGAGNGANCCATGTCNCGNGTATGNGAACTGACCGGCAAGACNGTAATGAGNGGNAATAATGTGAGCCATGCGATGAACAAAACGCGNCGNCGNTTTTTGCCCAATTTGCAGCAAGTAAGCCTGCCCAGCGAGATNTTGGGTCGNGCGNTGAAGTTTCGCATTTCCGCCAATGCNCTNCGNTCNGTTGAGCATAATGGCGGCATTGANGCCTTTTTGCTGAAAGCCAAAGACGGTCAGCTGTCNTCNAAAGCNTTNAAGNTAAAAAAGCANATNNCCGCNAAAAGCGCCTAANTTCATTTCAATGATNATTTAGNGACCGCCGGCCCCGCGCACCGGCACNGCNCCCGTGCGNANGCCGCCACGTGTCGCNCTGCTNGCNATTTTNNCGCCCGCTTTCAGCGCCCCNGTATTGACNCCNTTTTCTTTTTTCACCGNTTCATTNTCATCNAATAATTCGGCNAGCTTNTCGGTCATNGCGCCGCCCAATTGNTCNGCATCGACAATNGTNACGGCGCGGCGATAATAGCGCGTCACATCATGGCCGATACCGATGGCAATCAGTTCGACCGGNGATTGCGTNTCAATATCNTCAATGANATTGCGCAAATGTTTTTCCANATAATTGCCNGCATTNACGCTCAAAGTTGAATCATCAACNGGCGCNCCNTCNGAAATCACCATNAGAATGCGNCGNTGCTCGGGNCGNGCCANAAGNCGGTTATGCGCCCAAATCAGNGCCTCNCCATCAATNTTTTCNTTCANCAANCCTTCGCGCATCATCAAGCCGAGATTTTTGCGCGCGCGCCGCCANGGCGCNTCNGCNCCTTTATAAATAATATGGCGCAAATCATTCAANCGCCCGGGATGNCCGGNCTTGCCGTTTGACATCCATATTTCNCNCGCNTGTCCGCCTTTCCAAGCGCGNGTGGTNAAGCCCAGAATTTCNGTCTTNACATTGCACCGNTCCAANGTNCGNGCGAGAATATCNGCGCACATGGCGGCCACGGTAATNGGGCGCCCGCGCATCGANCCCGAATTGTCGAGCAAAAGGGTGACCACTGTGTCGCGGAATTTTGTATCGCTNTCCATTTTGTAAGAAAGCGGCTGCATCGGGTCCATAATGATGCGCGACAGGCGCGCNGGGTCGAGATAGCCCTCTTCCAAATCAAATTCCCAAGAACGGTTTTGCTTGGCCTGCAAACGCCGCTGCAGGCGATTGGCGAGGCGCGCCACCACGCCTTGCATTTGCTGCAATTGCTGGTCGAGATATTGCCGCAAACGCTCCAATTCCTCGCCATCGCATAATTCTTCCGCNTCAATGNTCTCGTCAAATTGCGAAGTGTAAATATGATAGGCCGATTTTTCAGGATTGAGCGGCCCGTCAGGCGCGTAAGGCTGGGCCGCNTCGCCGGCTTCTTCGCCATCGCTCTCGCCNTCAACCTCATCGCCTTCCATTTGCAGCGTCTGCTCATCNCCTTCNTCNANAGCGGCATCGCCAATTTCCATNTCNTCGGCNGACATGCCNTCCGGACTTTCGGCTTGGCCGCCATCGCCGTCTTGNGGGCCGTCATCGCCATCTTGCCCGTCGCCTTCTTCACCGTCGCCTTGTTCGCTTTCGCCNGCCGCGTCGGTAAGGCCGAGATCGACCAAAATATCGCGGGTCAAATGNCCGAAAGCNTTTTGGTCATCGACGACGNTTTCAAGCGCGANAAGCTTGTCGCCGACGCGNTCATCGACCCAATCGCGCCATGCATTGACNACGCCAAGCGCCGCCGGTGGCGGGCTCATGCCGGTCAATGCTTCGCGCACCAAAAAGCCCAAAGCTTCGGCCAGCGGCGCCTCGTCTTGGCTGATCGNGTCGCNATAACCNAATTTGGTGCAGCGCGCNTGATGCATGGCGTTGATATTGGCCNNGACNCCNGCCATCGCGCGCGNGCCCAAAGCTTCGCAGCGCGCCGTCTCCGCCGCGTCAAAAGAAGCCCGCGCNTCGGTTTCGGCCGGTGCCAAATCCATAGTGATGGCGGCATCATGATGGGCCAATTGCAAGGCAAAACTGTCGGATTGACCGCGCACATTTTGGCGGTCTTCANGNTCGAGATCGCGNGCCGGCTGCGGCAGCCGNGCCTTCAAACCNGCCAAAGCCGGTTTTTCCGTGCCGAAACTGACNGACAGTTCGGCNTCTTCGGCAATCGAGCGCATGGTNTGCGTCAAGGCGCGTTTAAANTCTTCGACCGGGGATTTTTCCGCCACGCCTTATTCGCCTCTAACTATCCGCCAATACGGAAACCGCGCTATNGGGCAAATCATCGCCGAAGCAGCGTTGATAAAATTCGGCCACGGTCGGNCGTTCCAGCTCNTCGCATTTGTTCAAAAAGGTCAGTTGGAANGCCAACGCAATATCATCGCCNAGAATTTCGGCATTTTCGGCCCAGGTCAAAACCGTCCGCGGGCTCATCACGGTGGAAATATCGCCATTGATAAANGCCGAGCGTGTGAGGTCGGCAACCCGCACCATAGCNGCGATTTTCNCGCGCCCGTCCGCCCCTTCATAACCGGGGGCTTTGGCGTGGACAATGTCGGTTTCTTTNTCATGNGCTAAATAATTGAGCGAGGTGACAATATTCCAACGGTCCATTTGCCCCTGATTGATCTGCTGNGTACCATGATAAAGNCCGCTTGTATCGCCGAGGCCGATGGTATTGGTGGTGGCAAACAGGCGGAAATATGGGTTNGGGCGAATGACTTTGTTTTGGTCCAGCAAGGTNAGCTTTCCAGCCACTTCCAATACGCGNTGAATAACAAACATCACATCCGGACGACCGGCATCATATTCNTCAAACACCAAAGCGACGGGGTTTTGAATAGCCCAGGGCAAAATGCCTTCCTGAAANTCGGTAATTTGCTTGCCGTCTTTCAANACAATCGCATCTTTGCCGACCAAATCAATACGACTGACNTGNCTATCGAGATTAATACGCACGCAAGGCCAATTGAGCCGCGCAGCAATTTGTTCNATGTGGGTCGATTTACCGGTGCCGTGATAACCCTGCACCATGACNCGGCGATTATGCGCAAAGCCNGCNAAAAGCGCCATTGTGGTTTGCTTGTCGAACAGATAATCATCGTCAAANTCCGGCACATATTCGCTGCGCTCGGAAAAAGCCGGCACGGTNATATCAATATCNACGCCGAAAACCTCNCGNGCATTGATTTGCGNNTCGGGCGCTTCGGGCATGGCGCCATGGGACGTCGAGGTTTCTTGTGCCGCTTTACTCATCATTATCTCCGAAAANNGGCTTGCTTGNGAAAGGTGTTAGCAGAAAGCCNGGTTTAACAAAAGCCAGAAGCCTTCAAATAGTCATGCGCNTGAATGACGCTTTGCAGNTTGTCCTCCAAAGAACGGTCGCCNCCATTNGCATCNGGGTGATATTGCTTGACCAATATTTTGAACNTTTTGCGCACATCATCAGCGCTTGCCGTGTCGGGCAAATCCATNACATCAAGNGCACGTTTTTGGCCCGACGTNGCTTTCGAGCCGCCAGCGGCGGGGCTGGCTTCGCTCAAACCCGCTTCGCCCATAATTTCCAACGGGTCTTGNAACTGCCAATCTTCAACCTTGCTGCCGCGTGCGCGCCGTGTGCCCATTGACCAAGTCGGGCGGTGGCCGGTCTGCGCAGCNCGGCGAAAGCGTTCAGCTTCTTCTTGGCTCATNCCTTCGAAATAATTATAGCTGCGATTATATTCCCGCACATGGTCGNAGCAAAAATGCCTTTTTTCNNNTGTTTGCGGTCCTGCCGGCGCNGGATAATCACCNGCTTTCAGACAATCGGGCCAGTCGCAGCGCGACCCGTCTTCGACCATTTGCGCGCGCTTTTCTTCNCGCCCCTGTTGGCGTGAGGCGCGGATCATATCAAAATATTTTGAGTTCAAATTCATGAACCAGCCTGGTTTGTCTGCCGCAGCAGATGGGTTAAAAAATCCACGTCCATTTTGGGTTGCGACACTCGCCTTAAATGCATGAAAGCGATATATGTCATATGGCCGCAAACGCAAATCACGCCCCGAACCCGTAAGGTTTACGAAACTCGTATCGGAGACACCATGACGCAAGTTTGTCAAATTATAGAACAAAAACTGCGCGATACCTATACGCCGCAATATTTGCACATCAGCGATGAATCGCATTTGCACGCGGGCCATAGCGGGGCGCGGCCTGAGGGCGAGACGCATTTTCGCGTGCATATGGTGGCCGCCCTGTTTGACGCCATGAACCGCATTGACCGCCAACGCCATGTGCTTGACTGTTTGGCCGATGAACTGCAAGGGCCGGTGCATGCGCTGGCTTTAAAATTGCAAAGCCCAAAAGAAGCGGAAAAAACTTAAGCCAGTTCAGAAATACGCACTTGCATGATACGGTTGCGCTGCCGCCCCATAATGCGAAAGCGCAAGCCGTGAAATTCAAACACTTGCCCGATATCGGGAATGACCCGCGCCTCATGAATAATCAATCCGGCGACCGAACTGGCCTCATCATCGGGCAGGTTCCAGCCCATTTCGCGATTGAGGTCGCGCAAGGATAAAGCGCCGGAGACTTCCAAAGTGCCGTCAGGGCGGCGGCGCAACATATTGTCGGGGCGGTCATGCTCATCATCGATTGAACCGACAATTTCCTCCAAAATATCTTCCATCGTCACCAATCCCATCAGTGCGCCATATTCGTCAACGACAAGGGCAAAATGCGCTTTGCGCTGGCGAAACGCGTTCAACTGCTCGGACAGGGTTGTGGTTTCAGGTACAAACCAGGGCGGGCTGGCAATATTTTCAATATTCAGCCCTGGCGCTCCGACCGGGCTATTGGCTAATGCGCGGAGCAAATCTTTGGCATGCAATACGCCAGTAATGTTTTCCGGCTCATTGCGCCAAAGCGGAATGCGCGTATAGGGGCTGTCGAGTACGGCGGCGACAATTTCATCGGACGGCAAATCACCGTCCAAAGTCAAAATCGCCGAGCGGTGAATCATAATCTCTTCCAAAGTGGTATCGCCCAAATCGAGAATGCCGCCCAGCATATCGCGGTCGCCTTTGCGAACCGCGCCTTCTTGGTGATGCAAATCAATGGCGCCGCGTATTTCTTCATGCGCCGGCACCAGCGATATGTCGGCGCTTTTGGCCAGGCCGGTGAGGCGCAAAATCGTGCCCGAGAAAAAGCTCAGAATCCGCGTGATGGGGGCCAGCACAACCAGCAAAATCCGCAACGGGCCGGCGGCTCGCAAGGCGGTTATATCGGGCGCGAGAATGGCATAGGTTTTCGGCAGAACTTCGGCAAACACCACCACCATGACGGTCATCACCAAAGTGGCGTAAACCACGCCGTTTTCGCCAAAGGCTTCCAGAAACAGTCGCGTCGCCAAAGCCGAGGCGAGAATATTGACGAGATTATTGCCGAGCAAAATGGCCGATAAAAGCCGTTCTTTTTGTTCGAGCAGCAAAATCACCCAGCGTGCGCGCCTTTGGCCCTCTTGTTGCAGGCGCAAAATCCGCGCCTTACTGGTTGCCGTCAAAGCGGTTTCAGAGCCTGACAGGAAGGCTGAAATAATCAGCAAAAGGAAAATCAGCCCGCCCGTCCATAGTAATCCGGCAGAAAGGGTCATGCGGCACCGGCTCCTTCGGCCAGCAAAAAGGCGCGTAGCTCATCTTGGCTGACATCATCGGCAATAAATGTATCGCCCAAGCCATTGGCCAAAATAAAGCGCATTTGGCCGTTTAGAACTTTCTTATCTTGGCTCATGGCCTCGACAAGCGCGTCGGCGGCAAATTTACCTTTGCCGATGGCGCTCATTTTTTGCGGCAGATGGCTGGCCCCGATATGGTCTTTCAGGCGCGCTGCATCTTCGGGCGCGCAATGGCCGCGCGCGACCGAAAAATTAAATGCCAGCACCATGCCGTAAGCTACCGCCTCGCCATGCAAAAGCGTATTGTCATAGCCGGTCAGTGCTTCAAAGGCATGGCCGAAAGTATGCCCCAAATTCAACAGGGCACGTTCGCCCGTCTCACGCTCATCGCGCGCCACAATTGCCGCTTTGGCGCGGCAGCTGCGCGCCACCGCTTCGGCCATAGCTGCTTCATCAAGGGCCAGCACTTTTGCGCCGTTTTCTTCCAGCCAAGCGAAAAACGCTTTATCGCCAAGCGCCCCATATTTGACAATCTCGGCATAACCGGCACCCACTTCGCGTGGCGGCAAGGTTTTCAGCACATCTATATCGGCCAGCACCAAATCGGGTTGGTGAAACGCACCGATAAGGTTTTTGCCGCTTGGCGCATTAATCGCGGTTTTGCCGCCGATTGAACTGTCAACTTGCGCCAACAGGGTGGTCGGAATTTGAATGAAACGAGTGCCGCGGCGTAAAATGGCGGCGGCAAAGCCGGTCAAATCACCAATCACTCCGCCGCCCAAAGCAATAATGCAATCATTGCGTTCTATTTTTTGCGCCAATAGCCAATCGCATAAGTCGCTCAATTGCCCGAAATTCTTGCTGGCTTCGCCGGACGGCACCAGATAGCTCTCATGGGCAATGCCGACATCGTTCAGTGCGGCGCGTAAAATCGGCAAATGACTCTCGGCCAAATTGGCATCAGCGACAATGGCCAACTTGGGGCGTGGCAAAAGCGGTGCAATATGCGTTGCGGCACGCGCCAATACGCCGCTGCCAATGATAATCTCATAGGTGCGCTCGCCCAGCTCCACCGTTACTTTATGTTGGACGCTCATAGTCTGGCTTTAGAGAAATGGCGCGGCTTTGTCCAGTCACGCGGCATAATGTGCATCAATGGCGCTGACCAATCGGGCAATCGCGGCCTCATGCGTGCCGCCGCCAACATCTACTTTCAGCGTGGCGCGGCCATATATCGGCGCTCTGATTTGCATCAGTTCGGTCAGTTTCGCCTCGACATTTTGGCCTCTCAGCAATGGCCTTTTATCCGGCTTTTTATTGACGCGGCGCACCAATTCGTCAAGCGGCACATCGAGCCAAATGGACAGCGCTTTTTCCTGCACCAAAGCGCGCGTCGCATCATTGATAAACGCGCCGCCGCCCAAAGCCAAAACCATCGGTTCACTATCCAAAAGCCGCTTGATTACGCGGCGCTCGCCATCGCGAAAAGCAACCTCACCATGTTGGTCAAAAATTTCGGCAATACTCATGGCGGCGGCTTTTTCAATCTCGGCATCGGCATCCAGAAAAGGCAGCTTCAAGGCGTCGGCAAGGCGCAGGCCCAAGCTTGATTTGCCGGCCCCCATCATGCCGATAAGCACAATCGGTTTGCTGCATATGGCTTGTCGGTTTTTGACCTCATTCATGTCTTGGTGCTGTGCCCTTCATCTCATCTTTGCCCCTACAAGTTAGGGGCATTTGCTGCTAAAAGCTAAGGCGGAAATTAAGTGACAAGGCAGGGTCTGTCCAGCGGCTCAAGCGCCACACAATCGGGTGCTGCCCCAAATCGGCCTTAAAGCTGTCATAGATGAAAAAGCGTGGAAGGAGCGCAATTATGGGGTCTCGGCAATCAGTATTTATCATTCTCGGTCTCGCCGTATTCATCGGTGGTATCGTGTTTTTATCGCGCGCCATTGAACCGCCGCGTCAAACCGAGGTTGAAGTGTTGGATAATTCTGTTTTTCAGCGCTAACAAAATGATATTTTCATATGCTTAAACCGGCTTTTAGATTTTTGCCTTATCGGCTTGCGAGCGTCATGAGGGGCCTTTTCCCCGTCGTCATGCTGGCGATGCTCGCGCCCTTATCGGTTGGCGCGCAAACCGCCATGCGCGCGCCGCTGAATATTGTGCCACCGCTAATGCAAGAGGCGATTGGCCAGCCGCAAGTCAAGCGCTCATCGGATAAATTGGCCCCACGCGTGGCCGCGCGCCAGTCCAAACGCGCGGTGCGCGCCGTGGCTGCAGCGCCGGGCTCGGAAAGCTCCATTGTGCAAGTCGGACAATTGGGGGCGCTGCAAGATGCGCCCATCGGCTTGGAAACCGGCTATGGCAGCGAATTATGGCGCGGCGCAAGGCTGGCTTTTATCGCAGATCAAATGGCCCGTTTGCCGAAAGATGTGCCACTTGCTGCTTTGCGCGAAGCGGAATTGAAATTATATCGCAGCACTACGGCGGCACCGGTCGGCACGGTTGATGGGTCAAGCTGGTATGCGGCACGGCTCACCCGTTTTTTGGCCCTGGGTGACACCGCCTCCGTCTTGCAATTGGAACAATTGACCGGCGCGGCAACCAGCGACCCGTATGCGGCACGCGCCGTCGTGTTGGCGCATCTGGGGCGCGGTGCAGGCGAGGCGGCCTGCGCCATTGCTGCCCCCAAACGAGGCACGAGGGGTTATGCCGACACGCTGAGTTTTTTCATGCAGCTTTTGGTGTTTTGCCAATTGCGCGCCGGTGAATTTGAAAAAGCCGGACTGACATTGCAACTCAATGAAAAATCGCTTGGCGAAGATCGCTTTTATCGCGATTTGGCGTTTTTAATGTCGGCGCAAGCCCAGCCGGTTTTTGGCACGCAAGAAGATGTGGCCGCGGCCAAAGAACAGGAAAAAGAGCCGCCTTTGGTTTTGCCCAGCGCACTGACCCCGATGCAATTGGCGCTTTTGCAATTGGCCGGTTATGGCCTGAGCATTGATTTGCAACAATTGCCGCCCTATTTCATGCAAGCGCTGGCAGAAGATTATGCTCAACCGGCCGTGACCCAATTGGGAGCGGCGCTTTCCGCTATGCGGCACGGCACGGTCAGCGCGGAGCGGTTTTCACAATTGAGCCAATTGGCCGATTTATCGGCCTATCAAGCGCCGCCAATGGATGTTAATGGCGAGGCCGACGATGGGGTGCTCGCAGCGGCGGCGACTGAAGATGAAGTGGCGGATGACACTGCCAGTGCCCCGGCCTCGAGCGATGCGGTATTTTTGGCGCTCGCCTTGCTGAGAGTCGATGCGCAAAGCCAGACTGCCGAAGATGGGGCGGGGCAAGCAGCAATGCTGAGAACAGTTTTGGCCGAAGCCGAAGCGCGCGGTCTGTGGCGCGATATGGTGCTGCTTCTGGACGACCGTTTGCTCAATTTGACCCTTGCCGAAAGCGCTCCTGCGCCATTTCCTGCCGATGCGCCTGTAAGCGAACTAACGTTGGCGCAAGCCTCTTCCTCAGTCGCTACATCGTCTTTATCTGTCAGTAATCACCTCGCCGTTCTGATTCCGGCCTTGCATTTATTGCGGGCCGAAGGGCAAATCGATGCACTGCCGTTGATGCAGAGTTATACGACGGCGAGGCTGCTCAGCTTTGGTGACGAGGCGCAGCCTTTGGAAAATCTAATTGCAGCTTTGCCCGATGTGCTTCCCGATGCGCCGCTGGAGGGTATTGTCGAAAATCCATTCGACAATAATTTTGAAAATGATGTTGGTGCTGATGTCGGCATTGATTTTGGCAATGAGTCAGGCTTTCATGATTTGCCGCTGGTCAAGAGCGGTATGCTCGATTTGCCCGCCGATACACGGCCGCATCCGATTGCTGACTGGCAGATATTCGGGGCCGAATATGCCGCCGCGTCCAATGCGCTCAAATCCTATTTGGCGCGTGAATTGGCAGTTTATCAGGGGCTCGGTTTTGAACTGCCCGAACCCTATCGAATAGCCGACAATGCCAATGCTTCAGCCGCCGACCGTCAACGGCTTCAAAAACTGGCTAACAATAAATGGATTGGCGATTTGCTGCTGGCGCTGGTGGATACATATGGCGCAAACAACGCTGCCCAGCTTGAAAATATTGAGATTATCAACTTATTAGCCACCTTGCGCGGAGTTGGTTTGTATAAAGAAGCGGATGAACTTGCAGCTGAACTCATGTTGCAAGCCGCCGGTCGGTTGAGCCTTACCGATCCAAGTGCGCTCTGGGTCGCGCCGCCGGTCGACAAGCAATTGATTTTGCCATGAGCGATGCGAAGAACGGAGCGGGTGAACGGCATTTAGGGCTTTTTCTGGATATGATGGCGGCTGAACGCGGCGCATCGGCCAATACGCTGGCCGCTTATCGCCGCGATCTGAAAGGGCTGGCACAATTTCTAGAAAGAAAAGGCGAAAGCTTAGGCACCGCCTCGGCGTATAATCTGCACGCCTATATGGTCGCACTCAATCAGCGCGATATGGCGGCCAGCACGGCAGCGCGCCATTTGTCGAGCCAAAGGCGGTTTTTTAAATTTCTGCAGGCCGAGGGCTTACGCGAAGACGACCCGTCAGTGGGCCTCAAACGCCCGCGCTTGCAGCGCCCTCTGCCGAAGCTTTTGTCATTTGAGGAGACCGAGCGCCTGATTGCCGCGGCGCATGATTTACCGCAAGACAGCGATAAGCAAGCGCATGACCGCCTGCGCACCATTTGCCTGATTGAAGTGCTTTATGCGACCGGCTTGCGAGTTTCCGAATTGGTTGGATTGCCACGCCGTGCCGCGCGAGGCGACCGGCGCATGCTGATGGTGCGCGGCAAGGGCGGGCGAGAGCGCATGGTGCCTTTATCAGAACCGGCCATTCGGGCACTTGCCGCCTGGCGCGCCCTTGTGCCCGAGGCCGAAGCATTTTTATTTCCGGCGCGCGGCAAAAGCGGGCATTTGACGCGCCAGCGTTTTGCACAAATCTTGCAAAGATTGGCGACGGCCGCCGGGCTGCCGCCGGCGCGCATTTCACCGCATGTTTTGCGCCATGCCTTTGCCACTCATTTGGTCGAACATGGGGCTGATTTGCGCGCAGTTCAACATATGTTGGGGCATGCCGATATTTCGACGACGCAGATTTATACGCATATTTTGGAAGAACGCAAAAAAGCCCTTTTGCGAGATGCACACCCGCTTGCCGTTGGGGACTTGCCAAACGGGTAAGAAGCGGCCTAGTTTCGGCAATAAGGGAAGATAATGAGCCAGAGTTATTTGGAATTTGAAAAACCGATTGCCACGCTGGAAGGGCAAATTCGCGAATTGCGCGATACCGGCGCGGCTGATGGCATTGATTTGGTTGAAGAGATTAACCGTCTTGAGGGCAAAGTGTCCGACCAGATTGAAAAGCTTTATAGAAATCTCGACCCGTGGCAAAAGACGCAAGTGGCGCGCCACGCCAATCGCCCGCATTGCAGCGATTATATTGAGGCTTTGGTTGATGATTTTACCCCTTTGGCGGGAGACCGTCTTTATTCGGAAGACCATGCTATTATGGCCGGGCTGGGCCGGTGGCAAGGCCAGCGCGTGGCTGTTTTGGGGCATGAAAAAGGCGATGATACGCAAGGGCGTTTGAAGCATAATTTCGGCATGGCGCGGCCCGAGGGCTATCGCAAAGCCATTCGCGTGATGGATTTGGCTGAACGTTTTGGCCTGCCGGTGGTCACTTTGGTTGATACAGCGGGTGCTTATCCCGGCATCGGCGCGGAAGAGCGCGGGCAATCGGAAGCGATAGCACGCTGTACTGATAAATGCCTGCAATTGGGCGTGCCTTTCGTCTCAGTGATTATCGGCGAGGGTGGCTCTGGCGGAGCGCTGGCCCTAGCCACGGCAAGCCGCATTATCATGCTCGAACATTCGATTTACACGGTCGCCTCGCCGGAGGCTTGTGCATCGATTTTATGGCGCTCGTCGGCACAAGCCAATATGGCAGCCGAGGCATTGAAAGTGACGGCGCAAGATTTGCAAAAACTTGGCGTGATTGATCGTATTTTGACCGAGCCAACGGGCGGTGCGCATCGCGATCGACAAAAAACTATTTCTGATGTTGGTCTGGCCGTAGCTGAAGAATTGGCCAAATTGGCCGGCCAAAACCCTAAAGAATTGCGTAATGAACGGCGGCAGAAATTCCTTGATATGGGACGCAGCGGCCTTGCTTAAAGCGCGGCGATAAAATCAAATATTGCACTTGCAAACTGCTCAGGGTTTTCCATGGCCGCGAAATGGCCGGCGTCGTCAAATTCAGCCCAATGGGCTATATTATAATTGTCTTCCATCATGCGGCGCGGCGGGAAGCTGAGATAAGTGTCTTGAAACTTGCCGACCCCAACCGGCACGGCAATTTTTTCGCCGGGAGGAATATGCGGCATTTCTTCTGCAAAGCCCCGATAAAACCAGGTCGCCGACATAAAGCTGTCGGTCATGAGATAGATCATTAAATTGGAGGCCAGCGCATGGCGCGAATAGCGTTTCAGCATATCCGGCTTGCCGTCGGTTAAGGGCAAATCGCTCCAGGCGTAGAATTTCTCCAAAATCCATGCCGCCGCCCCGACCGGACTCTCGCTCATCGCATAAGCCAAAGTTTGCGGCTTGGTCACTTGCAGCTGCAAATAAGCGCTTTCGGCCTGCATGATGGCGGCAGCTTCGGCCAGCCATTTTTCTTCTTCTTCAGTTTCGGGCGCGGTCTCGCTGCGCAGCCCATACATATTAATGTGAATGGCTTTGCAGCCGCCGCCTTTTTCAACGCTGTGATTGAGGCCGATAAGCGAGGTGACGACACTGCCCCAATCGCCGCCTTGTGCAATAAAAGTGTCAAAGCCCAGCTCTTTGCGCATCAACCTGTCCCATAGGGCGGCGGTCGTCACTTGCCCAATGGGACGCGACGGGGCATCAGAAAAGCCATAGCCCGGCAGAGACGGGCAAATGACGGTTAGCCCGTCTTCAGCTAGGCCGCCATATTTTTCAGGATGTGCGAGACGGTCAATCACCTCGATAAATTCATAAACCGAGCCAGGCCAGCCATGTGTCATCAGCAGCACTTGAGGGGTCTCGCCCGAGCCGTCTTCGCGAATAAAATGAATGTTCAGCCCGTCCATCTCGGCGGTGAAATGGTCAAAGCGGTTCAACTCATCCACCGTGTCTTGCCAGCGATATTCATTGACCCAGTAGGCGCAAAAACTTTTTAGCCAGTCTTGGTCCATGCCATAGGCCCAAGCATTTTCTTCCGGCTGTAATTGCATTTGCGCGGGCCAGACAAAATCGGCAACGCGCTGCTTTATGGCTTGCTCGCGCGCTTCATTGGTGGCAACGGTAAATTGTTTTACGCTCATATCGGTCTCCCTATTGGGTAACAGTCAAAATCAGAGCGCCGGTTTTGGCAAGAAAATCTTTAGCGCACCGCGCCGTGGCAATGTTTAAACTTTTTGCCCGAGCCGCATGGGCAGGGGTGGTTGCGCCCGACCTTGCCGAATTTAATACTGTTGTTTTGATTATTTTCGACCGTCCCATCAGGTGAATCGGCTATTTCCGGAACTTCCAATTCGGGCGGGGGCGTTTCGACTTGCACCCGACTCAAATAGCGAATGACATCTTGGCGCAAGCCGGTCAGCAAATCGGAAAACAGAGTGAAGGCCTCCAGTTTGAACTCGGCCAGTGGGTCACGCTGGCCGAGGCCGCGTAGGCCAACAATTTGGCGCAAATGTTCAAGTGTCAATAAATGCTCACGCCAATGCTGGTCGAGTGTTTGCAGCAAAATTGATTTTTCGACCTGACGGATAATATCGGGGCCCAAGTCGGCGGCGCGCGCCGCCATGAAACGGTCGGAAACATCATAAAGACGCTCGGCAATTTCTTCGTCCGCAATACCCTCTTCCGCCGCCCAATCACGTACCGGCAGGTCGAGAGCGAAAACATCTTTCACCGCCGCGTCGAGCCCATCCATATCCCATTGCTCCGCATAAGCTTTGGGTGGAATATAGGTCTCAACCAGCTCATCAATGGTTTGGTGGCGCATCATGGAAATCGTCTCATCGACGCTGTCCGCTTCCATAAATTCTAGGCGCTGCTCAAACACCACTTTGCGTTGGTCGTTCATCACATCGTCATACTTCAAAATATTTTTGCGTATGTCGAAATTGCGCGCTTCGACTTTTTGTTGGGCACGCTCAAGTGCTTTATTGATCCAGGGATGAACGATTGCCTCGCCATCTTTCAGGCCCAGGCGCTGCAACATGCTATCCATGCGATCGGTGCCGAAAATACGCATTAAATCATCTTCAAGACTCAAGAAAAAACACGAACGTCCGGGGTCGCCCTGACGGCCCGAGCGGCCGCGCAGCTGATTGTCAATTCGACGGCTTTCATGTCGTTCCGTGCCGATAACGCAAAGGCCGCCAGCTTCCAAAGCTTGCGCTTTTAGTTTTTTGACCTCGGCTTTAATCGCCTCTGAATTGGCGTTTTCATCTTGCATCAGACGCATATCGAGATTGCCGCCCAATTGAATATCGGTGCCGCGCCCCGCCATATTGGTAGCAATGGTCACCGCGCCCGGCACACCGGCTTGCGAGATGATTTGCGCCTCTTGTTCGTGATAGCGCGCATTCAACACATTGTGTTTAATCTTTTTGGCTTTTAACGCAGCGGCCAATTCTTCGGATTTGTCAATCGACGTGGTGCCGACCAAAACCGGTTGGTTTTTGGCTTGGCATTCTTCCACCAATTCGATAATGGCGGCGGTTTTTTCTGCCGCCGTGCGGTATATTGCATCGTCCTCATCGACGCGGGCAACATCAGTATTGGTTGGAATTTCGAGCACATCTAGGCCGTAAATATCCATAAATTCTTCTGCCTCGGTCAGCGCCGTGCCGGTCATACCCGACAAGGTTTCATAAAGGCGAAAATAATTTTGAAACGTAATGCTGGCCAGCGTTTGGTTTTCCGGCTGAATGGCGACATTTTCTTTTGCTTCCAAAGCCTGATGCAATCCGTCGGAAAAACGCCGCCCTTCCATCATGCGGCCGGTAAACTCATCAATGATAATCACCTGACCCGCCTCACCGGAGCTGCGGACAATGTAGTCGCGGTCTTTTTGGAACAGAATATGGGCGCGCAGCGCATTGGTGACATGGTGCACAAGCGTGACATTTTGAATGTCGTAAATCGAGGCGTCTTCTTCCAAAAAGCCGTTCTCAATGAGCAGTTTTTCCATATGCTCGTTGCCGTCATCCGACAGATTGACGGTTTTGGTTTTCTCGTCCAATTCGTAATCGTCTTCGCCCAATTGCGGAACCAATTTATCAATGCCGACATAGAGGTCGGTGCGGTCTTCCAAAGGCCCGGAAATAATCAGCGGGGTGCGCGCCTCGTCAATGAGAATGCTGTCCACCTCATCGACAATTGCAAAGCCGTGGCCGCGCTGGCACATATCGGCGCGCGCATATTTCATATTGTCGCGCAAATAATCAAAACCCAGCTCATTATTAGTGGCATAGGTAATGTCTGCCGCATAAGCTCTTTTGCGCGCTTCATCATCCATATCATGGACGATGCAGCCGACGCTCAACCCCAAAGCCTCATGCACGACACGCATCCAGTTGGCATCGCGCTGGGCGAGATAATCATTGACCGTCACTACATGGACCGGGCGTCCCGACAGGGCGTTCAAATAGCATGGCAAAGTGGCGACCAATGTTTTGCCTTCACCGGTTTTCATTTCCGAAATGGCACCATCATGCAAGACCATGCCGCCAATCATTTGCACATCATAGTGACGCTGTCCCAATGTGCGGCGGGCCGCTTCGCGCACCGCGGCAAAGGCTTCTTCAAGAACATCGTCAAGCGTTTCGCCATTCGCGAGGCGGGTTTTGAACTCTCGCGTTTTGGCCTCTAATGCGGCGTTATCAAGCCGCTCAAAATCAGCTTCCAGCGCATTTATGCGCGCCAGACGCGCACTATAGCGGCGCAGCTTACGGTCATTGGCAGACCCGAAAAAGCGCTTGGCGATGGATGAAAGACCGAGCATGAAAACCCCTCTGTAAATGGCGCGGTGCGGTGGTTGGGAAATTATGCTTCCAACAAGCCACAAGCTGATGTAGGGAACGGGCGCGCGCATGTCAATCGGCGCGAGAAACTCAATCTTTTTCAACAGGAAACTGTTACGCGCAAAACCTCTTGTTAAATCTCCCCCGCGCCGTCAATATGCAGCGCAAAGAGTGATAAAGGCTAAATCTATGCAGTTTCGGTTAACAATTGGTAAAGCTATTTTATTTTCGGTGCTGTTGCTGGCAAGCTTTGGCGCGCAAGCGCAGGACTTACCGGTCAATACGGTGGCGACGGTCAATGGTATGGCCATTACCTATGATGATATTTCGATGGCTGAAGATGAGCTTTTCGGTCTGGTTGGGCAATTGCCGGAACGTCAGCGTTTTGAGACGCTGGTCGGCTATATGGTAGATCGCATTTTGGCGGCGGAAGCGGCGCGTGATGCGGGCCTGGAGAACACGCCGGAAGTCGCCAAGCACATTGACTTTATGAAACAAAAAGCCTTGCAAGATGTGTTTGTCAGGCAAAAGCTGATGCAACGCGTCTCGGAAGAGCGGGTTGCATCCTATTATCAAGACAATATTGTCGCCGGTCCGAAACAGGAAGAAGTGCGCGCGCGGCACATTTTGTTAGATACGCGCGAAGAAGCCGAAGCGGTGATTGCGGCGGTCAAAAATGGTGGCGATTTTATCGAATTGGCAAAATCACGCTCGAAAGGTCCGAGCGGTGCTGGTGGCGGCGATCTCGGCTATTTCGACAAAGACGCTATGGTGGCGCCGTTTTCCGAAGCCGCTTTCAAGCTGAAAAAGGGTAAGATTTCCGAGCCGGTGAAAACGCAGTTCGGTTGGCATGTAATTAAATTGGAAGACCGTCGCAGCAAGCCGACACCGCCTTTGGATGATGTGCGCGATCAGATTAATCAAATTCTAATGAGCGAAGCGCGTCGCGAGATTTACAATGAAATGCGCGAAGGCGCAGATGTGCAATTCGTCAATATTGCGCCCAGCGCCGAATAGGCCGGATATATAAGAGACAACATGGTGAAGAAATTACCCGTGTCGCCTTTGGCACCGAAAAAACCGGCTAAGCCGAAGCCGCTTGCCGGCATGCGCTTGAGCGCACTGGCCAGTGGCGCGCTCTATAAAGGCCGCGACGATGTGCTGCTGGTTGAACTGAACAAAGCGGCACGCCTTGCCGGTGTGTTCACCCGATCAAAAATGCCATCGGCGGCGGTCGATTTATCGCGCACTCATTTGGCCGCGACAAAGGGTCGGACGCGCGCCATTTTGGTCAATGCGGGTAATGCTAACGCCTTCACTGGCGCCGCCGGCGCCAAAGCGGCGGCGCTGACGGCTCAGGCGGCGGCCCAAA
Source organism: Rhodobiaceae bacterium (assembly GCA_002721725.1). Taxonomy (GTDB): domain Bacteria; phylum Pseudomonadota; class Alphaproteobacteria; order RS24; family RS24; genus UBA8337. Next base: position 37,071 of record PBLK01000017.1, read on the forward strand.
AAATCGGCTGCGCGCCACATGATGTTTTGGTCGCCTCCACCGGTGTCATTGGCGAAGTGCTTGAAACCGCGCCGCTGCTCAAAGCGCTTGAAAAAGCCGATGGCAGTGCCGATTGGCAAGCGGCGGCGCGCGCCATTATGACAACTGACACATTCCCCAAATTGGCCAGCGCAAGCGCCAAATTTGGCAATCAGACGATAACCCTGACTGGTATTGCCAAAGGCTCAGGCATGATTGCCCCCGATATGGCGACCATGCTGGCGTTTGTTTTCACCGATGCGGCTTTGCCGGTCGGGGTTTTGAAAAAATTATTGAGCGCGGCCAATGCCGACAGTTTTAATTGCGTCACGGTCGATGGCGATACGTCGACCTCGGATACATGTTTGCTGGTTGCCACGGGTGCCAAGCCGATCAACGGCGCGGCGATAAAAAGCGCTGACGATAAAAGGCTGGCAGCCTTCAAAAAGGCGCTGTCGCGGCTCATGCAAGATCTAGCGCAGCAAGTGGCGCGCGATGGCGAGGGCATCACCAAGCTCATGACCATTGAAGTGAGCGGCGCAGAAAATAATGCGGCGGCGCGCCAAATTGCTCTTGCTATTGGCAATTCGCCCTTGGTCAAAACCGCCATTGCCGGTGGTGATGCCAATTGGGGACGCATTGTTATGGCGGTCGGCAAATCGGGCGAAAAGGCCGAACGCGATAAATTGGCCATTTCCATTGGCGGGGTCAAAGTGGCGCGGCAGGGCAAGGTCGTGCCAGGTTATAGAGAAGCGCCGGTGGCGCGCCATATGAAAGGCAAGGAAATATCCATTGCCGTCAATGTCGGCGTGAAAAGCGGCAAGGGCGCGGGGCAAGCGCGTATTTGGGCCAGCGATTTGACGCATGGCTATATTTCCATCAATGCTGATTACCGCAGCTAATATCACTTTGGTGGTGGCCTGCGCGCTGGTTGATGGCGATGGCCGCGTTCTGGTGGCTGAGCGGCCCGTTGATAAAAATATGGCCGGCCTGTGGGAGTTTCCGGGTGGCAAAGTCGAGAATGGTGAAACGCCCGAGGCGGCGTTGATACGCGAATTGAAAGAAGAATTATCCATCGATGTAACGGCCGCGTGTCTGGCGCCATTAAGCTTTGCCAGCCATGCCTATGATGATTTTCATCTGCTGATGCCGCTCTATGTGTGTCGCAAATGGGACGGGCAAATTGCTCCGCTTGAGGGTCAAAACACGCAATGGCTTAGGCCGTGTGACTTGTTCAACCTGCCCATGCCGCAGGCCGATAAACCGCTGATTGCGGCTTTGCGCGATGCGGTTTAGTTTTTCGGCTCGACCTTAGCCGGTAAGGCGCTTTCGTCAAAACGGGTAATTGGTTCGCCTTCCTTATGTCTCTCGCTGTGCCGCTCATGCGGCCCCCAACCGGCCAAATAGCATAATTCAAATTGCGCCACCGCTTTGCCGTCTTGTTGAGTGGTGGCGCTGAATTGTGCCAGCGCGGCGCGCAGCACATCCCGGCGCAGAAAATGCTTGGGCCGTGCCGTCAGCACATTGGCCTCGCCCATGCCACGCAAATCATCGAGCAGTTTGAGCGGCTCTTTATAGCGCACCGCCACCATATCGCTGTCGGCGACGGGCAGGGCAAAACCGGCGCGTTGCATCAGCCCGACCAAATCTTGCAAATCGGCAAATGGGTGAATATGTGGCTGCGCACCACCCAGCAGGCTGGCCTCGCTATTCAAAAAAGCGGCGCGTAATTCGGCCAATGTTACGCCGCCGGGTAGGGCGGCGAGAAACAGTCCATCGGGCTTCAGCGCATGGCGTATTTGCAGCAAAGCGCCGGGCAAATCATTGACATGGTGCAGCCCCCAAAGGGCGACGATTAAATCAAGGCTGTGTGCCTTTATCGGCAGTTTTTCTTCGTCCAGCACCAACCCGCCTTGCGGCACAAGGGCATGCGTCAAATCGGCTTCAATCAACCGGACGATGCGAGCGCCACCCTTTGTCGCCAGCGCTTCGCGCAACATGCCGCCCGATGCGCCGAGGCACAGCGCCGTATCAAATCGACGGTTTTGCAAGGCAATGCGACCGGCCAAATCTTCCGCCGCGCGGCGTAGCAAAAAATCATAATCAGCCAGCTTGGCAGCACGGCGCGTGCGGTTTTGGCGCAAGCGCTGACGGTCAAATATATGAGGGACTTCTCGGCTCATAGCCGGCAATATGCCATTGATGGCTTTAAAAACAATGACAAATCAGAGCCGCAGTATAATGCTTTCTTAGCTGGCCAACGCTTTAATTCCACCTACTGGCCCAGTTTGCGAAAACCCGGCGCCACAGACAAAGCAATGGCCCACATCTTGCGTCGCGCCGGTGCCGCGCCTATTAATGTGGAGACGGCAGCTCGCGAGGCGTTGCCCGAGCGCTTTTAAAGAGGCAGAAGAGCAAGATGAAAATAGCTTGTGTGCAAATGACCAGTGCGTGCGACCCCGCGGATAATTTGCCGATCATTGCGGCGCGGGTGAAGCAAGCAGCTGCGCAGAGTGCTCGCTTGGTCGCCTTGCCCGAGACCTGCAGCTTTATGGAAAAAAACCGCAAAGCCATGCATTCGCGTTTGGAAAACCAGGCCGACAGTCAGGTGCTCGCTGCGCTTTGTCATATGGCGAAAGAAAACGGTATTTTTCTTCTAATTGGCTCGATGATTTTGGCCGAGGAAAATAGCGATAAGGCGGTCAATCGTTCATTGCTGATAGCCCCGAATGGCACGGTGCAGGCGCAATATGACAAAATTCACATGTTTGATGTGGCTTTGGAAAACGGTGAAAGCCATCACGAAAGTGCTGCCTATCAAGCCGGTGACAAGCTGGTCGTCACCAAAGCCGATGGGGTCTCATTGGGCTTGAGCATTTGTTATGATTTGCGATTTCCGGCACTGTATCGCCGCTTGGCCGAGGCACAAGCGCAGGTGATTTTCGTGCCGTCAGCTTTTACAAAACAGACCGGCGCAGCGCACTGGCATATTTTACTGCGTGCCCGCGCCATTGAAACTGGCTGTTTTATCGTTGCGCCAGCCCAAATCGGGGTGCATGAAAACGGCCGCGAAACTTATGGCCACAGCCTGATAATTGACCCTTGGGGCAAGATTATCGCTGAAGCGGCATCGGAAGATAAAGTGATTGTGGCCGCGTTGGACATGACTTTAGTCGACAAAGCGCGGCGGCAAATTCCGGCCCTTTTTCATGGGGCGACTTATCGACTGCCCGAAGGCAGGCAGGGGCAAGATTAACCTCGAAACAATTGTTCGGTTAAGACGCTTTGCGCGCTATGCCCATATAATTGACGCTCATATCACCGCTTTGCCGCCATTTATCGGTCAGCGGATTAAAGCTCACACCGGTTGACGTAAAAAATTCAAGACCGGCTTTTTCGGCTATATCTTCCAATTCTTTCGGGGTGATGAATTTGTCCCATTCATGGGTACCACGCGGCAGCCACCGCAACACATATTCAGCCCCGACAATGGCTAGCGCAAAAGCTTTTAAAGTGCGGTTCAAAGTTGCCAGAAACATGATGGCATCGGGTTTCATCAATTGACCGCAGGCGCTCATAAAGGCTTGCGGGTCGGCCACATGCTCGATGACTTCCATGTTCAAGATGGCATCAAATGTTTCGCCTTTAACGACCAATTGCTCGGCGGTGATGGCGCGATAATCGACTGTCAAACCTTGCTGCTCGGCATGCAAAGCGGCAGTTTTGATATTGGCTTCCGCCGCATCGGCTCCGACCACATCCGCCCCGAGCCGCGCCATCGGTTCGCTCAGCAAGCCGCCACCGCAACCAATATCCAACAAGCGTAGGCCCTGCAACGGTTTTTCAGCATGCGGGTCGCGGTCAAAATGGGCGCATAATTTATCACGAATATAAGCCAGCCGTGTCGGGTTGAATTTATGCAAGGGTTTGAATTGGCCATGCGGGTTCCACCAATCTTCCGCCATAGCGGTAAATTTGGCCAATTCATTGGAGTCAATAGTGGTGTTCGATATTTCTGTTGTCTGACCGCTTTCGCTCATCTCGACTCCTTTTCTAGCCTGCCGCATGCTGTTTTGACTATGCAGGCGCTCTCTTACGCCCTATATAGGCGCGATTGAAGCGAAAGAAAACGCGAAAGAGGCAATGGCACGTTTGGTCATGAAATTTGGCGGCACGTCGGTCGGTGATATTGACCGGATACGCAATGTCGCAGCGCATGTGGCGCGCGAGGTCGAGGCCGGTCATGAGGTGGCGGTTGTGGTGTCGGCCATGTCAGGTGAGACCAATCGTTTGGTTGGGCTTACCCGTGATATCGCGCGGCTGCATGATGCGCGCGAATATGATGTTGTGGTATCGGCCGGTGAACAAGTTAGTGTCGGCCTTTTGGCTATGGCCTTGCAAGATTTGGGCATCGCTGCTCGCAGCTGGTTGGGTTGGCAAATCGCCATGAAAACCAGCGATGTGCATGGCGCGGCGCGCATTCGGGATATTGACGTCACGGCGATGGAGGAACAGTTTAAACAAGGCCGCGTGGCGGTGATTGCTGGTTTTCAAGGTGTCAGCAATAATGGGCGCATCACCACTTTAGGACGCGGTGGCTCAGACACCAGTGCGGTAGCTGTGGCGGCGGCGTTAAATGCTGCCCGCTGCGATATTTATACTGATGTCGATGGGGTGTACACCACCGACCCGCGCATGGTACCTGCGGCTCAAAAAATGCACCGTATTTCCTATGAAGAAATGCTGGAAATGGCATCTTTAGGCGCGAAAGTTATGCAACCAGTTTCAATACAGGACGCACGTTTAAATAGGATTAATATAGAAGTAAAATCTTCATTCAAAAAAAAACCTGGTACTTTAATCACGAAAAGAAAAAACATTATTAATAATAAAATTATCGCTGGTATTTCATCGACACAAAATGATGCCAAAGTCACTTTGGTGGGTGTTAAGGACAAACCTGGAGTTGCCGCAATGATTTTTAAACCTTTGTCAAAAAATTTAATTAATGTTGACATGGTTGTTCAAAATATTTCAGCCAATAGA
>PBLK01000001.1 GCA_002721725.1 Rhodobiaceae bacterium
GCAGTGGCTTCCTCAGCAGAGGCTTCCTCAGCAGAGGCTTCCTCAGCAGGAACTTCCTCAGCTTGAGCCTCTTCGACAGGCGCTTCTTCGGCAGCAGCTTCTTCTTCTGCCGGAGCAGCAGCTGCCTCTTCAGCCGCCTGCTTGGCCGCTTCTTCAGCTTCTTTCTGCGCTTCCAAGCGCTCTTGCGCTTTTATGCCGGGTTGGCCTTTTTGCGGATTATTGCGCGCTTCACGCTTCCACAGACCGGCATCGTCAAGAAAACGTGCCACGCGGTCAGACGGTTTGGCGCCCTGGTCAAGCCAATGCTTAGCGCGGTCAGTATCCAATTTGACGCGCTCGCCGCCTTCTTTTGGCAAAAGCGGGTTATATGTGCCCAGCCTTTCGATAAAGCGACCGTCACGCGGCATCCGACTATCGGCCACCACAATGCGGTAAAAGGGACGTTTTTTCGAGCCGCCCCGCGACATACGAATTTTCAGAGCCATTTCAATTTCCTTTCATCAAACAGCATTTCATCGGGTCTATTTCTTTTTCGGCCCATTGTCGGGCAGACCCAAACCTTTCAAAAAATCGGGCGGCGCATCGCCGCTAAGTTTGCCCAAATCGGGCAAATTATTCGGATCAAGTTTCGGCATTTGCGGCATGGCGCCCGGTATTTGGCCACCGCCACCCATGCCGCCGCCGAGACCGCCAAGCATATTGGCCATGCCGGCGAGCCCGCCTTTGCCCATTTTTTTCATCATATCGGCCATTTGCCGGTGCATTTTCAGCACTTTATTGACGTCCTGCACGCTGGTGCCCGAGCCACCGGCAACGCGGCGTTTGCGTGATGCATTCATCATTTTCGGATTGTCGCGCTCGGCCAGCGTCATAGAAGAAACAATCGCCGCTTGGCGCAGCAATTCGCGCTCATCCATATTGAGCGCCGCCAGTTGCTTTTTCATTTTACCCATGCCGGGCAACATGCCGAGCACGCCGCTCATGCCGCCCATAGCCTGCATTTGTTTTAATTGTTCGGCCATATCCTCCAGCGTGAACTGGCCTTTCTTCATGCGGGCTGCGATTTTTTCGGCTTTTTCCGCATCCATCGTCTCGCTGGCTTTTTCCACCAGACCGACGACATCGCCCATGCCGAGTATGCGATTGGCGAGACGCTGCGGATCGAAAATTTCCAGCTTGTCAATCGCTTCGCCGACGCCCAAAAATTTAATCGGCACGCCGGTGACATAACGCATGGACAAAGCCGCACCACCGCGACCGTCGCCATCGGCACGGGTCAAAACAATGCCCGAGAGAGAAACCCGCGCCGCAAATTGACCGGCAATGGTCACCGCTTCCTGGCCGGTCAGGCTGTCGGCGACCAATAGGGTCTCAGTCGGGGCCGCGGCTTGTTCAATCGCCCCCATTTCTGCCATCAGCGCTTCATCAATATTGGTGCGGCCCGCCGTATCGAGCATCACCACATCAAAACCGCCCAGCTTCCCGGCTTGCACGGCGCGTTTGGCAATATCGACCGGCGATTGGCCGTCCACGATAGGCAGGGTTTCAACGTCAATCTGCTCACCCAAAACCGCCAATTGCTGCATGGCGGCAGGGCGTTGCGTATCGAGCGAGGCCATCAGCACTTTGCGCTTTTCATTTGCGGTGATGAATTTGGCAATCTTGCCGGTCGAAGTGGTTTTACCCGAGCCTTGCAGGCCGACCATCATCATGACCACGGGCGGCACGGCATCAAAAGAAAGCGGTGCCGGCGCACCCAGCATGTCGATGAGCGCATCATTGACGATTTTGATGACTTGCTGGCCCGGCGTCACCGATTTCAATACTTCCGCGCCGACCGCCACAGGGCGCACTTGGTCGATAAAGCTGCGCACCACGGGAAGCGCGACATCAGCTTCCAAGAGCGCCGTGCGAATTTCCCCAAGCGCCTCTTCCACTTGCGCTTCAGACAGCGCACCGCGCCGTGTCAGCCGGTCGAAAATCGACCCTAATCTGTCGCTCAACGTGTCAAACATGACCCTTCAACCAATATTGCACCCGTGGGCAAATCTTGCTGACGGGTGGCGATTTCGCCCCAAACGGGCTGAAACCAATTCAAATTTCGCTTCTGTTCAAGAAGTGGCGGCAAAATAGGCGGGACAGGAGGCTAAGTCAAGCCGTGCATTTGCCACCTGAGCAATATGGCGTTTCGCGGCTGAACCGCCTATATAGGCAGCATGAGTGAGACACACACCATCGCCTTTACCAAAATGAACGGGTTGGGCAATGATTTCGTCATTATTGACGCGCGCGACAATGCGCTTTCATTGTCGGGCGATGACGTGCGCGCATTGGCAGCGCGCGCGCACGCGCAAACGCAAGGCTGTGACCAGCTTTTGGTCATTCATCCGCCGCGCAATTCGGGCGATGCCTTTATGCAGATTTTCAATGCCGATGGCGGCGAAGTAGAGGCTTGCGGCAATGGCACGCGCGCCGTGGCCGCTTATTTGGTGCACAAGGGTATGGCGGCGGTCAAGATTGAGACTTTGGGCGGCATATTGGCTTGCACGGCGACACTGGCTGACAGGCAGGCAAGCGCACAAGTAAGCATGACGCTGCCGCAAATTGGCGCGCCGATAAGTCTGCACCAAGATTTACCCGAGGCGCTGCCGGTCAATATCGGCAATCCGCATGCGGTGATTTTTGTCGAGACCGGCACGGCCGGTCTGGCCGCGCAATATGGCTTTCAATTGGAACGCCATAAAGCTTTTCCCGAACGCGCCAATATTAATTTCGCCAGCTTGCAAGGCGACAATATTTTGCGTCTTGATACGTGGGAACGTGGCGTCGGCCTGACCAAAGCCTGCGGCACCGGCGCGTGCGCCAGCGCCATTGCTGCCGTCACGCAAGGTCGGTGTGCCGCCGGAGAGGTGATTGTGCGCCCTCCCTTCAATCAAGACGATAATGATATGCATGTGCTGACCATTGACTATCAGCCCGAAAGCCATGTTTTGATGCGCGGCCCTGTCGCTTTTGAGTTTAACGGGGAGGCCCGCCTATGAGCCTGCGCGTTGACAATTTCGGGTGCCGCTTAAACGCGCTGGAAGGCGATAGCGTAGCAGCATTGGCCAAAGCGGCCGGGCTTGAAAAAACCACCATCATTAATGGCTGCGCCGTAACCCAAGAGGCTTTGCGGCAAGCGCGGCAAGCAGCGCGCAAAGCCAAACGCGACGGGCAAGCCGTGATTGTCACCGGATGCGCGGCGCAAACCGATGCCGATAATTTCGCCGCCATGCCGGAAGTTGACCGCGTTTTGGGCAATGAAGAAAAATTGCAAGCGGCCAGCTATCGCCAAAGCGAGGCGGAAAAAGGCGAAAGGGGGGGGCAGGCGGTCGGCGATATTATGCAAAAAACCGTCGCCAGCCCGCTGCCGAAAGCGGCGCAAAGCTCGCGCGCGCGCGCTTTCGTGCAAGTGCAAACCGGCTGCGACCATCGCTGCACATTTTGCATAATTCCCTATGGCCGCGGCAATTCGCGCTCCGTGCCGGTCGCCGATGTGGTCGCGCATTGTCGCGATTTGCTGGCAGACGGGCATAAGGAGATTGTGTTGACCGGTGTCGATATCACCTCTTACGGCCCCGATATCGGACTGGGTGAACCTGGCCAATCGGGGCTTGGGCTTTTGGTGCGCGCCATTTTGGACGGCGTGCCCGAACTGCCGCGCTTGCGGCTGTCTTCCATTGATGCGGTAGAGATTGACCAAGCGCTGCTCGATATGGTCATTCACGAACCGCGCCTGATGCCGCATTTGCATTTATCGCTGCAGGCCGGCGACGATATGATTTTGAAGCGCATGAAGCGCCGCCACAGCCGCGCCGAAGCGCTGGCATTTTGCGAGAAATTGAAAACCGCGCGACCCGATATTGCCTTTGGTGCCGATCTGATTGCCGGTTTTCCGACCGAGACCGATGCCATGTTTGAAAACTCACGCCGCCTGATTGGTGATTGCGATTTGAGCTTTGTGCATGTGTTTCCGTTTTCGTCGCGCCCCAACACACCGGCGGCACGCATGCCGCAGCTTGACGGCGGATTGATAAAACAACGCGCCGCCAATTTGCGCGAAACCGCGCAGAGCCAATTCAGAAATTGGCTGGCGCGCCAGCACGGGCAAACGGCCCGCGTTCTGGTCGAAAAACCGGGCGAAGGACGGGCTGAAAATTTCGCCCGCATTCGGCTCGACGCAAAACATGAAAGCGGCGCACTGGTCGATGTGAAAATTAACGGCGATGACGGGCTGATGCTGATCGGGGAAACATTATGAGCCTGTGGTCGCGTTTGAAATCGGGCCTGTCGCGCTCATCGGACGCATTGGGCAGCAGCCTGTCAGGGCTTATGGGCGGCAAAAAACTGTCGCCCGAAACATTGGGCGAATTGGAAGACGCGCTGATTATGGCCGATTTGGGCGTTGCCACCGCCGCCACCATTACCGAAAATTTGCGCGCACGGCGCGATTTGGCCGAGCTTGATGATGCCGCTTTGCGTGCCGCTTTGGCGCAGGAAATCAGCGCGCTTTTGCAGCCGGTTGAGAAATCCTTTGCTTTGCCCGACGGGTCGCCCAGCGTCATTTTATTGGCCGGGGTCAATGGGGCGGGCAAAACCACCACCATTGGCAAGCTGGCCAAGAAATTTCAGGCCGAAGGCAAAAGCGTCATACTGGCAGCCTGCGACACGTTTCGCGCCGCCGCCGCCGAACAATTGCAAGTGTGGGGCGCGCGCGCCAATGTGCCGGTGATAAGCGGCGCGCCCGGGGCCGATGCGGCAGGGCTGGCTTTTCAAGCCCTTGAACAGGCGCGGGCCGAGAAAATAGACATATTGATGGTCGATACGGCGGGGCGCTTGCAATCCAATGACAATCTGATGGCCGAGCTTGGCAAAATCATCCGCGTCGTCAAAAAGCTCGATGAGACAGCGCCGCATGAAAGCCTGTTGGTGCTGGACGCGACGACCGGTCAAAACGCCATTGCGCAAGCCGAGGCGTTTTTGGCCGCCGCCGAAACCACCGGCCTGATTATGACCAAGCTGGACGGCACCGCACGCGGCGGCGGGCTGGTCGCCATTGCGCAAAAACTGGCTTTGCCGATTTACTTTATCGGGGTCGGCGAACAAGCCGACGATTTACAAAGCTTTGGCGCCGATAATTTTGCCCGCGCTTTGGTCGGGCTGGAAGACGAGGCATAATATGGCGAAATTTCTTGAAGATTTCGGGCCGCTTTTGGTGTTTTTTATATTAAACGCGCGCGGCGCTGAATGGCTGGGGCGCACGGAAAGCGACAGCCTGCTGATTGCGACAGCCGGTTTCATGGCAGCGCTGGCGGCTTCGCTCATCGTCACTTATGGACGCGGGGCCAAGCCCAATAATATGACTTTGGCTTCGGCCGGTTTTGTCTTCGTGTTTGGTGGGCTGACCTTGTTTCTGCAAGACGAGACTTTCATCAAAATCAAACCGAGCTTGGTCTATGTGCTGTTTGCCGTCATTCTCTCTTTCGGGCTGATGCGCGGGCAGAGCTATCTCGAAATGCTGATGGGCGAAGCGCTGAAAATGCAACAGTCCGGTTGGCTGATTTTGACGCGGCGTTGGATTTATTTCTTTATATGCCTCGCCCTTTTGAATGAATTTATCTGGCGCAATTTTTCTACCGATGCATGGGTCAATTTCAAAGTCTTCGGCATTTTGCCATTGACCTTTATTTTCATGGCGGCGCAAATGCCGCTTTTGAAACGCCACGGCGCATTGGACGAAATACAAAAAGATTAAAACGGGGCGGTAATCTCCATATCCCGCCCATGCGGATGGCAGGGGCCGAGTATCACTTCTTCGCCCTCAGGGCCGTTTGCGCCGGTCCATATGCGATAAGAAAGCTGTGCAATCGTGCCCAATTCGCGGCCATCCATTTTCAGCCAGACCAAAGGCGCATCGGAGCGCACCTCTTCTGCCGCTTGCGCAAAGGCGCTTTCAATGGCGAAACGCTGCGACACGTTCAAATAAGGCCAAACAATGGAATGATAAAGCACGGTCGCTTGGCCGCTTGGCCGCGCCATAATTTGCGCCGCCACCCAACCGGCGGCATCGGCGCGGTCAATCTCAGGCGGCGCTATATCGGCGATTTCAAGCGCCGCCAAAAGCCGCGCGCGGCGGTCGGGCATATCGCCCCAAACCCAGCTTTGCAATTTCATGCGTTGATCTGCATCGGCAATATTGACCGGAAACAAATCGCACCCGCGCCGCGAGGCAATCTCAATTTCATCGGCTAAAGCTGGCGGCGTGCCGCGCCATTGCGCGACGAGGGATAGCGGGCTGTCTGCCCTGCCCCAATCCATATCGCCCCTATCCGTGGCGAGACGATAATGAAATTGGTCAAAAAACAAATTGAGCCCGGCGCTGGCCCCCATTTCACGCAAACGCAAAGGCAAGCCGAGCCGTTTGGCAATTTCGGAAAACCCCAAAAGCAACATGGCGGCGCGGCCTGTCTCATTGGTTTGCGGGGCGCTGCGCAAAAAACGGCGGGCGGTTTTTTCTTCGCGGGTAAATAAATCGACCAAAGCCCCGGCCAAAGCGGCGCGGTCAGTGTCTTGATAGCGCCCACCACAGCTTTCATAAAAAGCGGCAATGCCATCGCCGCGCAGCGCGGCATAATGGGCAAAACCGGCCAAGCGCAAGGGGACATTATCATTAAGCGGGTCGCCCTGCCAGCCGCGCACCAGCTCGGCAATCACGCCATTGGCAGCAAAATTATCGGCGCAAAAACCGACCACATCGCGCGTCAAAGGCGAGCCGAGCATTTCGCAAGCTTGGCGCTGAGCCTCAAAAGCGGTGGTGATTTTTTTATTCATGGCGCGGCCTGACGGTTTATTCGGCTTTTTTATCGCGCTGCTTATCAACTTGTTCATAACGCGCGCGCAGCGCCTCAAAACCCGGTGTATCGGCCCAATTTTCCGGCTCGGAAAACGGCGCGAAAGCCGCATCATCTTTTGTCGCGCACCAGTGTTGCAGCGCATAATAAACCGCCGGAAAGGCCAGCTCGTCCCACGGGATTTCATCCCAAGACATCAACGCCACTTCTTCGCTTTCCGGTCCGGCAGCAATTTCAGGCGACTGCAAACGCCCGCGATAAAACATCTGCACTTGTGCAATACGCGCGACATTATAAACGCCGATAAGCGCATCGGTTGCGACATCGGCGCAAGCTTCTTCTTTGGCTTCGCGCGCCGCCCCTTCAGCCACTGTCTCGCCCTGCTCCATAAAACCGGCGGGCAAGGTCCAAAACCCTTTGCGCGGCTCAATGGCGCGTTTGCACATGAGAATTTTGTCTTCGCCATCTTCATGCCAAATGGCGACAACCCCGGCCACCAGTTTCGGATTGACGTAATTAATGAGCCCGCATGTATCGCAGACATCTCGCTCGAAACTGTCATCCTGCGGCACGATTTTGGAGAACGCCAATTCTTGCGCATATTGGCGCGACTTATCGCGAAAGTGCATTATCAGTCTCCTCACCTTGCCCGGTGAAATAGGGCAAAATCTTCTCGCGCACATCTTGTGCATTCAACGGTCCGACATGGCGCATTTGCACGCGCCCTGCCGCGTCAATGACAAAAGTTTCGGGGACGCCGTAAACCCCCAAATCAAGCGCCGTCGCTCCGTTTCCGTCATAGCCGATAGCGCGATAGGGATTGCCGAGGCGGTTTAAAAAACGCTGCGCGGCACCGCGCGCATCTTTATAATTAATTGCATAAATTGGCACACCGCGCGCTTTTAAGTCCATCAGCACACCGTGCTCGGCTCGGCATGGCGTACACCAGCTGGCAAAAATATTCAACAAAACTGGCTGGCCGCTTCGCAGGTTTTGCGCCGTTAACCCATCGCCGCCGTCGAAAAGCGGCGCGAGAGTAAAGGCGGGCAGGGCTTTGTTCTTATAGGCGCTGTCAATCTCTTGCGGCGGCCCCAATGTCAGGCCGATGGCGAAGAGCGCCAAAAAGCCGATGCCGAAAACCACCGGAACAAAGCGTCCCCAGACAGGCATTAGGCGGTTTCTGCCAAAAGCGCCACCAAACGGCGTGCTTCTTTTAGCTGTTTGAAGCTGACACTGATGAGCACGGCCAGCGGGACAAAAGTCGCGGCATAGCTCAGATAAATATATGTGTCATACATCGGTTATCCTTTACGAGCGGCGGCGCAATTTTTGCCGCAATATTTCCATTTGCATACGCGTCAAAGTGAGGGCCAAGAACAGCAAAAAAAATCCGACCCCCATAATCAAGAGCGGATAGAGAAAATCGGCATGCAAAGCGGGCCGCGCTAAACGGGACACGCTGGCCGGCTGGTGCAGCGTGTTCCACCAATCAACAGAAAATTTGACAATCGGCACATTGATGAAACCGACAATCGCCAATAGGGCGGCGGCGCGCGCAGCGCGGGTCGGCTCATCAATCGCCTGCCATAGCGCAATATAACCGAGATAGATGAAAAACAAGACCAGAACCGAAGTCAGGCGGGCATCCCATACCCACCACGTGCCCCACATCGGCTGCCCCCACAGGCTACCGGTCACCAGCGCAATCAGTGTGAACACGGCGCCGACCGGGGCAGCGGCGCGGGCTGCGACATGGCCGAGCGGATGGCGAAACACCAAAGCGGTGACCGAGGCGACAAAAATAAAACTATAGCCAAACAGGGCCATCCATGCGGCGGGCACATGCACGAACATGATTTTCACCGTCGCGCCTTGCTGATAATCGTCCGGCACATAGGCGACGCGATAAAGCCCATAAGCCAACCACAAAGCGGCCAGCCCCCAAAGCGGCGCGTGCAATTTCGTAGCCAGCGCCATGAAGCGGGTCGGATTGGCATAAACGGCCGAAATATTTTCTAGCGCTTTCAGCATGTCATCTCACATCTCAATCTTGCGCCGCGCGCAAGGTGGCGGCAATGGCAAACGGGGCCAGCAATATGGTTGCCGCGCTCAGCGCCGCCAAAATACCCAAATAGGGCCATATGGATGCGCCGTCGCTCAGCGCCGCTTGGCTGGCAGCGGCGCCGAAAATCAGCACTGGCACATAAAACGGCATGGCGATAAGCACCGTCAACAGGCCGCCGCGTCGCACGCTGACGGCAAGGCCTGCGCCAATACCGCCCAACATCACCAAAGCCGGTGCACCACACAACATGGCGACCAATAAAAGCGGCAAGTACGCGCCGTCAATATTCAACAAAAGACCGGCCAGCGGCACCGATAAGATGAGCGGCAATACCAAAGCCAGAAAATGACCGCTTAATTTGGCCAAAAGCGCCGCCTCGAAAGCCAGCGGCAAAAGCCGCAATCGGTCGAGCGTGCCGTCCTCAAAATCGGCCTGAAACAGCTTGTCCAATGTCGTCAACAGGCTGATGGCCAGCACCACCCATAAAAGACCAGGGGCCAATGCGCGCAGCAATTTCAATTCCGGCCCCAAGCCGAAAGGCAAAAGCGTCACCGCGATAAACAAAAAGCTGACCGCCAAAACCGTCTGACCGCCACGCCACGACAACTTTATATGGGCGGCGCATAATGTCATAAACAAGTTCATGCGCCGGCCCCCAAGCGCAATTCTTGCGTGGCAAAAGCCAGCGCCTCGTGGCTGGCCGCAATGATCATGCCGCCCCTGGCGAGATGCGCTGCCGCCAAATCCTCAACCAGCTTGCGGCCCCGTGTATCGAGCGCGGTTAGCGGTTCATCAAGCAACCAGAGCGGGCGCGGGTCGAGCAATAGACGCGCCAAAGTCAGGCGGCGTTTTTGTCCGGCTGACAAATCACCGACAATTTGCCAGGCGCAGTCGGCCAGACCCAAATCGGCCAAGAGAGAATCGGCCATATCGGTTTGCGCCAATGCCGCTTCAAAAGCCAATGTCTCGGCAACGCTAAAGGCCGTTTTCAGCCCGTCATCATGGCCGAGATAATGCATATGGCGCGACGACGTGAAAGGATGCGCCAGCGAGCCCGCGGCCAGCGGCAACAGGCCCGCCAATTGCCGCAAGAGCGAAGACTTGCCGCTGCCATTGGCCCCAGCCAAACGCAGCGCATGGCCTGCCGATAGGTTGAAAGACAGATTTTCGAAAACCAGCCGGCCGCCGCGCTGACAGGCCAGCGCCTCGGCGCGCAAGAACGCGTCGCCCGCAAAATCAGTATCAGAATCGAAATTTACGCTGTCAGCCATAGCACATGATTATGGCACGAGATTTACGCCGGTGGGGCAAATTTGGTCAAATCAATGCCTTTAACGGCGCTTTGATATTCTTCCAAAGTCGGCGTGCGGCCCAAAACCGTCGACAACACCACCACCGGGGTTGAAGCGAGCAGCGACTCGCCGGCTTTGTCATCACTGTCTTCAACCACTCGGCCTTTGAACAATCGGGTGGAGGTCGCCATGACCGTATCGCCTTTGGCGGCTTTTTCCTGATTGCCCATGCACAAATTGCAGCCCGGGCGTTCCAGATAAAGCGTGTTTTCATAGGCCGTGCGCGCCTCCTGCTTGGGCGCGTCATCGTCAAATTCAAAACCGGCATATTTTTGCAAAATATCCCAATCGCCTTCGGCTTTCAGCTCATCGACAATATTATAGGTCGGCGGAGCAATGACCAAAGGCGCGTTGAACGACACATGGCCATTTTCGTTCTCCAAATTGCGGAACATTTGCGCGACGATTTTCATATCGCCCTTATGCACCATGCACGAGCCGACAAATCCCAAATCAACTTTCTTCTCGGCGCGATAATGCGAAATCGGACGTATCGTATCATGCGTATAGCGCTTGGAAACATCGGCATTTTCAACATCGGGGTCGGCAATCATCGGTTCATTAATGGCATCCAAATCGACAACCACTTCGGCAAAATAAGCGGCATTGGCATCCGGCGTCAGCGCCGGTTTGTTGCCCGATTTAATCTCGCCAATGCGCTTATCGGCAACATCAATCAGCCCTTGCAACATTTGCGCGGCATTATCCATGCCCTTATCAATCATCACTTGAATGCGCGCTTTGGCGATTTCCAGCGAGCCGATCAAGGTTTCATCATTGGAAATGCAAATCGAGGCTTTGGCTTTCATCTCCGCCGTCCAATCGGTGAAGGTGAAGGCTTGGTCAGCCAAAAGTGTGCCAATATGCACTTCAATGACGCGGCCCTGAAATACATTATCGCCGAATTGGTCGAGCATTTGCGCCTGTGTGGCATGCACCACATCGCGGAAATCCATATGCTCGGCCATGCGCCCCTTAAAGGTCACTTTCACGCTTTCAGGTATCGGCATGGTCGCCTCACCGGTGGCCAGCGCCAAAGCCACTGTGCCGCTATCGGCCCCAAAGGCAACGCCTTTCGACATGCGCGTATGGCTGTCGCCACCGATAATGATTGCCCNATCATCGACGGTGATATCGTTCAGCACTTTGTGAATGACATCGGTCATNGCGTGATATTGGCCTTTCGGNTCACGCGCCGTAATCAGGCCAAACTTATTCATAAAGGCCATGAGGCGCGGCGTATTGGCCTGCGCCTTAGCGTCCCAAACCGACGCCGTGTGGCAGCCCGATTGGTAAGCGCCATCNACACTGGGCGACAAAAGGGTCGCCGCCATGGCTTCCAATTCCTGCGAGGTCATCANACCGGTCGTGTCTTGGCTGCCGACAATATTGACCTGCACGCGGACATCGGAACCGGCATGCAGCGGCTTGTCTGAGCTNCGCCCCAGCGCATTGGCGTTAAAGATTTTTTCAACCGCGGTCAGCCCCTGNCCNTCATGCGAAATTTCTTTCGATGGAGCAAACACCGATGTCAGTTCAACGCCCAATGTCTNGCAGGCAAAGCTTTGCAGTTTTTTGCCGAAAACAATGGCGTAAGAACCACCGGCTTTCATAAATTCGATTTTCTGCGGCGTGAAACTGTCGGCCATATCGACCAATTCTTCATCGCCATTTTCGCTATAAAGTTTTTTCTTGGCCGTGTTGATGGTNAAGACCGTGCCGGTTTCGACCGANTATTTTTGTTCCANAACCGCATTGCCGTCATTGTTCAAAAGCGGCTTGCCGTCTTCGCCGATTTTTTTCACCCAATTTTTCAAATCGACACCAATGCCGCCCGTAACCCCGACCGTNGTCAGGAAAATCGGTGAAATGCCNTTTGTGCCGGCGACAATCGGCGCAATATTGACAAAGGGCACATAGGGGCTGGCCTGANGGCCGGTCCANA
This sequence comes from Rhodobiaceae bacterium, assembly GCA_002721725.1. Lineage (GTDB taxonomy): Bacteria > Pseudomonadota > Alphaproteobacteria > RS24 > RS24 > UBA8337. The sequence goes on from PBLK01000001.1 coordinate 12,253, forward strand.
GCGCAACATTNTTGACCCCTGACATNCGCGAGGAGCCGACGCCCATTGTNCCTTTTTCNGCAATCAGCATNACNCGCTTATCNGGNTGNTNNANTTTCANCGCTTCAATTTCTTTCTGNGCGGCCTCTGAAATCATGCATTTGCCNTGCAATTCACGGTCTGANCGCGAATGCGCTTGATTGCCCGGAGACAATANATCGGTCGAAATATCACCCTCAGNGGCAATATAAGTGACGACCTTAATTTCTTCTTCAATATCGGGCAGCTTGGTAAAAAACTCGGCCGCCGCATAGCTTTCGAGAATATTTTTGGCAATCTCNTTGCCTGCCGCATANGCCGCCTGCAANCGNGCCGTATCGGCNTCATAGAGNAATACNTGCGTCTTCAANACGNCAGCCGCCTGCGCGGCCAGCGCGTCATCATCGCCNANNGCNACATCGAGCAGCACGTCAACCGACGGNCCNCCNTTCATNTGCGACAANAGNTCAAANGCNAANTCGNTTGAAATTTCCGCAACCGTCGCNNGGCCNNGAATAATCTCTTTCAAAAACGCCGCNTTTTCGCCNGCNGCACTGGTTGTNCCNGGCAGCGTATTATAGATGAAATGATNGAGCGCATCNGCGCGNTGCNCANTATCGGGCTGCTTTATCAGCGCGATAATGTCNGCNANCAAATCGCCATCATCAATNGGNTTGGCGCTNAAACCNTGNTGNTTGCGGGTTTCGATATTTTCCAGATAAGCGTCGTANAGGGCCATCATCTCGCTCTTGTCTTNTTNNCTTGAAAAGCTCTTANTGNGTCGATTTCNATAAGTCAAATCACCGNGGCGNGGCCATAAGGCTNACCCTTCAAAGTCGCGCTTGGCGGGCAGCAAAAGCGGCGTNCGCTCNGCCGAAAAACGCAAAGCCCAGCCCNNAAAGCGNGCATTTANCNGCGCCGCCAANGCCNTAATCTCGGGCNTNGCATTGGNTNCGGCGCGCGCTTCCATGCGGCTCCAAATNACCGTTGCCGCNCCGACATTTTCATAAGTCANGCTAAGCCCNTCNTCATAAANCAGCGTGAATGGCCGNGCGGTGGCAAANTCAATCGCCTCGGCGCGCGCCACATCATCGGGNCGCAANGCGTNNAANCGTTCGAGCCAGTCTTGCGCNCCGCCCATNGACCATACTCCTCCAACGCGTTGCATTGAAAACGCCTCATCACCTCTTCCAAAGCGCAGTTTTTGCAATTTATCGCTATCATGGCGCGGTANGCGCGGGTCTATCCAGGCGGCAATATCGGGATTGCGCGGCAAGCGCCCCCGTGCCAGCCAGCTTTGCGCACTGTCTTCGCGGCGCACATAAAACTGGCGTAGTTCGGGCCCGTAATTATTCACTTCTTGCGTCGCTTCGCTTTCGCTTTTCTGCTCTTTNCCGAGCAAGAGCGAGGCCATTTCACGCCCCGCCCCGTCGCTGACGCGAAAGCGCACNGCCGCGCCCANATCTTCAGGCACAANAAGCCCCANAGAGCGATGCCAATCCATTTGCGCGGTGCGCGCTTCCAGCGCTTTCAAATCAGCCAGCGCCAACAGCGTCTCATTAACCAGTTCATCGTTTGCTGGATAGTCCCAGCGTTCATCGAGCGTCCAACCGGAATCGGTGCGGCGCATAAGCAGGCGCCGCGCNCCCGACAGCCCGCGCCCATGGGTCACTTCAAGCGTGGCAGTTTGGTCAAGCCGCGCCGCATAATCGGCCAGAAGCACTTGCGGCGGGGCAGCCGCATTGACAGGCCGCTCCCCAAGCAGCGCCGTCAGCGCCAAAAACAGACTGGTAGCAGTCAACAGTGCCAGTGGGCGNAAAAGACGGGTCATATCCATCAGCCTGCCCCNTGTTTTTGGCTGCCGCCCGTTTCTTCAACAATCAACCCGCCGGCTTTTTGCGTTGCCAAACGCTGGCGCCTTTGCCGCCAAGCCAAAAGCACGGCCANAGCGGAAATCATNAGCGGCATGATTGTGATATTGGCCCATGTAAGTCGGCTTTCCAGCGCCNCAATATCGCGGCGCAAATCGCCCTGAACGCGGCGCAAGGCTTTGCGCGCTTGCACCAATTCAGCTCGATATGCGCTGGCTGCCTCATCGGCCTCGGCCAATTGCGCGCCTTGTTCTAAGCGGTCAAGTTCGACCTGCGCCGCCTCAATACGGGCCACCAAATTTTGCTGCTCGGCGAGATATTCGGTTTCCGCCGCACGCCGCAAATCCTCAATACGGATGAAGGGGCGCGCCGCTTTTTCGCGCCCGCGTAAGGAGATTAAGTCATTTGACCCCATGAGATTTTCCACCGCATTGAGTAGAAATTTGCCATTATCAGCAATCGGCACGCCAAAACGTTGGCCGAGGTAATTTTGTTCCGACACCCAAAACCGGTCATCGAAAAAATCGCTATCGGCAAAGACAATAATATTGGCCGCATCTGTGCTGTTTTTGTGGTCTTGCGGCTTGGCGCGCTCACCTTTTTCGGTCGCCGCTTCAGGCGGTGCGTCAAAGGCACTGACAATCGGCCCGGCGAGACGCGCGGCAATGACATAGGGCGCTTCACCGACCGCAAAACGGCGTTGCAGCGCATCGGGGGCCGGCGCGCTCAGCACATAATCGCGGGTCATTAAGCCAGCCTCATCGGAGGAGGTGACGAGCGGGGTGAAGCTCGTGCTGGCCCCGCTCAGCGGCTGCAAAGCACCTACCGTGCCGATATTCAGGCGGTCAATATTACCAGTCACCGGATCATCACCATTCATTTCAGACGGCCCCAGCCCCATCCACAGAATATAATCGGTGAGCGCNCGGCGCGCATCGCGACCGGCGGCGACGCGCTGGGCGCGCTTGCGGTCAGCNACAATCNNATCGCCAAGCATGCGCACACCCCANTGCCGCATCAAAACCGGCANATCGGATTGCTCTGAATAGCCGCGCAANGGTTCGCCATTNGGCCCGGCCGTNAGGCTGACTTCCGATTGNGGGTCCAGNAAGGCAATGACGCGNCCNCCGCGCATNACAAANTGGTCAACCGCATAAGTTTGAATATCGNTNANCGGNCGCGGATGCGCNAAAAGCAGCACNTCGACCCGNTTGGGTATTTTCACACTATCCGGAGCTATAAATTCAATGGCAAAGCGGTCGGCCAATTCGGCATAGATTAAAAACGGCTGCGATTGCCCGCGCATCGCCGCTAAAATGCCGCCGGCGCCGGTATCGAGCGGCAAATTGGAAATAATGCCGAGCACCGGTTTTTGCGGGCGCGCCAAATTATGCAATAGCCGCGCCAAATCATATTCCAAATATTGTTGCCTCTCGGTCGCAAAGTAGGGAATGATTTCGACATTATCGACCAGATTGGTGCCGACAAGGCCGAAATAGACGACCTCCCCCTCAGCCACCGGACGCGCGACCAGACCTTGTGCCACGGCTTGATCTTCGGCCTCGGAAAACGGCTCAGGATCGATAATCTCCAATTGCACCATGCCATTCGCCGCCATGGTGATTTCTTCCAACATATCGCGCACGCGCTGCGCCTCAACCCGCAAGCCGGGCTGATTGGCGGCAATGCTGCGCGAATAATAAAATTTCAAGCGCACCGGTTCTTGCAAACTGGCGACAATATTGCGCGTGCCGTCGCTCAGCGTGAACAACCCGTTTTCGGTCAAATCGAGCCGCGCATTGCGCAGCGCCAAATTGGAGAACAGATTGAGGCTTAAGAAAATCAGCGTCAGCAAAACCAGCGCCATGCCATGCGGGCGGCCTATGAGAATTTTCGAAAGCACCACCCTCATTACGCGCCCTCCGCTTTTTTCATATCGACGACAATCACCGTTGCCGTCAAAAACACGCCGATAAGGGTGGCGAAAAACATCACATCGCGCATATCAATCCCCCCGCCGGTAATGGCACGAAAATGAGTGAGCAGGGAAAAGCCCGCCAGCGTTTCAATCAAGGCTTGCGGGGCCCAGCCCTCAAATAATTCCAAAACCAAAGGCGCCCCCGATACGGTGAATAAAAAACACGCGACCACGGAAATCACAAAGGCTATGACTTGATTGCGCGTCAGCGCCGACAGGCACGAACCGATGGCAAGATAGCCGCCGGCCAGCATCAGCGAGCCGACATAAGAAGCAAGAATGACGCCATTATCGGGATTGCCGAGAAAGTTGACGGTCAACCAAATCGGGAAAGTCAACGTCAGCGCCAAAGCCGAAAAGGCCAAAGCGGCGAGATATTTGCCAATGACCACGGCGGTCAGCGGTATCGGCAAGGTCAATAAAAGCTCAATCGAGCCATTGCGGCGCTCTTCCGCCCAAAGCCGCATGGATATGGCGGGCAGGAAAAACAAATAGAGCCAGGGGTGGAACATGAAGAAGCTAGTCAAATCAGCCTGCCCCATAGCGAAATAAGCACCCAAATAAAACGTCGCCAAACCATTGGCCAATAAAAACACAATGATGAAGACAAAAGCCAAAGGAGTAGCGAAATAACCAGCAAATTCGCGCGCGGTTATGGCTGTGAGCGCGCGTATCATGAGCCCGCCCCCTTATCTTGCGCCTCAAACACCGCGTCAAAGCTTTTAGCCGCAGGACGCGCCTTCCCAGTCAGCGCCCCGAACACGTCATCCAGACGACCAATCTCCAATGCCAAGGCGCGCGGCGACAGACCGGCCGCACCAATGGCGGCGCGCATATCTGCCAAAAGAGTGCTGGGCTCAGTGCCGTCAGCGGCAAATATATGCAAGGTGCTTTCATCGCCGCGCGTCACCAATTCGGCGCTTTGATGATTTACCTTTTTCAATAAGGCTCTTGCGGCGGGCAATTCTTGCCGCGCCAAAGTCAGCGTCACCGTGCCGCTATAGCGCGAGCGGGCAGCCAAAGCACTGGGCGTGCCTTCGGCAACAATTTGCCCGCGATCGATAATCATTGCCGCGCCGCATACCGCATCGACTTCTTCGAGAATATGGGTGGAGATGATAATCGCTTTATCGCGCGCCATATCGGTTATGGCGCGGCGGACCTGAAATTTCTGATTTGGGTCAAGCCCGTCTGTCGGCTCATCCATAACCAAAACATCAGGGTCATGGACAATGGCTTGCGCCAGCCCGACACGACGGCGATAGCCTTTCGACAATGTATCAATCGGCTGGTCCAACACGCCGTGCAATTCGGTCATCTCAATGGCGCGTGCTTCAGCGGCGCGCGCGGCCGCTTTATCCAGGCCGCGAATTTGCGTGATGAATTGCAAAAAGGCGCGGGGGGTCATGTCGGGCCAAGCTGGTGCGCCTTCGGGCAAATAGCCGAAATGGCGCTGCGCCGCCAACATATTGTCGCAAATATCCTTGCCCATAATGCGCGCCGTGCCGCTGCTCGGGCGCAAAAAGCCAGTGATCATTTTCATCGTCGTCGATTTGCCCGCCCCATTTGGCCCCAAAAAGCCCATTACCTGACCGCGCGCGACGGAAAAGGACAAATCATTGACGGCGGTAAAGTCACCGAATTTTTTGACCAAATGTTCGACTTCAATCATACGCTTTATTCTTCAACCACTTGAGAGCTTTCTACCTTTAGGTGAAGCAAGCGATGCTGGCAATGCGCTTTTATGTCCAAAATTCGTGGCCTCCCAGCCATGCATCAAAAAAAGCCCGACGCGCCAGTCATGGGAGGAGAGAACTAGGCAGCGCGTCGGGCGAGGCTTATCAAGCAGCTTCCATCATCACTGTGAATGCGACAAGAAAAAGACCGAAATGGGGCAATTTCGAGGCATTTTAGCCCGCTGTGCAAAGCTGTAAAACTTGCATTCAGCTCGCCAAAGCGTCACCATGTCTCAATGAGCAAATTAACCAGGCAATTGGTGATTGTCGGCAACGCATTTGAACGCGAACGCCGCGCCGCGCAAGCCGCTCCCAAACGGGTCATGTGGACGCGCGATGAGCTGGCTGATTTATTAAACGTCTATGGCCGCATGGTGGCGGCAGGTATGTGGCGCGATTATGCGATTAATGATGGGCGCGAGGCGGCAGGATTTTCAATTTTCCGCCGCGCCAGTGAAGTGCCGCTTTTCCGCATTGATAAAATTCCTGCGCTCAAACGCAAGCAAGGCCAATATGTCTTGCACGCCATGGATGGGCGCGTCTTACGCCGCGGTCATGATTTGGCCGCGCTGATGCGATTTTTCGACCGCAAAGCCTTTCGTCTTGTCGATTAAATGCGACAGCAATGGGGGCTTCAACAAGGCAAAATAAAACCCGGCATGAAAGCCGGGTTTTAGGTTTTGAAAAGCCGTGCTGCTACTCACGATTTCCGAGAAATTGCAGCAGGAACAGGAACATATTGATGAAATCCAAATACAGGCGCAGCGCCCCCATAATGGCTTTCTTTTCGGCGATGTCGCGGCTGTCCCCGGCGAAATAAATTCGCTTAATATCTTGCGTGTCATAGGCCGTCAGTCCGGCAAAAATCAGCACACCAATCACCGAAATGGCGAAATGCATCGCCGGGCTTTGCATGAAGAGATTGACGATAGACGCCAAAATAATGCCGATAAGCCCCATAAACAGGAACGAGCCCATGCCGCTCAAATCGCGCTTGGTGGTGTAGCCGTAAAGCGACAAAGCGCCGAAAGAAGCGGCGGTAATCAGGAAAGTGCGGACCACGGAAACGCCAGTAAAAGCGAGCAATACATAAGACAGGGAAAGCCCAGTCATGGCAGCATAAATCCAAAACGTTGTTTTCGCCGCGCGCTCGCTCATCCGGTGCAGGCGCGCTGATAAATAAAGCACCATGCCCAACGGTGCGAAGACGACCAGCCAAATTAGCGGCGTTTGCGCCAAAGCGACATAAACACCCGATGCCGCACCAATATAGGCGGTCAGCGCCGTGGCTAACAGACCCAGACCCATATAATTATAGACTTTGGTCATATAAATGCGCAGGCCTTCATCAACCGCTTGCGCACTCGCCTCGGTCGCTCGGGAGGTTTGATTATTCGACCAATTCTCAGCCATTTCTCGTATCCTTTCGAAATTGCGTTATTAACTATATCATCATAAATCGTGACATTTTCAAGACGTTTTGCGTGAAATTTTGCCTATTCGCTGCGTAAAACCAGCGCAGCCGGTGCGCCAAGCGCCCGATATGTGCCCAAAAGACCCAAGATAACAGTCAAAAACACTGCGCCCAACACAGTCAAAGCCAAGGTGGCGGGCAGAAAGACAAATTCTGCCTGCATGGCACCGACTATCAGCCCGTAAGCCGCAAGCGTGCCAGCCGCTGCCGCAATCAACGCCGCGCCTAGTCCCATCAGCGCATATTCCAACGCAAAAGCCAACATGATCCTCGCCCGCGTCGCGCCCAACACTTTCATCACCACCGCATCATAAACCCGCGCACGATGACCGCTCGCCATCGCTCCGGCCAAAACCAGAATGCCAGCCAGCATGGTCACCAAGCTCAAGGCGCGAACACCGATGCCAAGATTGTTCAGAATATCGCGCATGGTGGCCAACGCCTCTTTGACTCGAATAATCGTGATATTGGGAAAATCGCGCGCCATAATGCGAGAAAACCCAACCTCGTCTTGCGCCGCAAGGCTCAGCGAGGCGAGATAGCTATGTGGGGCATTTTTCAGCGGCTCAGGCGAAAACACCATGAGGAAATTCATCCCGCCCGAGGCCCAATCGATATGTCGTAAATTCGCTATTTCAGCGGTCAAAGGACGGCCCAGCACATTGACCTCAATCATATCGCCGACCCTCAGCCCCAATTCACCGGCTTCTGCAGCAGCAAAAGAAACCAATGGCGGGCCGGCATAGTCTTGCGGCCACCAAGCGCCGGCAATGATTTCACCGCCATCAGGCGGCAGCGCAGCATAGGTCAGGCCGCGATCACCGCGCAGCACCCAAGCGGCCTCGGGCGGGGCATTATAATCGGCCGCGGCAATACCTTTGAGCGACAAAATTTGTCCGCGCAGCATGGCCGCTTGCTCAATCGCTGCGACCGAGGGGTGACTCTCAGCCACGCCCACCACATTGTCAATTTGCTTAGGCCCGATATCGAGCAGGAAAAAGCTTGGCGTGCGTTCGGGTAAATCGCCGCTGATTTGCGCATTAATATTGCCGTCAACTAAAGAGATGGCCGATAACAGCGTCACCGACAGGCCAATGGACAGCATGACCGCTCGCACCGGTGCTTGCGGGCGTGTCATATTGGCTAATGCCAAGCGCAATTCGGGACGTTTGGGGCGCCCGACCCGTTTCGCTAACCACACCAAAAGCGCCGCGGCAGCGCGCAGCGCGAAATAGGCTGCGGCCACGCCAATCGCAAACCACAGAGCGACATCGCGGCGCTCGGATATCAAAACCGCCAAAGCCGCCAATGCGGCAAAACAAAAGCCTATGGCAGCAATATAGGGCCAGCGCGGGGCTTGATAACTTTCAGTGACATCGGCGCGGAACAAGGCGGTTACTGGTGTCAACTCAACCTGTCCCAATGGCCAAAGGGCGAAAGCGGCCGCCGCCAATAAGCCAAAGCCGCTGGCCGCCAAAAGCGGGGCAGGGTAAAGCCCAATGACCAAATCGACCGGCAGCATGGCGGCAAAGAAATATTTGACCAGAGCCGGTGTCGCGGCCCCAAAAGCAAGGCCGATAAGCAAAGCGAGCACGCTCAAAAAACCGATTTGCAAGGCATAAATGCGGAAAATAAAGCGCCCGGAGGCGCCCAATGCCTTCAATACGGCAATGGTTTCGCGCCGCCTTTGCAAATAGGCGTGAATAGCGTTGCCGACACCAACCCCACCCACCACCAAAGCGGTGAGGCCGACCAATGTTAAAAACAGACCGAGGCGCTCAATGAAACGGCGCATGGAAGGCGAGGCATCACTGCGGTCACGTAGCCGCCATCCGGCCAGAGGGAACCGTTCTTGTGCCGCGCCGACCACTGCCTTGACCGCATCATTATTGGCATTATCTGGAAGACGCAGGCGATAGTGATAATTGATGAGCGCACCTGGGCGCAACAGACCGGCGGCTTTTA
>PBLK01000018.1 GCA_002721725.1 Rhodobiaceae bacterium
AGTCCATTTGAAGTAAAGTGGTGAGCGTGACAGGATTCGAACCTGTGACCCATTGATTAAAAGTCAATTGCTCTACCAACTGAGCTACGGGCCCGCCGAAAAAATTTTCTACACGCTATGCCATTTATTGGCAATGCTAAATATGGCGCAGAAGCTTGCGACAAAGTGGCAATGTGCAAAATCATTATTAGAGGTGTGCCACGTAGCTAAAAGCTGGCCTCCACGAGTAAAAAAATGGATAATCGGAAGCGGAGGATTTGTTGATGCCCACCAGTCGCGCCGCTTTACGAAAGAAAATTGCCAGCCAAACCGTCATCGCCCCAGGCGTTTTTGACGGGCTATCAGCGCGTTTGGCCGACAGTGCGGGTTTTGATGCGCTTTATCTGTCAGGCTACGGCGTATCTGCTAGCCAGTTGGCCAAACCCGATAATGGTTTTCTGACATTGCCCGATATGCAGATGCGCATTGAAACCATTTGTGCCGCAATTTCGACCCCGCTTATTTCTGATGCTGATACCGGCTTTGATGATGTTGGCGCAACGGTTCAAGCATATGAGAAAGCGGGTGCAGCTGGTATCCAAATCGAAGATCAGCAAGTGCCGAAAATTTGCGGTCACATTCCCGGTCGCGAAGTCATTACGCGCGCGGCAGCGGTCGCAAGAATCACTGACGCTGTCGCCGCACGCCAAGATCCCGACTTCTTGATTGTTGCGCGTACCGATGCGCGTGAGCAAAAGGGCATCGACGAGGCGATAGAGCGCGGCCGTCTTTTTGCCGAAGCGGGAGCTGATATTTTGTTTATTGAGTCGCCGGAAAACGAAGACGAGTTTTGTAAAATCGGGGCTGCTTTGGGCGATATGCCCCTGCTAGCTAATATGGTTGAAGGCGGTCGCAGTCCGCTCATCCCCCGCGCGAAACTAGTTGAGATGGGATTCAATTTCATTATTTATCCGGTTGCTGCGATTGCCGCATCAGCGGCGGCGTTGGATGCGGCTTATCAGCACTTGCGTGATAGCGAACCGAGCGGCCAACGGGTTAATTTTCAAGAACTGAGCCGGATGGTCGGCTTTCCCGAAAAATAATCTCTAAGCGCTTGCGCCTATGGCGAAAAGCCGCTTATGGTGCGCGTCATCTTGGGAGCTATGCATGACCGATACACCACCACAGCTTGAGGGCTGGACCAAATGGGGCAGTGAAGAACCGTTTGAAGACCATGCCGGGCCGTTCTTTATGAAAATAGATCCGAATGGCGGTCAGCATTTATCTGCTTTTGTCTGCGAGAAGCGCCACCTCAATGGTGGCGATTTTCTTCACGGCGGCATGTTGATGAGCTTTGCCGATTACGCGCTTTTCGTCATCGCGCATGACACGTTGGAAAACGAACATTCGGTCACCGTGTCTTGTCAAACCGATTTTTTGAAAGGCGCAGCGCCACTGGGTGAATGTGTTTATGCCAAGGGCGAGGTAACGCGCAATACGCGTTCTTTGATATTCGTTCGGGGTGAGATTTTTACCGGCGAAGACACGTTGGCGACGTTTAACGCCATTTTGAAGAAAATCGCAGTGCGCGGCTAAAGTGGCTCCAGGTCACCGGATTTTTGCTTTTCGTAAAATGTGGCGCGGAAGTCTTCAAACTTTCCTGCGTCAATAGCGGCGCGCATAGCCGCCATCAGTTCCTGATAAAATGCCAAATTGTGCCAGCTCAACAACATGGCACCAAGATATTCGCCGCAGCGATTGAGATGATGAAGATAAGCGCGGCTATAGCGGCTCGACGCCTGGCAGGCCATGCCTTCATCGAGCGGGCGCGGATCGTCAGCATGGCGCGCATTGCGAATATTCACCTTGCCGCGCCATGTATAGGCCGTACCGTGACGACCGGCGCGGGTCGGCATAACGCAATCAAACATATCGACACCGCGCGCAACCGCTTCCACCAAATCTTCCGGCGTGCCAACACCCATGAGATAGCGCGGCTTGTCTTGCGGCAGAACCGGCGCAGTAAAATCCAGCACTTGCAGCATGGTGTCGTGCCCCTCGCCTACCGCTAAGCCGCCAACCGCGTAACCGTCAAAGCCGATATCCTGCAAAGCGTTGGCACTTTTGTGGCGCAAATCTTCATAAACGCCGCCCTGCACAATGCCGAACAGCGCATCGCCCTGCCCGGCATCATATTCACCAAAAGCCTTTTTACTGCGATGAGCCCAGCGCATGGAAAGCTGCATGGAGGCCTTGGCCTGCTCATGCGTCGCCGGAAACGGCGTGCACTCATCAAGCACCATACGGATATTGGCACCTAATAATGTCTGGATTTCAATACTGCGCTCGGGCGTCAGCATATGTTCGCTGCCATCGAGATGGCTTTGAAACTGCACCCCGTCCTCGCTCATTTTCGCCAGCTTTGACAGCGACATCACCTGAAAGCCACCGCTATCAGTTAAAATCGGCCCGTCCCATTGCATGAAATCTTGAAGGCCACCCAGCGCTGCCACTTCCTCAGCGCCTGGGCGCAGCATCAGATGATAAGTGTTGCCGAGCACAATATCCGCACCCAATTCGCGCACTTGGTCAGGATACATGGCCTTCACCGTGGCCGCCGTTCCAACTGGCATGAAGGCCGGTGTGCGAATGGTGCCGCGCGGCGTCTCAATCTCGCCGCGCCGCGCCGTGCCATCATTGTTCAGCAAGGTGAATTTCATGCGTCCTTCCGCTCCAGCAAACAAGCATCGCCGTATGAATAGAACCGATACGCTTCAGCAATAGCATGAGCATAGGCGGCCTGCATCTCTTCAAGCCCTGAAAAGGCAGAAACCAGCATGAACAGGGTTGAGCGCGGCAGATGAAAATTGGTCAAAAGCAAATCGGCGGCGCGAAATCGATAACCCGGCGAGATGAAAATATCGGTGACATCTTCATAGGGACTCACCTCGCCGCCTTCGCTTGTTGCGCTTTCAATCAGCCGCAGCGAGGTTGTGCCGACACAGACAATACGCCCGCCGTTTGTCTTAACCTTATTCAAAGCGGCGGCGGTCTCGGAGGTTACTTGGCCCCATTCGCCATGCATTTTGTGATCCATGATATTATCGACTTTAACCGGCAAAAACGTGCCCGGCCCGACATGCAGTGTCACCTCATGAAAGCTCACGCCTTGCTTTTTCAAAGCCGCGACCAGTTCGGGCGTGAAGTGCAAACCGGCAGTCGGCGCAGCGACCGCGCCTTCCTCGCGCGCAAACAAGGTCTGGTAATCATCATTATCTTGCGCGTCAGGCGTGCGTTTTCCGGCGATATAAGGCGGCAGCGGCATGGTACCAAGCTCGGCCAAGCTGGTTTCCATGGCGTCCGGTGGCAGTCGAAAAACAAGCCGCGCGGCACCCTCTTCACGCTCGGAGACCTCGGCCTCAACACCGCCAAAGTTTATAATATCGTCGTCTTTGACCTTTTTGGCCGGTTTCATAAAGCAGCGCCAATCAACCGGCCCCAATCTTTCGGTCAAGGTAATCTCAATTTTTGCGCCCGCGCCGTCGGTGCGCAGACGCTTGCCGATAAGCCGCGCTGGAATGACTTTTGTGGTATTGACAACAAGCGCATCACCGGCACGCAAAAGCTGCGACAGGTCGCGCACGCTTTTATCGGCCATGTCAGCCGCCGCCGGAATGTGCAACAGCCGCGCTGTGTCGCGCGGCTGTGCAGGTCTTAAAGCAATCAGACTTTCCGGCAGGTCAAAATCGAAATCATCGACCTGCATGAACACTTAGTCTTCCAAACGCATGGAAATGATTTTATCAGGGTCTGCCGGCGGCTCACCTTTGGCAATCGCATCAATATGCTCCATGCCCTCAGTCACTTCCCCGAACACCGTATATTGGCCGTTCAACCAAGTTGCATCATCAAAGCAGATGAAGAACTGGCTGTTCGCGCTGTCAGGATGCTGCGAACGCGCCATGCCCAAAGTACCGCGCTTGAACGGCTCGCTGGAAAATTCAGCGCGCAAATCAGGATAGTCGGATCCGCCCGTGCCGGTGCCGGTCGGGTCGCCAGTTTGCGCCATAAATCCGTCAATAACCCGGTGAAAGATAATCCCGTCATAAAACTCCTCACCAATCAGCGTTTTGATGCGCTCGACATGATTGGGGGCCAAGTCCTCGCGCAATTTGATTTTCACGGTTCCGGTTTTCAATTCCAACAACATTACTGACTCCTTTTTGCTGGCGGCATATGCCTTTTCCCACGGCGTAAACGGCACGGCAAGCAAGCCCATCAACACAGACATAGCGATAACGTAACGCATGAGGTTCTCCTAGTAACTTTTTGTTTTAATTATAATTCGTTTAAAACCGAGCGTGGCACAAACGGGCTGATATCGCCCCCCATAGCGAGGATTTGACGAACCAAAGTAGAGGAAACAAAGCTGACTTCAGGCGCGGCCGGTAAGAAAACCGTCTCGATTTCGGGGGCCATAGAGCGGTTCATAGAGGTCATTTGTGCTTCATATTCATAATCAGCAGCGGTTCTCAGGCCGCGCAGAATAATGTTTGCGCCCTGTTTGCGCGCCACATCGACCAGAAGCTCATCAAAGGCAATAACTTCCAGTTCCACCTTGTTTTGCTTGGCAACCGAGGCTGTCTCGGCCTCAATCATTTTCTGTCGCTGCTCGAAGGAAAAAACCGGCGTTTTGGTGGCGCTGATGCCGATACCGACAATTAGCTTGTCGACCAGCCCAAATGAGCGCTTGATAATGTCAACATGCCCGTTGGTAATTGGGTCAAAGCTGCCCGGATATAGCCCTACACGCATTAATTATCTCTCCTCGCCCGTTTCACCGTCATCAGCGGCCTCATCGCTTTCTGCGGGCGCTTCTGCATCGACAACCCCATCTTCGGTTTCAACTTCCTCATCATCTTCGGAAGCATCCCCCAAATGGGCAACCGATACAACCTTCGCGTCATCATCGGTTTTGAAAATCGTGACACCCTGCGTATTGCGACCGGCAATGCGAATGTCATCAATCGGGCAGCGAATAAGCGTGCCGCCATTGGTCACCAACATAATCTGATCGCTTTCCTCAACCGGAAACGCCGCTATCAGGTCGCCATTACGCTCAGACAGCGTCATGGCGATAATGCCCTTACCGCCGCGCCCTGAGACACGATATTCATAGGCCGATGAGCGTTTGCCATAGCCGTTTTCACTGACCGCAAGAATAAACTGCTCTTTCGCGCCCATTTCAGCATAACGTTCCGGTGACAAAGCGACTTCTTCGGTTGTTTCGGTATCCTCATCAACCGCTGCTTCTTCGACAGCACCGTCTTCTCCGGCCTCGGCACGGCGCATGGCGGCCGCGCGCTTCAGATAGGTTGAGCGTTCCGCCGGTGTCGCATCGCTATGCCGTAAAATGGCCAATGAAATCACGCTGGCCCCCTCATCAAGTTTAATGCCGCGCACGCCGGTTGAATTTCGGCTGCGGAACACGCGCACCTTATCAACGGGAAAGCGAATGGCGCGACCGCTGGAACTGGTCAGCAGCACATCGTCATCTTCATTGCAGGTTTCAACACCGATAATGCGCTCACCTTCGTTCGGCTTCATGGCGATTTTGCCATTGCGATTAATCTGCACGAAGTCAGACAAGTCATTGCGTCGCACATTGCCGAGACTAGTGGCGAACATGACATTTAAATCGGCCCAGCTTTCTTCATCGGATGGCAGCGCCATAATATCGGCAATGGTTTCGCTTTCATCAAGCGGCAGCAGATTGACCAGAGCCTTGCCTTTTGATGTCGGGCTACCGGCAGGCAGCTTCCATACTTTCATTTTGTAAACAATGCCGGTGGTCGAGAAAAACAGCACCGGTTGGTGCGTATTGGCGACAAAAATACGGCTGACGAAATCTTCGTCTTTGGTCGCCATACCGGCGCGGCCTTTACCGCCGCGTCGTTGCGCGCGATAGGTGGAGAGCGGCACACGTTTGATGTAACCGGCATGGCTAACCGTCACCACCATATCTTCCTGCGGTATCAGCGATTCATCGTCAACTTCGCCATCATCTTCAACAAATTCAGAGCGGCGTGGCGTCGCAAACTCCTCGCGCACCGCCGCCAGTTCCTCTTGAATAATTGCCATCACACGCGCGCGGCTGCGCAAAATATCCAGTAAATCGCCAATTTGCTGGCCCAATTCCTTCAGCTCATCGCCAATTTCATCCCGCCCCATGGCCGTCAGGCGTTGCAGACGAAGCTCCAGAATGGCGCGCGCTTGTGCCTCGCTGAGGCGATAGGTGCCGTCATCGGCAACACGGTGCAGCGGGTCATCAATCAATGCGACCAGCTCGGCCACATCTGTTGCTGGCCAATTGCGCTCCATTAATTGCTTGCGCGCATCCTGCGGTGATGGGGCTTTACGAATAAGCGCAATCACTTCGTCTATATTTGACACGGCAATGGCCAGGCCGACCAAAACATGGGCGCGGTCGCGGGCCTTATTCAGTTCAAATTTCGAGCGGCGGGTCACAACCTCTTCGCGGAAGGCGATAAATGCCTCCAGCATCTGCCGCAAATTCATTAACTGCGGACGACCATTATTGAGCGCCAGCATATTGGCGCCGAAACTGGTTTGCAGCTGAGAGTAGCGATAAAGCTGATTGAGTACCACATCCGGCACAGCGTCGCGCTTCAACTCGACCACAACACGCATGCCATGGCGGTCGCTTTCATCGCGCAAATCAGCAATGCCCTCAATGGTCTTTTCGCGCACCAGCTCGGCAATTTTCTCAATCATTGAGGCTTTATTCACCTGATAGGGAATTTCCGTAATGATGATGGCCTCACGGTCTTTGCGGATTTCCTCCACTGCCGCGCGGCCGCGCATGACAATAGAGCCACGGCCCGTCATCACGGCCGATTTAGAGCCGTTTTGACCGAGAATAAGCGCACCGGTCGGAAAATCAGGCCCGGGCACGATTTGCAGCAATTCTTCGTCGCTCAATTCGGCATTGACGATAAGCGCTTGCGCGGCATCGACCAATTCACCCAAATTATGCGGCGGCACATTGGTCGCCATACCCACGGCGATACCATTAGCGCCATTGACCAACAAATTCGGAAAGCGCGCCGGCAGAACCACCGGTTCGCGCTCGGTATTATCGTAATTGTCCTGAAAGTCGACAGTGTCCTTGTCGATATCTTCGAGCAGCGCCTGCGCCGGTTTGGCCATACGCACTTCGGTATAACGCATGGCGGCGGGTGGGTCGCCATCGACAGAGCCGAAATTCCCCTGCCCGTCCAGCAGCGGCAAACGCATGGAGAAGCCCTGCTCCATACGCACCAAAGCATCATAAATCGATTGGTCGCCATGCGGATGGTATTTACCGATAACGTCGCCAACCACACGGGCAGATTTGCGATAGGGCTTGTTATATTCATAGCCGTTCTCATTCATTGAGAACAAAATACGGCGGTGCACCGGCTTTAGCCCGTCACGCACATCAGGCAGGGCGCGAGAGACAATCACGCTCATCGCATAATCGAGGTAGGAGGTTTTCATCTCCTCCTCAATGCTTATCGGTTCAATGTCGCCTTCATCTTCCGGCGGAATTGGCGGTTCATCGCCCGGGCCGCCATCATCGCCACCCGCACCTTCTTCAGCAGGAGTTTCTGAGGCTTCTCCTTCGACCGTTTCAGCGTCAATATCGCTCTCGGTTTCGCCTGAATTTTCCGGTTCGTCGGTCAAATTATCGCTTTCATTTATGCCCCGAAAACGGGCTTTTTCACTCGCAAAACATAGCACAAAACAAGGTTACAGCAGAGCGAAAAGCATCGCTGTGCACAGCTTTTAAGGTATTGTTTTAATTAGTTTTTAAAGCCTAAAACGGGATGTCGTCGTTAATTTCACCACCGCCGCTGCCAACCGCCTCCATAGGGGCCGAATCGTTGCTGACCGCCTGGAAATCACCGCCGCTATTGCGGGTGTCCAGCATCGTCATCACGCCGCCATAATTTTGCAACACCACTTCGGTCGTATATCGGTCATTGCCGTTATCGTCTTGCCATTTGCGGGTTTGAAGCTGGCCTTCGAGATAGACTTTCGAACCTTTTTTCAAATATTGTTCGGCTATGCGGCACAGTCCTTCGGAGAAAATAACAACGCGGTGCCACTCGGTCTTTTCACGGCGTTCACCAGAGTTTTTATCGCGCCAATTCTCACTAGTTGCTACGCTCAAATTTACGACGGGGCGCCCATCTTTAGTGCTACGCACGTCAGGGTCGGCACCCAAGTTTCCGACCAGAATCACTTTGTTGACGCTTCCTGCCATGATATTTCTCCTTTTTATTTTGTCACACTAGGTGAATCGACCATTTAAACCTATCGCTGTCACTCCGCGCATTGTTTAATGCTGTGGATATATCAATTGGCTTGGTGGGGCGACGAAATGGCCTTTTGTCAAATTTGTAAAGAGGGCTAAATTAGGTTTGTCAGGAAACAACATGGCCTCTCGAAAAACCACCAACGCCCCGCAAGCCAAGCAAATCCGCATTATCGGCGCGCGCGAGCACAATTTGAAGAATGTCTCGCTAGATTTGCCGAGGGACAAACTAATTGTCGTTACCGGCCTGTCTGGCTCGGGCAAAAGCTCTTTGGCTTTTGACACGATTTATGCTGAAGGCCAGCGCCGGTATGTTGAAAGCCTTTCTGCGTATGCTCGGCAATTTCTCGAAATGATGCAAAAGCCTGATGTTGATCAGATTGACGGGCTATCGCCGGCCATTTCTATCGAACAAAAAACCACCTCACGCAATCCTCGCTCGACCGTCGGCACTGTGACGGAGATTTATGACTATCTGCGCTTGCTCTATGCACGCGTAGGCATTCCCTATTCACCCGCTACCGGCATGCCGATTGAAAGCCAGACGGTCAGTGAGATGGTGGATAAGTTGATGGCCTTGCCAGAAGGCACGCGTCTTTATCTACTCGCGCCGATTGTGCGCGGCCGCAAGGGCGAATATCGTCGCGATTTTGCCGAATTGCAGAAGCGCGGCTTTCAACGCGTCAAAGTTGATGGCGCGTTTTTTGAAATTGGCGAGGTGCCTGCCCTCGACAAAAAGCTGAAGCACGATATTGATGTCGTCGTTGACCGCTTGGTCATCAAACCTGATCTCGGCAATCGCGTTGCCGACTCGTTGGAAGTGGCACTTGGCCTGACAGACGGCATTGCGGTCGCGGAAATGGCCGATAGAAAAAAAAATGATGAAGACGCTGTGCGCATCATTTTTTCAGCCCGCTTTGCCTGCCCTGTCTCAGGTTTCACCATTGAAGAAATTGAACCGCGCCTGTTTTCTTTTAACAATCCGTTTGGCGCTTGCCCCTCATGCGACGGGTTGGGCACGCAGTTTTTCATCGACCCGATTGCCGTTGTACCCGATGGCGGTTTGACGCTCTATAAGGGCGCCATTGCGCCGTGGTCGAAAACCTCTTCGCCTTATTACACACAAACGCTGGAAGCCATTGCGCGCCATTACGGCTTTAAAATGAGCGATGTATGGAACGGTCTCCCAAAAGAGGCCAAGCAGGTCATTCTTTACGGGACAGGCGATGAGGTCATCACCTTTGAATATGATGACGGATTACGCAGCTACAAGACCAAAAAGCCGTTTGAGGGCGTTATTCCCAATTTGGAGCGGCGCTATAAGGAAACCGACAGTAATTGGGCGCGCGAAGAGATTGAGAAGTTTCAATCGGTTACCAATTGCGATGCCTGCGGCGGCTATCGCCTAAAGCCCGAGGCGCTGTCCGTGAAAATTGCCGACTTGCATGTCGGCCAAGTGTCGCAAATGTCCATTCGCGCGGCTGAAGACTGGTTTAACAAGCTTGAGAAAAAGCTAAACGCCAAACAAAGGCAAATTGCGGCGCGGATTTTGAAAGAAATTCGTGAACGGTTGAAATTCTTAAACGATGTCGGATTGGAATATCTCACGCTGTCTCGCAATAGCGGCACACTGTCAGGCGGCGAAAGCCAGCGTATCCGACTTGCTTCACAAATCGGTTCCGGCCTAACCGGTGTTCTTTATGTGCTTGATGAGCCAAGCATAGGCCTGCACCAGCGCGACAATACCCGCCTGCTTGATACGCTGACGCGCTTGCGAGACCTCGGCAATACGGTCGTAGTGGTCGAACATGATGAGGAAGCAATTATGACGGCTGACCATGTCGTCGATATCGGCCCCGGTGCGGGTATTCATGGTGGCGAGGTGATTGCCGAAGGTGCGCCGAAGAAAATTATTTCGACTAAGAAAAGCCTCACCGGGCAATATCTGTCGGGTGCGCTGGAAGTGCCAGTGCCGCAACAACGTCGCAAAACAATTGCGCGCAAATGTATTTCCGTCAAAGGCGCGCGCGGCAATAATTTGAAAAACGTCAATGCAGAAATCCCGCTTGGCACATTTACCTGCGTGACCGGCGTGTCGGGCGGCGGAAAATCAACCTTGCTGATTGATACACTTTACAAATCGCTGGCGCGCAAGTTGAACAATGCGCGCGGCACACCGGCTGAGCATGACACGATTGACGGGCTGCATTTGCTCGACAAAGTCATTGATATTGACCAATCACCGATTGGACGCACACCGCGCTCCAATCCGGCGACCTATACGGGCGCATTCACGCCGATACGCGAATGGTTTGCCGGACTGCCTGAAGCGAAAGCGCGCGGTTATAAGCCGGGCCGTTTCTCTTTCAACGTCAAAGGCGGACGCTGCGAAACCTGTCAGGGCGATGGTGTGATTAAAATTGAGATGCACTTCCTGCCCGATGTTTACGTCGAATGCGATAGCTGCAACGGCAAACGCTATAATCGCGAAACGCTGGAAGTGAAGTTTAAAGATAAATCCATTGCCGATGTGTTGGACATGACGGTTGATGAAGCATCGGAATTTTTCAAAGCAGTACCGATGGTGCGCGACAAAATGGTGACGCTGCAGCGCGTCGGCCTCGGCTATATCAAGGTCGGGCAGCAAGCGACCACATTGTCGGGTGGTGAAGCGCAGCGCGTAAAGCTGGCGAAAGAACTGTCAAAACGCGCGACAGGTCGCACCCTTTATATTCTCGATGAGCCAACCACCGGTTTGCATTTCCACGATGTTGCCAAGCTGTTGGAAGTGCTGCACGAGTTGGTCGATAGCGGCAATACGGTGGCCGTCATTGAGCATAATCTTGAAGTCATCAAAACCGCCGACTGGATTATCGATATCGGGCCGGAAGGCGGCGATGGCGGCGGCGAGGTCGTCTCCACAGGCACCCCCGAAGACGTCGCCAAAGTCAAAAAGAGCTATACGGGGCAATATTTAGCGCGACTGCTGAAGCCGAAAAAACAAGTTACCAAAAAGGCTGCTGCTGAATAGACTTCAGTGAGATTGTTTCTTAACTGGTGTAAGAAACCAGTCTCGGCCCCTCAATATGCTCACCCTGCTAGTGCTCAAAAAAGCCGCATCGCAAATTTGATGCGCAGGCTTCCACTCCTCCGTTAAAGCGTGTATTTGAAGCTCATGAGTGATGTGCTTCACATTATTGGCGGCGGTTTGGCCGGTTCCGAAGCGGCGTGGCAAGCGGCTGAGGCCGGTGTTCAAGTGGTGCTGCATGAAATGCGCCCCGTGCGCAAAACTGACGCCCATCTTACGGACGGGCTGGCCGAGTTGGTGTGCTCCAATTCTTTTCGCTCCGACGACGCAGAAACCAATGCCGTCGGTCTGCTGCATGCCGAATTGCGGGACAGCCAAAGCCTGATTATGGCCAGTGCCGACACGCATCAAGTACCGGCCGGCGGCGCGCTGGCGGTTGACCGCGAGGGGTTTTCGCAAGCCGTAACAGCGAAAATCAAAGCGCACCCTAATATTACTATTGAACGCGAAGAGGTGACGGAGATTCCGACCGATTGGCAGCATGTGATTGTTGCTACTGGCCCGCTTACCTCCCCCGCTTTGTCGGAAGATATTGGCAAAATGACGGGAAGCGATAAACTGGCTTTCTTCGATGCCATTGCACCGATTGTTTATCGCGACAGCGTCGATATGGATATTTGCTGGCACCAATCGCGCTATGACAAACTCGGCCCCGGCGGCTCCGGCAAGGACTACATCAACTGCCCAATGGATGAAGCACGATATAATGCTTTCATCGATGCGCTGATTGAAAGCGACACAGCGGACTTCAAAGAATGGGAAGAAGACACGCCTTACTTTAATGGCTGCTTGCCGATTGAGGTGATGGCGGCACGCGGGCGAGAAACGCTGCGCCACGGCCCAATGAAACCGCGCGGCCTGACAAATGCGCATAATACCGAGGTCAAGCCCTTTGCAGTTGTTCAGCTTCGGCAAGATAATGCGCTCGGCACACTGTTCAATATGGTGGGCTTTCAAACCAAGCTGAAATATGGTGCCCAGACAGATGTGTTTCGCCTGATACCAGGACTGGAGGTTGCACGCTTTGCCCGGCTTGGCGGCTTGCATCGCAATACTTTTCTCAACAGCCCGACTCTGCTTGACCGAGAGTTACGCCTTAAAAATGCGCCGCATATCCGTTTTGCCGGACAAATCACAGGCGTTGAGGGTTATGTAGAAAGCACCACAATCGGGTTGATAGCGGGGCGCTTTGCGGCGGCGCAAATACAGGACCGCTCGATTGCTGCACCGCCCATAACAACCGCTTTCGGGGCACTACTAGCGCATATAACCGTGAATGCAGATGCCAAAACTTTCCAACCAATGAATGTCAATTTCGGCTTGATGCCGGATGTTGGCATCCTACCTACCCCCGTCGGAGACGACGGCAAGAAATTGCGCGGCAAGTTGCGTATGCAAGCCAAAAAGCAAGCGCGGCAACGCGCCTTTACCAGCCGGGCTCGGTCAGATTTCGCAAGCTGGCATAAAGCAGGTTAAACTTCCAACACATGCTGCCGTGTCGGCTCTTGCGAACTTTCGATAAATCAACATAAGTGACGGCTTACCGCTTCAAGTCGTTGGGATCGATCCCTCGCACAAGCATAAGCGTCCCTTTATTATTTTTTTATACCCGTTTGGCCCGGCCTGAAAACGCTGATTAGTGCAAATCAAAGACGGCCCGTAAATGCCATTTTCAGTAAAATAAGCTGATAAATCAGCAAACTACGTTGTTGCGGAAAACTAGCAGCTTGCCGCCGTGCCAGACCGATTGGCAGGAAAACCGGCAGCAGTGCCTTACGCTGTCGGCGCGGCAATCCATTGAAATCACGCGCTGCGTCTCGCAGCAATCTATGCGCACGTGTTACAACATCACCACCTCCCATTGGCGCAAGGCGCATCAATTCAAAGCCTGCACCCGCTGTTTTAAGCAGTTTGTCAGGTGCATCTTTGCCACATATTTGACAAGCCAAGAGCATAAATGCCGGGCCGACCGTTTGCGCTTCATCTTGCAACTCATCAACGCTTCGCATGCCCTCCGTTAGTGCAGCCTCGCGCCCGTTAATCAGTGGTAGAATCATGTCTTTTAGGAAGGAATTGACAAGCAGTGCTTCTCCAATCGGTATGCCGCGACCATCGCCATTGGCGACCGCATCGAGCAAATCGCGCCACCATTGCAGTCGAATAGCGCCGACCATCGGGTCAGAAACCGAGGCGGGTATGCGGGCGATGTCCGCGTAGAGATGGTAAAGCGTCAGCAGCGCACCGCGTTTCTCGGCCGGTGCAAATAAATGGCAGAGATAGAGGTCGCCATCAAGACCGCGCAATTCTTGCCGTAATAGTTCTTCGTCCATGTCAACGCTTTCTCTAAAGAAAAGGGCCGCACAAATGGCGGCCCTTCCTCCATAATTCGTGCCGCTTAGTAAATATTCTGAGCGGATACCATTGCAAACAGCATCGGCACGGACAACAAAGTGTTGGTGCGCGAAAACAGCATGGCGGTGCGCGCCGAAACGGCTTTTTCGTCAGCACTGGCCTCCACAATGCCCAGTGCTTTTTTCTGGTTCGGCCAAATCACAAACCAGACATTGAACCACATGATGATGCCAAGCCACATGCCGATACCGATGGCAATGTTTTTCGGAACGTCAAAATCATTCATTGCGCCAAGTGATAGCGCGTCGTGAATATAGCCGTTAATGTAACCGAGGATGAGGCCAGTGACCAAAGTCGCCATAGCGGCCCAGCGGAACCACCAAAGCGCCGCCGGTGCAATCACCTTGCTGATTGCCGGTTTTTGGTCATCAGGAATATTCGGCATATTCGGGATTTGCACGAAGTTGAAATAATAGAGCAGGCCAATCCACATAATGCCGCTCAAAACGTGCAGCCAACGGAACAAAAAGGCCCAGAAAGTTGTGTCAAAAGTACCGCCACTATTGAGATACATAAGCTCCAGCAAAAATGCCAAAACAAAGCCCGCAATCACCGTATTGCGAAGTGAAGAAAGAATTCCAGCCATGACAGCCTCCCTATTCCGAATCTGACCCTAACCTGAGCATAGCACCCGATGAAACATCGGGGCAACCGAGCTAATCAACCTGTGTGCCTGACCAATCACGCTTCACGCCAAGCATCATCAGCAGAGGCGAAGCAATGAAAATCGAAGAATATGTGCCGACAATAACGCCCCATATCATTGCAAAGGTGAAGCCTCGAATGACTTCGCCACCGAGAACATAAAGCGCTAGCAGCGCCAGCATAGTGGTGACAGAGGTCATCACCGTGCGCGACAGGGTCTCGTTAATGGCGATATTCAGCAATTCCGCAAGATCCATTTTCTTATATTTGCGCAAATTCTCGCGCACACGGTCATAAACCACCACCGTGTCATTCATCGAATAACCAACAATGGTCAAAATCGCCGCCAAAATGGAGAGGTTGAAGTCAAGTTGCAAAAGCGCAAACAGACCTATGGTCAGCGCCACATCATGCACCAATGCCAGCACCGCGCCGACACTGAACTGCCACTCAAAGCGGAACCAAATGTAAATCAACATGGAAGCAATCGCAGCCAGCACGGCCATAACACCGGTTTGAATAAGTTCTGCACTGACTTGCGGGCCGACAATCTCAACCCGGCGTACGTCGAAATCGCTGCTTAATTCCGCGCGCACGCGCTCGACTGCCGACAAATTATTGCTGGCATCTGTTGCACCTTCTTTTTCGGCAATACGAATGAGCACGTCTGTCTCTTTGCCGAATTCCTGAATTTGCACTTCGCCCAAATCAAGCGCACCCAACCGATCGCGCAATTCAGCCAAATCAACCGCACTTTCCGAGCTTGCTTCAATCAGCGTGCCACCGCGAAAATCAATACCGAAATTGAGGCCATTGGCGAGAAACGCGACAATCGAGCCGACGACCAACAAAGCAGACAGCGCCATAGCCACTGTGCGATGGCGGATAAAGCCAATCGACGTATTTACCGGAACTATTTTTAACGTTTTCATATCAGTCCTCGACTATATCGGCAGCGCTTCCGGCTTGCCTTGACGGCGCAGCCATAGCGAGACCAGCAGGCGGGTCAGCACAAAAGCGGTAAATACAGAGGTCACAATGCCGATGGCCAGGGTGATGGCGAAGCCTCTAATCGGCCCTGAACCAAGCTGGAACAGAATAATCGCAGCCAGCAATGTGGTGACATTGGCGTCAAGGATTGTACCCAATGCGCGGCTATAACCCATATCAATGGCGATAATCGGATTTTTACCCGATGCCAATTCCTCACGTACGCGTTCAAATATCAGCACATTGGCATCAACCGCCATACCGACCGTCAACACAATACCGGCAATACCCGGCAAGGTGAGAGTAGCTTGCAGGCCCGATAGAACGGCCATAATCAATACCAAATTGGCAATCAGCGCGACATTGGCGAACAAGCCGAACAGGCTATAGCTGACAATCATAAAGCCGATAACCGCGACAAAACCGATAATCAGGGCAATGCGTCCTGCCGCCACGCTATCAGCCCCGAGGCCTGGGCCGACCGTGCGTTCTTCCAAAATGCTCATCGGCGCAGGCAAGGCACCGGCGCGGAGCAAAATCGCCAAATCATTGGCCTCTTCAACGCTAAAATTGCCGGTGATACGACCCGAGCCGCCAAGAATGGCGGTCTGGATAATCGGTGCAGAAATGATTTTTTCGTCAAGCACAATCGCGAAAGGCCGCCCCACATTGGCCTGCGTCACTTCACCGAACTTGCGCCCGCCCAAAGCATCAAAACGGAAATTGACTTCCGGTGCATTGGTTTGCGGGTCGAATCCAACACTCGCATCGACCAAGCGCTCGCCGCTAACCATAGCGCGGCGACGAATGACATAAGGCACCTGCGGTTCGGTATCAGTGTACACCAGTCGGCTACCTGCCGGCGGCCGCTTGCCGTTCACCACGTCATAACCGCTTACCGTTTGGTCGACGAGGTGAAAATTCATTTTCGCGGTCTGGCCAAGCAGCGCTTTCAAACGTTCAGGGTCATCCAAGCCGGGCACTTGCACCAAAATTCGTTTCTCACCTTGCCGCTGAATGGTCGGCTCAGTCGTGCCGAGCTCGTCAACGCGGCGGCGGATAATTTCAATCGACTGCTGCACGGTGCGCGTATTGCGTGCGGCTATCGCATCTTCGGTAACAAGCAATACAAAGGTTTGCCCCTCCGTATTTTCAATCGACAAATCGGCGCGTTGCTCAAAACTTGTCAGCACGCTAGAGGTGACGGGTTGCGCCAAACCTTGCAACACGGAGGCAGCTTTTTCCATATCTTCGCTGTCTCGAACGGTCACGCTAACACCACCCGCCACCCGCGATAAACCGGAATATCCGATGCGCTCGCCGCGCAAGGCAAGGCGTATATCTGAAGTTAAATCTTCCAAACGCTCGCGTTGCACCGCGTCAGTATCGACAGACAGCAGCAAATGCGAACCGCCTTGCAGATCCAAGCCGAGGTTCAGCGTGCCGGAAGGGAAAATGCCGGGAAGCGACAAACGCGTTTCTTCGCGCATGAAATTCGGCAAGGCAAACAGCAAACCCAGCAATAAAAGCAGCACGATGCCAGTGATTTTAAAATTCGAAAAGTGCAGCATGTGACGCCTTTGGCCTCAAATCACTCGCTGGTCTTACCGCGGACGCTGATAATCATGGATTTCACAACCTTGATACGGGCATTTTCCGCGAAATCCACTTCCAGTTCGTCATCACCGATTTTCGCCACTTTACCGACCAGACCACCTTGCGTAATAACCGTGTCGCCGCGCGATACCGCATTAACCATTGCTTCATGTTCGCGCTGGCGTTTTTTTTGCGGGCGCAAAATCATGAAATAGATAATGGCAAAGACCATAATCAGCGGAAACAGCAATTCGAAAAGCGCATTTCCACCGGAAGCGGCTTGAGCGTAGGCAGGTGAAATTATCATTTAAATCTCCGTAATGGTGAGCCGGACTATACGCAAGAAGCGTCATCAGGCCAAGTATTTAAGGGCTAAATTAGTGATTGTGGGTTTACCGCGCGGGTTCCTTTTCGTAGTTCAAAATGTAACTGCGGCCGTTCGACGTTTCCAGTACGGCCCACCTCGGCCACCACGTCGCCTTGCTTGACCCGCGCGCCCGGCCTGACAAGAAATTTTGAAGTATGAGCATAGGCCGTCACCCAGCCGCCGGAATGGCGAATAAGCAAAAGATTGCCATAACCGCGCAACTCATTGCCGGTATAAACCACCACGCCATTTTCGGCAGCGCGAATGGGTGAACCTTCTCGTGCCGCGATATTTATTCCGTCATTATGCAAACCGCCATCTTTCGGCCCGAAGCTGGAAATAATCGTGCCTTTCACCGGCACAAGAAAACGCCCGACACGCTTCGGCGCAGAGGGCATTTTCGCTGGTTTGGCAACCGGTTGCCGAGCTTGCGCCACCGCCGCCTGGGGCTTTGGCGCTCCTGCTTTTACACCCGGGATTTGCAGCCTTTGCCCAACGCTGATGGTGAACGGCTTGGTCAACCCGTTGAGTTTGGCCAGCGTCGCAACATCGGTTTTATGGCTGCGCGAAATCGAATAAAGCGTGTCCTCCCTTTTGACTTCATAGAAGGCCTGTGTCGGGAGGGTCACACGGTCGCCAGGCGACAGTAAATAGGGTGGCCGCGCCTTATTGGCCTCCAACAGGGCGCGCAGCGGCAATTTGTAGGTTTGCGACAGGCTGTAATACGTGTCGCCTTTTTGCACGACAAGCAACCCGCTTGCAGTTTTTTGGGTCGCTGCGCGGGCCTCCGCCGCATCATTTTGCTTTTGCGCCTCAGGACGGCGGTCCAATGTATCGCGCACGCGTGACCATATTTGCGATACGCGACCGGGTTCACGCGCCGCAGCCTCTTCCTTTTTCTTAGGCTTCGATTTGTCGGCCATTGGCCGCGGCGGCACATCGCTTTCGCTGTCATACCATTTGCCCGATTGCAATGGGCCGCAACTGACCAGCGCAATCGTCACAACAATGGCAGCCAGGCCGCGATATTTTTGTTGCTCTCTGCGTGCTTCCGTCATTCAAAAATTGTTGCCAATGACGCCACCATTTCACTTTGCGTATGGTCCATTTGGAGCGGCGTCACGGCAATATGCCCTTGCACTATCGCTTCAATATCAGAGCCCTTACCGGGCGTGTAAACCAAATCGCCGTTTTCATCAACGAGCCTGTCAAAATTATACCAGAAATAGCTTCGCCCGCGCGGGTCAATGCGCTCTTCCAAACCGAGTATAGTGCGGTCGCGCTTGCCTTGCTTGACCACGCGAATTTGCGGACTGTCGTCCACACTAATATGCGGAAAATTGACATTTATGAAGGTTTCTTTCGGCCAGTCGAGATTAAGCAATTCTTCAATCAATGATGGCGCATGCTTTTCGGCAATTTCAAAACGTGGTGTCCATTGTCCCGGCTTGCCCGTGAACAACACCGCTTGCGACATGGCAATTGATTTAATGCCGAATACCGTGCCCTCTTTGGCCCCCGCTACCGTGCCGGAATAGCTCACATCTTCCGCTATGTTTTGGCCGAAATTAACGCCTGACAGAACCAAATCCGGCGGATTGTCGCGCAGCACATGGCGCGTTGCCACCATCACGCAATCGGTCGGCGTGCCCGTCTCCGCATAGCGCTTCGGTTCTATCTCAATAACGCGCATCGGCTTTGACAGGCTTAGCGAATGGCTGGCGCCGCTCATCTCTTCAGCCGGCGCAAACACCCACACATCATCGGACAGTGCTTTAGCAATTTTTACCGCCGAAACCAGACCGGGGGCATCAATTCCGTCATCATTGGTGACCAATATGCGTCTGACCGGCTTAGGCATGCGCATCCCCTATTTTTTCCGCACCGCCCATATAAGGCCGCAAAACTTCCGGCACCGTTACTGTTCCGTCTTCATTAACATAATTTTCCAATACCGCGACCAGTGTGCGTCCAACAGCAAGACCGGACCCGTTAAGCGTATGCACGAATTGCGTCTGTTTTTCGCCCTCATGGCGAAAGCGTGCGTTCATACGTCGCCCTTGAAAATCGCCACAATAAGAGACACTGGAAATTTCACGATAGGCATTTTGCCCGGGCAGCCAGACTTCCAAATCGTAGGTTTTGCGCGCGCAGAAACCCATATCGCCGGTACAAAGCTGCATCCCCCGATAGGGCAAATCGAGCCGTTTCAAAACTTCTTCAGCGCATTGCGTTTTGCGCTCAAGCTCAGCCTCGCCGCTGTCTGCGTCAACAATGCTCACAAGCTCCACTTTGGTAAATTGGTGTTGGCGTATCATGCCCCGTGTATCGCGCCCCGCCGCACCCGCCTCTGAGCGGAAACATTGGGTCAGAGCAGCGAAGCGCAGCGGCAATTCGGCAGCATCGGTAATTTGTTCGCGCACCAAATTGGTCAACGTCACTTCCGCCGTCGGGGTTAGCCAATAGCCGTTTTCCGTGCGGAACAAATCTTCGGCAAATTTCGGCAATTGCCCCGTGCCATAAACTGCATCATCGCGTACCAAAACCGGCAATGCGGTCTCGCGATAGTCGAACTCATTAATGTGCAAATCGATCATGAAATTGCCGAGCGCGCGGTCGAGACGCGCCAGTTCGTCGCGCAGGACAACGAAGCGCGAGCCCGATAGAGCTGCGGCAGCTTCAAAATCCATCATGCCCAGCGTTTCACCGATTTCAAAATGCTCGGCCTTACCTTCGCGGGGTGTGCCGAAAGATCGAACTTCGACATTGGCTTCTTCATCTTCGCCTATCGGCACGCCCTCAAGCGGCAAATTGGGAAGGGCGGCCAAAGCCTCCATTAATTTATCATTGGCCATGCGCTCGGCTTCTTCGGCTTTTTGCAAATCATCTTTCAGACCGGCAACTTCATCCATCAGGCGCTGCGCTTCCACTTCATCGTCGCGCCGCTTAGCTTGCCCGATTTTC
This sequence comes from Rhodobiaceae bacterium, assembly GCA_002721725.1. Taxonomy (GTDB): domain Bacteria; phylum Pseudomonadota; class Alphaproteobacteria; order RS24; family RS24; genus UBA8337. Next base: position 20,422 of record PBLK01000018.1, read on the forward strand.
TTGGAGGCCTCATTGCGCCGCGTCTGCAAGTCTTGTGCTTCCGCAATCGCGACACGGCGTTTATCATCAAGCGTTAGCATCTGGTTCGCGCATGCGGACACCCCGCGTTTGGCCAATCCGGCATCAAATGCGTCAGGGTCTTTGCGTATGTCATTAATATCATGCATGGGCGACTCGCTTGGCTCTATTCATGTTCTGTATAAAGCGGCGCGCTTGCAAAAGCCAGCCACGCGGCCTTAACCCGTTTCCTCACTTTGCGGTTTTTGCATCGCCGCCACGCACCAAATGGAAATCTCATATAACAACAGAGTCGGCACACCCAATCCGATTTGGCTAATAAGATCGGGTGGCGTCAGCAAAGCAGCAGCGGCAAATACCAAAACGATAGCATAGCGCCTTTTAGCACGCAGGCCGCCCGCTGTTACCAATCCGACACGTCCAAGCAAGGTAAGGATGACAGGCAATTGGAAACATAACCCGAAGGCCATCATCAGAACCATTGTAAAAGACAAATACTCGCTGACCCGATTGACCATGCGGACATCTGCGCTGCCATCACCGCCACTCTGTTGCATAGACAGAAAAAACTCAAAGGCCATCGGCATGACTATAAAAAAAACCAATGATGCACCGAGAGCGAACAAAAGCGGCGAAGCTACCAGATAAGGCAAGAATGCACTCCTCTCGCTTTCGTAAAGCCCCGGCGCGATGAAGCGATAAAGCTGATGAGCGATGAACGGAAAAGCAACGAAAAGGCCCGCAAACATGGCCAGCTTTATCTGCGTGAAGAAAAACTCATGCGGCGCGGTGTAAATCAGCTGCAAATCGGCCGCGCCATTTGCCGCTTGCTCGAACGGCCACAGCAAGAATGCGAAAATATCTGTCGCGAAAAACATGCACGCGCCGAAAGCTAGCACAAACCAGGCAACACACCATAAAAGGCGCGTGCGCAATTCGACCAAATGGTCGAGCAGAGGCATTTCACTGCGCGCTAAATCATTCGCTTGCTCAACCACGTTTGTCTTCCTCTTTGTCTTTTTTGCCGTCAAACAAATCAGGTAAGTCGATGTTCAAATCCTCATCTGCCAGCTTTTTTAATTGTTCGTGCGCGTCGATTTCCGATGAGATGCCGTCCAACTGACCGCGAAACTCAGATGCAACATCGCGCATTTGGCGCACATAGCGACCGAATGTTCTTAAAAGATTGGGAAGTTCTCGCGGCCCCAGAACCAAAAGGGCAATCACTCCGAGGACAAGCATTTCGGTCCAGCCAATGTCGAACATCGGCGCGCTCCGTTATTTCTCGTCGTCCGGTTTATCGACGGGCTCTCCCTCAATGGTCGGCCGACCGGTATTTTCGTTGGCGTTATCAGCCCCTTCCCGCAGCCCCTGCCGGAAGCTGGTAATGCCTCGAGCGACATCTCCCATTAAAGACGAAATACGTCCGCGGCCAAACAGCAATACCAACAATACGGCGACGACCAAAATCTGTACCCAGCTAATTCCCATAGGAAACCCCTTTATCCTGTTCTTTGAATAGCATGAGGCGGGCTCTCGGTACAAAGAATTTGTGTGTGCCTTCAGTGGGTGCTTCCTCACCGGAAATTTGGGCTTCATGACCTTCGCCATTTTCCCCTTCGATGACACAAAGCCAACCATCACCTATTGGGCGACGTTGGATAATCTCGCCGGTGAAACTGAAATCGTCAGCATCGCCGCTTAGGGCGATATCACGCGGTCGCGCTCCATATATGCCGCCTTCGGTTTCAAAGAAATTTACCGTGCCAAACATGGTTGCAACCTCTGCTTGCTTGGGCTGGCGATAAACCATTTCAGGTTTATCCATTTGCAAAATTTTGCCGGCGGACTGCACCGCAATGCGGTCTGCCATGCGCAACGCATCGGCCGCATCATGCGTAACCACCAAACCGGCCGCACCAACTTGCTTCAACAGCCTAAGAGTCAAATCCCGCATGCGGTCGCGTAGTTGCGGGTCAAGATTGGAAAACGGCTCGTCCATCAGGACCAAGCGCGGTGATGGAGCCAGCGCACGCGCCAAAGCAGCACGCTGCTGCTCGCCGCCTGACAGGCTGTCGGGAAATTTATCGGCAACGCCAGACAGGCCGACTTCCCTCAAAAGCTCGACCGCACGTGCCTTTTGCTCTTGTGATGGAAACTCGTTCAAGCCGAAACAAACATTTTCCAAAATGGACAGATGCGGAAAGAGGGCAAACTCTTGGAACAGAAAGCCAATATGCCGCGTTTCCGGCGGCGCAACATGGGCCGATGTTGAAACCACCTCCCCGCCTAGGCTTATCGTTCCTTCCTCAGGCTTTTCCATGCCCGCTGCCAAACGCAAGCACGTGGTCTTGCCGCAACCTGAAGGCCCCAACAGACAAACAATCTCACCTTTTGCAATGGAAAAACTGGCGCTATCAACGACGCGTTCGCCATTAAAGCTGAACGAAACGCTGTCGAAAATGAGCGCGTCACTCATGGCGCAGCGCCATCCTCCGCAGCATTTTCAGCGACGCCATCGGGCAAATCCATTTCCAACGGCTCCAACTCGCTGCCATCATCACCTTCGGCCAACGGGTCTTCATCAGGGTCATTGTCGGGGTCGGGCGCAGGCACTTCAAAACCTTGCGGCAGACGGTCATCGAGCAGGCCTGCTGCTTTTAATTCTTCAAGGCCTGGCAAATCGGTCAGGCTTTCCAGCCCGAAATGCAACAAGAAATGGTCAGACGTACCGTAAGTCACCGGACGACCGGGCACACGGCGGCGACCGCGAATTTTCACCCATTCGCTTTCCAGCAACACATCCAGCGTACCTTTGGAAATCGACACGCCACGAATATCTTCAATTTCAGCCCGCGTGACCGGCTGGTGATAAGCGATAATGGCCAGCGTCTCGAGCGCCGCACGCGACAGACGCCGCTGCTGCACAACATGCTTTTGAAGCGCATGAGCCAAATCCGGTGCGGTGCGGAACACCCATTTATTGCCCGTCTTTTGAAGATTAAAGCCTGCTCCATCATACTTCTCAGCGATTGCCGCCATAATCGCCGGTACATCGGCACCGGCATTCAGTTTGTCGGCAATATTGGGCACATCAAGCGGCTCTTCAGCAGCAAACAAAATGGCCTCAACCGTGCGAATATCCTCTGCTTCAACGGAGCGCAAATCTTTCTGCCTTTTGTCTTCGCTCATGTCTCAACCCCTGTCTCGGTCGCTTTCGGCCTCGCGCGGCGCACCAAAAGACTGTCGAAGTTCTTGCCCTGCTGCAATTCCACGCGCCCATCACGCGCATATTCCAAAAAGGCACTGAAAGAACTGGCCATTGTGGTGCGGCGCTTTTGCGGGTCGCGAATATCAGCGGCAATTAGAGCGTCCATTACCTCCCAATTGTCGAGTTTACCAAGCAGCCGCTCAATGCGCATACGCGCACGCTCAATGCTCAGCACATCGATTTTCGGCGGCGACCATTTTTCATAATAATTGCGCAGACGCTGGGTTGAATAAGCGGCCAACACCTCGTATAGGCTGGCATCATATTTGCTTTGCCTTTTGATGCGTATACCTTCAGGCATGCCATGCACGAAAAAATCACGGCCCAGCAAATCACGTCCCATAAGTTGCGCCGAGGCCTCGCGCATCGCTTCCAGACATTTTAGACGGAACATCAAACGCGCCGCCATTTCCTGCGCATCAACCGTTTCTTCGTCATGCGGCGGCGGCAGAATGAGACGCGACTTCAAATAAGCCAGCCAGGAGGCCATCACCAAATAATCGGCCGCCAATTCCATACTCAAATCCTGTGCTTCGCGAATGAAATCGAGATATTGTTCAGACAATGTCAAAATTGAAATTTGTTTGAGATCAACTTTCTTCGTTCGCGCCAATGCCAGCAGAACATGCAGCGGCCCGTCATATCCCTCCAAATGAATGGCCAAACCGTCTTCGGTCGACGGTTGATAGGCAATGCCTTCTTCAAAGCCATCATTTTGCGCGGAATCAGTCTGGTTTTCATCCATAGCGCTTTATACCGCGTTCTGCGATTCGGGGAAAATATCAGCCATGATTTCTCCCCAGACTTTGCGCGCGCCTTTCGGCACATCTGACTCCAAACTTGCAAGCGCTTCATCAACCCGTGCAATGCGCGGCGCGGCATCAATTGAAGGTTTTGAGGGCAAGATTTCGGCGACCGCCTGCATTTCAGCCATATCGCCATTGCAGTGCAGCACCATATCACAGCCTGCCTTCAACGCGCCGGTCACCCGTGCGCCCATATCTCCGGCCAAAGCCGACATGGAAATATCATCGCTCATCAGCACGCCGTCAAAACCGATATGATTGCGAATGATATTGCCTATCACGGTTTTGGAACATGTGCTGGCGGCCCCCTCATCAATCGCGGTGAACAGCAAATGACCTGTCATACCGAGAAGCGCATCATTTAATTGCTTAAAGGGTTCAAAATCACTTTGCCGCAGCGTGTCCCTGTCGCTGTCAATGCACGGCAATTCATCATGGCTATCCACTGTGGCGCGGCCATGCCCCGGCATATGTTTAACAACCGGCATCACGCCGCCCATATCGAACCCGTCTATTACCGCGCGCCCCAGCGCGACGACGCGCTCAACATCATCGCCAAAAGCACGGTCGCCAATCACATCAGAGGTTTCCGGCAAGCGCAAATCAAGACAAGGAGCGCAATTAATCGAAATGCCCAATGCAAACAAATCTTGCGCCAGCAAGGCCGCGCCGAGGCGGGCCGCCTCAACCGCCGCAGCCTTATCTTTTTCGAAGAGTTCGCCATATAGCCCCATGGGCGGATAAGCGGGCACCAATGGTGGCTTGAGCCGCGCTACGCGCCCGCCCTCTTGGTCAATCAATATCGGCAAATGGGCATTGCCCGACTTCTCGCGAAAATCATCGGTCAGTGCGCGCAGCTGGTCGCGGCTTTCAATATTGCGGGCAAAGAGGATAATGCCCCACGGGCGCACATCATGAAAAAATGCGGCTTCTTCGTCGCTCAGCGTCAGCCCTTGCAGTCCGAATATGGCCGGTGAGAAGTCTGACATTTACGGTTGCTTGCGCACCAAACAGTCTTGTCCGCGACTTTTCAGATTGGTGCAAAACGCGCTGGCCGCATTGCGGCTTTCAAAACCGGGCACATTAACGCGATAGAAAATTCCCTTATCACCGAGGTCAACACGCAAAATCAGCGGGTTACGCTGACCCAAAAGGTCGTTGTAATTGCCCTGCAATTCGGAATAGACGCCGCGCGCCAAAGCCCGAGAACGAGACGCCGCAAGCTGAACCATAAAGTCATCGCGTTGGCCGGTTCGAGCTATGACCGGAGCCCGAGCAGCGACAGGCGGCGGCGTCGGTTCGGCAGCCGCTCGCGGCGCGCGATTTAAATCGGGGCGCGGCGGCGAGACGACAACACCCGGGTCGTCTTGCAGAACAGTGATGCTGTTTCCGGCCGGCAGGCTGTCATCTTCAGCCACCGATTTAGGAACGGACAACGCTTGCTCAAAAGGGTCTTCCGTGCGCGCAATCAGACTTTCAATCGAACCGGTCGCATTATCAGCCGGAGAATTGGGCACGGCGCGCGGTGTTTCAGGCTCAGCCGCGCCGCGCATCACGCCGTAAATATTCAAATCTTCAGGCTTGCTCGGCACGCCGCCTGGAACATTTTCGGGGGATACCTTAATCGGCGCTTTTTCTGCTAAAACGACGGGCGGCAAACTGCGTTGCCCCTCTTCAAGCCCTTGCTGATAAGCATAGAAGTAAGTGCCGCCGACCGCGCCGCCGATAAGTATCAGAAAAACGAAAACGGCGCGCAGAGAAGGTAGGTTCAGACTTGATGAGCGCGAATAAATTTCCGCGCCGGGCGACGGATGTGCAATACGCAGATCAACATCGCTATCGAGGAACTCTTTTTCAAAATCGCCCGGATCGTTATGAGACATGTTTTCTTCCGCGGTTTCTCATCAGGCGGACTTCTGTCCGTTGTTGATAGACTAACGCAATTCGTCTTGCGGTGTCACGCCGATAACGTCAAAACCTGAGCGTAAAGTGAGCGCAGTGGCGCGAATGAGCGCCAACCTCGCCATGCTACCGGCCTCGTCATCTTCCTGAATAAACCGTAATTGAAGCTCTTCCTTGCCGAGATTCCAAAGCCCGTGAAAGGCGGCTGCCAAATCCATCAAATAAAAGGCGACGCGATGCGGCTCGCGCGCTTTTGCCGCCGCCGCCAGCATGCGCGGATAAGTGCCGAGCAATTGAATAAGCCCCAATTCCGCCTCATGCGTGAGCGCGTCAAACGATGCGCCTGCCAAATCGGCATCGTCAACTTGCCAGCCCAAGTCGCGGGCGTTTTTCATCACGGAAAAAATGCGCGCATGAGCATATTGCACATAGAAAACCGGATTATCGCGGCTTTTGTCCTTCACCAAATCAAAATCAAAATCGAGCGGCGCATCGCTTTTGCGGGTCAGCATCATGAAGCGCACCGCATCTTTACCGACTTCATCGACGACTTCGCGCAAAGTGATAAAGCTACCCGCGCGTTTCGACATTTTCACCGGCTCGCCGCCGCGCATCAGCTTGACCAAATTGCAAATCTTGACCTCAAGCTGCGCTTCGCCATCAGTGATGGCATTGACCGCTGACTGCATGCGCTTGATATAACCAATATGGTCTGCGCCCCAGACATCAATCATTTGCGCATAGCCGCGCTGATATTTGTCAAAATGGTATGCAATATCGGGCGCAAAATACGTCCAACTGCCGTCTGATTTCTTCAATGCGCGGTCGCTATCATCACCAAATTCGGTTGATTTAAACAGGGTTTGCGGGCTTGGCTCCCAATCGAGCGGCGGTTCTTTGCCTTTTGGTGGCTCTAAAACACCTTGATAAATCAATTCTTTAGCGTTCAGTTCATCAAGCGCTTTATCAACTGAAGAATCATCATGCAGCGCCTGCTCGGAGCGAAAGAAGTCATGCACCACGCCAAGCGCCGCCAAATCCTCGCGGATCATATCCATCATCATCGGCAAGGCGACCGACTTTGCCATTGCAAGTGAAGCGGCCTCATCTTCGGGCAATTCCATCGCCGCCAGTTTTTCGCCAACCGGCACCAAATAATCGCCCGGGTAAAGCCCATCGGGAATATCGCCAATGGTTTCGCCTTTTGCCTCGCGCATGCGCAGCAAGGCCGACTGCGCCAACACATCAACCTGCGCGCCTGCATCATTGATATAATACTCACGCGCCACATCGCTGCCAGTTTTTTCCAGTAGCCGTGCCAGCACATCACCGACCACCGCGCCACGCGCATGGCCGACATGCATCGGGCCGGTCGGGTTGGCCGAGACATATTCAACGTTCACCTTATCGCCACCCTCGCCGTCGCCATAGGCCTCGCCGCTATTTAGAATATGCGGCACAAGCTGATGCCATGCCGCCTTATCCAGTCGTAAATTGACAAAGCCCGGCCCGGCAATCTCTGCCGTTTCAACCAAATTCGATTGCAGCAATGCGTCGACCAGCAATTCGGCCAAATCGCGCGGCTTCATTTCGGCCGCTTTGGCCAGCACCATTGCCGCATTGGTCGCCATATCGCCATGCGCGGCCTCGCGCGGCGGCTCCATCGTCAAGCGCGACATATCCACGCCGTCAGCCAGCTTCCCCTGCGCCTGCAAAGCGGCCAGCGCAGCGCGGATTTCCGTTTCCATTTCAGCGAAAAGATTCATGCGCGTCTTCTAAATCATCGTGTCGGAAATGTCGAACAAGCGGCGATGCTCTTCCATTGCAAAGCGGTCGGTCATACCGGCCATATAATCGCAAATAATCCGTGCTTTCATGGTTTCATCACCGGCCAGCGCCGCACCGCGCCAATCCTCAGGCAGCACTTCGGGCTCGGCCAGATACAAGTCGAACAAATCGCGCATAATGCGGCGCGCCTTGCTCATTGAACCATTGACCGTGTGATGGCGATAAACGCGCGCATGCAGAAAACTTTTGATTTCACGATGCTTGGTTTCCATTTCCGGCGAAAAAACCGCCAGCGCGCGGCCCAGCTGGCGCACATCATCAGCCGTTTCCACCTTGTCCTTATTCAGCCCGTCGCGCACCACACCGACCAAATCAGCAATCATAATGGAAATCATTTCGCGCACCAATTCATGGCGCAGCAGCTTTTCGTCAATCTTGCCATGCGTTTTATCAATATCGGCCAGAATATCGCCGGTCAGCGGCAGCTGGCGTAAATCGTCAAGCGTAATCAGTCCGGCGCGAATGCTGTCGTCAATATCATGGTTATTATAGGCAATATCATCAGACAGCGCCGCCACTTGCGCTTCCAGTGACGGCCAGCTTTCAAGCTGCAAATCTTGCACGGCGGCGTGTTCTTTGAGCGCGAAAGGCAAATCGTCAATGCCCTCACCCTTGCCGAGCAACGGGCCATTATGTTTGACCAGCCCTTCCAAAGTCTCCCAGGTCATATTCAACCCATCAAATTGGATGTAACGCTTCTCCAATTTGGTGACGATACGGAGGGTTTGCGCATTGTGGTCAAAACCGCCAAAGGGCTGCATGGCTTCGTCCAGCGCATCTTCACCTGCATGCCCGAAAGCGGTATGGCCGAGATCATGCGCCAATGACAGGGTTTCGGTCAGCTCCTCATCCAAGCCCAATTCACGCGCAATCGAGCGCCCGATTTGCGCCACTTCCAAAGAATGGGTCAGGCGCGTGCGGTAATAGTCGCCGACATGGGCAACGAAAACCTGCGTTTTATGCTTTAGCCGCCGAAATGCGCCGCAATGCAAAATGCGGTCGCGGTCGCGCTGATAAGGCGTGCGGGTTTTGCTCTCCGGCTCATTATGCTGTCGCCCGCGCGAGGCGTCGGGATGGCAAGCATAGGGCGCGTGATAAACGGCATGGTTCATGCCTATTATTTAGGCCGCTTTGAGGCGTGAGGGAAGCCTAGCTGTCGAGAAAAGCGAAAATCCGTCCCTCCAATTCGCCGGTCGAAACACATTGGCCGAAGCGATACACCTCGCGACCGGCATAGCGGTCAAAAACTGAAAGTCGATAAGTGCCGGTCATGTAAATCGTCACCGATGTGCTGGGCCCATCGCCACGCTTGTGTGGTCTTATTCTTGTCCACGACGACCTCTTTTTCCCATTGTGCCACGCCACGCAACACACGGGAAGAAGTCTAATTTCAATAAGTTAAATGGAAGTTTTTAAGTTCAACCGCAGCATCACCATATCGCGCGCCAGGAAGCCGTTTTCAATAATCGGCTCGGGATAGTTCAAGAAATAATCGCGCAAAATGCCGTCTTGCTTGAAGCCCAGCTTTTCATAAAGCCGTATCTGGTCGTGGCTGGTCGTTGATGTGCCGATTTCAACCCAGTCCGCGCCGCGCTCACGCGCAAGTTCAACAACATGGTGAATAAGCGCGCTGGCCATGCCGTGCCGCCGCATCATCACTGTGGTGGCTATATTCTTGATTTCAAAACCGCCCTTAATCGGCACGATAACGCACATGGCGTAAGGCTCTGTCGCTTCGCCAATAATGAAAACCTCTGCCTCACCATGTTGCGGCGGCGTATAGGTCAGCACCGCGTCAAAATGCGGATCAGCATCAAGCAACAAATCCCAATGCGCACGCGTCAATTCACCCTGATATTCGGTCACATCCATAAACAGCAACTTATCTTGAATCGTTTCATGAACCGCCCTATTTTCAACTTATGCAGCAATTTGCCATTACCGAAAGCGCCGCAGCGCAAATCAGCAAAATTCTCGCTCAAGAAGCGGCGGGAAGCTGCTTGCGCGTGGCTGTGCAAGGCGGCGGCTGCTCCGGCTTTTCCTACGTGTTTTCAATCGATAGCGACAAAGCCGATGACGACCTCACCTTTGAACGCAACGGCGTGACTGTGCTGGTCGATGAAATGTCGATACAATATATGGAAGGCAGTGAGATTGACTGGGTTGATGATATGATTGGTGCCAGCTTTCAGATTAAAAACCCCAATGCCACTGCCTCATGCGGCTGCGGCACCAGTTTCGACATATAAATTATGAAACTTGCCAGTTGGAACGTGAACTCAATCAAAGCGCGCCTGCCCAATGTGCTGCGCTGGTTGGAAGAAGTGCAACCCGACGTGGTTGGTTTGCAAGAATTGAAATGCGTTGATGAGGCTTTTCCGCGCGCCGAGATAGAGGCACTTGGCTATAATGTCGAGACGCACGGCCAGAAAACCTATAATGGCGTGGCGCTGCTGTCAAAACTGCCATTGGAAGATGTGACGCGCGGCTTGCCCGGTTTTGAAGATGAGCAATCGCGCTATATCGAGGCCGTTGTTTCAACCGATAAGGGCGCGCTGCGCGTTACCTCGATTTATCTGCCAAATGGCAACCCGACCGACGATGACGGGCAGCACGAAAAATATGTCTACAAGCTGAACTGGATGGCGGCGCTGGAAAAGCGCGCGCAGACCCTGCTCGGTTATGAAGAGGCTTTTGCCCTTTCCGGCGATTTCAATGTTATTCCGGCACCGGAAGATTGCTACAGCCCGACCGCATGGGAAGGCGACGCGCTGTATCGCCCCGAGACTCATGCTGCGTTTCGGCGCATCATCAATCTGGGCCTGACTGAGGCAGTGGCCTCATCAGCACAAACCGGCGATGACACCTATACGTTCTGGGATTACCAAGCCGGGGCTTGGCCGAAGAATAACGGCATTCGTATTGACCATCATCTGCTCTCGCCACTGGCGGCAGACAGGTTTAACGGTTTCGATATTCACCGCCACACACGCGATTGGGAAAAACCCTCTGACCATGTGCCGGTAGTGATTGAGCTGGACGTTTAGTGGAAACCATTCTCCTTTTTATTGCCGGATTGGTCGGCGGCACGATGAATGCGCTGGCCGGTGGCGGCAGCGGCATCACCTTTGCCGCGCTGGTTTTTACCGGCATGCCGCCGATTATCGCCAATGCCACCAACACCTTCGCTGCCACATTTGGCTATATCACCGGCGTGATTGGCTATCGCAAGCATATGGTCGGTTATTGGCGCGACCTCGCTTGGCAAATGCCGCTGGCTTTTATCGGCGGGCTGATTGGCGGTTGGGCATTGCTGCAAACCG
>PBLK01000019.1 GCA_002721725.1 Rhodobiaceae bacterium
GTCATGGAAGAGAGCATGCGCTTGCCCGGCGCAATGGCGTTTTTGCTGTCGCCCAACAGGCCGAACTGATTGGCGTGGCCGGGCTTGATGGCGAAATCATCCATCTCATTATTGAGGAAGAAGCCCGCCCCCCTAACCACCACTTTCGCGCCATACATGCCGTTCAGCGTGGTGGTGACGGCGACCGCATTGCCGGCCGCATCGACAATAGAAAAATGCGTCGTCTCGGCGCTTTCCATCGCCGCCACATAGCCGGGCTTCACTTGCTCGCTGGGGGTTTTTTGGTCCGGCGAAATATCGGCGTTGCGCGCGGTGATGTAGTCGCGCTTCGTCAGCCCGTCTATATCAACCTGCACAAAATCAGTGTCGCCCAAATGGGTGGCGCGGTCAGCATAGGTGCGACGCTGCAACTCGGTCATCATGTGAATATGCGCGGCAGAATTATGCCCCAGCGCGGCGATGTCATAAGCCTCCGCCCCTTGCAAAAGCTGCGCCAACGCGATGCCGCCGGAACTGGGCGGCGGCATGGAGACAATCTCATGCCCGCGATAACTAAAGCGCACCGGCGCGCGCCACACCGGCGTATAGGCCGCCAAATCTTGATGGGTGATGAGGCCGCCGCCGCTGGCCATTTCATCGACCAGCGTATCGGCGACGCGGCCCTCGTAAAATCCGGCGCGGCCCTGCGCGCCAATGGTCGCCAATGTGCGCGCCAAAGCGGGGAATTTTATCCGCTCGCCTTCGCGCCATTTGCCATCCGTCTTCAGCACCGGCGGGACGAAGCGGTTTTGCTCGGCAAAGTCTTTTTGAAAGCGGTTGAACTCGCGCGCCGCTTTTTCGGTGAGAATAAAGCCGTCTTGCGCCAGCGTCACGGCGGGGCGCAACAGCACATCCCACGGCTCGCTGCCGAATTTTTCGTGCAGCGCGGCCATGCCCGCCACAGCGCCCGGCACACCGACCGCGAGATGACCTTTCAGGCTGAGGCCCTTAATCACCTCGCCCTTTTCATCGAGATACATATCGCGGCTGGCGGCAAAAGGCGCGCGCTCGCGAAAATCCAACGTGCCGACATCGCCATTGGCGAGGCGGTAAACCATAAAGCCGCCGCCGCCAATATTACCGGCCTGCTGATACACCACGGCGAGCGCGAAATTGACCGCCACCGCCGCGTCAAACGCATTGCCGCCGCGCGCCAGCACATCGCGGCCAACCTCGCTGGCCAGCCTGTGCGCCGACACCACCATCGCCTTTTCGCCATACACGCCTTTGGGCGCTAAACGCCAATGATGGCTCGCATGCAAATATTGAACATGCAAAAACGGCGCGGCAAACATCAACGCCACCAAAGCGAAAATGGCCAGCACGGGCTGTTTGGGCGATTGATACATGAACGGCGTCCTCAAAATGCGACTGGAAGATTAACAGCTAGGAGGATTAGGGCAAGCATTGCCCTTGCCGCCCCTGCCCATTCGCCCTAAATTTAACGACAGATTGGGAGAAATAAGATGAGTGCTGCAGAGAAGATTTTACCGGGTCACGCCAAATATGCGCGCCTGTTTCAGCCGCTGGATTTGGGTCATACCACCATTAAAAACCGCTCGATTATGGGCTCCATGCATACCGGCCTTGAGGAATTGCCAGACGGATTTGAACGCATGGCGGCTTATTATGCCGAGCGCGCGGCCGGCGGTGTCGGCATGATTATCACCGGCGGCATTGCCCCCAATCCCGAAGGCGGCATGACGGTGAAAGATGGCGATGGCAATGAAGTCTTCGCCGCCTCCAAACTGCAAAACGAAAAAGAAGTGGAAGGCCACGCCATTGTCACCAAAGCCGTGCATGACGCTGCGCCCGATTGTAAATTCGTTATGCAAATTCTGCATATGGGGCCGCTCGCCTATAATGACCAAGCGGTTGCGCCCTCGCCCGTCAAATCGCGCATTGGCGCTTTCGCGCCCGAAGAATTGGACGTGGCGGGCATTGAAAAACAAATTGCCGACCACGCCCATTGCGCCGCCATGGCCAAAAAGGCCGGTTATGACGGGGTCGAAATTATCGGCTCGGCCGGTTATTTGCTGTCGACTTTTCTGGTTGAGAAAACCAATCAGCGCACCGATGAATGGGGCGGCTCTTATCAAAACCGTATGCGCTTTCCGCTTGAAGTGGCCAAAAGATGCCGCGAGGCAGTGGGCGATGACTTCATCATCGTGTTCCGCATCGCCGCTATGGATATGCTGCAAGGCGGCATGAGTTGGGACGAAGTGGCGCTGCTGGCGCGCGAGCTTGAGAAAGTCGGCGTGTCGATGATTTCCACCCATTTCACCTGGCATGAAAGCGCCGTACCGACCATTGCTACAATGGTGCCGCGCGCCGCCTTCACCTCCGTCACCGGTCGTGTGCGCAAGGAAGTGTCGATACCCGTCATCACCTCCAACCGCATTAACATGCCGCAAGTGGCCGAAGATGTGCTGGCCGCTGGCGAAGCCGATTTGGTTTCTATGGCGCGGCCCATGCTGGCCGACAGCCAGTTTATGAATAAGGCGGCGGAAGATCGCGCCGATGAGATTAACACTTGCATTGCGTGCAATCAGGCCTGCCTCGACCACACATTCGGCGGCAAGACGACAAGTTGTCTGGTCAATCCGCGCGCCTGCCATGAAACGCTGCTGAAATATGAGCCGACGCAAGCACCGAAAAACATTGCGGTGGTCGGCGCGGGCCCGGCCGGGCTGGCTTATGCCACCACGGCGGCAGAGCGCGGCCATAAGGTGACGCTGATTGATGCGGCCGATGAGATTGGCGGTCAGTTCAACCTCGCCAAGCTGGTGCCGGGCAAGGAAGAGTTTTATGAAACGCTGCGCTATTATGGGCGGATGATTGAGAAGCTGGGTATTGAGCTACGGCTCAACACCCGTGCTGACGCCGATATGCTGGGCGATTTTGAGCATGTGGTGGTGGCCACCGGCATCACCCCGCGTGTGCCCGATATTGAAGGCATAAATCACGAAAAAGCGGTCAGCTATATTGATGTGCTGAAAGGCAACAAGCCGGTCGGCAAGCGCGTGGCGATTATGGGCGCGGGCGGCATCGGCTTTGATGTCGCCGATACCATCTCGCATGACGGCCCGTCAGGCGCGCTCGACAAAGCTGTCTTCGCCAAAGAATGGGGCGTTGATTTTGAAAACCACCCACGCGGCGGCGTCACCGGCATTGAGCCTGAAGTAGCCAGCGCCGATAGGGAAATTTTCCTGATGCAGCGCAAAGAAACCAATGTCGGCAAGGGGCTGGGCAAAACCACCGGCTGGACGCATCGCCTCACCCTACAGCGGCGCGGCGTGAAAATGATGAACGCCATTGACTATCGCAAGATTGACGATGCGGGTCTGCACATTACCGTCAATGGCAAGCCCGATATTCTCGAGGTCGATACGGTGATTATTTGCGCCGGACAAGAACCCTTGCGCGAATTGCACGATGCGCTGGAAGCCAAAGGCGCATCTGTCGAACTGATCGGCGGTGCCTATGAGGCAGCCGAACTGGACGCGAAGGCAGCGATTAAACAGGCCAGCGAGTTGGCGGCGAAAATCTAGCCAAGAGAAAGCGGCTATTCTTCTACCGTCTCAATATTCAACTGTCCGGCCAGGCCGGCGTCGCGATGGGCATGGATGGCGTTATATTCTTCTGACATCATCATATCGACCATGGCTTGGCGGCTGGGATATTTGGCAATCGCCACTTGGTCCCACAACTCTTCCACCTCGCCCAGCATCAGCCGCTGCACATCGCCAAAAAAGCGCATTTCACCGCCCAAATCCGTAATGATTTTGGTGACCGCCATGCCATAAATCGCATAGGCCTCAGCCCCGCTCATATCTTTGCCGTGCAGTTCGTGGTCCTCGGGATATTCCGCTTTGTCCTTGAACTTCAGTAAGTTGACCATGCTGATGGGCTTGCCGTGGTCATTCTCGAAAAAGCCTTTCATTTGAGCGTCACTAGGCGTAACGGCGTTTTCATATTTCATTTTCTTCTCCTGCGGCGCTTCGTCCGCGAAAAAAAATGACTTCTCCGTCATTTTTGTGTAAACAGCCTCTAAATCCGTCCGAAAAGCGAAAAAAAAGCAACTCTGTAGGGCAGAAATTAATATTTTTTGCGTTATATATAAAGCGCAAAAGGGGATAAATAATTCAATGGACTTCGACCCTGACGATCATGACAGTCAACCGATTGTCGCGACCAAGCCTCGGCGGCGGCTCTTCAGCCCTGTCGGCACGGCCATTTTGGTGTTTTTGGCGCTTATTGGCTGGCTGGCCAGCGGTATATTGTTCAATACGGACAAAGTAGAAGCCGCCAAGCCGATTAAGACAAGCAGCGAGCTGAACCGAGCCTTTAGGGTTGTGGTGCGCGAAATTTCGGCGCAGACCTTCCCCAACACGATAATCCTGCAAGCACGCAGCGAGGCCGATAAAGTGGTCACCGTGGCGGCGGAAACCGGCGGCACCATCAGCCAATTGCCTGTCGAAAAAGGGGCTTTTGTGCAAAAAGGGCAAATCATTTGCCGTATTGATGTCGGCGCGCGCGAGGCTAATCTGGCGCAAGCCCGTGCCCAGCGCGATGCCCGCAAAATCGAATTCACAGCAGCGCAAAAATTGGTCAAGCAAGGGCATATGTCGAAAAGCCAAATGGCGGCGGCGCAAGCCGGATATGATGCTGCCGTTGCCTCCGTCAAAGCCGCTTTGGTGGAGCTTGAGCGCACCAAAATTCGCGCCCCGTTTGACGGCATTCTTGACCGCCAGCCGGTAAAAATCGGTCATTACATGTCGCCGGGCCAGCCCTGCGGCATGGTGATTGATAAAGACCCGCTGCTGATTGTCGGCTATATCGCTGAAAATCAGGTCAATCGCATTTCCGTCGGCGATGGCGGCACCGCCAAATTATCGACCGGCGAATTGGCGCAAGGCAAAATCCGCTATATTGCCGAAAGCCCCAATCTGACAACGCGCACATTCCGCGTTGAATTGGAAGTGGCCAATAAAGATTTGGCTTTGCGCGACGGCATGACCGCCGAATTGACCATTAATGCCGGTGAGGTGGTGGCCAGCCGCGTGCCGCAAAGCGTGCTGACGTTGGCCAATGATGGCCGTTTGGGCGTGCGCGTTGTCGATAATGGCCGCGTCGCCTTGCGTCCGGTGCAGATTATTTCCGATGACCAAAACGGCGCGGTGGTGACCGGCCTTGCCGCTTCTGAAATGGTAATCGTGCGCGGCGGTGAATACACCCGCGACGGGCGCGAAGTTGAATTCGAGATGGAGCAGACGGCCAATGCCGCCTTGCCATCGCGCGAGGCGCAATAATGTATCGTTTCGTCACAGCCGCGATGGGGCGCAGCCGCGCCGTGCTGACCATTTTGGCGGCGCTGCTCTTGGGCGGCCTGTCCTCGTACATCTCGCTGCCGCGCGAAGCTGACCCTGATATTCCGATACCGATTATTTATGTCGGCGTTGTTTTGCCCGGCATTTCTCCGGCTGATGCGGAGCGACTTTTGGTCAAACCGATGGAGTTGGAACTGCGCACGCTGACCGGGCTGAAAGAAATGCAATCGGTTTCGGCACAAAATTATGGTGCCGTGTTGCTAGAGTTTGATGTCAGCTTTGACGAAGACCAAGCGCTGCTCGATGTGCGCGAAAAAATGGATCAAGTGCGGCCTGAACTGCCTGATGATGCCGAAGAACCGGACGTACGCGAATTCAATGCCGGTTTGTTTCCGGTCATTATGGTCAATCTGACGAGCAATGACAGTGAGCGCGAGCTTTATCGC
This sequence comes from Rhodobiaceae bacterium, assembly GCA_002721725.1. Taxonomy (GTDB): domain Bacteria; phylum Pseudomonadota; class Alphaproteobacteria; order RS24; family RS24; genus UBA8337. The sequence goes on from PBLK01000019.1 coordinate 5,816, forward strand.
CATGCCAAAATGCTCAAGGAAGAAATTTCCGGCATGCCCAATGTATTGGAGGCCAAGCTGGTCGGCCAACGCGAGGAAGTGCTGGAAATTGTCATCGACTCGCGCGCGATGGAAAACTACAACATCACCGCCAATGAGCTTTATTCGGTTTTGGCGCGCAATAATCAGCTTATTCCGGCGGGCAGTATTGATAGCGGTCAGGGGCGCTTTTCGCTCTCCGTGCCCGGTCTGGTCGAGAGCGAGGCCGATATCGGTCAAATCCCCATTAAATCGCGCGGCGATGCGGTGGTGCAGCTCAGCGATATTGCCGAAGTGCGCCGCACTTTTAAGGACCAAGATATTTATGCCCGTTTCAACGGCGCGCCGACCATATCCATTGAAGTGGTCAAACGTCTTGGCTCAAATATTGTGCAAACGACCCAGCAAGTGCGCGACTTGACCAATGAATATACGGCGGATTGGCCGGACACGATTGAAGTCGATTTCTCATCGGATATTTCCGATATGATTTTTGAAATGATTGGTTCGCTGGAGACCTCAATTTCCAACGCCATTATGCTGGTGATGATTTTGGTCATTGCCGCGCTTGGCTTGCGCTCCGCTTTGCTGGTCGGCCTGTCCATTCCGACCTCTTTCCTTGTCGGCTTTTTGATTGTCGACATGATGGGCATGACGTTGAACATGATGATTATGTTCGGCTTTATTCTGTCGGTCGGCATTCTGGTCGATGGGGCCATTGTGGTGGTCGAATATGCCGACCGCAAAATGGCTGAAGGCGTTGGCCGCCGCGAAGCCTATGCGATGGCCTCGTCGCGCATGTTCTGGCCGATTTTGTCATCGACCGCGACCACACTTGCCGCCTTCGGCCCGATGCTGCTTTGGCCGGGTGTCAGCGGCAAATTCATGTCCTATTTGCCGATAACGGTGATTATCCTGCTCAGTGCGTCATTGGCCACTGTGATGCTGTTTCTGCCGGTTATTGGCGGCCTGTTCGGCAAGTCAGAACAAGAAGGCGATGAATTGCTGAGCAGCCTGTCGGGGGAAAAACGCATTAATGTGCGCGACATGAAGGGCATGACGGGTCGCTATTTGCGCTTTCTGAAAATGTGCATGAACTGGCCATTGACGACCATTGCGACGGCTGTCGCCCTACTCACCACTGTGGTTATTTTATTCGGCGAATATAATAATGGTGTTGAGTTTTCAGGCTCCATTGAACCGCATCAGGTCAATGTGCTGGTCAAGGGGCGCGGTAATCTTTCGGTCGAAGAAGCCGATTTCGCGACCAAGCTGGTAGAGAGTATAATTCTTGATATTCCGGGCGTATCCAACGCCTTCGCGCAAGCCGGACCGTCAATCGGCGGCGGTGATGGCGCGCCCAATATGGGTGATGGGCGTATTCCGGCTGACACGATTGGCATCATCCGCGTTGAGTTCACCCATTTCTCAACGCGCGTTCCCGCCTCGCAGATTGTTCGCGAGATTAATGAACGCGCCGAACGTTTTGCCGGTATTGAAGTGGAAATTAAAGAGCGTGAGCAAGGGCCACCGCAAGGCAAAGGCATTGAAATTGAAGTGAGCGGGCAGGATTTGAACGAACTGACCGTCGTCACCAATTTGATGTCGCAATATATGCAAAGCCGTGATGACCTTTATATTGATGTCGAAAACACGCTTCCCCTGCCCGGCATTGAATGGAATTTGAGCGTCGACCGCGAGGCCGCCGGTCGCTTTCAAGCCGATATCGTCACCGTCGGTAACGTTATCCAACTGGTCACCAATGGCATACTCATTGGCCATTACCGCCCCGATGACAGCGACGATGAAATTGAAATCCGCGCGCGCTATCCTTACGGTGCGCGCTCCTTTGACAGGCTCGACCAACTGCGCGTGCTGACACCGGCAGGCAATGTACCGATTACCAATTTCGTCAAACGCGAGCCGAGCGAAAGGCGCGACGCCATTAGCCGCACAGACGGCCAGCGTGTGATTCAAATACAGGCGGCTATGGCGGTAAACCCGGAAACCGGTTCGGAATATTTGGCGACCGATTTGGAAAATGACTTCAAACAATGGATGGCGCAGCAAAACTTCGTGCCATCAGGCGTGAAATGGCGCTTGCGCGGTGCCAATGAGGAAGCTGAAGAAGCGGCGGCTTTCCTCGGTCGCGCCATGATTGCCTCGCTCATGCTGATGTTCATTATTTTGCTGATGCAGTTCAACAGCCTCTACTGCACCATGCTGACATTGTCCACCGTTGTGCTGTCTACAATCGGCGTGCTGCTAGGCATGATTTTAACGGGTCAGGTGTTTTCGGTGATTATGACCGGCACGGGCGTCGTCGCGCTGGCCGGCATTGTCGTCAATAATTCGATTGTGCTGATTGACACTTATCAGCGCCTGCTGGCCACCGGCATGGATAAAGTTGATGTAATTTTGAAAACCGCAGGTCAGCGTTTGCGGCCAATTTTGTTGACTACAGTGACGACAATGATCGGTCTGTTCCCAATGGCCATTCAAGCCTCCATCAATGTGATTGAACGTACCGTGCAATTCGGCGAGCCGACCGCAGCATGGTGGGTTCAGCTCTCAACGGCGATTATTTTCGGGCTTGGCTTTTCAACGCTGCTGACACTTATTCTGGTGCCCGTCATGTTGCATTTGCCGGATTATCTGCGCGGGCGTTTTGCCGGCCTGCGCGGATCTTCAAGTTTGCACGACGCTATGCGCGGCAATGACTCGCCTGCTGAGTAATGAGATTGGCTGAATAATTAGCCCTGTTTCAAACGCCAATAAGTATAAGCGCTTATCGGAAGCACGGCGTAATAGGCAATGCTCATCGCCGTCAAGGTAAGCCAAGGGAAGGTGAACAACATCACCGCCATAGAGCCGATAAACAGCATAAGCGGCAGCACCAAATCGCGGCGAATATGGGTTAGACCCTTGCCTGAAAAGGTTGGTAAGGTAGAGACCATAAGCAGGCCAACAAGGATTGTATTGGCGAGAATAATCGACGGATATGTCGCCAAATCAATTATACCAGCCACTTGCAGATAAATCGGCAGCATCACCAAACCACCGGCCGACGGTGAGGGCACACCGATAAAATATCTGGTTTTCCATGCCGGGCGGTCAGCCTCTTCCATATCGACATTGAAGCGCGCCAAACGCAGCGCACAGCACACGGAATAAACCAGAATAATCGCCCAACCGAGGCGACCGGTTGATTGCAAAGCCCAAAGATAAACCAGTAAGACCGGCGCAATGCCGAAATTGACGAAATCGGTCAGCGAGTCGAGTTGCGCACCAAGCGGGCTTTCCGCTTTCAAAAGCCGCGCCAGCCGCCCATCAAACGCATCTAGAAAACCGGCAATGACAATACACATGACGGCCAGTTCAAAGCGTCCTTCCAGCCCTTGCCGCACCGCCGTTAAGCCAAGACAAAGTGCCAGCAAGGTCACCATATTCGGAATGATGCGCCGAACGGGAAAACGCCTGCTTTTCAGACTTTCAGCCACTCTCTGGCGGCGCGTCGCTTCTTTCGGCTTGTTCTCGCTCATCTTAGCTGGTCAGCGTCTCGCGCTCTTTCTCTTTAGATTTCAAATCAGCCAGCACGGTTTCACCGGCAATGGCCGACTGACCGACAGCAACGCGCGGCACACTATCTTTCGGCAGATAAACATCGCAGCGACTGCCGAAACGAATAAGACCGAACCGTTCACCGGCATGAAATTCCTGCTCTTCATGCGCGAAACACAAAATACGCCGCGCCACCAGACCGGCGATTTGCACGACAACAATTTGCTTGCCGCCTTCGGCCTCTACCAAAAGCGATTGGCGCTCATTGGCTTCTGCTGCCTTGTCCAAATCAGCGCTTAAAAACTGCCCTGTGCGGTAAAGCGACTTCACCACTTTACCGCTCACCGGCATGCGATTGACGTGGCAGTTAAAAACATTCATGAACACCGAAATGCGCGGCAAAGCCTCATCACCCAGCCCCAATTCAGGCGGTGGCACGGCTTCGGTAATCATATTCACCACACCATCAGCAGGCGATACGACGAGACCGCGACGCTGCGGCGTCACGCGGGCCGGATCGCGGTAGAACCAAGCGCACCACAGGGTTAAAATAACGCCGACCCAGCCCAAAAAGTCCGACACGAAAAACAACAGCAAGGTCAGAAAGGCGAAAATCGCAATGAAGCGAAAACCTTCCGGGTGAATGGGAAACAGCACTGATTTCAAGGCGCGCATTATTTATCTCCTATCAAGCGGTTTCCGGCACAGCCGAAATACCGTCTTTGAAAAGCTTATACACCACCGCATCGTTTAACGCTTCAAAAGAAGCGACAACAATGTTCGGGTTGACGCCAATGGTGCGCCAGCTATCACCGGCATCATCGACACTTTCAATGGTCACGCGCGTGACGGCTTCCGTGCCGGTGTTCAAAATCCGTACCTTAAAATCAATCAGGCGCATGGTGTCTATGGTCTTGGCATAGCGTTTCAAATCGCCGCGCAAGGCCATATCCAGTGCGTTAATCGGGCCGTTACCCGTGCCTTTGCCTTCCACCGTCTCGCCATCAATGACCAATGACACGCTGGCCTCAGATAAGGTGCGGCCTTTGCCGTCATTGCTGATATTCACCGTATAGCCGGTCACGTCAAAATAGCTCGGCAAACGGTCAAGCTGGCGCAGTGCCAAAAGTTCAAATGAGGCACCAACGCCATCATAGCTATAGCCATCCAGTTCCTTGTCTTTGACCTCACGCAAAATGCGGTCAATCGCCGGGTCTTTGGCATCAACGTCAATCTCAGCCGTCGCCAAGCGGTCCAACACATTGCTTTTACCAGCTTGGTCGGAAACCAAAATCGTGCGGTTATTGCCGACACTTTCGGGTTTCACATGCTCATAGGTTAACGGGTCTTTCATCACCGCCGACACATGAATGCCACCCTTATGGGCAAAAGCAGATGCGCCGACATAAGGCGCGTGGCGGTTCGGCGTACGATTGAGAATATCATCAAGCAAGAGCGACACGTTTTTCACTTGCGGCAGCTTGTCGAGAGCAATGCCGGTTTCAAAGCGCTCGGCATAGCCCGGCTTTAGCAGCAAGGTCGGGATAAGCGAGACCAGATTAGCATTGCCGCAGCGTTCGCCCAACCCGTTAATGGTGCCCTGCACTTGCCGCACACCGGCATTAATCGCAGCCAAAGAATTGGCCACCGCATTTTCTGTATCATTATGCGAATGAATGCCGAGCTTCTCTCCGCCAATGTGTTTGGTGACATCGCTGACAATGTCGAACACTTCATCGGGCATGGTGCCGCCATTTGTGTCGCACAAGACAACCCAACGCGCACCGGCTTGCAGAGCGGCATCGGCGCAAGCCAGCGCGTATTCGCGATTGGCCTTATAGCCGTCGAAAAAATGCTCGCAATCAATCATCGCCTCTTTGCCGCGCGCCGTAATGGCGGTAACACTATCGGTGATGCAAGCTAAGTTTTCCTCATTGGAAATGCCGAGCGCGACATCGACATGATAGTCCCAGCTCTTTGCGACAAGACATGTGGCGGCTGATGGCGCATCGAGGATTTCCATAAAGCCCGGATCGTTTTCTGCCGAACGGCCAGCCCGTTTGGTCATGCCGAAAGCGGTTAGCTTGGCACCCTCAAGGCTGCCCAATTCATTAAAAAATTGTGTGTCGGTGGGATTAGCACCGGGATAGCCGCCCTCGACATAATCGACACCCAACGCGTCCAAAGCTGCCGCCAGCTTCATTTTATCGGCCACGGCAAAATCCACGCCGGCCGTTTGCTGACCGTCGCGCATGGTGGTGTCAAAAATGAAAAGGCGCTCGCGTGCCATTAACTATCCTTCTTTGCCCTGTAAACGGGCGACAGCTTTATCATAGCCGATAAGCGGCAGCAAATGCTGCATTTCTGGGCCATGCGCTTGGCCGGTCAGTGCTTGGCGCAGCGGCATAAACAAAGCGCGCCCCTTTCGGCCGGTGCTTTCTTTCAAATTTTGCGTCCATTCTGACCAGCTTTGCTCGGTCAAATCGCCTTGCGGTAGGGCGTCCAGAGCTGTTGCTACATAATCGACATCATCAGCCTCAATGACGGGCGATACGGGCCCTTCAATCAACCGCAAAATATCACCGACATCATCAAAAAGCTTCAAATTGCCCTTCACGCCGTCCCAAAACGCGGCTCCCTCAGGTGCGCCCATTGCCGCCAAACGCGGCGCGGCGGCCTCATAAGGCATATCGTGCAAAATGCGCGCATTGAGGCGGGTCACATCTTCCGCGTCAAAGCGCGCCGGTGCGCGCCCAAGCCGCGTCATATCAAAGCCCTTTATCAGCGTCGCCATATCCTGCACCGGCTCAACCGGGTCAGCTGTGCCAAGCCGCGCAATCAGACTGTTGAGGCTCATGGCTTCAACCCCGCTCTCGCGGATATCACGCAAAGACAATGACCCGAAGCGTTTTGACAAAGCCCCACCATCGGCCGCCAGCATGAGCGAGAAATGCGCGAATACCGGCACTTTGCCGCCCAGCGCTTCAATGATTTCAATTTGCGCGCCGGAATTGGTGACATGGTCTTCACCACGAATGACGTGAGAGATATTGGCGTCAATATCGTCAACCACGCTGGGCAAAGTGTAGAGCCATGTGCCATCGGCGCGGCGAATGACCGGATCGGACAGGCTGGCGGTTTCAATCTTCTGCTCACCACGCACCATATCGTTCCACACAATCGCATTGCCGGACAGTTTGAAGCGATAATGCGGGTTGCGGCCTTCCGCTTCATGGGCGGCAATTTGCTCATCGGTCAGCTCAAGGGCAGCGCGGTCATAAACCGGCGGTTTGCCGCGCGCCAATTGCCGCTTGCGCTTGCGTTCCAATTCATCGGGCGTTTCGTAACAGGCATAGACCAGCCCGCGCGCTTTTAGATCATCGAACGCCGCCTCATATTTGTCGAAACGATCTGATTGCTTGAAGGTCTCATCATAATCCATACCGAGCCAAGCCAAATCGGCCTTTATGGCCTCCGCAAATTCTTCTGTTGAGCGCGCCTTGTCAGTATCGTCCATGCGCAGAATGAAATCGCCGCCCTGCCCTTTGGCGAACAAAAAGCAAAACAGCGCAGCGCGCGCATTGCCGACATGTAACATACCGGTCGGGCTGGGGGCAAAACGAGTGCGAACAGTCATAAAATTCCTCTAAATTCAGGCGCGCGCGTCGCGGAAGCCATTGGTAATCGGATAGCGGCGGTCGCGTCCGAAATTGCGATTGCCGATTTTCGCGCCCGGCGCGGCCTGGCGGCGCTTATATTCGGAAACATAAAGCAGATGCTCAATGCGCTTCACCGTTTCGGCATCGTGACCACGAGCGATAATCTCATCAACGCCAAGCTCATCTTCGACCAGCGCGAAAAGAATATCATCCAGCGCGTCATAGGGCGGCAGGCTGTCTTCGTCTTTTTGGTCGGGGCGCAGTTCGGCGCTTGGCGGTTTGTCGATAATGTTTTTTGGAATGACAAGACCTTGAGGCCCCAATCCGCCGGTTGGCACATTTCCATTGCGCCAACGCGCCAGCGCGAACACTTCGGTTTTATAAATATCCTTAATCGGATTATAACCGCCATTCATATCGCCATAGAGGGTGGCATAGCCGACCGAGACTTCCGATTTATTGCCCGTCGTCACCACCATATTGCCGAATTTGTTCGATACCGCCATCAGCAGCGTGCCGCGCAGGCGCGATTGAATATTCTCTTCCGTCAAATCAGCATTGGTGCCTTTGAACAGATCGCCCAATGCGCTTTCAACCGCATCAACCGGTTCAGCAATCGATACTTCATCCAGCTTAATCCCCAGTGCTTTGGCGCAAGCGGCAGCATCATCAAGGCTTGATTGACTGGTAAAGCGCGACGGAAGCATGATGCAATGCACACGCTCCGGACCCAGCGCATCGACCGCCATCGCGGCGCAAATGGCACTGTCAATGCCGCCCGAAAGGCCTAATAAAACACCCGGAAAACAGTTCTTCTCAACATAATCGCGCAAACCCGTCACGGCAGCGGCATATATATCGCCCAATTCGCCGTCAATTGTTGCCACTTCTTGCGGTGTTACCCGCCAACCTGTATCGGTTTCATCGAGCGTCAGCATGTGCGCTTCGGCTTGCCAAGCGGGGCGTTGCGCGGCAACTTCACCATCGCCATTAACGGCAAAAGACGCGCCATCGAACACCAGTTCATCTTGCCCGCCGATTTGATTGATATAAACCAGCGGCAAGCCGGTCTCTTTGGCGCGCGCTGTCGCGTGTTGCAGCCGCTTGGCATGTTTGCCGCGCTCAAACGGGGAGCCATTGGGTGAGATTAGCAGCTCTGCCCCTTGCGCTTTCAAATGCGCGCAGACATCGGCAAACCAAATATCTTCGCAAATCGGCACACCGACGCGCAGCCCGCGCAGTTCCAACGGCTCGGGCATGGTGCCCGCGCCAAACAGGCGTTTTTCATCAAACACGGCATAATTGGGCAAATGCACCTTATGGCGTACCGCCGCTTGACCACCATCGGCAACCATTACGGCATTATAGAGTACACCGTTTTCCACTACAGGCAGACCGAAAACCAGCGCCGGACCGCCGTCCGCCGTATCGGCGACCAATTTTTCGGCTTCTTCCGCCACATGCGCCAGAAACGCCCTTTTCAGCACCAAATCTTCAGGCGGATAGCCGGTCAAAAACAACTCGCCTGCGACAATAACATCGGCATCGCCCGAAGCAGAGCGAATACTGCGCAAGAGCGCAGCATTGGCGACCACTGCCCCGACTGTCGGGTTCAGCTGCGCAATTGCGATTTTTAAGGTTTTCGCGCCGTTTTCCATGCCGTTTATGTAGCGCGTGCCACAAGTTTGAACAAGCAAATCAATGGCTTTCGACTTGCACCAATGACGCTGTTGGGGGCAGACTATTGGAAATTTGGGGGGAGCCTATTGGAAATTTGGGGGGAGCCATGCTGAAACAGGAAAATTACCAACGTATGACCATTGATCGCCGCCACAATGGTGTTGTCGTTGTGACGCTCAATCGGCCAGAGAAAATGAACGCCATCGACAATCGCATGCATCATGAAATGATGACGTTCAGCCGCGATTTTGACGATGACCCCGATTTGCGCGTCATGGTGCTGGCCGGTGCCGGTAAAGCGTTTTGCGTCGGCGGCGATTTCAGCGCCGATACGGGTATTGAAATGCCGAGCTTGGCTGAGGGGCGGCGCATTGTTGACCATATTCTCGAATGTGAGAAACCGATTATTGCCGCCGTGCATGGTTATGCGTTGGGGCTCGGTGCCAATCTGCCTTTGCTGTGCGATGTGGTGGTGGCTGGGCCAGATTCCAAATTCGGCGACACCCATGTCAAAATGGGGCTGGGCGCAGGTGATGGCGGCCAAGTGATTTGGCCGTTTCTGATTGGTGTCAATCGCGCCAAATATCATTTAATGACCGGCGAAATGGTCAGCGGCAAAGACGCTTATGAAATGGGATTGGCCGGTTTTTATGCCGACACGACCGACGGCGTGATGGAAAAAGCGATGGAGATTGCCGACCAATTGGCAGAAGGCGCACCGATTGCAATTGCTGCCTCAAAGGCAGGCATTAACGCGTTTTTGCGCCAAGTCGCCGCCGCCGTGATGCCGATAAGCCTGCAAGCCGAGGGTCTGAGCATGCGCTCCCAAGATTTCAAAGAGGCTGTCTCGGCCTTTCAGGAAAAGCGCAAACCTAATTTCAAGGGCAAATAAATGACTGATTATAAAAAATGGACGCTGGCCAAGCACCCATGCGGGGTGCCGAGCGAAGATTGTTACACATTAGAAATTTTCACCCCCGACGCGCCGAAAGACGGGCAGGTTTTGATTAAAACCCATTATTTCTCGCTCGACCCCGGCATGCGCGGCCGCTTGAGCGGTGACAGCTATGCGGCGGGTCTCAAAATCGGCGACACGATAGAGAGCGCCGGTATTGGAGAAATTATCGCCAGCGGATCGGAGCGTTTTGCCGTCGGTGATATGGTTATGGGCGGCTTGGGCTGGACCGAAGCCGTGCTGCACCCCGACCGCGGATTGCAAAAACTCGACCCGGCCCTGTTTGACGACAAAGTGGCGATGACCGCCACCATTGGTGTGTTGGGAGTGCCCGGGCTTACCGCTTGGTTCGGCCTGCAAGATTTGGGACAACCACAAAGCGGCGAAACCTTGCTGATTTCATCTGCCGCCGGTCCGGTCGGCGCGACCTGCGGGCAAATCGGCAAAACTTTGGGGCTGAATGTGGTCGGCATGGCCGGCGGGGCAGATAAATGCACCTATCTGAAAGATTTGGGGTTTGACGCGGTGATTGACTATAAAGCCGCAGACAATCTCGCCAAAGCCATTGCCACCACCTGCCCTGACGGCGTTGATATATATTTCGACAATGTCGGCGGCAAGATGTTGGATGCCGCCATTCTAAATATGAAGCCCAGAGGCCGCATTGTGGTTTCCGGGCAAGTATCTGAATATAATAGAGAAATCCCTATTGGCATGCGTCAAACAACGCGCTTCATCACGCATCGTCTGCGCATGGAGGGGCTGGTGGTCTATGATTATGCCAAGCAATTTCCCGAAGCGCAGGCGGCGATGGCGGCACTGATACGCGACGGCAAGTTGGCCTACAGAGAGGATATAAGCGAGGGCATCAAAGATGCGCCAAGCGAATATGCCGCCCTTTTTGCCGGTGCCAATTTCGGGCGGCGGCTGATTAAAACCATCTAAGTGCTTTATTTTTACGCATAAAATCCGTATATGGAGATTGAACCGACGAATTTTGGAAAGTGTGAGAGATGAGTTGGACACCGAAAAGCTGGCGCGAGTTCCCGATTAAGCAGGTTCCCGCCTATGAAGATGCCAAGCAATTGGCGGAAGTGGAGGCGCGTCTGGCGAGCTTCCCGCCTTTGGTCTTTGCCGGTGAAGCGCGCAATCTGAAGGCGCAACTGGCCGATGTATGCGAAGGCCGCGCCTTTTTGCTGCAAGGCGGCGATTGCGCCGAAAGCTTTGCCGAACACCACGCCGATAATATCCGCGACACTTTCCGCGTCATGCTGCAAATGTCGGTCGTGCTGACCTTTGGCGCCAAGCTGCCGGTGATTAAAGTCGGTCGCATGGCCGGACAATTCGCCAAGCCGCGCTCTGCCGATACGGAGACGGTGGACGGCGTGGAACTGCCAAGTTATCGCGGCGACATTATCAATGGTATTGAATTTGATTCTGCCTCGCGTGTCCCCGACCCGGAACGGCAAATCTCTGCTTACCGCCAGGCCGCTTCGACGCTCAATCTGCTGCGCGCTTTCGCCAAAGGCGGCTATGCCGATTTGACCGAAGTGCATCGCTGGAATCAAGGCTTTGTGGCCGACAGCCCGCAAGGCGCGCGTTATGAGGAAATGGCCGGTCAGATTGACGAGGCTATGGCTTTTATGGCCGCTTGCGGCGTATCTTCTGCCACTTCGCCGCAAATGGGCATGGTCGATTTCTATACTAGCCATGAAGCCTTGCTGCTCGGTTATGAGGAAGCCCTGACGCGCCTCGACAGCACAAGTGGCGAGCATTACGACACATCCGCACACATGCTGTGGATCGGCGACCGCACGCGTCAACTCGACGGCGCGCATGTTGAGTTTTTGTCCGGCGTTAAAAACCCGATTGGCATGAAATGCGGCCCCTCGCTGGAGCCGGATGAACTGATTACCCTGCTTGACAAGCTGAACCCGGAAAACGAAGCCGGACGCATCACGCTGATTGCGCGCTTCGGTCATGATAATGTTGAAAATCATTTGCCGCAGCTTATCCGCAAGGTTGAAAGCGAAGGTCGCAAAGTAGTTTGGTCTTGCGACCCGATGCACGGCAATACGATTAAAGCCTCAAACGGCTATAAAACCCGTCCGGTTGACCGTATCCTCACTGAAGTGCAGCGCTTTATGGGCGTGCATCAGGCTGAAGGCACCCACGCAGGTGGCATTCACTTTGAGATGACCGGCCAAAATGTCACTGAATGTTTGGGTGGCGCGCAAGCCATTTCGGAAGAAGACTTGTCGAGCCGCTATCACACACACTGCGATCCGCGCCTTAATGGCAGTCAGGCGCTGGAATTAGCGTTTTTGATTGCTGAGGGGTTGGGCGAAAACCGCAACGAGATTGCGAAAAGCGCTTAAGCCCTACTTCCTGACCATTTTTTCCGCTTCCGCCTGCACGGCGTTGAGCGCATCAGTGACGGCTTGGCAGGCGGCTTCTATCGCTTCGTCATCGCCATCTTCAATGTAAAGCGGATTACCAAAGACCAGCGACCGTCTCGCCCAAGGCAGCGGTAATTTCGATTTGTCCCATGTACCGACAATCGGCAATTCGGGGCTGAAACTGGCGCCAATCGGCATAATGGCCGCGCCCGATTTAGCCGCCAGCTTAACCATGCCGGGGCCGGTTTGAAACACCGGGCCAGGCGGCACATCGGCGGTCGCCAGCACCATTTCGCCGTTTTTCAAATGTTTCAGCATTGCGCGAAAGGCTTGCATGCCGCGCTTTTTCGGATTGGTTTTCTTCTTCGCCGCCGCGCCCGTGCCGCTGCCTTGAATGGCCGCATAGCCGAATGGGCGAATGACATTGGCAATCATCGCACCATCGCGCGAGCGCGAAGTCAGTGCCGTAACTGGGTTGATAAACAGGCGCGACATGGGAATGGCCTGAAAATTGCGCCCATGCCAGACCAGCAAAATAATCGGCTTACCCTCGACTTGTAATTTGATGAACGGCCCGTCACCGGCAACCAGCAAACTGCCCGTCACCTCACAAAAGCGGATATAGCGATTGACCAGCCAGCCCAATAGGCGCAGCGGCCAAGCAACATCTTTGGCGTGGAAACTATGCCCGACCACTGCCGCTGCATCTTTGCGCACAAAACGCCCGCGCTCCCAATCAAAGCGCGGCAAATCGACATTTTTCATATCAATATTGCGCGGGTCGATTTTCGACAAATCGACTTTTGACAAATCAACATTGCGCGCGCCTTCAACGACTTTCTGCGCCGCTTTTTTAGCGACCTTTTGCGCTCGTTCTGCTTGTCTGCGCACCATTACACGTCCCCGCGCGGGTGCTTAAAGGTTACAAGCTCTTCGGCTGCTGTCGGGTGCACCGCAATGGTGGCATCAAATTGAGCTTTGGTCGCGCCCATTGTGATTGCGACGCCAAAGGCCTGAATCATCTCGCCGCTATCGGGCCCGACAATATGCAAGCCCAGCACTTTGTCATCGTCCTTATCAACAATGAGTTTCATCAGCGTCTTTTCGGGGTTGCCGGAAAGCGTGTTTTTCATCGGGCGGAAGCTGGCCCCATAAACATCAATCTCATGCCCCGCTTCGAGCGCCGCTTCCTCGCCTAGCCCCACGGTGCCGACGGGCGGCTGTGAAAAAACCGCCGTTGGAATAATGGAATGGTCAACCGCCAGCGGATTGTCGTTAAACAAGGTTTCGGCAAAGGCCGTGCCTTCGCGAATGGCGACGGGCGTCAGCTCCGCACGCGCCGTCACATCTCCGACTGCGTAAATGCTGTCTATATTTGTCTTGGAATAAGCATCGACCTTAATCTCGCCTTTTGCCCCCAGTTCAACACCTGCATTTTCAAGCCCCAGCCCTTCCGTCATTGGTACGCGCCCTGTCGCATACATCACCAAGCCGGTGTTTTGGGTGCTGCCGTCTTGATAAGTGACGGTATAGCCATTAGCCGTTTTGGTAATGGCGGCAATATCGCTTTCGGTTTTGATGATCACGCCCTTCATCGCCATTTCAGCCGCCAAATGGTCGCGCACTTCATTGTCAAAGCCGCGTAAAATTTGCGGCCCGCGATAAACCAGCGTGGTGTCCACGCCCAGCCCGTTAAAAATGCCGGCAAACTCCACCGCAATATAGCCACCGCCGACAACAATGATATGTTGCGGCAGCTCCTCGATATGAAACGCCTCATTTGAGCTGATGGCGTGTTCAATACCCTCAATTTGCGGCATAAAAGGTGTGCCGCCGACCGCCACCAAAATATATTTGGCATTGATGTCGTGCCCGTCCAGGGTCACCGTGTTTGCGTCTTTTACAATGGCACGGCCTTGCAGAATTTCAACATCGGAGGCTTCAAGGTTTTTGATATAAATACTGTTCAGTCGGTCAATCTCAGCATCTTTGTTTTTCACCAATGTCGGCCAATCAAATTTGGCATCGGCCACCGTCCAACCGAAACCGGCCGCATCTTCAAATTCTTCTGCGAAATGGCTGGCGTAGACAAAAAGCTTTTTCGGCACACAGCCGCGGATGACGCATGTGCCACCGACACGATATTCTTCCGCTACCGCCACTTTCGCGCCGTGGCCGGCGCTCATACGCGCCGCGCGCACGCCGCCACTCCCCGCGCCGATAACAAAAAGATCGTAGTCAAAGCTCATAAATTGCCAACTTCCTCAAGCCCGTCCGTGCCGGCCAAAATTGCTGCCGTGGCATAGCCCAGAAATAGCCCATGCTCAACAACACCCGGCACACTCAACAGGGCTTGCGCCAATGCCTCAGGGTCGTTTATCGCCTTGAGAGCGCAGTCATAAATATAGTGGCCGCCATCGGTAATAAAAGGGGTATCCCCGCCGCGCAGCTTCACAGCACCGCTATGGCCTGTCGCTTTTAACGCACCGGCAATTGCTCTTGCCGTTGCACCATGCGCGAACATATTGACCTCCACTGGCAAATCAAACGCACCCAAAACCGCGACCTTTTTTGTATCATCGGCAATGACAATCATTTTATCGGAAGCGGCAGCAACGATTTTCTCGCGCAGCAATGCGCCGCCCCCGCCTTTTATCAGGCGCAGCGCGTCGTCCAATTCATCGGCACCATCTACCGTAATATCGAGGCGTTGCAACTCATCAAGCGGGGCCAATTTAATATTCAAGTTTTCAGCTTGTTCGCGAGTCGCCTCGGAGGTCGGCACGCAAACAATACCGCTCAACCCGTCAGTCAGTTTTGCGCCCAAACCGTCAACAAAATAGCGCGCTGTTGAACCGGTGCCGAGGCCAAGCTTCATTCCACTTTCAATCGTTTCAAGCGCCCGCAAAGCAGCTTTTTGTTTCATTTGCTCGACCGCTGTGTCGGGTTGCAAAATCCTGTCCTGCCAACTCATAGCCCGCGCTCCTCTCTTATGGTTTCCCAAGCTTCATTGATAGACGCCATGCGCGCCGTTGCAATATGCATCATTTCAGACGGCATGCCCCGCGCTTGCAATTGGTCGGGGTGATTGTCACGCACCGCAGCAAGCCAAGCCTGCTTGACCGTCGCGTCTTCTGCATGGCGACCAACACCCAACACGGTATACGGGTCCACCACACTACCGTCATGACGCGCCCGAATGCGTTTGAAATCACTTTCATTAATCTCAAAAATTTCGGCAACAATCTCCAAAAATTGTTGCTCTGCTGGATGCAACGCGCCATCGGCATAGGCAATGTAAAACAACACATCGAGCACATCTTCCAGCACTTGCGGGCTGTCGGCATAAATATTTTTTACTTGCCGCGCGTAGCTGTCAAAACCGGTGACATCTTCCTGTGCCAACCGAAACACGCGCTCCATATTTTTGAGCTCGCCTTCGGGCACGCGCATCATATCTTGCACCGCCTGCACTTCAATCGGCGAGACATCGCCATCTGCGCGGGTCATTTTGGCGGCCAGTGAAATCATCGCAATGGTGAAAATGACTTGCCGATCATTGACGCGGTCGAGCGCAAAGTGACCAGCCAGCCCGCCAACCAGCGCGCCGGGCACGCCGCCTATTGCATAGCCTGCCGCTATGCCTGCTATTTTGCCCCAAACTGACATGGGGCTGAGTTTAGCGGATTCATTTACGGCGTGTATGACAAAATCGGCGACAGCCATTTCTCACAAATTTTCACATCTATACCTTTGCGTTTGGCATAATCAGCCACCTGGTCGCGGTCAATTTTACCGACACCAAAATAGCTGCTTTCAGGATGCGCAAAATATAAGCCGGAGACCGCCGCGCCGGGCCACATGGCAAAGCTCTCGGTCAGCGAAATGCCCGCGACGTTCTCAGCATCGAGCAAGTCGAACAAAGTCGCTTTTTCGGTATGGTCAGGTTGCGCTGGATAGCCCGGAGCCGGGCGAATACCCCTATATTGCTCGGCAATCAACGCATCATTATCGAGCGTCTCATCCGAGGCATAGCCCCAAAACTCGGTGCGCACGCGCTGGTGCATGCGTTCGGCAAAGGCTTCCGCCAAGCGGTCAGCCAGTGCTTTCGACATAATAGATGAATAATCATCGCCCGCCTCTTCAAAGCGCTTGGCAACCTCGGCCTCACCATGACCCGTGGTCACTGCAAAGCCGCCAATATAATCTGCCCCTTCGGCGATAAAATCGGCCAGCGCATAATTGGCGCGCCCGTTGTTACGCTGCATTTGCTGACGCAACGTATGCAAACGCGCACGCTCCGCGCTGCGCGTTTCGTCGGTAAACACCACAATATCATCGCCATCCCGCGCGGCCGGCCAAAAGCCAATAACCGCTTTGGCGGTCAGCCATTTTTCGTCAATCATTTGATCCAGCATCGCTTGCGCGTCATCGAACAGATTGGTTGCCGCTTCGCCGACAACATCATCGGTCAAAATTGCCGGATAGCGGCCGTGCAAATCCCAGCTTTGGAAGAAGGGCGTCCAATCAATATAGTCGCGCAATTCGGCCAAATCATAATTATCAAAGATTTTTATGCCGGTGAATTGCGGTTTGACGGGCTGGTGCTCTTCTTTGGGAACCCACGCATTTTCTCGCGCCTCACCAATCGGCGTGCGCTTGTCTTCAGCCCGACCTCGCGCGTGGGCTTCCGCCATGGCTTCATAATCGGCGCGAATTTCAGCCATGTAATCGCCGCTTTTTTCTTCCGACAAGAGATTGCTGGCAACGCCAACAGCGCGGCTGGCATCGGTCACATAAACGGTTTGACCTTGCGCATAATTCGGATTGATTTTTACCGCCGTATGCACTTTTGAAGTGGTCGCACCGCCAATCAGAAGCGGAATATCCAAGCCCCGCCGCTCCATTTCAGCCGCGACATGGCACATTTCATCAAGGCTTGGCGTAATCAAGCCGCTGAGGCCAATAATATCGACCTGTTCTTCAACCGCTTTGTCGATAATGTCATTGGCCGGCACCATCACACCCATATCAATAACATCGAAATTATTGCATTGCAGAACCACGCCAACGATGTTTTTGCCAATATCGTGCACATCGCCTTTCACTGTCGCCATTAGCACCTTGCCTTTCGACAGGCTGGTCGCACCTGAGGCAGCCTTTTCTTCTTCCATATAAGGTTCGAGATAAGCCACGGCGCGCTTCATCACGCGGGCCGACTTCACGACCTGCGGCAAAAACATTTTGCCGGCCCCGAATAAATCGCCGACACGGTTCATGCCATCCATGAGAGGCCCTTCAATGACATTGAGCGGGCGGTCGAAAGATTGCCGCGCTTCTTCCGTGTCTTCCTCAATGAAGTCACCCAAACCATTGACCAGCGCATGCATCAGCCGCGCGCCGACATCGCCTTCACGCCAGCTTAAGTCAATTTCTTTTTGTGCGCCTTTTTGCCCGCGATATTGCTCGGCAATTTCCAGCAGGCGGTCCGTGCCGTCAGAGCGGCGATTGAGCAGCACATCTTCAACGCCTTCTTTCAGCTTTGGCTCAATATCTTCATAAATCGCCAGCTGACCGGCATTGACAATGCCCATATCCATGCCGACGCCAATGGCGTGATAAAGAAACGACGAATGCATGGCCTCGCGCACAGGCTCATTGCCGCGGAATGAAAAGGAGATATTCGAGACACCGCCCGACACATGAGCGCCCGGCAATTCTTCGCGAATGCGCTTGGTCGCCTCGATAAAATCAACTGCGTAATTGTCATGCTCTTCAATGCCGGTGGCGACGGCGAAAATATTCGGGTCAAAGATAATATCTTCCGGCGGAAAACCGACTTGCTCGGTCAAAATTTTGTAAGATCGCTCGCAGATTTCAAATTTGCGCTCGGCCGTATCGGCCTGGCCGTCCTCGTCAAACGCCATGACAATCACCGCGGCGCCATAGCGCAAACATGCTCGCGCTTGCTCAAGAAACGGTTCTTCACCCTCTTTCAATGAGATGGAATTGACCACGGGTTTGCCCTGTACGCACTTCAGACCGGCCTCGATGATTTCCCATTTCGAGCTGTCAATCATAACCGGCACTTTGGCGATATCCGGTTCGGTCGCTGCCAGATTGAGGAAACGCACCATTGCCGCCTCGCTGTCCAGCATGCCTTCATCCATATTGATATCTATGATTTGTGCGCCGTTTTCGACTTGCTGGCGCGCAATATCCAACGCCGTATCGAAGTCACCTTCGGTAATCAGCTTACGAAATTTCGCTGAGCCGGTAACATTGGTGCGCTCACCAACATTGATGAATGGAATGTCATCGGTTTTGGTAAACGGCTCCAGGCCCGACAAGCGCATATGCCTTGCGGTTTGCGGGATTGGGCGCGGCGATTTTCGCGCAGCCGCACTGGCCATGGCGCGAATATGATCAGGCGTGGTGCCGCAGCAGCCACCCAAAATATTGATGAGCCCGTCAGCCGCAAAGCCGCCGACAATCTCCGCCATTTCATCAGCCATTTGGTCATATTCGCCAAACTCATTGGGCAGACCGGCATTCGGATAAATACAAATATTGGTATCGGCAATACGTGAAAACTCGACCACATAGGGTCGCATTTCTTCCGCCCCCAACGCACAGTTCAAACCGACCGCAAATGGTTTGGTATGGCGCAGCGAATTCCAAAATGCCTCCGTCGTCTGTCCTGAAAGTGTGCGTCCCGATTTATCGGTAATCGTACCCGAAATCATCAGCGGCAAAGTGATGCCGGTTTCCTCAAACACATCTTGCACGGCATGAACCGCAGCTTTGGCGTTCAGCGTATCAAAAATCGTCTCGACTAAAATAATGTCAGCGCCGCCATCAATCAGCCCCCTTGTCGCTTCCGCATAGGCTTCTCGCAATTCGTCAAAAGTCACATTGCGCATGCCGGGGTCATTGACGTCCGGCGAAATTGAGCAGGTTCGATTGGTAGGCCCTATCGCTCCTGCGGCATAGCGCGGACGCGAGGCATCAGCTGATTCCATAATATCGCAAGCCTCGCGCGCCAGCCGCGCACCCTCAACATTCAACTCATAGGCCAAATGCTCCATGTCGTAATCAGCTTGCGCAATGGTTGTTGATGAGAATGTATTGGTGCCGACTATGTCGCTGCCAGATTCCAAATAAGCGATGTGAATGTCGCGAATAATCTCGGGCTGGGTTATCGACAAAATATCATTATTGCCGACAACATCCATATGATAATTGGCAAAGCGGTCACCGCGATAAGCCGATTCATCCAGCTTGTGACGCTGAATCATGGTGCCCATAGCGCCATCGAGCATTAAGATGCGCCTGTCCGTCAGCCTGTCTAATTCAGCAATACGAGTGTTGCGTGTCCAACCCATAATATCCCTCAATGTGCAGCCGCGCCGAGTTTCAAAATACGGCACACGGCAAACGTCAAATCGGCTTGATTGAGCGTGTAGAAATGGAAGTTCTCAAAGCCTTCATCAATTAGTTTACGGCATTGGTCAATCGCCACAGATGCGGCAATGTGTTTGCGAGTGTCGGCATCTCCTTCAAGCCCCTCATAGGCATCAGCCAACCATTGCGGCACTTGAGCGCCGCAGGCCTCGGCCATCCGTTTGGTGCCAGCAAAATTGGTCGTTGGCATAATGCCCGCAATTACCGGAATAGTGATGCCCGCCGCCGACAAACGGTCGCGAAAACGCAAATGCGCTTCTGTGTCGAACACAAATTGTGTAATGGCACGACTTGCGCCCTCGTCAATCTTTGCTTTAAGTAAATCAATATCCGCGTCCCAAGAAGCGCTTTCAGGATGCTTTTCAGGATAAGCGCTGACAGTGATGTCAAACCCGCCGCGCTTGGCCAATGCCGCCACCAATGCCACTGAGCCGTCATAACCTTCCGCATGCGGTTGAAACGACCCCATATCGGGCATGTCGCCGCGCAGCGCCACAACATGCCTCACCCCAGCGGCGGCATAATCATCAACCACGCTATCAACTTCCGCTTTCGAGGCAGCGACGCAGGTCAAATGTGCCGCCGGTTTTAAATCGGTTTCGTCGATAATGCGTTTGACGCATTGATGTGTGCGATCACGTGTCGAACCGCCCGCGCCATAAGTCACGGATACGAAATCAGGGCGCAAAGGCGCTAGCCGTCCGATAGACTGCCACAACTTTTCAGCGGCCGCTTCTGATTTGGGCGGGAAAAATTCAAAACTGATTGAGGTCATCAGGCGTTTCTTTCTGTTTTTTCGGCCTGCCACATGGCCACGGTCAAAGGGGTGTTTTGTGCGGTCAGCGTGTCTCCTGCGGCGGCGAACAAACCAGCGGCGCGCAACATATGGTTCATCTCATCATCGGCAAACCCCAGGCGACGATGAGCATGCTCATTCCGTAAATCTTCCATTTCATGTGGCCCGAAATCGGCAATCAACACGCAACCGCCGGGCCGCGTGATACGCGCCGCTTCATTAACCGCGCGTTGCGGGTCGTCGAGAA
>PBLK01000020.1 GCA_002721725.1 Rhodobiaceae bacterium
GGGCAACGCACCGGTAGCTCAGCTGGATAGAGTACTTGACTACGAATCAAGGGGTCGGGAGTTCGAATCTTCCCCGGTGCGCCACTCCCAGGTTTCAAGCAACGTGTTTCATGGCTTGAGCCATTTTTCTCCCCAAAGCAGCATTTTTTTATCGGCAGTCAGGCGCTCCTCAGCTTGTTAGGAGCGCTGGCCAATGCTAATTTACGGGCTGTAGGGGGGAGGGGTTTCATGACAGTTTGGCAGCAAATGGACTGGGTTTTGCACCTGCGAACACCGTTTTTCAATGGGTTTTTCGAGCTCGTCACATTGGCCGGATACCCCTTATTTCTCATTATGTTTTTGTGTTTCGGCTATTTTGCTCTGGGCTCAAAACGGTTTTTTCATACCGCCATGTTATTGATGGCGGCTGGTCTGTTAAATAGTTGGCTCAAGGATTTCGGACAAGACCCGCGTCCCGATGCGCTTTATGCACTCGACGGGCGGGTCGGCGACAGCTATGGCTGGCCCAGCGGCCACACTCAAATTGCCATCGTCTTATGGGGCTATTTGGCTTATACCGTACGGCAAACTTGGGCCTATGTGGCAGCAGCAATTTTTATCTCTCTGCAGGGTTTTTCACGGCTTTATCTGGGCGTGCATGATTTGGGGGATGTTTTTTGGGGTTTCGTGTTCGGCGTTGGATGTCTCGCCGCCTATATTGCTGTGGAAAGCCATGAGCAAAGCCGTACGCGTCTGGCCGCATTGTCTTTGCCAAAGATCGCGCTCACCCTACTTGCCTTCCAAGTTCTTTATGTAGCCTTTTATCCGTCCCATATCGGCCACTCAGCGCCTTACTGGTTCATCGGCCTTACCATGGGCTGGCTTGTCGGGCGTTATTGGCGCGGCCATGAAGAAGTGCAACTGCCCGGCCCGCTTTTTGTGCAATTGGCAGTGGCCGCCGGTTTGACCGGCCTGAGCTTTGTCTTGATGATTGTGACAACGCGCCTACCGCGTGCTTTGGGTGAAGATAATGCGCTGGTTCAATATGGCTTTGGCACATTATTTGGAATGGCCATTATTGGCCTTTTGCCTTATTTATTGGCCAAAGCCAATCAAATTTTTGCCGGTCAGAAATGGCAAGCTTAAGGGCGATAAACTGGGAGATATAAATGGATTTAGAAAAATTAGCGGCCAATATTCGCGAGAATTATTCGCTTTATGGCAATGCCGGTTTACAGATTTTGCAAGCCGATGAAACCTTCAAAGTGAAAGTTGAATTAAATCCGCAAACGGAAAACCATGTGCAGATGATGCATGCTGCCTATTTATTTGCCGGTGGGGAATTTCTCGGCGGCCTGGTGCCGATGCGCCATCTTGCCAGGCCTGAAAAATTTCAGCCTGTGGTGCGCGATTTGAAGATTGACTTTAAAGCACCGGCCATGAGTTCGGTAACGGCAGAGACCGCGTTCAGCCAAGAGCAAGCCGATGAGATGAATGCGGCATTGGAAAAAGACGGGCGCTATGATTTTACTCTGATCGCCGATTTGAAAGATGAAAACGGCACTCTGGTAGCACAAACGACAACCAACTACGCCATTCGTAATTTCATGGGCGGTTGAGCCGCCGCGACTGGACAAATGGGCACAGCTCTTAGTGCTTGCCAAGCCGACATTGCGCTTATAGCCTTTTCCTTAGATGAGGGAAGACCATATGAAGAGACGAACTCTTCTGGCCGCGATGGGGGCGAGTGTGATCACGCCGGTGCAAACCAAAGACATACCAGATCAAGCGGCCGCAACGGGCTGGCAAAACTGGTCGCACTCCATCGCGCCGCAAGAAGCCGACATTGTGGTGCCGCGAGATGTGGCGACGCTCAAAAAGCTGATTGGTGAAACGGCAGGCGGGGTGCGTCCGGTCGGCTCGGGTCATAGTTGGACCGGCCTAGTGCCGTGCGATGGGGCGATTGTTAAGCTTGACCATTTCAACGCTGTCCGGGCGGTTGATACGCAAGCGCAAACGGCATGGCTGGGTGCCGGCGCGCGGCTCAAAGATTTGTCACCTGTTTTGGCCGAGCATGGTTTGGCGTTTCGCAATCTCGGTGATATTGACGTGCAAAGTCTGGCTGGTGCAACCAGCACGGCAACGCATGGCACGGGCCGCGAACTGCCATGTTTGGCGGCAGAGATTCGTGGTTTGCGAATGGTTACCGGTGCCGGTGAGGAAGTGGAGATTAGCGCCACGCAAAATGCCGATATGCTGCCCGCCGCGCAAGTGGCGCTCGGCGTGCTCGGCATTTGTACGGAAATTCAAATGAAATTAGTGGCGCGCCATAAGCTACATCGCCGCGTTTGGTTTGCCCCTTACGATAAGGTCTTGTCCGATTCCGAGAAATTATGGCGCGACAATCGTAACTTCGAGTTTTTCTATTTACCATTTTCCGGCCAAGCCATGTGCATCACCCATAATATCACCGAAGCTGAGACTACGCCGCGCGCCTCTGACGAAGGCGGTGAAGGGGTTATGCAGCTAAAAGCCCTGCGCGATTGGTTGGGATGGTTTCCCTATCTTAGGAAAAAATTACTGTCAGCCGCCATTGCTGATGCGCCGGAAGAAGATGTGGTCGGCGAAAGCTGGCAATTGCTGTCGAGCCCGCGCAATGTCCATTTCAATGAAATGGAATTTCATCTACCGCCCGACCGCGCGCTTGAAGCTTTGGAAGCGGTTCGAACGCATATTGAGCGTTATCGCCGCGATGTGTTTTTCCCGTTTGAATGCCGCATGACCGCGGGCGATAAGGCGTGGCTGTCGCCGTTTAATGCCGGCCCGCGCATTTCAGTTGCGGTACATACACATGCACCCGACGAATACGAATTTTTGTTCACCGAGATTGAGCCCATATTTCGTAGCTATGGTGGACGACCTCATTGGGGCAAGCTCAATCGTTTTACAGGCGATGACATGCGCGCGGCCTATCCGAAATTTGATGATTTTGCCAAATTGCGCGCCGAATTTGACCCTGAGGGGCGTTTGTTAAATCCATATTTGCGAAGCCTGTTCGGGGTTGCGTGATGCAGGCCTATTTTGCCAAGCTGCAAAAAGCTCTGGCCGCCGCCGGCTTGGCTGAGCCGGTTTTGCTGGTTGACCGCCGCAAGCTCGACAAAAATATCAAACAGTTAAAGCGCATGCTGCCGCGCCATATGGCCTATCGCATTGTTGCCAAATCGCTGCCGTGTGCGGCGCTACTGGCCTATATTGCGGCGGTGGCGAAAACAGATCGGCTGATGAGTTTTAACCGCGAAATGAGCCAACAATTATTGGCGGCTTTGCCGCAGGCTGACCAGCTTTTGGGCAAGCCTTTGCCTGTCGCTGCCGCGGCCGGCTTGTTTAATGCGGTACCGGCTGCCAAGGGCAAGTTGGCGGCGCGGCGCATTCAATGGCTAATCGATACGCCTCAACGCCTAAAACAATATGAGATATTGGCCAAAAAACTGGGGCTAAAATTACGAATTAATTTGGAGGTCGATGTTGGCTTGCATCGCGGAGGCTTGATGCCGGGCGATGCCCTTGATGCGGCATTGACAATATTGGCCGCTTCAAGGCATCTCAGTTTTGCCGGTTATTTGGGATATGAGCCTCATTTGACAAAGATCCCGACGCTTGACGGATGGCGCAGGCGAGCTCAAAAGGGCACGCAAAGAGCATATGCGCATGCCTTGCAGCAGGGGCGAGCGCATTTCGGCACAGCGCACATTGACACTATGGTGCGGAATATGGCGGGCAGTCCGACTTTCGGACTTTATGAAGACACCACGTTGGCAAATGAGTTGGCGGCTGGTTCGGCGCTGGTGAAGCCGAGCGATTTTGATATGCCGATTTTGAAGGATTTTGAAGCAGCTGTCTTGATCGCCACACCGGCTTTGAAAGTGTCAGATGAGGTGGCCATTGCCGCTTGGGAGCATGGCGAAAATATTGTCGGTCGCCCCCAAAAAGGCTCCGGCATTTTCATTCATGGCGGTTATTGGATGGCCGCGCCTATATGGCCGAAAGGGCTGCAAACCAGTCCGCTATTTGGTCGCTCGTCCAATCAGGAATTTCTAAGGGGGCCGCGCAACACGCCTCTGAAAGTTGATGATTTCGTATTTTTGCGACCGACGCAAAGCGAGGCGGTTTTTTTGCAATTTCCCAAAATTGCGATTTTTGACGGTCGTCGCATTTGCGATATTTGGCAACCTCTTTCCGTCTCAGCCTAAAGGAGAAGGCGCATGAAATTGTACCCCCCGCTTATGGTGCTTGCCGGCATCATGACGCAATTGCTCATCGGCTATATCGCTCCGGTTGAGCCCATATTGAGCGAGACATGGCAGTATATCGGCAGTGCCCTGATGGCGCTGGGCTTTGCGATGATTTTGCTGGTAGCTCGGAGTTTCCGCAAACACGAAACCACGATTATTCCCGACGGTCAGCCATCATTGCTGATAGAGGGCGGATTGTTTGCTTATTCGCGCAATCCGATTTACCTCGCCATGGCGGTTTTGCTTATTGGCTCAGGGCTTGCCATTGGTCAAGTTTGGGCTCTCATTATTGTGCCGATATTTGTTTTTCTGGTGCAGCAAATTTGGATTGTTAAAGAAGAAGAAAATCTCGAAGCCGAGTTTGGCCAGTTCTACCGCAATTACAAAATGAAAGTGCGGCGCTGGTTTTAATCTTTTTTTTCGCTTTGCGGTCGCAACCAAAGAGGCAAGGTTCCTTTTGCGGAATCGGTTCCGGCATCGGGTGGGTTCGGCATTGACAAATGGTCCCTTTCATGCCGATGCCACTGCGCCTCTAATTCAAACAGAGCGCCATCTTCGCTTGCAAAAGCGTCATCATTGTTGTGTTTATCACCGGCTTCTTCCTTGGCCATTTGCTGCATGCCACCAACTTCATCATTTATCGGCTCGTTGACGCGAAATCTGTCGGCGGTTGGCGCATGAGGTGCAAAACGGGCCATGCATTTTGTGCAGCTAATAACGGCATGCTCATTGCGTTGTAATACGTCATCAAGATACGCAGTCGGCACAGTGCCACGCTGACCGCATTGCGGGCATTCAAAATGGCTGTCATTTTCTGACTGATACAAAAACATAGCACACTGCTTTCAAACGCATCTTAGAACCGGCCTGCAGCAAAGTTCAAATAATATCGCGCGCGCCATTGAAACAATGTGCCGAGGCGCTATGTCTTGCTCATGCGATATGCGCTGATTTCACTGTTGTTTTTGATATCGCCCGTGGCGGCCGAGCCAAAAACGGCGCATGACTTCTCTTTGCCCGCCATTGACGGAAAAAGCCTCAATCTGGCCGATTTTCGCGGCAAGGCCCTATTGGTCGTTAATACGGCTTCTTATTGCGGTTTCACCAAGCAATATGACGGTCTGCAGGCGCTGTGGCAAAATTACCGCGATAAGGGACTGATTGTGCTGGGCGTGCCGAGCAATGATTTCGGGCAGCAAGAACCGGGCAGCAAAGATGAGATTCAGGCATTTTGTAGCGTCAATTTTGATGTTGATTTTCCAATGAGTGATAAATTGACGGTCAAGGGGAGCGCGGCACATCCATTTTATAAATGGCTTGAAGCGGAAACAGGCGCGACACCAAAATGGAATTTCCATAAATTTCTCATTGCGCCCGATGGTCGTGCAGTGCGCGATTTTTCATCGCTGACCAAACCGCAAGCGAGGAAATTATTGCGCGCCGTGGAGGCGGTGTTACCGGAGGGCTGAGCTTAGGGCCGTCCGTCATATGAGAAGGCGTGCTTCTTCGCCTTGTTCCAATATTTGAAAAACCGCCGCAAATCGGGCGGGCTGTCCATTTGTACAAAGGGCACATCGGCTATGACGCTAAGCTTTTTCTTTTCCCGCAAGGTCGCCATGATTTCTCTCAACGCCGGATTGGGCGTTTTACCGGTGACGATGCCTTGCACCTCCTGCGCCAATTGCGCCAAGCTCGTGGCCGTATCACCGGCATAAATCTCGACCGGCAATTGGCAAAGGCTTTCATAAATAAAAACTCGGCGTTTGAGACCGAAATGCATGGTGTTCATATGCTTATCGTCCCAAATGAAAACCGCTTGCGCCTCTGGCGCGTGGTCAAACAAATTATGCGAGGCGCGCAAACAATCTTCGTGCAGCCAAATCAACTGACGCATTATAATGCCTCTATATTGGGAAACAGGCGCATCGCCACATCATCGTAAGTGCCGGCGAAGCACTTATTACTATGATAATCGCAAGGGGCTTGCATGCCGGCAAATTTCTGCAAATTGTCGAGATTGAAAAAATACGGCTTATTGGCGAATGTGCTGGCCACCCATTGGAAAGACAAATTATTCGATGCCGGGTCACCATCGAGCAGATGATTTAGAAAGAAAGCGGCACCGGATTGCCATTTAATACGCCGCCAATGCACGATATATGCGGCCAGGTACATTCGCGCATGATTGTGCAAATATCCGGTGGTTTTCAATTCAGTAATAAAATGGTTCATCGCGGCGCTGTCTGTTTCGCCATGGGCAATATCATCAGCCAAGGCATCGGCATAATCATCGGCCGCGAATCCGGTTTTGTAGTCTTCAATATCCGCCCATATCCAATCGGGCTTTTGAGCATAAATGCGCTGCCAAAAATCACGCCAGCCCAGCTCCTGGATGAATTTCTCAATCGCCTTGCCCTCGCCCATTTGAAGCGCATGATTGCGCACCTCATTGAGGCTCAAAATGCCGTGACGGATATAGGGCGACAGCCGCGTCACCGCGCCGTCGAGATAATTACGGTTACGGCCATAGGCGATGGGGTCGATCTGCGCCAAAGCCGCTTCGGCTGCTGCGCGGCCTCCTTCCATGTCGCTTACCAGCTCGTCATCGTAACCAGGTGATAAGCTTTTGACGTGCGCAATCAGAGCGGCGCGGTCGGGAAATGATTTCTCTAGGGCATCCATATTTTCGAGGTAGCGCTATGCGGGGTAAATTCCAGGCACGGCAGATATTTCGCGCTGCGACATAATTTCTGTTATGACAGGCAAAAGATTGGTGAGGAAAATATGTGGATTGCACTTGGCGTTGTGCTGCCGGTAATTGCGGTGATTGCCATTGGCTTTGGCGTCGCTCGTCGCGGCCTGTTCAGCGAAGATAACGTGGCGACGCTCAATCGGTTTGTTTTCACCTTGGCAGCGCCGGCGCTTTTGTTCCGTAATGTTGCCCTGACCGAGTTTCCAGAAGACCTGTCACTTGGCATTTGGGTGTCTTATTATGCGCCTATGCTTTTGATAATGGCGGTGACCGCCCTTTTGGCGCGGTCGCTTTTTACCGGCCGTGCGGCTTCTGAGTATGTGATTATCGGATTTGGCGGCTGCTTTTCAAATACCGTCATGTTGGGTATCCCGATTATTCTCACTGCTTTCGGGCCAGCTGCCGGCCTCCCGCTATTTCTGATTTTGGCTTTTCATGGCTTATTGGTGTTCACCACCGCCTTGATTTGTTTGGAAGCGACGACCAATCCAAATTTGAAATTGCAAGACATCCCGCCAAAGCTGGCCATGGCCATGCGCGATCAGGCCGTGGTAATAGCTTTAGTCGCCGGCGTAATATGGAATTTCACCGGCCTCACATTGGCCGCACCAATTGACAGTTTTCTGGATTTACTCGGCAGCGCCGCTATCCCGGTCGCCTTGGTCGCAATCGGAGGGCGGCTGGCTTATATCAAAGTAGGTGATAATGTGCTGCCGTCGCTTTTCGTCGGCGTCTTTAAACTGGGGTTAATGCCCATAGCAGTTTATTTGATGGCGCAAAATGTTTTCGGTCTTGAGCCGCTTTTTGTAGCTACAATTACAGTTTTGTCAGCCATGCCGACAGGGGTTTTTACGGCCGTGTTTGCCGCCCATTACCAAACTGCTGAAGCGGAAGCTGCCAGCTCAATTGTGGTCACCTCGATAATGTCTGCCGTCACCATTTCGCTCTGGCTCAGTTTCTTCAGCTCGCTGTTGGTAAGCTAAAAGCTATCGATGGAGATGATCCACCCTGAAATGATGTTTTGGGGCTGCTCAAAAGTAAATAGGAAATATTAATGCTTGTAAATTCGTCGGTGCGTTTTTTGCCATCGGCTTCGGCCTCAGTGCTTAGCTGGGCGACGCCGCGTGACCCGGCTCACAAAAAAGGGGCGCTTAAAGCGCCCCTCGATGTTTTTTCGGGAAGTTTTATTTCCCATTCCAGACGGGCGCGCGTTTTTCTGCGAAAGCTGTCGCCCCTTCGCGTGCATCATCTGAGGCGAAAACCGGATTCATGATTTCCTGTTGGCGCTGCCAAATTTCATCATGCGGCCAAGTTTTATATTCCTTCATAATCTTCTTCGACGCTGCAGTCGCCAACGGGCCGTTAATGGCTATACGCGCAGCTAATTCCTTGGCCCCGTCCAGCGCCTTACCCTCATCGGTCAGCGCATTAACAAGACCGCATTCATACATGCGCTCGGCAGAATAATGGTCGCCCGTCATTACCATTTCCATTGCAATGCGCTCAGGAATTTGCTGGGGAAGCCGAAACACACCACCAGCGCCAGCGACCAGAGAGCGTTTAACTTCAGGTAGGCCGAATTTCGTGGCACGCGAGGCCACCACCATGTCGCACGATAAAACCAATTCAAAGCCGCCGGCCAGCGCATAGCCTTCAGTGGCTGCGATTAATGGCTTGGCTGGCACATAATGACTCAGACCCCCAAAGCCCCGGTCTTTGACGGATGGCGATTCACCCCTCAAAAAGCCCTTCAGATCCATGCCAGAACAAAAAGTGCCGCCGCTGCCAGTTAGCACTGCGACACGGATTTTGCTGTCGGCCTCAAATTGGTCAAATGCCGCTGACATGCCTTCTGCCATGGATTTATTCATGGCGTTTTTGGCTTCCGGCCGGTTCATGGTGATGGTCATGACGCCGTCTTCGACATCAATAATTACTTCTGAGTCACTCATTTTATTCTCCCAGTGGAAATTGATAGGACCGTATTCAACCGCTTGGCCGACACGCTGTCAATCGCACATATTCTTTAATAGAGGGACATTCACTTGCGGTGACGCGTCGCCTGGCTTAAAATTTGCTCGTTAAATTGGAGGTTTTCATGGCTGATAAATATGGGGCGCAGCTGTCGACCGATTTTCAGAGTTTCTTTCCGTATTATTTGCGCGAGCACGCCCATCCGTTATGCCGCGCGCTCCATTATTTCGGTACCAGCATGGTGCTCGTAATATTGGCGTATGTGATTTATTCAGGCCAGCTGGTCTATCTTTTGGTCATGCCCTTTGTCGGTTATTTTTTTGCCTGGGTCGGGCATTTTTTCGTTGAAAAAAACAAACCGGCCACCTTTACCTATCCGGTCTGGTCACTCATGGGTGACTTCAAAATGTATTTTCTGTTTGTCAGCGGTCGAATTGGTTCGGCCCTTGAAGCCGCCGGAGTGGCGCGAAAATAATATCAAATATGCCTAATATTTAGGCATTCAATAGAAAAATTCAAAAATGCCTTAAAAATAGGCACCTATCTGCGACAAAATGGTGCGGATTGTGTTGCTTTCCAATGTTTTCAGCGCCCGGCTCATAAATTTTGTATTGGCACGAATCTTGCATAAGGTAATCGGGCGTAAGTCTAAAAGGAGTTTAATTATGCAAAAATTCACTAAAACATCCCGTGCGCTGGCAGCATTGCTGGTTTCGGGTACAGCATTGACCGGTATCGCATCGGCTGCTGAGATTTCTGGTAATGTTGGCGCGACCACAGATTATATCTGGCGTGGTAACACCCAAGCAGGGGGCGATGCTAGCCTGTCTGGTGGTATCGACATTGATTTTGGTAATGGTTTCGCAGTTGGTACTTGGACCGGTTCGCTTGGCGGCGGTGGTGCTGATGCAAATTATGAGCAAGACCTCTATGCAAGCTATTCTACCGAAATTGCAGGCTATCCGTTGGAAGTTGGTTACATTTCCTACATGTATCCGGGCGCTGCCGACTCGGAACTCGACTTTGCCGACATTTACGTAAGCACAAGCATCGCAGGTATCGGCGTGAGCTATTACATGTTGGCTTCTGCTGAGGATGATGCAATGGATGATGAAGAAGGCACATATCTGTCGCTCGATTATGATTACGATCTTGGCGATGACTGGACCATGACTCTCCATTATGGCATGGAGTCTTTTGAAGAAGCTGAAGATGATGAAGACACATCAATCTCGCTGTCAAAAGGGGATATGACGTTCACCGTTTCGGGTGATGAGGGCGACGACACACGCGCCATCGTCAGCTGGGGCACAAGCTTCTAAGCTTGATTAGCACAAGGTTCCTCCCATGAAACTTATCCTTGCCATAATCAAGCCCTTCAAACTGGATGCCGTTCGCGAAGCGTTAACCGCAGCCGGTATTGAAGGCATGACGGCGACCGAAGCTAAAGGCTTCGGTCGCCAAAAAGGCCAAACCGAAATTTATCGCGGCGCTGAGTATGAAATCAATTTTCTGCCCAAAATGCGTCTGGAAGTTGTTGTTGATGACGCGCAAGTGGAAGCCGCTTGTGCCGCCATTCGCGACGCGGCCAATACTGATAAAATCGGTGACGGCAAAATCTTTGTAGTCAATGTCGATGAGGCGATCCGAATCCGGACCGGCGAAAACGGCGCGGCTGCTCTTTAAAGGAATCCACCTATGTTTAAAAATACTCTCAAAATTTTGGGACTAGGTTCGGCGTTGTCTTTGGCGGCCGGCCCTGCCCTGGCTGAAGTCAGCCCAGAGACAGCGTATGTGTTCAACACATTCCTCTTTCTGGTCTGCGGTTTTCTGGTCATGTTTATGGCCGCCGGCTTTGCCATGCTCGAAAGTGGCATGGTGCGGTCAAAAAATGTGGCAACCATTTGCCTTAAAAACATCTCTTTGTTCTCAATCGCCGGTCTGATGTATTGGCTGGTTGGCTATAACTTGATGTATGGAATTGAAGAAGGGGGCTATATCGGTGAACTCTTCTCTATCTGGTCTGCTGATGATAGCGCCATTGCTGGCGAGGCACCGGATTTCTCGGGCGGGTACGCCGCCGGTTCTGACTGGTACTTCCAAATGGTATTCTGCGCCACCACCGCGTCGATTGTGTCTGGAACAATCGCCGAGCGCATGAAGCTGTGGCCGTTCCTCATCTTCACTCTGTTCTTGACTGGATTTATTTATCCTATCGTCGGAAGCTGGGAGTGGGGCACTGGTTGGCTAGACGCCATGGGCTTCTCCGACTTTGCTGGTTCCACGCTGGTTCACTCGACTGGAGGTTGGGCCGCTCTGGCAGGCGCCATCATTCTCGGCGCTCGCGCTGGAAAATACGGCCCGAATGGTGAAGTGACACCGATTCCGGGCTCCAGCATGCCCCTAGCGACACTAGGCACATTCGTGCTGTGGTTGGGCTGGTTTGGCTTTAATGGCGGTTCACAGCTGGCTTTGGGTTCGGGTGCTGATGCAGCAGCTATTTCCAATATTTTCATCAATACCAATATGGCTGCGGCTGCAGGTGTTGTTGCTGCTATGATCGCATCCAATGCGCTTTATGGTAAAATCGATCTGACCATGGCCTTAAACGGAGCCATTGGTGGTCTGGTGTCCATTACGGCTGAGCCGTTAACACCGTCGATCCCAGCAGCTGCCTTTATCGGTGCTGTTGGTGGTGTTTTGGTTGTACTGGCTGTCCCGCTTCTTGACAAAATGAAGGTTGACGATGTGGTCGGTGCCATTCCAGCGCACCTTGTGTGCGGTATTTGGGGCACAATGATTGTGCCATTGACGAATAGCGACGCTTCTTATGGCGTACAAGCTATCGGCGTGGTCTCAGTCGGCATCTTTACCATGGTTGCCAGTGGCATTTTGTGGTCAGCACTGAAAGCTACAGTAGGCATTCGCGTCGAAGATGATGGCGAACTGCTCGGGCTTGATAAATCAGAGCTTGGCATTGAAGCCTATCCTGAGTTTTCGCGCACTTGATATCCCCTAGTGAGCGTGACCCCCGGCAGAGCAATCTGCCGGGGGTTTTTTTGCATTACTCGGGCAATTTGGTGAATTGCGCTACCCCGTCAGCGATGGTGTGGAAATCATGTTTCTCATCGGTATAAATGGCTGCATCAGGGCCAATGAATTCAGCTGGGTTGTCGAGCGAACCGATTTTCAGCAAGACGGCACCCGGGGCGCCCGGTATCAACCGCGTCACCAAAGGCGTGCCGCAATCGCCGCAAAAGTCGCGGGTAACTGCACCGTCGATATCGTCGCGCTTATAGCTAGAGGGTGCACCTTGGGTGTATTTAAAGCCAGCTTCGGCCACGCCCATAGTTAAATTGGCTGAGCCGCCAGTAATATAAGTGCATTCTCGACAGTGGCATTGTAACTTCATTAGTGCATCACCGTCGGCTTCATACTTTATCTTGCCGCAATAGCAGCCTCCGCTAAATGACATGATCAATCTCCCCATATATATAATGAGAAAATTATGTCACATTACGGGCCGTCATTAAAGGATACTTCATCCACCAATTGGCTTGCCCGTGTGCGCTGTGTCGCGATCCGGTCAAGTGCAAGACTGTCGGGCGTGAAGGCACCCCAACTTTTGACCCGTTCAGAGGCTGCTACATCGCTGCGAACTGGATATTCGAAATTGACCTCAGCGTAAATTTCCTGCGCTTCACGCGAGACCAGAAATTCCATTAGTTTTTGTGCATTGGCGCGATTGGGCGCATATTTAGCCATCGCCATGCCCGACACATTCATATGCGCGCCGCCGCTTGGCATGGTAGGGAAAATTAGCTTGACCGATTTGGCCCATTCTTTTTGTTCGGGCTTTTTCTCATTGGTCTGCATTTTACCCATGTAATAGGTATTACCGATGGCAATATCGCAGGCCCCGCCATAGACTTTTCGCACTTGCGCACGGTCATTCCCCGACGGCTTGGCGGCAAGATTAGCTTTTAGACCGCGCAGCCAATTTTTAAACTCGGCCTCGCCTAAATGCTCGAGCATAGCGGCAAAAAGCGCGACATTATAGGGGTGTTGGCCCGAGCGCAGACAAATGCGACCTCTATAGGCAGGGTCAGCCAAATCGGCAAAACTGAGTGTGTTTTCCTGCACCCGATCTTTTGCGACATATGCAATGCGCGCGCGCCATGTCAGGCCAAACCATTTATCGTCTTGCCCACGCGCGGCGGCGGGAATATGGCGCTCCAACAGCGGGGACGAGACTTCTTGAGCGATGGCGCGCGCCGCTTGAAGGCGACCAATATCGACGGTTAAAACAATATCGGCGGGTGAATGTATGCCCTCTGTCGCGATGCGTTCAATCAAACCTTTTTTGGCGAAAATCACCTTCACTTCAATGCCTGTTTGTTCACTAAACTTGGCAAAAAGCGGTTCGACCAAAAACGGTTGCCGATAGGAGTAAACATTTACCACACCTCCGCTTTTTGGCATCGCCGTGCCGGCCGCGAGCGATAGTGCCGTTATGCTGGCCACTAAAAAACCAAGCATCAGAAAGCTGTAAGTGAGTGAGCGTCGAACAGACATGCAAAACCTTTTTGCAACTAAGAATGATTATTAGTTACTTGTTACTTTGCAGTGCGGTTGTAGTCAATAGGCCGTGTGGCGTTCGGTAAAACCGGCAGCTTTTAAGTTTTGGGTTTAATCCGTGTTGCGGCCCAAATCCATCGTAGGCAAAAGACGTAAATACTGGCTTGGAAAAATCCGTTTTACCCAATCAACAAAGTGAGCGTCAGGCCCAATAAGAATACGAGCCTTATTTTTGCTAATACCCCTCATAATGATCTTGGCCGCGCCATCGGGTTGCGTCATGGTGAATTGCGCGAAACGTTTAATAGCCTCTTCGTGCTCGGCTTTGGCATCCGGGCCCTGCTGAATGCGGGCATGCTTTACAATATTGGTATTAATGCCACCCGGGTGAATGGTGCTGACACCAATGCCGGTGCCGCGCATTTCCTGGCGAAGCGCATCGGTAAAGCCCAGCACACCATATTTGGCAGCATTATAAGCGCTTTGGGTCGGCACACTGATAAGGCCGAAAATCGATGAAATATTGGCCACATGGCCGCTGTCTCTGGCAATCATATGCGGCAAAAAGGCTTGCGTGCCATTAACCACACCCCAGAAATTAATATCCATCAGCCATTTGAAGTCGTCAATTTGCATTTCTGCCACCGGTGCGCCAAAAGCCACGCCGGCATTGTTTAAAATCAAATCGGCCGGGCCATATTGCTTCTCGACCGTCGCCGCCAAGTCAAACATGGCATCGCGGTCGGCGACATCGACCATGAAATTTTCCATAGCGCCACCAGCCGCCTCAATGCGCACCTTGGTCTCGGCCAGCATGTCTTGGCGCAAATCTGTGCCGATGATAAGGGCCCCCTCGCGCGCCATGGCCTGTGCGCAGGCCGCGCCGATACCGCTGCCGGCACCGGTGATGACGCATATTGTATCTTTAAAGTGACGCATGAAACTCCTCCCAGGGGCCGTATTTTTGCCGAGGCGCCGATAAAAAGCCAGTAAAAAGCCCCGCCCGATTTAATACTCTGGCGGGGCTTGAAAGGCGGCAGTGTTAGCGTGCCGCTTTTTTCTTACGTCGGCGCTCCAGAGGTTGATAGGCTTGCGCCGCATGGGTGGTGCAATAGGGGCTGCCATTTTTGGCGCGTGCGCCACAGAAATGGAAATCCGTCGTTCCCGGGTCACCAATCGGCCATTTACAGGTATGTTCGGTCAAATGCAGCACACTGGCGCGTTCTTCCGGGCTCAAGATCGGCTCGGGAACCACTTGGTCTTTAATATCGTCAAGTTCGCTGGCGCGAAAGCGCGCGCTGCCTGACAGTGACGGCGTTGAGGGCTGGGCGCGGCTTGACCCGGCTGAAATGCGCGCGGTTGAGACACGGGCCGGCGTGGCGCGGCCCGACAAACCAAGGCGGTGCACCTTACCGATAACCGCATTGCGTGTTACACCGCCCATTTTGCGAGCGATTTGACTGGCCGACAGCCCATCCGTCCATAATTGTTTCAGCATTTCTACCCGTTCGTCAGTCCATGCCATGGCGTTCGCCCTCCAAATTCGGTTTTTTGACCACCACATTTAGTGGCCTTACACTTATTTTTTACTAAATGTAGTGGCTGATGGGAAAGCCTGATTCGCGCTTATCCACATGAATCGAATCAATGAAGGCGACAAATTTGCCTTGAACCTTGAGAT
Source organism: Rhodobiaceae bacterium (assembly GCA_002721725.1). GTDB lineage: Bacteria > Pseudomonadota > Alphaproteobacteria > RS24 > RS24 > UBA8337. Next base: position 15,257 of record PBLK01000020.1, read on the forward strand.
ATTTGGCCTATTGTCTCCGCCATGGGGCACGCAGGTTCATCTTTTCGGTCGAAAATCAGCGAATCAGACGCCGTAAGCGGTGATTATCCGGGCATCGGGGTGCGCCAATTCGGCCGCTTTAACTGGCTCGGCTTATGGACGCTATATCTCAAGGAAGTGCGCCGCTTTACCAAAGTGTGGATGCAGACCTTAATGGCGCCGATTGTCACAACTCTGCTGTTTTTGGCAATTTTTTCACTCGCTCTGGCAGGTCTACGCCCCGATATTAACGGCGTGCCGTTTATCAATTTCCTCGCTCCCGGGCTGATTATGATGTCGATTGTGCAAAATGCTTTTGCAAATAGCTCTTCATCGCTGTTGGTCGCCAAGGTGCAGGGCAATGTGGTGGATTTTCTAATGCCGCCTTTATCGCCATTGGAGCTGAATATCGGCATTACTTTTGGCGGTTTGACGCGCGGCTTGTTTGTCGGCTTCGGCACGTTTACCGCCATGTCATTTTTTGTTGATTTCGCCGTGCACAGTTTTGCCGTAGCGCTATTTTATGCCGCCATTGCATCGCTTTTGCTCGGACAAATCGGCCTGATTGGCGGCATTTGGGCCGATAAATTTGACCATTTGGCGACCATTACCAATTTTGTCATCACCCCATTGGCGTTCTTGTCGGGCACGTTTTACTCGGTCACGCAATTGCCAGGCTTTGCTTATCAAGTGACCCAATATAATCCATTTTTTTACATGATTGACGGTTTTCGCTATGCCCTGACTGGCCATGCTGAGGGGTCGCTCTTGTTTGGCGCGGGGCTATTGCTGGTGCTGACGCTGCTGGCCTCGTTTATCTGCCAATATGTGCTAGCACGAGGCTGGCGGTTAAAAAGCTAACCCCTTGCTAAAAAACCCGCTTTTGGGGTAAAACTCATCCTCAGCAAGCCGCCTTCGCTGAATGGCGGCTTTTTCTATTCCGTTTTTTGAAGCGGAGAGGAGTGAAACATGAGCGCTGGCGACAGCCATATTATGCCGACTTATAACCGCGCTGATCTGCGGTTTGTGCGTGGTGACGGCGCGTGGCTGGAAACCGAGACGGGCGAGAAATATCTCGATTTCGGCTCCGGCGTCGCGGTCAATACGCTGGGCCATGCGCATCCCAAGCTCAATGATGCCTTACAGGCGCAATCGGAAAAACTTTGGCACGTTTCCAATCTTTACCACATTCCTGAACAGGAAAAATTGGCCGACAGTCTGTGCGCAGCGAGCTTTGCTGATTTGGTGTTTTTCAGCAATTCCGGCGCGGAAGCGGCGGAAGGCATGATTAAGGCGATGCGCAAATACCATGCGGCGCATGGCGCTCCCGAAAAAGTCATGCTGATCGGTTTTGACGGGGCCTTTCATGGCCGCACTCTGGCCGCTTTGGCGGCGGCTGGCAATCCCGCCTATCTCGACGGCTTCGGCCCTGTGGCGCAAGGTTTTGTTCATTGCCCCGATTTGACCATAGAAGCGGTTGAAGAGCTGATTGATGAGACCACAGCTGGTATTCTCATTGAACCGGTACAGGGCGAGGGCGGGGTGCGCGATGTCGGCACCGAATTTTTGCGCGCTTTGCGCGCATTATGCGATGAAAAGGGCATTTTACTCGGCTTTGATGAAGTGCAATGCGGCATTGGCCGAACCGGAAAACTGTTTGCCCATGAATGGGCCGGGGTAACGCCCGATGTCATGGCCATTGCAAAAGGGATTGGCGGCGGTTTTCCGCTCGGTGCGGTTTTAACCACAAAAGCCGTCGGCAGCGCCATGCAGCCGGGCACACATGGCTCGACCTATGGCGGCAATCCGCTGGCCTGTGCCGTCGGCAGTGCGGTTTTGCAAGAAGTGGAGGGCGCCGGCTTTCTCGCGCAAGTACAAAATAGGGCGGTTTATTTCCGACAGAATCTGGCGCGTCTGCTTGACGAAAATGGCGATATTTTCGCCGATTTGCGAGGCCGTGGCCTGATGATCGGCATGCAATGCAAAATCACCAATAATGATGTTGTTGCCGCATTGCGCGATGAAAACCTATTGACTGTCGGGGCCGGTGACAATGTGCTGCGCATTTTACCGCCGCTCAATGTCACGCAAGAAGAAATCGACATGGCGATTGCAGCTTTGGAAAAAGCCTGCGCCAAATTACGCGCGGGAGCATAAATTATGCGCTTGGCAGACCACCATAATCATTTTCTCGACCTTACCGATTTGGCCGATGGCCAATTGCGCCAATTACTTGATGCGGCGGCTGCGCGAAAAGCTGCGCGCGGAGGATTGCCGAAGGGCGCGGTTGATGGGGATGCGCCTTTGGACGGATATTTGCTGGCAATGGTGTTTGAAAAACCGTCAACCCGCACAAGGTTGTCTTTCGATATGGGCATGCGCCAATTGGGCGGGCAAACGGTAATTTTGAACCAAAGCGATATGCAATTGGGGCGCGGCGAATCGATCGCCGATACGGCGCAGGTCATTTCGCGTTTTGCTGATATCGCCATGCTGCGCACCGGCCCGCATGAGACGCTGAGCGAGTTGGCGGCGCATTCGCGAGTGCCAGTGATTAACGGCCTCACTGCCTATAGCCATCCGTGCCAAATCGTGGCTGATTTGATGACTTTTGAAGAGCAAAAAGGCCCGCTCGCCGGGCAAAAACTGGCTTGGTTAGGCGACGGCAATAATGTCGCCTTGTCTTTTGTCCATGCTGCCGCGCAAGTAGATTTCGAACTGGCTTTGGCTTGCCCGCCTGATTTTTCCATTGCCGAAGCGGAAATTGCTATGGCGTGCGATAAGGGCGCCAAAATTACCGTTTGTGCCTCGGCCGAAGAGGCGGCGGAAGGTGCAGCGGCGTTGATTACCGATTGCTGGGTGTCGATGAGCGATGACCCGCAAGAGGCTGAAGCGCGCGCCCAAGCCTTCCGCCCTTATCAGGTCACGCAAAGTTTGATGGATATGGGCGATGACCCGATTTTCATGCATTGCCTGCCCGCTTATCGCGACAGCGAAGTGACGGGGGAGGTGATTGACGGGCCGCGCTCGGTGGTGTTTGACGAGGCGGAAAACCGCGCCCATGCGCAAAAAGCTATTATGTTGCATTGTTTGGGGCGTGGCTAATGGCGGCGCCTAGCGATTATGCTTTACCGTTTCGTATTGAAGGGCAAAACGTCAATGGCCGCGTCGTCAAGCTTAACGCTTTGGCCTCAGAAGTCTTATCGCGTCATGACTATCCCGAAGCGGTCAACCGGCTTTTGGGCGAGGCGTTGGTATTGGCCGCCATGTTGGGCACAATGCTGAAATTTGACGGGCGCTTTATTTTGCAATTGCAGGGCAGCGGGCCGATTTCCATGCTGATGGCCGATTACACGCCGCAAGAAGGGGCTGGCGGTCTGCGCGGCTTTGCGCAATTTGACGCTGACGGGCTGGCCGATGCGTCGAGAGAAAACGGCGATCTTACATCGCTTCTGGGGGATAAAGGGCATATGGCCTTCACTGTCGACCAAGGGGCCGAGATGGAACGCTATCAGGGTATTGTGCCTCTGGAAGGCGCCAATTTGGCCGATGCGGCGCTTGGTTATTTTGACCGCTCCGAGCAAATCGGCACGGCGATAAAATTGGCTGCCGCCCCCTTGCTTTTGCCCGGCGGCAGAACCGAATGGCGTGCCGGTGGCATAGTGGTGCAACAAATGGCGGCCAGGGGTGGCATTGTTGATATTGAAACGCCGCCTGAAAGGGACCCTGACCATATTGATGATGATTGGAACCGGCTGGCAATTTTATTGGCGACCGCGGAACCGAGCGAATTATTGGACGCTGATGTGAGCGGCGAGCAATTGGCCTTTCGCCTGTTTCATGAAGATGGGGTGCGGGTGTTTGAGCCACGCGGTTTGCAATTTGCCTGCCCGTGCACACGCGAGCGCGTGCTCAATATGCTGGCCGGTTTGTCGGATCAAGACCAGGCAGAAATGCAATCACAAGAAAACGTCGAAGTGCGCTGTGAATTTTGTAATGAAAATTACCTTTTTGAGCCATTCGAGGCCTTCGCCCAGCGCCATTAGACAATGCCGTTTTCGGATTTCTTGCAGAGACTGGTTTCATAGGGTTTTAGCGTTATATTTTTGAGTAAGTAAGTGGCGGTTAGGCCGTTAGAGGCAGTATGAAAGCGTTTTTGAAACATCTTGGAGAGCGGATGCGCGTGCAAGCCAATAAATTGCGCCCATCAGAGGGCATGCGATTGAGCAAACTGGCCATGCCGGTGCTTGTATTGCTGGCAGGTTTTTTCATATTTTCCATGCTGGTCGCCACCAAGCCGGAAACCAAGCCGGCTGAAAACCGCGAAATTATATGGTCTGTGGCGGCGCAGAAGGTCGCCTATCAGACCTATCAACCGCGCATAAGCGCTTTTGGTGAATTGCGCGCCCGCCGAGAGGTCAATTTGCGTGCGCTTGTCTCGGGCGAGGTGATTGCCACAAGTGCGGTTTTTGAAAATGGCGCGAGTGTTGCCAAGGGCGATGTGCTGCTCGAAATTGACCCATTTACTTATGAGAACCAGCTTGATGATGCGCGCGCCCAATTAAAGGGTGCCAAAGCGGTGCTGAAAGAGCGCAATGCGGCGGCCAAATTGGCGCAGCAAGAAAAAGCGCGGGCCGCGCAATTATTCAAAAAAGGCACGGTCTCGAAAAAGACATTGGATGACAAAACCACCGATGTGACGATTAAGGCAGCACGCGCCGAGCAGCAGCAATCGGTTGTCGATCGTATTCATGTGCAGGTGAAAAAAGCCAAGCGTGATTTGGCCAATACCAAAGTGGTCGCCCCGTTTAGCGGCTATTTAGCTAATATAAATGCACGCGAGGGGCGTGTGCTCAATCCCAATGATCAGGTCGGCACCTTGCTCGACAGCGATAATTTTGATGTCGTGTTCAATTTATCCGATGCTGATTATGGGCGCTTTTTGGAACGCAATAGCGAGGTTGTCGGGCGGCCGGTCAATGTGGTTTGGCAAATTGGCGGCGAGCGCATTGAACTGAGCGCTGAGATTGAACGGGTTGGGGCGCAAATCAGCCAGGCCACGCGCGGGGTCGATGTGTTTGCCCGTATCGTCGGCAAATTGCCCTCCAATTTGCGCGGCGGGGCTTTCGTCACGGTCGAATTATTGGCGCAGCCCGTGCCCGACGTGATGGCCATTAAAAAAGATGCGCTTTACGGCAGCAATAATCTTTTCACTATTGAAAATAACCGTTTGGTAAGGCGCACGGTCAATGACTTTATCGATGACGGGGCACAAATTTTGCTGCGTAGCGGTTTGCAGGCCGGCGACATGGTCTTGGTAACGCGCTTTAATGAGGCGGCGCCCGGAGTTGCCGTGAAAGTAGTAGAGCGGCCTTAAATGAGTCCCATGCGTTCTACTGTCCAGATGTTTTCGCGGCATCGAAATGCCGCCAATCTGCTTTTCATCTCGATGATCATGTTCGGCTTTTTCGGCCTTTCGGGATTAAACACGCAGTTTTTTCCAACCACTGAAATTAAAATCGTCAATATTAATGTGCCCTGGCCAGGCGCGACGGCGCAGGATGTTGATAAAAATATCGTTGCCACAATTCAACCGGAGGTTCGCTTTATTGATGGCGTTAAGGAATTTAAATCTATCTCGCGCACTGGTTTCGCGGCTATTTCGGTTGAGTTTTACCCTGAGGTCGATATCCAAAAAGCCGTCGGTGATGTCGAAGCCGCAGTTAACGCTATAATCACATTGCCTAAGGATGCGGAAAAACCAATTATTTCGCAGACCACCTTTTTTGAGCCAGTGGTCTCTGTCCTGCTTTCCGGCCCATTTGAGGAACGCGCTTTGCGCGCCTACGCCAAGCAATTGCGGGATGGCTTGCTGAATGCGGGTATTGATAAAGTCGTGATGAGCGGATTTCGCGACGAAGAAATTTGGGTCGAGGCACAGGCCGCGCAATTGCGTCGCTATGATATGACGGCGCAAGACATTGCCGACAAGTTGGCCAGTTCTTCGCTTGATATACCCGGCGGTATTTTGCGAGGTGAGGTAGAGCGGCAAGTGCGAGCGGTCGGACTGGCGCAAACGGCAGCTGATGTGAGCGATATAAGCCTGCGCAGCACAGCAGATGGACGGCAGATAAAAGTCGGTGATGTGGCCCGCGTTTACGACACATTTGACGCCAATGCAGCAGAAGGCTGGAGAGATGGCGAGCGCGCCATTCGTCTTACTATGCAACGGACGAAAAACGGCGATGCATTGGAAATGACCGATGCTGTGCGCGCCTACATTGATGAGACCTTGCCCTCTTTGCCGCCGACATTGAAAGTTGAAATTTTTGATGTTAATGCCGATAAAATTCGCCAGCGCATTAATGTTCTATTAGTCAATGGCTTAGGTGGCATGGGGCTGGTTTTATGCATTTTGTTTCTGTTTTTAAATGGGCGCATAGCCTTTTGGGTGGCGGCTGGCATTCCTGCGTCGCTAATGGCAACTTTTGGGGTCATGTATTATCTCGACATGACAATCAATATGTTGTCGCTTTTCGCCCTGATCATGACGATTGGCATTATTGTCGATGATGCCATTGTAGTCGGTGAGCACTCGGCAACATTGACCGAGCGCGGAGAGGATGCGGAAACCGCCGCTGAGGGCGGGGCGCTAAGCATGATGATGCCGATTACTGCCGCTGCGCTTACTACTTTGGCTGCGTTTATACCGATGCTTCTGATTACTGGGGTGATGGGACAATTTGTACGTGCTATTCCGTTAGTATTGTTTAGTGTTTTAGTGGCAAGTCTAATTGAGTGTTTCTTCGTCCTGCCCGGCCATTTGAGCCACGCGCTGAAAAAGCCGAGAAAAAAACGTCGCGGTATTCGTAAGGTGTTTCTTCAGCGCTTCGAGAATTTCCGAGACAATCGTTTCAAACGTTTTGTCACCTCGGTCTATGACAACCGCTACACCACGGCAGCGGTTGGCCTGGCCGTTCTGATTATTTGTGTCGGCCTATTGGCCGGCGGGCGCGTGCCGTTCCGGTTTTTTCCATCGCCCGAGGGTGAGGTGGTGAATGCGTATGTATTCTTCCAGCCAGGCACTAAACGCGCCGAAACGCATCAAGGCACAAAACTCGTTGAAAAAGCGCTTTATGACGCTGAGGCCAAGTTGCTTGCCGCAGCTGGTCCCGAGGCTGAGGAAAAATTGATTTCAGTGATGTTCACACAAGTCGGTACAACCGGTACAACTACCGGAGAAGAGCGGGCCGTAATCACTGCCGAACTAACGGCCAGCGAGGCGCGCAGCATTCGCACCAGAGACATTGTCAAAAAATGGGAAGAATTAGTTCCCGATATTGCGGGCCTGCGCTATGTATATATTCGCGAACAACGCGGAGGTCCGCCCGGGCGCGATATTGATATTCGTCTACAGAATGCTGACCCAGAGACGCTAAAAAAAGCCGCTTTGGAAGTGCGCCAGAAGCTGGAAGATTATGCCGGTATTTCGCGGGCTCGTGACGACTTATTCTACAATAAGCAGGAATTGCTGCTCGAAGTGAACCGACATGGAACGGCTTTGGGCTTTACCAATGCAATGGTGGGCACTCTCACACGTGCCAATTTGGAGGGCGCAATTGCCAAACGTTTTGCGCGCGGCGATGAGGAAGTTACCCTGCGTGTCTTGCAGCCACGCGACGGTTCAAGTCCGAAACAGCTCGCTGATATTGACCTACCGGTGCCGGGAAGTATGACGGCGAATGGGGCGCCGCGCTATGTACCGCTGACGGCGGTGGTGGACATTATTGAGAAGCCCGGTTTTTCATCTGTGCGCCGCACAGATGGACAGGTGGCGGTCTCGGTGATTGCCGATTATGACGATGATGCCGGCGATCCAAATGATGTTCTTCAAGATATGGCCTTAACGACGCTGCCGCAAGTTGCAGCGAAATATAATATCAGCTTCAGCTTTGGCGGACGCAATCAAGAGCAAGCCGAAACCATGGGCGGCTTGCGGGTCGGCGCTGTGGTTGGCTTGTCCTTAATTTACATTATTTTGGCTTTTGTTTTTGCCAGTTACTCACGCCCGATTATCATTATGTCGGTCATTCCCTTCGGCCTCATCGGGATGGTGATGGGGCATTACATGCAGGGCTTTGATCTAACCTTTTTGAGCCTTGTCGGTCTGCTTGGTTTGTCGGGTATATTGGTCAATAATTCAATTATTCTCATCAGCCGCATTGATCAACGGCAGAGCGAGGGTGAGGATTTGCGTTCTGCGGTGATCAATGGCATTTGCGACCGTTTGCGCGCCGTTACCCTTACATCATTGACCACGGTGTTGGGACTGGCCCCACTCTTATTCGAAACTAGCGTGCAGGCGCAATTCTTGTTGCCCATGGTTATCACAATTGCCTGGGGGCTAGGCTTTGCCAGCCTGATTGTTTTGTTTTTAGTGCCTAGCGTGCTCGGTATTCAAGAAGATATGCGGCGATTTTTTAGTCGCGTTGGCAGCCGTCAAGAGCAGGTAAGCTATCAACCGTCAGCGACGCCAGAAGCTGGGCGCGAATAAAACCAACACAGTTAAAAATTCCAGACGTCCCAACAACATACCAAAAGAAAGTATCCATTTGGCTTGTGTCGGCAATCCGGCATAAGTGCCAGACGGGCCTATTTCGGAGCCCAAGCCTGGCCCGACATTCGCGATTGCAGCGGCTGAGGCGGATAGTGCGGTAAGCGGGTCGAGCCCCATCAGGCTTAATACGATGGCAATAGCAGCGAATGACAAAATGAAAATCAACACAAAAGCGACCACTGAATTAGCGACATCGTCACCTAGCAAGCGTCCATTATAACGAATGACGAAAACCCCGTTTGGGCGCGTCAATTGTCGGATATAGCGCCAACCTGCCTTAACAGTGACTTGCATGCGAAAAATTTTCAGTCCGCATGCGGTTGAACCAGCGCAACCGCCGATAAACGTTAAAATAAAAAATAGCGCCACCGCAAACGGCCCCCAAGACCCGTAATCTGTGGTCACATAGCCGGTTCCGGTAAGAATGGATGTGATGTTAAAGGCGGCGGATAAAAGCGCTTGAACAGGCTCTTGGTCAATTTTAAGAATTTGATAAAGCCACATAGTAAAGGTGGCGATGAGGGCAAGAAAAAAGAAAGTGCGGATTTGTTCATCGCGGACAAATTTGTCAAATTTGCGATTGACCAATTGCAAGTAGGCGACAAAGGGTACGGCAGAGACTAGCATGAAGAATATCGCCACCATTGCGACCGGCGCGCCAAAGGCTGCGAAACTGTCATTGCGGGTTGAGAACCCACCCGTAGCAATGGTTGTCATGGCATGGGCAACAGCGTCAAACATATTCATGCCAGCGGCCAAATAGCATAACACACATGCCAAAGTAATGCTGAAATAGAGACGCATGATGGAGCCGGCAATTTGCGCCGTGCGCGGCAGAATTTTTTCTGACGTGTCGGAGCTTTCAAGACGGAATAATTGCATGCCGCCAATATTCAGCATGGGCAGCACGGAAATCGCCATAACGATAATGCCGATGCCGCCAAACCATTGCAAAAGCGCACGCCATAAAAGAATGCCGGGCGGGGCGTTGTCGAGATTGGTAATCACGGTAGCGCCGGTCGTCGTCAGTCCCGACATGGCCTCAAAAAACGCATCCGTATAGCTCATATCCAATTCGCCGAAAGCGAAAGGCAGTGCAGCAAAACCGGTCAGGGCAAGCCATGACAGGCTGGTTAGGGTGAAAGCTTGTTTGACCGAAAGCGGCGGCAATTTTCCGCGATTGGTTAATATTAACGCGCCGGCGATAAAGCCGGTGACCAGAGCGCTGGTGACAAAGACCTGCCAATCTCTATGACCGATTGTGGCATCGGCCATGGCCGGCAATAACATGCCGCCTGCGACCGCGCCCAAAAGCAGGCCGATAATGAAAAATATGGTGCGATTATCGCTCATCACTCAATTTATGTTCCCGCTTTCATGCGGGCTGTCCAGCGAAAAAGCCGGCACCTCAATATCAAAATTTTCACCGGCTTGGGTCTGCATACCATAACTGCCGCGCATAAAGCCTGAGGCGGTTGATAAGGGCGTTCCGGAAGAATAGGTAAAATGACCGCCTGGCTCGAGCACGGGTTGTTCGCCGACCACGCCGTCGCCGCGCACTTCCTTAAGGCGTCCCTGTGAGTCGGTAATTTGCCAATGGCGGGTCAATAATTGCACCGTCTCATCGCCGTGATTTTCAATGGTGATGCGATAGGCCCAAACGAAATATTGTTCATCCGGGTCGCTATCGCCTTCCAGAAAACGGGTCTCTACCGAAACCGCAATATTACGGGTGATGGCTTGTTGCATATAGCGAACGATACCCCAGTTCGAAACCCTATGCCAATTTCGCTAATGCGCGTTCGAAATCGTCAAGCAAATCGGCTGCATCCTCAAGCCCGACCGATAAGCGCAATGTGCCGTCTTGAATGGCCAGTTCGGCTTTCGCCGCATCACTCAGCTTGGCATGGGTGGTCGTCGCCGGATGGGTGATGAGGGTTTTGGCATCGCCGAGATTATTGGAAATATGCGCAATCTCGAGGCTATTGGCCAATACAAAAGCGTTAGCCTTGCCGCCTTTCACGTCAAACGCAATCAGATTGGAGCCGCGCGTCATTTGCTTTTGCGCCAGCTCAAATTGCGGATGGCTGTGATGACCGGGATAATAAACCCGTTCGATTTTATCATGCGCGACCAGCATGTCGGTCAATTTTTCGGCATTGTCGCAATGGCGCTCTACCCGCAAATGCAACGTCTCCAGCGCTTTCAGCATGACCCAAGCATTAAACGGCGCCAGACTGGGGCCAGTTTGACGAATGAAATTGGCCAATTGGTTTTTAATATAATCGCTATCGCCCAAAATAATGCCGCCAAGGCACCGCCCTTGCCCGTCAATATGTTTGGTTGCCGAATAAATCGTGATATCAGCACCCAAAGCCATCGGCTTTTGCAAGACCGGTGTGGCAAAGACATTATCGACGACCAGCCGCGCGCCATGATTATGTGCAATATTAGCAACTGCCTGAATATCGATGATTTCCAATACCGGATTGGATGGGGTTTCCAAAAACAACACTTTGGTTTCGGGCCGCAAAGCGGTTTTCCAAGCGTCAAGGTCGCGTCCGTCCACCAATGTGCAGGCGACGCCAAAGCGCGGCATTAATGTTTCCACCACGTAGCGGCATGAGCCGAATAATGCGCGCGCCGCGACAATATGGTCGCCCGCTTGCAATTGGCTCATCATGCAGGCCGTCACAGCCGCCATGCCGGTGGCCGTGGCGCGCGCATCTTGCGCTCCTTCCAAAGCCATCATGCGCTCTTCAAAAGCGCGCACGGTCGGATTTCCGAAGCGCGAATAAATATAGCCGTCTTCTTCTTCCTTAAAGCGCGCTTCGGCTTGCTCGGCACTATCATAGACATAGCCCGATGTGAGATAAAGCGCTTCTGCCGTTTCGCCAAAGGGCGAACGATCCTGTCCTTCATGCACCATGCGCGTCTGCGCCTGCCAGTTTTTTGTCTCGGTCATAATATTCTCCTGCGTGACCTTTAATACGCCGGCATAAAAAAACCGACCATAGGGCCGGTTCCATCCGGCAGTTTTAGCTGTTTATTTAACGAGGCCGCAAGCCAGCCGGCTCAAATCACCTCAATTGGGCCGAACATGTCGAAAAATGCGCATCCCGTCAAGACATTACGTCAAGACATGATGATAATTTGCGCGTAAACTCGCCCCATGTTTGAGATTCGTTATACTGCCTTGCAGGCGGCTCGGTCATGAGCGAAGCGGCAGAAACTGGGGCACTGTTTCCCGAAGAGGGTGGCCAAGAACCAGTCACGGCTATGGGCCAAACCCACGCAGTTGGCATTTTGCCTGCGCATGGCATTCAAAATATGATGCGTGAAAAGCAAATCTGGGCGTCGGGCGGGGTGCTGGATGACCAAATACAACCGGCGAGTCTCGATTTGCGCCTCGGTGAAATCGCCTACCGTATTCGCGCCAGTTTTCTGCCTGGTGAAAAAGGCACGGTGGCAGATAAGTTGGCGGAGCGCGCTTATCATAAAATCGATCTGTCGCA
>PBLK01000021.1 GCA_002721725.1 Rhodobiaceae bacterium
AAGATCGCGTTTACCTCAAATGTCCGTTTCAAGAAAAGGACGAATGTAAGTCACTTGGCGGGCGTTGGGATGGTGATGAACCCAAATGGTTTCACATAAAATTGGGGCGCTCCCTTGAGAGCGCCCCAGAAGTTTCAAATTCAATTAGAAGTTAGAACCTTGCAGCAACAGAAAGTGTGAAGCCGTCTGCGTCAAGGTCATCATAGCTGGCTGTTGTATATTCTAACCTCACGCCAGAGGAAGAGCCTACCAGCCAAGAGTAACCTACACCCAAAAGTTCCGAGCTTTCATCTGCGCTAAGGCCCTGAAGCTCGATTTCGCCATCTGACATGCCCAAGCGCACGTGGAACTGATTGTTGAGCGGATAATAAAGAGCGCTTAAATCGAGCGAGGTAACCTCAAGGACATCAGCATCTAGATAGGTAACCATGTTACCTTCGAGAACGAATTTTTCATTAATACGCTGGCCATAGGTAAGCTGAGTCCCAGTTAGGTCCAAATCTTCGCCACCGCCATCGAGGGTCATCATTTTGTACCCAATCGCAAAGTACTGGGTTGGCTGCTCGGCATGAGCTAGTGATAGCGTCATCAGCGAAGCTATCGATAAAATTGCAAACTTTTTCATAATCATCTCCCTTAAAGTTTTATATTCAAAGGCTAGCAAAATTCTTTTTCTACCGAAGTGAAATATTATTGCGGAATGTTTCATTCGTTTAGGGAGAGGTTTCAGAGGTTTGAATTGCCTATCCCTAATGTTGGGTAGCCTCCATCAGCGGACACAAAACAACGAGTATGCTGCTTAGATATGCCCATGCTGACACTCAGCGCCTGAGAGAGAAGATATTAAATATTAATATATAGGTATGCTACAGGTCTGAGGATATTCGGCTTTCTAATCGTGCCTGTGATGACCGCCATAACTGAGATGATCATCGTATTCCTCGTGGCGATGATAAAGATCTGAGTGCCCGTCGAACGCTTTGTGTTGCAGCAGATCCTGCTCACTCGCATAGCTGTCGTGTCCGATTGGGTACCTTCCTCAACCCAATGCGCTCACGGTAAATGGTCTACCATGTGGTCTACCCCTTATAATCTCAAAGCTCTTTTTCGCTTTAATTACAAAGGGTTAAATGGGGCTTTTAAGAAGTAATGGTGCGACCGAGAAGACTCGAACTTCCACGGGTGTTACCCCACAGCGACCTCAACGCTGCGCGTCTACCAATTCCGCCACGGTCGCACTCTTAAGACCCTTCGAGGTAGGATTGTTAGCTAGCAAAATAATCGCAGCTGAACAAGCTCGATAGCAAGCTAAATGCCGTCGCCATCGATATTCAGGTGGATGCCGCATTCATCTTTATCGCTGTCGGCCCAGCGGCCTGACCGATAGTCGCCGCCCTCTTCCACGCGATTGGTGCATGGCATGCAACCAATAGACAAATAGCCGTCTTTGACTAGCGGGTGGCGCGGCAGATTATGCGCTTCAATAAAAGCTTTCAGCTGGTCGAGATCCCAATTGGCCAGCGGATTGATTTTATAGCGACCGTCCGTATCTTTTTCGATGATTTGCATCTGCGCCCGCTTGCCGGTTTGAAAGCGTTTACGGCCGGTAATCAGCGCATCGAAAGGCGCAACAGCTCGGGCTTGCGGGCGCACTTTGCGCAAGTCGCAGCAGGCGTCGGTATCGCGCTGCCACAGTCCGCCTTTGGCATCTTCCGTCGCCAGCTCACGCGGGTCGGGCGACACGACACGCACATCCATCAGGCCAAGGCGCTCTTGCAAGCGGTCGCGATAGCGCAGCGTTTCGCCGAACAGCTTGCCTGTGTTGAGCATAATAACCGGCACGGTCGGATCAATTTCGGTAATCATATGCAGCAAAATCACCGACTCCGCGCCGAAAGACGACACAATGGTGATGCGGTCGACAAATTGCTCTTTAATTGCATGGCGTAAAATTTCCTGCGCGCTCATGGTTTCATAAATCGCGTTCAAATCTGCCAGAAACGGCTCATCCTCTTTATGCATAGCCAAATTATTCATGCCAGCCAGCCTTTTTCATCAATTACTTGATTGCTGCGATCAATCAGGCTTTTGAATTCCGCCCCTTCATCGCGCCAACCTTCGCGCAGTGCTGACAATTCATCGAGCCGCGCGGCCCAGCTTTCGGGATATTGTTCTTCAAGTTTCGCTTTCAAACGACGCGCCAAACCCGGCGATTTGCCGCCGGTTGATGCGGTCAGCAACATATCACCGCGCCGTACAATGGCCGGCACGTGAAAGTCACACAGCGGCTTTACGTCTTCGACATTGACCAGCGTTTTGACCGCGCGCGCCTCAGCCGTTAAGCGCTCTTGCAGAGCATCGTCAAGATCGGCGATATAGACAATATGGCAAGCGTCCAACTCGTCTTGGTTTGGCCAGCTTTCAATCAGCCGGTCACCAGCGAGCGCGCGCATTGCTTCTGCCGCGTCTTCGGCATAGACGCGCACGAACTCCGCTCCTGCCGCGTCGACCATTTCCAGGCGGCGGACCGCTTGCGGGCCGCTACCAATAATGGCAACGGTCAATTCGCTGACATCAACAACAATCGGCAGCATAATGCGTCTCCTCAAGAACTATATGGGCTATTCCGTCCTATTTATCAATAATTTTATGTGATTAATTATATTTTACAATTAATTTTGTTTTAATCTGGCAGCACATCAATGATATGACTGATTTATGAGCCAAATGCCCGAACTTATTTTCAGCGACAAACTGGTTGCCTATCCCGATGCGGTCACCTTTATGGAAAACCGCGTCGCCGATATTGTTGCCGACAAGGCCACGGAGTGTCTGTGGTTTTTGGAGCATCCGCCGCTTTATACGGCGGGCACCAGCGCCAATCCAACTGATTTGCTGCGTCACGACCGTTTTCCAGTCTACGAGACCAAACGCGGCGGCGAATATACCTATCACGGCCCGGGCCAGCGGGTCGTCTATCTGATGCTTGATTTACGGAAGCGCGGGCGCGATGTGCGCTGCTTTGTGCGGCAAGCTGAAAACTGGATTATCCAAACCCTCGGTGACTTTAACATCAAAGCGCATATCACCCCTGGGCGTATTGGCGTATGGGTGCCGCGCCCTGATAAAGGCAACGCCCGCGAAGATAAAATTGCCGCCATCGGTTTGCGCATCCGTCGCTGGGTTAGTTTTCACGGCATTTCCATCAACGTTGAGCCGGAGCTAGAGCACTTCAGCGGCATTGTTCCATGCGGCATTAGCGACCAAAGTGTTACCAGTATAGTCGATTTGGGCTACCCCATCAGCATGACAGAGCTTGATAAGGCATTGGTTGATAATTTCGACGCTTGCTTCCGTGGCGACTGACCACTTTTTCGGCCCATCTAGTTTTTTTGCTATTTTCTTCCATGATTACCTCCTCCTTTTTTTTCTTTGGCCACTAGAGCCTATGAGAAATAAAAGAGCTAACGCAAATGGCTATTTAAATTCGACCATAACATCGTCAACTGCTAGTTTGTCACCAGCAGCGCATAATACTTTTTTGACGATTAGGTCTTTTTCGGCACGCAAAATATTTTCCATTTTCATTGCCTCGACAACGGCCAAAGGCTCACCCGCTTTCACCGATTGGCCCGCTTCCACGGCAACCGAGACAACCACGCCGGGCATTGGACAAATCAGTTCTCTATCGCTGGTACCGTCGGCTTTTTCAGGCATATAGGCCATGAGGTTCTGTGCCGCCAACCGCCGGACATAGACCTTCACTGCCGCGCCGCGACCGGTAAGGGTGAAACCCTCAACATGGCGGTCGACCGAAAGGCTGATGGCCCTGCCATTAACTGCACCGAAGAAAAATAAATCACCGGGCAACCAATCGCTCTCAACCTCTATATCGACACCGTTTAGCACAACGCCCCGTGCCGATTTGCTGGCGGTGAACACCAAATCACCGATCTGCACGGCCTGTTCGACATCAGGCGTATATTGATGACCATCCAACACTTGGGAGCTTTCCGTCGCGCGCATTTGCAACATTTGCGACATCGTGAAGCCGATAACCGCCAATTCTTCAGTGCGCGCGCTGTCGAGTGGCGCACCTTCAAAGCCGTCCGGATATTCTTCAGCAATAAAGGCCGTGGTCAGCGCGCCGTCGCGAAAGCGTTTGTGCTGCATTAGCGCACCGCAAAAATCAATATTATGGCGAATGCCATCGATGCGAAAATTATCGAGCGCATCAGCCATCGCATCAATTGCAGCGAGGCGATCCGGTCCATGCGTCACCAGCTTGGCAATCATCGGGTCATAGAATAGCGATATTTCGCCACCCTCATAAACGCCCGTATCATTCCGTACAGTAATGCCGTCTACTTGTCGCTCAACAGGAGGACGATATCGTGTCAGGCGGCCTGTCGAAGGCAAAAATCCGCGATACGGGTCTTCAGCATAAATGCGGCTTTCCATTGCCCAGCCGGTCAGCTTCACGTCTTTTTGTCTAATGGTCAGCTCTTCACCAGCCGCGACTTTTATCATTTCTTCGACCAAATCAATGCCGGTAATCAATTCGGTAACTGGATGCTCGACCTGCAAGCGCGTATTCATCTCAAGGAAGTAAAAGTTTTTATCACCATCGACGATAAATTCCACTGTGCCAGCGGAGCAATAGTCCACCGCTTTGGCCAGCGCGACGGATTGCTCTCCCATGGCTTTGCGTGTTTTGGCATCGAGAAACGGACTCGGCGCTTCTTCAAGGACCTTTTGGTTGCGCCATTGAATGGAACATTCACGCTCACCCAAATAAATCACATTGCCGTGCTTGTCGCCGAGAATTTGAATCTCAATATGGCGCGGTTGGGTGACGAATTTCTCAATAAAAATGCGATCATCGCCGAAGCTGGCCGCCGCCTCGTTTTTCGATGATTGAAAGCCCTCCCGCGCCTCATCATCATTCCACGCAATTCGCATGCCTTTGCCGCCGCCACCGGCTGACGCCTTAATCATAACCGGATAGCCGATTTGATTTGCAATTTTGATAGCTTCATCAGCGTCTTCAATCAGCCCCATATGGCCCGGCACGGTCGAGACACCGGCTTCTGCCGCTAATTTCTTGGAAGTGATTTTATCGCCCATTGCCTCAATGGCACCAGCAGGTGGACCGATAAAGGCGACACCTGCTTTTTCCAACGCTTCGGCAAAAGCTTTGTTTTCTGACAAGAAACCGTAGCCAGGATGCACAGCTTGTGCACCGGTCTGTTTAATGGCATCGAGAATCTTATCAATCACCAAATAGCTTTCAGCCGCCGGAGCGCCACCAATATGCACCGCTTCATCAGCTTCGCGCACATGCAGCGCCAGCGCATCGGCATCAGAGTAGACAGCGACGGTTTTAATACCCATAGCACGCGCCGATTTAATTACTCGGCAAGCGATTTCGCCACGGTTTGCAATCAAGATTTTATCAAATATAGGCATGGCTTACAGGGGAATATTATCGTGTTTTTTCCACGGATTATCGAGCTTCTTGGACGACAAAAGTGCCAATGCGCGCGCCACGCGGCGACGTGTATTATGCGGTTGAATAACCTCATCAATATAGCCTCGCTCAGCCGCAACAAACGGGTTCAAAAAGCGTTCTTCATATTGTGCTGTTTGCGCCAAAATTTCTTCTTCGGTCGAATTGCGAAAGATGATTTCCACCGCCCCTTTCGCCCCCATGACGGCAATCTCAGCTGTTGGCCAGGCATAGTTGAAATCACCGCGCAAATGCTTTGACGCCATCACATCATAGGCACCGCCATAGGCTTTACGCGTAATCAGTGTAACTTTCGGCACGGTCGCCTCAGCATAAGCGAAGAGCAGTTTCGCACCGTGCTTAATCAGCCCCCCATATTCTTGGCTCGTACCCGGCAAAAAGCCCGGCACATCAACAAAGGTTACAATTGGCACATCAAAGCAATCGCAGAACCGCACAAAACGCGCGGCCTTGCGGCTGGCATCGCTATCCAACACACCGGCCAAAGTCATCGGCTGATTGGCGACAAAGCCAACAGGCTTACCTTCAATGCGCCCGAAACCGGTAATGATGTTTTTGGCAAAATCTTTTTGGATTTCAAAAAAATCGCCCTCATCGACGACTTTTTGCACCAATTCCATCATGTCATAAGGCATGTTCGGATTGTCGGGAATGAGTGTGTCGAGCGAATGTTCAACGCGGTCGCGCACATCAAACGTCGGTCGCTCCGGCACACCGGTGCGGTTCGATAAGGGCAAAAAGTCAATCAAGCGGCGCAGGTCAGTCAGCGCTTCAACATCATTGTCATAGGCGCCATCCGCAACCGATGATTTGCTGGTATGCACTTTCGCACCGCCTAGCTCTTCCGCCGTCACTTCTTCATTGGTCACGGTTTTCACGACATCGGGGCCCGTGACAAACATGTATGACGTGTTACGCACCATAAAGATGAAATCGGTAAGCGCCGGTGAATACACATCACCACCGGCGCAAGGGCCCATAATCATGGTGATTTGTGGAATTACACCTGAGGCCAATGTGTTGCGCTGGAACACTTCGGCATAGCCTCCGAGCGCATCAACGCCCTCTTGAATGCGCGCACCACCGGCATCGAGAATGCCGACAATTGGCACGCCATTGCGCAACGCCATGTCCTGCACTTTGTTGATTTTCTTGGAATGGGAGCGCGACAAAGAACCGCCAAATACGGTGAAATCTTTAGCGAAAACATAAATCGGGCGACCATTGACCGTGCCCCAACCGGTAACCACGCCATCGCCGGGCACTTTATTGTCTTGCATGCCGAATTCTTGGCAATCGTGCTCAACAAACATGTCAATTTCTTCGAAACTGTCAGGGTCAAGCAACAAGTTAAGGCGTTCGCGCGCGGTCAGCTTTCCGCGACCGTGCTGCGCCTCAATGCGTTTCTCACCACCGCCCAAACGGGCAATGCGGCGGCGCTCTTCCAATTCTTCGACAATATCCCGCACGTTCTTCCTCCCAACGTGACTACAGGGCTGATAAATACCCTGCTACGGTGGCTATTTCCAGTTCTATCTTGTCGAGCCGCGCTTGCGCCTCTTCATCCACGCCCCAGTCTTCCATTTGATACAAATCGTCAAGAAAAGCCAACTCATAAGCTTGGCGCGCAGAAATATAGCCCTCATCAAGCGCCAAAGCCAGTATGGCAGAGCCGAGAAGCGCTGCCAAATGGGCCAAAGCGGTAAGACGGAAAGGCTCTTCCCCCGCCGCCGCTGCAAATCGGGCATGGTTTTCTTGTGGTTGCTCAACCGGCAAAATACCTGTCGTAACGGCCAGCGACACATCAAATCGCGATTTCGCCCATTGCAAAACCGGATCCCAGCTATCCGCCTGTTTTTGAACCAATTTTTGCGGGTGTTCAGCGCGATAACACAGCAAATCCGACATCACATAAGCTGCAAAATCCTTTGCCGTTTCTGCAGTGTTTTCGGCCACGCGATCCAGCGCTGTTGAGACCAAGCGCATATAGGGCATGCTATTGGGGTCGATTTCATCTGCTTGCGCCTGCCACTCCTCGGCAATCAGCTTGGCCAGCGCCTTACTCGGCAGATGAAGCGGCTTTTTGGCCGGTGTCTTCAACTCATGCGCGTCCAACATGACAACAAAAGCGCCTTCGCGCGCTTTGACCAATACATTTGCATAAAACCGCTTTGCCATAAATTTTAAGAGGGCTGAAAAGCACTCAATAAATCGTTCAATTCTTCCGGCGTTTCAGCAATGGCGTCGGCGCCCGAATCTTCAAGCTCGTCAATGGTCTGGTAGCCCCAGGCGACTCCAAGTGCGCGCGTGCCTGCCGCTTTCGCCATCATAATATCAAAACCGGTATCGCCGACCATCAGCGCCTGCTCAGCAGTGACGCCTGTTTCCGCTATCGCGTTAAGCATCAAGTCAGGATTAGGCTTGCCGGGCCCATCATCGGCACTTTTCAGCACCTGAAAATATTTGCGAATGTCATAAGCATCAACGACACGCTCCAAGCCGCGGCGCGATTTCATTGTAATGATACCAAGCAGAGTGTCATCCATACCGCCGAGCTTGGCAATCTGCTCGTACATACCGGGAAACATTACCTGCCCGCGATCATCTTGCTTCACCAATTGCTGATAAGTCTCGCGATAGACATCCAGCATATTGATAATCTGGTCATCTGTGGCCTCGGGCGCGTGGCGGCGCATAGCAATATCAACCGGGAGGCCGACCGCATAGAGAATGTCGCGTCGGTTGGGCGCGGCGAAAGCATGGGACCCCAACGCCGCCTCAGTGGCAGTGATGATGGTCTGCTGGCTATCCACCAAGGTACCGTCGCAATCAAAGACTATCAGTCTCATTTCCTAAACCTCATCAAACCCGATATCGCCATCTTCACTGTCAAAACTAAGCATATCCCATGTTGCAGCCATGTGGTCAGCCAATGGCGCGCGACACGTCAAGTTACCGCCCGACGGATGTCGCATCTTAATCATTCGGGCGTGCAAGTGAAGTTTTTTTGGCAGGATTCCGCCATATTCTTCATTTTCATTCTCGACCCGATACTTGCCATCGCCGACCAAAGGGTGTCCTATCGCTGCTGCATGTGCACGTATCTGATGGGTCCGTCCGGTTATCGGGCGGAATGCCAACCACGAGAAACGCTGCCCGACACGGGCAATTTCCATATAATCAGTATGCGCCTTCATTGCGTCAGGGTCGTCCTTTTCAACCGGTCTGACGCGCTCCCCACCATCAGCGGCAGCGCGCTTGGCGAGTGGCACAAGGATGTGACCGCGTGGCGGTCGCGGCACCCCATATGCTAAAGCCCAGTAAATTTTTTCTGTCTCGCGATCGGCAAATTGGCGGGTCAAAAACTGTGCCGCCTTGCGATTTCGCGCCAGCAGCAACACTCCCGATGTGTCGCGGTCGAGCCGATGCACCAGACGCGGCGGTTCGGATTCATCAAATTGCAGCCCCGGCAGTGCACCATCAATATGCGTATTCGTCTTACTGCCGCCCTGCACGGCCAAACCGGACGGCTTATTGAGCACTATGACATCTTTGTCTTTATGAATAATGGCCGCGCGGAGCTGGTCAACTAGACTACCGGCCACTTGCACGGGACGTTCTGACTTCTTGGCCCCCTGCGGCGGCACTTCCGGCGGCACGCGAATGATTTGACCGCTATTGACACGCGCCGCAGCCTTCACGCGCTTGCCCTCAACCCGCACCAAGCCAAGGCGTAGTAGTTTTTCTAGCCGTCCTTGTGTGAGGGCCGGAAAGTGCTTGCGAAACCATCGGTCGAGGCGCAGCCCGTCATCTTCGGGCTTTATCTTTATTTGTCGCACACCGGCCATTACGCTGCCCTCAGCGCCATAAAGCCGATAATAAATGCTACCAAGCCGCCGAGCAGCGAGCCGCCCAGATAAAGTATGGCGGCGGCGATGTCGCGTCTTTCAAGCAAGGTGAACAAATCCATTGAAAAGGCCGAAAAAGTTGTGAAACCGCCCAAAATACCGACCGCAACGAACAGGCGGAACGCATCGCTGCCGCCATTTTGCCGGGACAGCCAGCCAACCACCAGCCCCATCAACAAAGAGCCAAGGATATTGACGCTCACCGTCGCCCAAGGAAAGCCGGAGGCTGCTTTAAAGGATAATCCGACCAGATAGCGCCCGACCGCGCCGAGCGCGCCTCCCAAAGCTACCCAAATAATGGCCTGACCGCTCATAATCACTCCTTGCACTAAACTAGCATAAAAAAAGGCACGAAAACCGCGTTTCCGTGCCTTGCTCAATTATTGTGATGCCTTACGCAGTGGCTGCGGCAGCAACGGCCTCACCTTCGTCATCGACTTCGACAGGACCTGAATTCTGGCCCTTGGCTTCCGGATCACGGTCAACAAATTCAATAACCGCCATCGGCGCATTGTCACCAAAGCGGAAACCGGCTTTTAGCACACGCGTATAGCCGCCTTCGCGTTTGGCATATCGCTCGGCCAGCGTGTCAAACAGTTTGGCCGCATATTGCTCCTCCGGCAGTTGGGCGTAAGCACGACGGCGGGCCGCCAAATCACCTTTTTTGCCCAATGTTACCAGCTTCTCAACGAACGGGCGCAGCTCTTTCGCTTTCGGCAAAGTGGTGACAATCTGCTCGTGCTTAATCAGCGCGACAGCCAGATTACCCAACATAGCCTTGCGGTGGCTACTGGTTCGATTCAGTTTGCGTCCTGCTTTTGCGTGGCGCATAACGGCACTCCTTTACGCCCTGTTACGAGGCCCTAAAAATTCTCTTCGAACTTCTTGGCAAGTTCTTCTATGTTTTCCGGCGGCCAATTGGGCACATCCATACCCAAATGCAGGCCCATTTCGCCCAGCACTTCTTTGATTTCATTCAGCGATTTGCGTCCGAAATTCGGGGTCCGTAGCATTTCGCCTTCAGACTTTTGGATCAAATCGCCGATATAAACGATATTGTCGTTTTTCAGGCAGTTGGCCGAACGAACTGACAGTTCTAACTCGTCGACTTTCTTCAGCAGCGCGGCCGAGAAACCGGTTTCTTCAATGGCCGAGGTGTCATCAACCTGCACTTCCGGCTCCTCAAAGTTAATGAAGCTTTGCAGCTGATCTTGCAGAATACGCGCCGACAATGCCAAAGCGTCTTCCGGCGTAACCGTGCCATTGGTTTCAATGTCCATCGTCAGCTTGTCATAATCAAGCACTTGGCCCTCGCGGGTGTTTTCAACATTGTATGAGACACGGCGCACCGGGCTATACAGGCTATCGACAGGAATCATGCCAATGGGTGAATCTTCGGGGCGGTTTTTCTCGGCCGGAACGTAACCGGCACCGGTATTGATAGTGAACTCGAAGCGAACTTCTGCGCCATCGTCAAGTGTGCATAGCACCAAATCAGGATTGTGAATGGTCACATTGGCGTTTTCTTCAATATCACCGGCCGTGACAACGCCCGGGCCCTTTTTACTCAGCGTCAGGCGTTTCGGGCCTTCCGCATCCATTGAAATAGCCATTTTCTTGATGTTGAGAACAACATCGGTCACATCTTCGCGCACGCCGGAAATCGACGAGAACTCGTGCAATACGCCATCAATCTGAACGGCGGTCACGGCAGCGCCTTGAATGGACGACAACAGCACGCGGCGCAGCGCATTGCCCAAAGTCAAACCAAAACCACGCTCCAGCGGCTCAGCAACGATACGCGCTTGGCGCGTTTCATCATGACCGGGAATAATATCCAGTTTGGAGGGTTTAATCAGTTCATGCCAGTTTTTTTGGATCACAATGTCACCTCTTCAATCAGTTATCGCAATGGGGCCGTATGCTTAAACGCGACGGCGTTTAGGCGGACGACAGCCATTATGCGGTATCGGTGTTACATCACGAATTGAGGTGATCGTAAAACCGGCGGCTTGCAGCGCGCGCAGCGCACTTTCTCGGCCCGAACCGGGGCCGCGCACATTTACTTCCAACGTTTTCACGCCATGCTCCATCGCTTTGCGACCTGCATCTTCAGCCGCCACCTGGGCCGCATAAGGGGTCGATTTGCGCGAGCCCTTAAAGCCCATTGAACCGGCAGAAGACCAGCTAATGGCATTGCCCTGCGCGTCAGTGATGGTAATCAGCGTGTTATTGAAGGTCGAATTGACATGCGCAACTCCTGATGTGATGTTTTTGCGCTCGCGACGACGGACACGGGTATTTTCATTTGCCATTTATACTGTCCTCTCGCGCTATTGTTTCTTGCCAGCGATGGCTTTGGCCGGGCCTTTACGGGTGCGCGCATTGGTATGCGTGCGTTGACCGCGAACCGGCAAATTACGGCGATGACGAAGGCCACGATAAATACCCATATCGAGCAAACGCTTGATATTAATTGAAGTATCACGGCGCAAATCACCCTCCACCATATAATCGGCATCGATTGTTTCACGAATTTGAATAACATCCGCATCGCTCAACTCATTGACACGACGCTCCGCCGGAATACCCACTTTTTCGCAGATTTCCCTCGCTTTTGTGTCGCCAATACCATGAATATAGGTCAGGGCAATTACCACACGCTTGGCGGTCGGAATGTTAACACCAGCTATACGAGCCACTTGCTTCTCCTTTTCACCGTTTCCGGCGGATACGGCCTTTCCAAAAGGCCAATATTTCTGCGAGTTTTGCCGATTTTTACTATCGTCTCTCGGAAGCGCGAATTATATAAATTTCGCTCCGCCAGTCAACTGCAAACCATTGGAAAACCCTATTAAATCTCCTTCAACACACCATGTATTTGCTGTGTCACTTCATCCATTTCCTGCATGCCGTCGAGCGTCTTCAAAATGCCCTTCGAGGCATAAAATTCCGCCACCGGAGCCGTTTGTTCCTCATAGACGCTCAAACGGTGCTGCAGAGCTTCTTCCGTGTCATCATCGCGTGGCCCGTCAACGCTTTTTTCGGCTCTGTTAAGAATACGTCCGATAAGCACCTCTGGATCGACGGCCAGTTCAACAACCCCGTCCAAAGCAATGTTTTTCTGCTCCAACATTGCATCCAGTGCTTCAGCTTGCGCGATATTGCGGGGAAACCCGTCGAGAATGAAACCGTTTTTGCAATCATCTTCCTCAATACGGTCCGAAATAATACCGACAACCACCTCATCGGGCACCAAATCACCGCGCGCCATAATATCTTTGGCCTGCTTACCGATTTCGGTTTCCGCCGCGACGGCCGCGCGCAACATATCGCCGGTTGAAAGCTGGCGAATATCAAAAGCATCTTCAATGCGTTGCGCCTGGGTACCTTTACCGGCACCGGGCGGGCCCAAAAATATCAGTTTCATCGCCGCTTGCCTCCAAGCTTCGATTTTTTGATAAGCCCTTCATATTGATGCGCGAATAAATGGCCTTGCACCTGCCCGACCGTGTCCATCGTCACATTGACGACAATCAACAGCGAAGTGCCGCCAAAGTAGAACGGCACATTATAGGCATTAATCAGCATTTCCGGCAGCAGACAGACAGCCGTCAGATACAATGCGCCGACAACCGTCAGGCGGGTCAGCACATGGTCGATATATTCAGCCGTGCGCGGCCCCGGTCGAATACCCGGAATAAAGCCGCCATAACGCTTCAGATTATCCGCCGTATCATTCGGGTTAAAGACAATCGAGGTATAAAAAAAGCAGAAAAAGATGATACCGGCAGCGTAAAGCGCCATATAGGCGGGCTGACCGCGACCCAGCAGCGCAGCGACTGTACCCAGCGCGCCGCCCGAAGCATCGCCTGAGAAATTGGCCAGCGTAATCGGCATCAGCAGCAGAGATGATGCGAAAATCGGCGGAATAACACCTGCCGTATTAAGTTTGAGCGGCAAATGCGAATTATCGCCCTGCGCCATACCAGCAGCGGTTTGGCGCTTCGGATATTGCACCAAAAGGCGGCGTTGCGCGCGCTCCATGAACACTATGAAGGCGATGACAACAATAACCATGATGATGAGCACCAGAATAATGAAAGTGGACAGCGCGCCCTGACGGCCAAGTTCCAATGTTCCGGCCAATGCGCTTGGCAATTCGGCGACAATACCGGCGAAAATAATGAGCGAAATGCCGTTACCGACACCACGCGAGGTCACTTGCTCGCCCAGCCACATCAAGAAAACTGTGCCGCCGACCAGCGTGATTACGGCGCTGGCGCGGAAATAAAAGCCCGGATCGACAACCACGCCTTGCGCGCCTTCAAGGCCGATGGCGATGCCATAGCCCTGCACCGCCGCCAATAATACCGTGCCGTAGCGCGTATATTGGTTGATTTGCTTGCGCCCTGACTCGCCTTCTTTTTTTAGCTGTTCCAAGCGCGGCACAACCGAGGTTAAAAGCTGGATTACAATCGAGGCCGTAATATACGGCATGATGTTAAGGGCGAAGATTGCCATACGACCGACCGCGCCACCGGCAAACATGTTGAACATTCCGATAATGCCGGATTGCTGCTGGCTGAACACAGCCTGCAAAGCTTGCGGGTCAATGCCGGGCAAGGGAATGTAAGTGCCGAGGCGATAGACCAAAAGCGCACCCAGCGTGAACCAGATTCGCTTTTTCAGCTCATCAGCCGTGCGAAAGGCCGAGAAACTAAGATTGGCAGCTAGCTGTTCGGCAGCTGAGGCCATAAAACGGTCTCCTTACTGGGCTTATTCTTCTGACGCGTCGTCGGCAGAAGCGTCTTCAGCTTCTTCGGCAGCGGCTTTTTCAACCGGTGCTTCATCGGCAGGAGCCTCTTCTTCAGGGGCTTCAGCCTTAGGTTCAGTAGCCTTTTTGGCCTTTTTCGGCTTGTCTTCGCTGTCCTCTTTCGGCGGGGTCAAAATGCTAACCTTACCACCAAGCTTGGCCACCGCGTCCTGCGCCGCTTGCGACATGCCGGCCACTTCAAAGTCGAGCTTTTCAGTCAACTCGCCTTTGGCCAGAATACGCACGCCATCAAGCTCACGTCGAATAACACCCGCTTCAACCAAGCTTCCGGCAGAAACCGTCGCGCCCTTGGCCAGCTTACCAGCATCAACCGCAACTTGCAGACGACCGAGATTGACCGCATTCAGCTTTTTCGGATTGGGCACGTTAAAACCGCGCTTCGGCAAGCGCATGTGAAGCGGCATTTGACCGCCTTCAAAGCCTTTAATAGAAACGCCTGAGCGCGAAGTCTGACCTTTTACGCCTCGGCCGGCCGTTTTGCCTTTGCCCGAAGATGCACCGCGACCGACGCGCATGCGCGACTTACGGGCACCGGGATTATCACGAAGTTCATTCAGTTTCATAACTCTGTCTCCTCGTTGACTTAAGCGTCAACGACACGCACCAAATGTGCAACTTTATCAATCATGCCACGCACAGCCGGTGTATCTTCCAGTTCACGACGGCGACCACGCTTATTGAGGCCCAGACCGACCAAAGTTGCGCGCTGGTCTTTCGGGCGACCAATCGGGCTGCCAGTTTGTTCGACAATAATCGTTTTCGCTTTCGCCATGACCGTCTCTCCTAGCTCGCGGCTTCGACTTCGACATCGTCTTGTGCTTCATCACGACGACGCGAAATCAAATCACTGACTTTTTTGCCACGACGCGCAGCAACCGAGCGCGGGCTGCCCTGCTTTTTCAACGCGGCAAAAGTAGCGTGGATCATATTATAGGGATTGGACGAGCCGACCGATTTGGCGACCACATCTTGCATACCCAAAACTTCAAACACTGCGCGCATCGGGCCACCGGCAATAATGCCGGTTCCCGGAGGCGCTGCGCGCAGCTCAACTTTACCGGCACCATGACGACCGGCAATATCATGATGTAATGTGCGGCCTTCGCGAAGCGGCACACGGATCATATTGCGCTTGGCGCTGTCGGTTGCCTTGCGAATGGCTTCCGGCACTTCGCGTGCCTTACCATGACCGAAGCCGACACGACCACGCTGGTCACCAATTACCACCAAAGCGGCAAAGCCGAAGCGACGACCACCTTTAACAACTTTGGCGACGCGGTTAATGTGCACCAGACGATCGACGAATTCGCTATCGCGCTCTTCTCGATTTTCGTTTCTTGCCACGCTCTTTCTCCTCTCGTCCGGTTAGAAGCTCAAACCGGCTTCGCGGGCAGCCTCGGCCAAAGCCTTGACGCGCCCGTGATAAATATAGCCGCCACGGTCGAAAATAACGTTCTCGACACCGGCCTTTTTGGCCTTTTCGGCGATTTGTTTGCCAACAACACCGGCAGCTTCAACATTGCCGCCCGTCTTACCGGAAAAGTCTTTGTCTTTGGTCGAAGCAGCGGCCAATGTACGGCCTGCTTCGTCATCAATGATTTGCGCGTAAATATGTTTTGCCGAACGGTAAACAGACAGACGCGGCCGACCATTGGCCACCTTACGAATCTGACGGCGAACCCGCTGCTTGCGACGTGAATCAGTTGAAAGCTTTGCACCCATGACCAACCTCTATTTCTTCTTGCCTTCTTTGCGGAAGACATATTCGCCCTCATAACGCACACCTTTACCCTTATAAGGCTCCGGCGGCCGATAGCTGCGAATTTCCGATGCCACTTGACCGACTTTTTGCTTGTCAATGCCTGACACCACGATTTCCGTTTGCGACGGGCAATCCACGGTAATGCCTTCCGGCACGGCGAAATCGACATCATGGCTGAAGCCAAGCGACAATTTCAGCGTCTTGCCCTGCACTTGCGCACGATAACCGACGCCTTGGAGCTCCAGCTTGCGCGAGAAGCCTTCCGACACGCCGGTGACGATATTTTCCACCATTGAACGGCTCAAGCCCCAAAAGCTGCGCGCCGTTTGGGTTTTGTCAATCGGGGTCACGGTAACGCCTTCATCGCCTTGCGCCACTGTCACATAGTCGGACAGAGTTACGGCAAGTTCGCCCTTCGGGCCTTTGGCGGCAACATTTTGGCCGCTGAGGTTAACCTCAACCCCTTGCGGCACTTGAACTGGTTTTTTGCCAATACGAGACATATCTTATCCTTTCCGCAGCGCGCCTAGAAGACGCGGCACAGGATCTCCCCACCAACATTGTTTTCGCGAGCCGCATTATCCGACATCACACCTTTCGGCGTTGAGATGATGGAAATGCCCAAACCATTGCGGACAACCGGCATGGTTTTGACCGAGGAATAAACGCGACGGCCCGGCTTGGACACACGCTGGATTTCCCGAATGACAGGCTCGCCTTCGTAATATTTCAGTTCGATTTGTAACTCACCCGCGCCATTATCGGTTTCAGCTTCCGAATAACCGCGAATGTAGCCTTCTTCCTGCAACACATCGAGCACCCAGCGGCGCAGTTTTGATGCGGGGCTGACCACTGAGGTCTTGCCACGCATTTGTGCGTTACGGATACGGGTCAGCATATCGCCGAGAGGATCGTTCATAATCTTTCCCTCCTACCAGCTAGACTTGACCATGCCCGGAACCAGCCCTTTTGAGGACAGTTCACGCAATGCGATGCGGGACATGTTGAGTTTACGATAATAGCCACGCGGACGACCGGTGACACCGCAACGATTGCGGACGCGGGTCGGTGCCGAATTACGCGGCAGTTTGGCCAGCTTCATGCGCGCTTTAAAGCGCTCTTCATTCGACAGCGACTCATCTTTGGCAATCGCCATCAGCGCGGCGCGCTTGGCAGCATATTTTTTCACCAGACGCTTGCGCTTGTCGTTACGTTCTACAGCAGATTTCTTCGCCATATCTCTCTCCTCCGCCCTTAATCGTTGAACGGAAAGTTGCAGGCGCGCAGCAATTCACGAGCCTGATCATCATCATTGGTGGTGGTGCAGACAATAATGTCCATGCCCCAAATCGTATCCACTTTGTCGTAATTGATTTCCGGGAACACGATGTGCTCTTTCAAGCCCATAGCGAAATTGCCATTGCCATCAAAGCTTTTTGCATTGAGACCACGAAAGTCACGCACACGCGGCAGAGCCACAGTGACGAGACGGTCAACAAATTCATACATGCGGGCACCGCGCAAGGTCACTTTCACACCAAGCGGCATATCTTCGCGCACCTTAAAAGTGGCGATGGAATTGCGGGCACGTGTAATGACCGGTTTTTGGCCGGCAATCGCTTGCAAATCTTCAAATGCCGAATTGATTTTCTTGGTGTCTTGCGTGGTCTCGCCAACACCCATATTCAAAACGACTTTTTCAAGCGCCGGCACCTGCATCGGGTTCTTCAACTCAAATTTCTCAATCAGGGCGCCGCGAATGGAGTCCTGATATTGCGTTTTCAGACGCGGGACATAAGACGTATTAGCCATCGATTACTTCTCCCGAACGTTTGGCGACGCGCGCTTTCGAGCCGTCATCATTAATCTTGAACCCAACGCGGCTGGGCTTACCGTCTTTCGGGTCAGCCACGGCCAGATTGGAAACGTGGATTTTGCCTTCGCGATTGATAATGCCGCCCTCGCTTTGCGCGGTCTGCTTCTGGTGACGCCTCACCATATTCACACCTTGTACCAGAGCACGGTTTTCAGTCGGGAAAACAGCCAGCACCTCGCCGCTTTTGCCCTTATCGCGACCGGTGGTAACTACCACTTTATCGCCCTTTTTGATTTTCAACTTCACGGCCATCACAACACCTCCGGTGCCAGCGACACGATTTTCATGTGATTGCTGCTGCGCAACTCACGCGTCACCGGGCCAAAAATACGGGTGCCGATCGGCTCACCCGACTGATTGACCAGAACCGCGGCATTGCGGTCAAAGCGGATAATACTGCCATCTTGACGGCGAATTTCCTTCGCCGTGCGCACGATAACGGCGCGCATTACATCGCCTTTCTTCACGCGTCCACGCGGAATGGCTTCTTTCACGGAGACAACAATAGTGTCACCGACAGAAGCGGTTTTCCGCTTGGAACCGCCAAGAACCTTGATGCACTGCACCCGGCGTGCGCCGCTATTATCGGCAACATCCAGATTGGTTTGCATCTGAATCATAATAAGACCCCTTACTCAGCAGCGCCGGAAATGACTTCCCAGCTCTTCAATTTTGAAATCGGGCGGCACTCACGGATTTCCACCATATCGCCAACCTTTACTTCATTGCTCGCATCATGCGCGTGATAGCGCTTTGATTTACGAACCGTTTTCTTCATCACCGGATCGGTGAAACGGCGTTCAACGGATACAACGACGGTTTTGTCGCCCTTATCACTGACCACTGTGCCTTGCAGAATTCGTTTTGGCATTTTCCTACCTCGTCCGACTACTAATTGGCCGCGCTTTGCGCTGTTTTCAGACGCGCAATGGTGCGACGCACTTCCCGCATGCGGGCGGTGTTCTCAAGCTGGCCCGAAGCCTGCTGGAAGCGCAGATTAAGTTGTTCTTTTTTCAGCTTCAAAAGCTCGTCATTGAGCTGATCGACTGTCATATCTTTGATTTCAGACATTTTCATCGTGACACCTATTGCCCTTCACCGGGACGCGAGACAATACGCGTATTGACCGGCAATTTGGCTGCCGCCAGTTTCAAGGCTTCATGCGCGACGTCTGACGGAACGCCATCAACTTCAAACATGATGCGGCCAGGCTTAACGCGGCACGCCCAATATTCAGGCGAGCCCTTACCCTTACCCATACGCACTTCGGTCGGTTTCTTTGAGACCGGCACATCAGGAAACACACGGATCCACACACGACCGGCACGCTTCATGTGACGGGTGATGACACGGCGTGCAGCCTCGATTTGGCGCGCCGTAATACGCTCCGGCGAGGTCGCTTTCAGGCCGTAAGAGCCGAAAGTCAGCGATGTGCCGCCTTTGGCATTGCCGCGAATACGACCCTTATGCGCCTTGCGGAATTTAGTTCGTTTCGGTTGCAACATGGTCTATTTCTCCGCTCCCGGTGCGCCTTGTGAGCGTTGCGGGCGATTGCTGTCGCCCTGCTCATCACGACGATCGCGCGCCATCGGGTCATGCTCCATAATCTCGCCTTTGAAAATCCAGATTTTGACGCCGCAAATACCGTAAGCAGTCATGGCTTCGGCCTCGCCATAATCAATATCGGCGCGCAGCGTATGCAGCGGCACACGGCCCTCGCGATACCATTCGGTTCGGGCAATTTCAGCACCACCGAGACGGCCACCGCAATTGATACGAATGCCCAACGCACCCAAGCGCATAGCTGATTGCACGGCGCGCTTCATGGCGCGACGAAAACCGACACGGCGCTCAAGCTGTTGGGCGACGCTTTCGGCAACCAGTTGCGCGTCAATCTCGGGCTTGCGCACTTCAACAATGTTCAGCACCACTTCGCTATCGGTCATTTTGCCAATGCGCTGTTTCAGCTTCTCAATGTCAGCACCTTTTTTACCGATAATGACACCGGGGCGGGCCGAGTGAATGGTGACGCGGCATTTTTTATGCGGGCGCTCAATGACCACGCGCGAGATACCCGCTTGACGCAGGTCTTTGAACAGCATGGTACGGATTTTCAAATCTTCATGCAGCAGATTGGCGTATTCGCCCTTATCTGCATACCAGCGTGACTCCCAAGTGCGGTTGACGCCCAAGCGCATGCCAATCGGATTAACCTTCTGTCCCATTACGCTTTCTCCTCGACTTCACGCACCACAATGGTGAGCTGGCTGAAAGGCTTTAAAATGCGCGCCGCGCGGCCCTTTGCACGGGCGCGAAAACGCTTCATAACCAAATTTTTGCCGACATAGGCTTCTGAGACGATGAGGCTGTCCACATCCAGATTGTGATTGTTCTCGGCATTGGCGATAGCGCTTTGCAGCACTTTTTTCACGTCAACGGCGACGCGACGACGCGAAAAGGTCAAATCATTAAGTGCCTGCTCAGCTTTCTTGCCGCGAATAAGCTGCGCGACAAGATTGAGCTTTTGCGGGCTGGTGCGGATCATGCGACCGACCGCTTTGGCTTCATTATCCGGCAATTGCCGCTGTAGCGATGCTTTGCCCATTATTAACCTCTTTTCGCCTTCTTATCGGCTGCGTGACCGTAATAGGTGCGGGTCGGCGCGAACTCGCCAAACTTATGCCCAACCATATCTTCGGTCACGGAAACCGGAATATGCTTTTGCCCGTTATGAACACCAAAAGTCAGACCGACAAACTGCGGCAGGATCGTCGAACGACGGCTCCAAATTTTAATGACTTCATTGGTGCGTCCGCTCTCGCGCACGGCTTCTGCCTTTTTCAGCAAATAACCGTCTACAAACGGACCTTTCCAGACTGAACGTGTCATCTTACCAACACTCCTAACGTTTCTTCTTCAGATGGCGGCTGCGAAGAATATATTTGTCCGTCGCCTTGTTTGACCGCGTTCGGCGACCTTTGGTCGGCTTTCCCCAAGGCGTCACCGGATGGCGACCGCCTGAGGTTTTGCCTTCGCCGCCACCATGCGGGTGATCGACCGGGTTCATAGCAACACCACGAACCGACGGACGCTTGCCCAACCAGCGGCTGCGACCGGCTTTCGCCAATTTAATGTTTGATTGGTCGGGGTTTGATACCGCACCAATGGTGGCCATGCACGTGCCCAAAACCAAGCGTTGTTCGCCAGATGTCAGGCGAATGATGGCGTAACCGGAATCACGACCGACAAGCTGAGCAAATGTTCCGGCTGAACGGGCAATTTGCGCGCCTTTACCCGGCTTCAACTCAATATTGTGAATAATCGTACCAATCGGAATCGATTTCAGCGGCATGGCATTGCCCGGCTTTACGTCGACGCTTTCACCGGCAATCACCTTGTCACCGGCAGCCAAGCGCTGCGGCGCGATAATGTAAGCCTGCTCACCATCCGTATAGGTAATCAGCGCAATGAAGGCCGAGCGATTCGGATCATATTCAAGACGCTCAACCGTCGCTTCCATATCGAATTTTTGACGTTTGAAATCAATTATACGATAGCTGCGTTTGTGACCACCGCCACGGCGACGTGCAGTAATACGACCGGCATTATTGCGCCCGCCCGTTTTGGTCAGACCTTCGGTCAGCTTCTTGACCGGCTTGCCGCTATACAGCGCCGAACGGTCAACCTGAACCAGGCCGCGCTGGCCCGGGGTGATCGGTTTATATGTCTTAAGTGCCATTCTACCTTACCCCTTACAGACCCGTCGTCACATCAATGCTATGACCATCTTCGAGTGTTACGATGGCTTTCTTTTCATCATTTTGCTTGCCGGCAACCCCACGGAAACGCTTGGTTTTACCCTTGCGCACCAGCGTGTTAACGGCTTTCACTTTCACATCAAACAAAGCTTCAACAGCCTCTTTGATAATCGTCTTATTGGCATCCGACGCCACTCTGAAAACAACTTGATTGTTTTCAGAGGCAATCGTCGATTTCTCGGTAATCACCGGCTTGCGGATAACGTCGTAATAGGCTTCGCGGCTCATTTGAAACGCTCCTTCAGGCTATCAAGAGCCGCTTTAGTCAAAACCAATTTATCACGGCGCAAAATGTCATATACGTTAATGCCTTGCGCGGGCAGGACATCAATATGGGCGATGTTGCGGGCGGCGCGAGCGAAATTACCGTCCACTTCCGCACCGTCAATCACCAGCGCATTATCAATGCCCAGCTTGTTCAGCTGCTTTTTCAAACCAGCAGTCTTGCCGTCTTTCGACTTAGCATCGGCCAATACCACCAATGACTCATCGGCTTGTTTGCTCGACAGCGCCATTTTAAGCGCTAAAGCACGCACTTTCTTAGGCAGGTCAATGGCATGGCTGCGGATAACAGGCCCGTGCGCTTTGCCACCACCGATAAAGATATTTGACTTGCGGTTACCGTGACGGGCACTGCCGCCGCCTTTTTGACGACCGAATTTCTTCGTGGTGCCGGTAATTTCACCGCGCGGCTTGGTTTTATGCGTGCCGGCTTGGCGTTTGGCGAGTTGGTAATTGACCATGCGCTGCAAAATATCAGCGCGCGGCTCGACACCGAATACGGCTTTGTCGAGGGTTACCTCGCCATCGGCCTTCGCATCAAGCGTTTGAACTTGCGCTTTCATTATTCGCCATCCTTCTTGTCTTCATCTGCTTCTTCTGAAGCTTCCTCGGCAGGGGTTTCCTCGTCAGTAGGAGCTTCTTCAGCAGGAGCTTCTTCAGTAGGAGCTTCTTCAGTAGGAGCTTCTTCAGCAGGGCCTTCTTCGGTTGCCGCTTCCTCAGCAGGCGCCGCTTCAACAGCTTCCTCAGCAACCACTTCTTCGGCAAGCACTCCCTCTTCCGCGGCTTCTTCCGTCGGAGCCGCATCTTCGACCAGACCGGCCGGATAAGGCAGACCTTCAGGCAACGGACGCTTGACCGCATCGCGCAACAAAATCCAGCCGCCTTTGGCACCGGGCACAGCGCCCTTAACCATCAGCAAACCCCGCGTTACGTCGGTTTTTACCACTTCCAAATTTTGGATGGTCACGCGGCTGTCACCCATGTGACCGGCCATTTTTTTGCCTTTAAAGACTTTGCCCGGGTCCTGACATTGGCCGGTTGAGCCATGCGAACGGTGCGAGATTGACACACCGTGCGAGGCGCGTAGGCCGCCGAAATTATGGCGTTTCATGGCACCGGCAAAACCTTTACCGATAGATACACCGGTCGCATCGACCTTTTGGCCTTCGACAAAATGCGAGGCGACCAATTCGGCACCGACATCAATCATATTGTCGGCACTGACACGGAACTCAGCGACGCGACGCTTGGGTTCAACTTTGGCTTTGGCGAAATGGCCGCGCATGGCGCTGCTTGTGCGTTTCACTTTGGCAAAACCTGAACCGAGTTGAACGGCTGAATAGCCGTCTTTCTCTTCCGTGCGCTGGGCAACAACCTGGCACTTGTCGAGTTTTAGCACAGTGACGGGCACATGTTTACCGGCTTCGGTAAACAGGCGGGTCATGCCGACTTTTTGAACGATTAATCCGGAACGCATAATGACGTCTCCCAGCTCCTACAGCTTAATTTGCACATCGACACCTGCAGGCAGGTCGAGTTTCATCAAGGCATCAACGGTTTGCGGGGTCGGATCGACAATGTCGAGCAGTCGTTTATGCGTGCGCATTTCAAACTGATCGCGGCTTTTCTTGTCAATATGCGGCCCACGCAGAACCGTATATTTCTCAATATGTGTCGGAAGCGGAATGGGTCCGCGCACATCTGCACCGGTACGTTTGGCCGTGTTCAGAATCTCACGCGCTGAATTATCCAGCACGCGATGGTCAAACGCCTTTAAGCGGATACGAATATTTTGTGACTGAACCATTTTCTATTCCGTTTCCATGCAAAAGAGGCGCGCCCCGCAGGGCACGCCAATTAAAGTCCTACTCAATAATAGCTGCGACGACGCCGGCTCCGACAGTACGGCCACCTTCACGGATAGCGAAGCGCAGCTTCTCTTCCATAGCGACCGGCACAATCAGTTCGACTTCCATCTCAACATTATCACCTGGCATCACCATTTCCGTGCCCGATGGCAGGCTCACAACGCCCGTCACATCAGTGGTACGGAAATAAAACTGCGGACGATAATTGGTAAAGAACGGCGTATGACGGCCACCCTCTTCCTTCGTCAGAATATAAGCCTCAGCCTTAAACTTGGTGTGCGGGGTAATCGAACCCGGTGCACACAAAACTTGACCGCGTTCAACTTCTTCTCGCTTCGTACCACGCAGCAAAACACCGACATTGTCACCCGCCTCACCGCTATCAAGCAGCTTGCGGAACATTTCAACGCCCGTGCAAGTGGTGGTTGCCGTGTCTTTAATGCCGACAATCTCAATATCATCACCAACATTGACGATACCGCGCTCAACACGACCGGTCACAACCGTACCGCGACCCGAAATAGAGAACACATCTTCAATCGGCATCAAGAAAGGTTGATCTTTGGGACGCTCAGGCTGCGGGATATAAGCATCAACTTCCGTCATCAAAGCCAAAATCGCTTCTTTACCGATATTGTCGTCACGACCTTCAAGAGCTGCAAGTGCTGAACCCTTAACAATCGGAATATCATCGCCCGGGAACTCATAAGAAGACAAAAGCTCACGCACTTCCATCTCAACAAGCTCGAGAAGCTCATCATCGTCAACCTGGTCAACTTTGTTCAAGAAAACAACCAGCGCCGGAACACCAACCTGACGAGCCAACAAGATATGTTCGCGCGTTTGCGGCATCGGGCCATCGGCTGCATTCACAACCAGAATAGCGCCATCCATTTGCGCCGCACCGGTAATCATGTTCTTCACATAGTCAGCGTGACCAGGGCAATCAACGTGGGCATAGTGACGACCATCCGTCTCATACTCAACGTGGGCCGTCGAAATCGTGATACCACGCTCTTTTTCTTCAGGTGCCTTATCAATGTCAGAGTAATCTGAAAACTCAGCACCACCGGCCTCAGCCAGAACCTTCGTAATCGCCGCCGTCAACGTCGTCTTGCCGTGGTCAACGTGACCAATCGTGCCAATGTTGCAGTGCGGCTTAGTCCGCTCAAACTTCTCTTTCGACATCTTCGTTCCTCTCCGTCGATTTGCCCAATAGGGCGATTAAGCCATTTTCGCGATCACTTCGTCAGACACCGCTTGCGGCACCGGCTCATAGTGATCGAATAACATTGAATATTGCGCGCGACCCTGGGTCATGGAACGCAATGTATTTACATAGCCGAACATATTGGCCAGCGGCACCATAGCGGTAATAACAGAAGCATTACCGCGTGCTTCCGTGCCGCGCACTTGACCACGACGGCTGTTTAAATCGCCGATAACGTCGCCCATATGTTCGTCCGGTGTCACCACTTCAACCTGCATAATCGGCTCAAGCAATTTTGCACCGGCATCTCGCGATGCTTCACGGAATGCGGCGCGGGCCGCAATTTCAAAGGCCATGACGCTAGAGTCCACGTCGTGGAACGCGCCATCATGCAAGGTTACCCGGAAGTCAATCATCGGGAAGCCGGCCAGAACGCCGTTTTCGCGCACGCTCTCAATGCCTTTCTCAACGCCCGGAATATATTCCTTCGGAATGGCACCACCGACAATTTTGTTTTCAAATTCGTAACCGCCACCCGGCTCCATCGGCTCGATGGTCATTTTCACACGGGCAAACTGACCGGAACCACCCGACTGTTTCTTGTGGGTGTAGTCAACATCGGTGACTTTGGTGAAAGTTTCACGATAAGCCACTTGCGGCGCACCGACATTGGCTTCCACTTTAAACTCACGCTTCATGCGGTCGACAATAATGTCGAGGTGAAGCTCTCCCATACCGGCAATCACCGTCTGGCCGCTTTCTTCGTCCGACTTGACGCGGAATGAAGGGTCTTCTTGCGCCAAACGGCTCAGCGCCAGACCCATTTTCTCTTGGTCACCTTTAGTTTTCGGCTCAACCGCAACCTCAATAACCGGGTCGGGGAATTCCATGCGCTCAAGAATAACTGGCGCATCTTGGTCGCACAGCGTGTCACCGGTTGTTGTATCTTTCAAACCGACCAGCGCAACAATGTCACCAGCATAGGCTTCTTTAATCTCTTCGCGCGAATTGGCATGCATTTGCAGCATACGACCGATACGCTCGCGCTTGTCTTTCACCGTATTGACCAAAGTCGCACCACTTTCCAGCTTACCGGAATAAATGCGGGCGAAAGTCAATGAGCCGACAAACGGATCATTAGCGATTTTGAAAGCGAGCATGGAAAGCGGCACATCGTCCGAGCTTTCACGCACCACTTCTTCGTCCGTCTTGGCGTCGATACCTTGGATGGCTTCAACATCGAGTGGCGACGGCATGTAATCGACAACTGCATCGAGCAGCGGTTGCACACCTTTATTTTTAAAAGCCGTGCCGTTCAGCACCGGCACAAAATTCTGTTCAATCGTGCCTTTGCGAATAAGACGGATAAGCGTTTCTTCATCGGGCTCATTGCCTTCGAGATAGGCTTCCATGACATCGTCATCGAGCTCAACAACCGCTTCCACCATTGCCGCGCGATATTCATCGGCTTGGTCTTTCAGCGAGTCGCGAATATCGACATATTCGTATTCAGCGCCGAGGTCTTCCGCTTTCCACAGGACCTCTTGCATTTTGACGAGGTCAATCAGACCTTCGTAATTGGATTCAGCGCCAATCGGCAGTTGCAGCACCAACGGGTTTGACCCCAAGCGGTCTTTAATCATGTCCACGCAACGGAAAAAGTCGGCACCAATGCGGTCCATTTTATTGACGAAACACATGCGCGGCACGGAATATTTATCGGCCTGACGCCATACGGTTTCCGATTGCGGCTCAACACCAGCAACGGAATCAAAAACGGCCACTGCGCCGTCAAGAACCCGCAATGATCGTTCAACTTCAATGGTAAAATCCACGTGACCCGGTGTGTCGATAATATTGATACGCTTTTCGCGCCAGAAACAGGTGGTTGCTGCAGAGGTAATGGTAATGCCACGCTCTTGCTCTTGCTCCATCCAGTCCATCGTGGCCGCGCCATCATGCACTTCGCCGATTTTATAGCTTACACCTGTGTAGTACAGAATGCGCTCGGTGGTCGTCGTTTTGCCGGCGTCAATATGCGCCATAATGCCGATGTTACGATAATCTTTGAGGTCAGTAGAGCGTGCCATGGGAAGGGTCCTTAAGAAAAACTACCAACGGTAATGGGAGAAAGCGCGGTTGGCTTCGGCCATGCGATGCGTGTCTTCGCGCTTCTTCACTGCCGAGCCGCGATTGTTGAGGGCGTCCATCAGCTCGCCGGCGAGGCGGTCAACCATCGTGTTTTCACCACGGCCACGGGCGGCTGAAATAAGCCAGCGAATGGCCAGCGCCTGCTTGCGGTCGGGGCGCACCTCAACCGGCACCTGATAAGTTGCACCACCGACACGGCGCGAACGCACCTCAACGGCCGGCATGATGTTTTCAAGCGCTTCATGAAAAACAGCGACGGGCTCGCGCGAGAGCTTGCCTTCAATATTGTCAAGTGCGCCGTAAAGAATGCTTTCGGCAGTCGATTTTTTGCCGTGCAGCATTAGCGAATTCATAAACTTGCTCAGCACCTCGTCGCCGTATTTGGCGTCGGGGATAACTTGGCGTTTTTCTGCGCGGTGACGTCGTGACATGAAACAGCTCCCTACTTCGGACGCTTGGCGCCGTACTTGGAACGGCGTTGCTTACGGTCTTTAACGCCCTGTGTATCAAGGACGCCGCGAACAATGTGGTAACGAACACCAGGAAGGTCTTTCACGCGCCCGCCGCGGATCATGACAACCGAGTGTTCTTGCAAATTGTGCCCCTCACCGGGGATATAGCTGGTGACTTCGAAGCCGTTGGTCAGGCGCACACGGGCCACTTTACGAAGCGCCGAGTTCGGCTTTTTCGGTGTGGTTGTGTATACGCGGGTGCAAACGCCGCGGCGCTGCGGGCATTGTTCCATTGCCGGCACCTTATTGCGTTTCAACACTTTTTTCCGCGGCTTGCGGATAAGCTGGTTAATGGTCGGCATACTGCCTACTCCCAATCTTCAAACATGAACAGGTCAAGCCGAGCTAAGCCAGATGATATGAGCGGCGAGCTCTTCAAAACCCATTCACCGTCAACTTCGAGAAGTCTCCGGCGCGTTAAGCAGAGGATCCAGCCAAAGCGGGATCATGCGTCCAAAATGTTCACTTCAGATCCTCAACAGCGTTTAGGTTTATTGTGACGAGAAAGACCCCGAAACAGCAGAAAACCTACAGTCCTGTCACCAAAGTATGCGTGTCATAGGCGAATCAAATGCATCGGTCAAGCCCTGATTTGCAAGCTTTTCTCGCGCGCTAAAGAAAAATGCCGGCTTTCGCAGTGGAAAACCGGCATGTAATTCTGTTTAGCAAACTATTTCAATAGCTTATCGGATTAATCGTCGGCTGAAACCGTTGCTTCATCGCCTTCTTCAGCAGGCAATTCAGGGGTCGGATTAAGCGCTTCGAGCTCGGCATCGCGCTCGGCGGCCTCGCCTTTCAAACGCTGCATCAAACCGCCGGTACCGGCGGGAATCAGGCGTCCAACAATGACGTTTTCTTTCAAGCCGATTAGTTCGTCGTATTTGCCGTTAATCGCCGCTTCTGTCAGCACACGCGTCGTTTCTTGGAACGATGCCGCTGAAATGAAGGAACGGGTTTGCAACGATGCTTTGGTGAT
The DNA here is from genome assembly GCA_002721725.1 of Rhodobiaceae bacterium. GTDB lineage: Bacteria > Pseudomonadota > Alphaproteobacteria > RS24 > RS24 > UBA8337. The sequence goes on from PBLK01000021.1 coordinate 28,731, forward strand.
ACCAAGCAAAACCGGCGTGCCGACGGGCGGCTCTTTGCCTTCCGATTTCAGACGCTCCACCTCAGCTTCGAACTCGACCTTATCAATCTGCTCTTCTTTCAGATAAATACTGTCACCTGTCACCTGCACCTCTACTTTTTGCAGCATTTGGCGAACAATCACTTCAATGTGCTTGTCGTTAATGGTCACGCCTTGCAGACGATACACGTCTTGAATCTCATTAATGAGATAGGCGGCCAATTCTTCAACACCGGAAATGGCGAGAATATCATGCGGCGCAGGGTGGCCATCAATCAGATATTCGCCCTTCTCGATGATGTCGCCTTCTTGGACCGACAAATGCTTGGCTTTCGGCACCAAATATTCGACCGGCTCTTGATCGGCAGATTCCGGCTGAATAACGATGCGACGCTTGTTCTTATAATCGCGTCCAAATTCTACCTTACCGGTGATTTCAGCGATAACTGCGTGGTCTTTAGGACGACGTGCCTCAAACAATTCAGCAACCCGCGGCAGACCGCCAGTAATGTCACTGGTCGATGCGCCTTCCGTCGGAATACGCGCCAGCGTGTCACCAGCATGCACCTTGGCGCCCGAATCGACTGACAAAATAGCGTCGACGGCTAGAATAAAGCGCGCCTCATTGCCATTGGACAGGGTTTTAATATTGCCCTTCTCGTCTTTAACGACGATGGCCGGCTTTAAATCGCTTCCGCGCGTGCCGCTTGAAGCATCAATGATGACACGCTGGCTGATGCCGGTTGCTTCGTCAGTATTTTCGGTCACGGACACGCCTTCAACTAGGTCTTCAAACTCAACTACGCCGTCCAACTCGGTCAAAATCGGGATCGCATAGGGTTCCCATTCCGCCAGACGGTCGCCACGTGCCACTTCTTGTCCCTCTGCGACACGCAGACGAGCACCATAGGCCAATTTGTGGCTGGCCCGCTCGAGGCCGTTGTTATCGACAATTTTGATGATCACATTGCGGCTCATCACCACAGGTCGGTCAGAACTGTCTTTGACTATGCTGGCATTTTCAAGCTGGACAACGCCATCGGCATTTGACTCGATGAAGGATTGGTCAACAACTTGGGCCGTACCACCAATGTGGAACGTTCGCATGGTTAGCTGCGTGCCAGGCTCACCTATGGACTGCGCGGCTATCACGCCGACAGCTTCACCGATATTAACTGGCGTACCTCGGGCCAAGTCGCGACCATAACAGGTCGCGCAAACGCCTGATTTGGTTTCGCAGGTCAATGGTGAACGCACTTTAATGCTGACCAGATTGGCTTCTTCAATGGCTTGCGAATGCTCTTCCGAAATAAGCGTGCCTTTTTTGATAATCACTTCATTGGTAGCCGGATTGACAACATTTTCAACCGGTACACGGCCCAGCACACGCTCGGACAACGAGGTAATCACCTCACCGGCATCAATCACTGCGGCGACGGTGATGCCGTCTTTGGTGCCGCAATCGGTTTCATTGACAATACAATCTTGTGCCACATCAACCAGTCGGCGGGTCAAATAACCCGAGTTCGCCGTTTTCAAAGCCGTATCAGCCAGGCCCTTACGCGCGCCGTGGGTTGAGTTGAAGTATTCCAGAACCGACAGCCCTTCCTTAAAGTTTGAGATAATCGGTGTTTCGATAATCTCGCCAGATGGCTTGGCCATCAGGCCGCGCATACCGGCCAGCTGTTTCATCTGGGCGGGTGAACCACGCGCACCTGAATGCGACATCATATAGATGGAGTTGATAAAGTCATCATCATCGGCTTCACTGACATCAACGGTGGAAATTTTTCCCATCATGGCATCGGCCACACGATCCGTGCAGCGCGCCCAAGCATCAACTACTTTATTGTATTTCTCGCCTTGCGTAATCAGACCATCAATATATTGCTGCTCATATTCCTTAACCAGTTTAGCCGTCTCGTCAATCAGGCCAAGCTTGTCTTCAGGAATAACCATATCGTCTTTTCCGAATGAAATACCGGCTTTACACGCTTCGCGGAAACCGACCTTCATAATGTGGTCGCAGAAGATAACCGTCTCTTTTTGACCGCAATGGCGATACACGGCATCAATGACTTTTGAAATTTCTTTCTTGGTCATCAGCTTATTGATTGTATCAAACGGCAGATTGCCATGTTTCGGCAATTCTTGTCCTAGCATGTAGCGACCGGCAGTGGTTTCGACCACGCGCGGCACGACAGTGCCGTCAGCATCCATCTCTTCAATGCGCGCCTTGATTTTGGTATGCAAAGTGAGCGCGTGATTGTCGAGCGCCAATTCCAATTCAGCCAAATCGCCAATCATCATGCCTTCGCCAGGCAAGCCGTCGCGCTGCAAGGTCATGTAATATAGACCCAGCACAATATCTTGTGACGGCACAATAATCGGCGCGCCATTGGCCGGATGCAGAATATTATTGGTCGACATCATCAAAACCCGCGCTTCCAACTGCGCTTCCAAGGAAAGCGGCACATGGACAGCCATTTGGTCACCGTCAAAGTCAGCGTTAAAAGCGGCGCAAACCAGCGGGTGCAATTGAATGGCCTTGCCTTCAATCAATACCGGCTCAAATGCCTGAATGCCCAAGCGGTGCAAGGTCGGGGCGCGGTTCAACATCACCGGATGCTCGCGAATGACCTCGTCGAGAATATCCCAAACTTCAGGACGCTCTTTCTCGACCATTTTCTTCGATTGCTTGACCGTCGCCGACAAACCTTTCGCCTCAAGACGCGAATAAATAAATGGCTTGAACAGCTCCAGTGCCATTTTCTTCGGCAGACCGCATTGGTGCAATTTCAGTTCCGGACCGACCACAATAACCGAACGACCCGAATAATCGACACGCTTGCCGAGAAGGTTTTGGCGGAAACGGCCTTGCTTACCTTTCAGCATATCGGACAATGATTTCAGCGGTCGCTTATTGCCGCCGGTAATGACGCGGCCACGACGGCCATTGTCAAACAGCGCATCGACAGATTCTTGCAGCATACGCTTTTCATTGCGGACGATAATATCCGGCGCGCGCAATTCTATCAGACGCTTCAGGCGATTGTTCCGGTTGATGACGCGACGATATAAATCGTTCAAGTCAGAGGTCGCAAAACGACCCCCATCAAGCGGCACAAGCGGACGCAATTCCGGCGGAATGACCGGCACAACATTCAAAATCATCCATTCAGGACGGCTGCCAGAACGGATAAAGGCTTCAACCACTTTCAAACGCTTGGCTAATTTTTTTGGCTTAAGCTCGGTGGTCGCTTCGGCAATGCCGACGCGCAATTCTTCACGCAATTCTTCGAGGTTCAACTCTTCCAGCATGACGCGCACCGCTTCCGCACCGATACCGGCCACGAAATTGTCTTCACCATGCTCATCTTGGGCGTCGAAATATTCTTCCTCCGTCAGCAATTGCCCTTTTTCAAGCGGCGACAGCATCGGGTCGAGAACGATGAAGTTTTCGAAATAGAGCACGCGCTCCAAATCCTTCAACGTCATATCGAGCAGCAGCCCAATACGGCTCGGCAAAGATTTCAAGAACCAAATATGCGCGACCGGGGCGGCCAATTCGATATGCCCCATGCGCTCGCGGCGCACTTTCGTCAGCGTCACTTCAACGCCGCATTTTTCGCAAATGACGCCTTTGAACTTCATGCGCTTATATTTGCCGCACAAACATTCATAATCTTTTATCGGGCCGAAAATACGGGCACAAAAAAGGCCGTCGCGCTCCGGCTTAAAGGTCCGATAGTTAATCGTCTCCGGCTTCTTAATCTCACCATATGACCACGAAAAAATCTTTTCCGGGCTGGCGATTGAAATACGGATTTGATCGAAGGCCTGTTGATTGGCCTGCGGATTGAAAATATTCATGACCTCTTGGTTCATGGTCTTCTCCTGCGTAAGCGGCGCGCCGCTTTATTCCTGATTTTCTTTGCGGCTCTCTGTCAATTCGACATTGAGACCCAAAGACCGGATTTCTTTCACCAACACGTTGAAGCTCTCCGGAATACCGGCTTCAAATGTATCATCACCCTTAACTATAGCTTCATAGACTTTTGTCCGACCCGCCACATCGTCCGACTTGACTGTCAGCATTTCCTGCAACGTATAGGCCGCGCCATAAGCTTCCAGCGCCCACACTTCCATCTCGCCAAAGCGCTGACCACCGAACTGCGCCTTACCGCCCAACGGCTGTTGGGTAACAAGGCTGTAAGGGCCGATGGAACGGGCGTGAATTTTGTCATCAACCAAGTGATGCAATTTCAGCATATAGATGTAGCCGACCGTTACTTTACGGTCGAAAGGCTCACCGGTGCGGCCATCGTGCAATTGCACCTGACCGGAACTGTCAATGCCGGCTTTGCCAAGCATATCGACAATGTCACCTTCAACCGCACCGTCAAACACCGGCGTTGCCACCGGCACACCGCGACGCAAAGTCTGGCTCATCTCAATCACTTCGCCATCAGACAATTTGCCGACTGCCGGATCGTCTGAATAGACATCTTTCAGCGTATCCTTGACTTTCGCCACATCGCCTTCGCGCTCATAGGCGGTCAAGGCGTCATTGATTTGGCGGCCAAGACCGGCACAAGCCCAACCCAAATGGGTCTCGAGAATTTGCCCGACATTCATTCGGCTCGGCACCCCAAGCGGGTTGAGCACAATGTCAACCGGCGTACCGTCATCGTGATAAGGCATATCTTCAACCGGCATGATGCGGCTGATGACACCTTTATTGCCGTGACGACCGGCCATTTTGTCACCCGGTTGCAGCTTACGCTTCACCGCGACATAGACCTTAATCATTTTCATCACGCCCGGCGGCAATTCATCACCGCGCTGCAATTTGTCGACCTTATCTTCAAAGCGCGCTTCCAATGCCGCTTTGGCATCGTCAAACTGCTTTTTCATGGCTTCGACTTCAGCCATCGCCGTGTCGTTTTTAAGGGCAATCTGCCACCACTGCGCGCGCGTCAAATCATCAAGCATGGCATTGGTGATCTTGGCATCGGCGCCGACGCCGGAGGGGCCGGATGCGGCTTGCTTGCCAACCAAGACTTCCTCCAGACGTTTGTAAACATTGCGTTCTAGGATAGCCAATTCATCATCACGGTCTTTCGCCAGTGCTTCTATTTCCTCGCGCTCAATCGCCAGCGCACGTTCATCTTTATCAATGCCGTGACGGTTAAAAACACGCACCTCCACCACCGTGCCGGCTGTTCCAGGCGGCAATTTTAAGGAGGTGTCGCGCACATCAGATGCTTTCTCACCGAAAATGGCGCGCAGAAGTTTTTCTTCTGGCGTCATCGGGCTTTCGCCTTTCGGGGTTATTTTTCCGACCAGAATATCGCCAGGATTGACCTCTGCACCGATATAAACGATTCCGGCCTCGTCTAAGTTACTCAGCGCTTCTTCTCCGACATTGGGAATATCGCGGGTAATTTCTTCGGGTCCCATTTTGGTATCACGTGCCATCACCTCAAATTCTTCTATATGAATAGAGGTGAAAACATCATCGCGCACAATACGCTCTGAAATGAGAATGGAGTCCTCAAAATTGTAACCGTTCCATGGCATGAAGGCGACTAGCACATTCCGGCCTAGCGCCAATTCACCAAGCTCGGTTGACGGGCCATCAGCAACAACATCGCCGACTTCAACGCGATCACCGACACGCACCAACGGACGCTGGTTGATGCAGGTTGACTGGTTGGAGCGTTGGAATTTACGCAAATTGTATATATCAACACCAGATTTCGATGCATCGGTTTCTTCCGTAGCGCGAATAACGATACGCGTTGCATCGACTTGGTCAACCATACCGGCGCGGCGCGCCGAAATGGCGGCGCCGCTGTCGCGGGCAACCACTTCTTCCATGCCTGTGCCGACCAGCGGCGCTTCCGCTTGCATCAGCGGCACGGCTTGACGCTGCATATTCGAGCCCATCAAAGCGCGGTTGGCATCGTCGTTTTCAAGGAACGGAATTAGCGCAGCTGCAACCGAAACAATTTGTTTCGGCGACACGTCAAGCAAATCGACCATATCCGGTGGTACCAACTCAAAGTCGCCATTGATGCGGCAGTTAATCAGCTCATCGGTCAGCTTGCCGCTTGCATCAATGCCGATATTGGCCTGTGCCACTCGGAAGCGCGCTTCCTCCATCGCTGAGAGATAGATGACATCTTTCGTCACCTTGCCGTCTTCTACTTTACGATATGGGCTTTCAATAAAGCCATATTTATTGACACGGGCAAAGGTGGCCAGCGAGTTAATAAGGCCGATATTTGGCCCTTCCGGCGTTTCAATCGGGCAAATACGCCCATAATGGGTCGGGTGCACGTCGCGCACCTCAAAACCGGCGCGCTCCCGCGTCAAGCCGCCAGGGCCAAGCGCAGATAGGCGACGCTTATGGGTAATCTCAGACAGCGGATTGGTCTGGTCCATAAATTGTGACAGTTGGGAAGATCCGAAGAATTCTCGAACCGATGCCGAAACCGGTTTGGCGTTGATTAGGTCTTGCGGCATCACCGTATCAATATCGATAGAGCTCATGCGCTCTTTAATCGCGCGCTCCATCCGCAACAGACCGATGCGATATTGATTTTCCATCAACTCACCGACCGAGCGTACACGGCGATTGCCGAGATTATCGATATCATCAATGTCGCCACGGCCATCGCGCAAATCGACCAGCGTTTTTACAACACCAACAATGTCTTCTTTGCGCAATACGCGAATGTCATCGGGGCACTCTTGATTGAGGCGAATGTTCATTTTCACCCGACCGACGGCCGAAAGATCATAGCGTTCGCTATCGAAAAATAAGCCATCGAACAGCGCTTGCGCCGTTTCAGGCGTCGGCGGCTCGCCGGGGCGCATGACGCGATAAATTTCTTCCAACGCAGACAACTGGTCGTTCGATTTATCGGCAAAGAGCGTATTGCGGATGAACGGACCTTTATTAACCGGGTCAATATCGAGCACACTCAGCTCATCATAGCCTTTTTCTTTCAAATCAGCGAGCAGCTCTTCGGTAATCTCATCACCGGATTCGGCGAAAATCTCACCCGTCTCATAGCTGACCAACTCGTCAGACAGGAAGCGACCGATTAGCTCTTCATCACCCACGAGCAACGACTCCAGGCCCTCTTCGGCTAGCAAGCGCGCTTTGCGCGGAGAAATTTTCTGACCCGCTTCAACCGCAACCTTGCCGGTTTTGGCATCGACCAAATCATAGATCGGCTTGGTGCCGCGGCGTTGCTCGGGCACAAAATCGGTAACCCAACCCTTTTTGTCGAGCTTGTAAACAACCTTGTCATAGAACATCTCAAGTATAGTGTCTGAAGCATAATCTAACGCATGCAGTAGCACGGTGGCCGGTAATTTCCGGCGGCGGTCGATACGCACATGTAGAATGTCTTTGGCATCAAACTCAAAATCCAGCCATGAGCCGCGATAAGGAATGACACGAGCGGCGAACAACAATTTTCCCGATACATGCGTTTTGCCTTTATCGTGGTCGAAGAACACGCCCGGGCTCCGGTGCATTTGCGAGACAATTACACGCTCCGTGCCATTGACAACAAACGTGCCATTATCCGTCATGAAGGGCAGGTCGCCCATATAGACTTCCTGCTCTTTAATATCTTTGACCGATTTTGAACCGGTTTCCTCATCAATGTCGAAAACCACCAGACGGAGTGTCACCTTCAGCGGTGCAGCATAAGTCATGCCGCGCTGTTGGCACTCTTCAACGTCATATTTGGGCTTTTCAAAATCATAAGAGACGAATTCCAGCATTGACGCGCCGGAAAAATCGCTAATCGGGAAAACCGATTTGAATACAGCTTGCAAACCGTCTTCATCACGACCACCATCAGGTTCATGCACCTGTAAAAATTGGTCATAGGAATATTTCTGAACTTCAATCAGATTTGGCATTTCCACAACTTGTGGAATGCGACCGAATGAACGGCGAACACGTTTGCGACCTGCGTAAGCTTGCGACATGAGCTATCCTCACTTTTCCCAAGCGGGCCCGGAATTCCGGTGAACGGGTTTCCCCGCTATGCACGCCCCCTACCCGCGATTTGGAGGCATGTGCCAAAAAGGCAAGATGGGGCAGCCGGACTGAAACGCCCGACCACCCCGTATTTCTAGACGCGAACTATTTCAGTTCGACAGTCGCGCCAACGCCTTCGAGCTTCTCTTTAATCTCGTTGGCTTCAGCGGTCGGAACGTCTTCTTTAAGGTCTTTCGGTGCACCTTCAACGATCTCTTTGGCCTCTTTCAGACCCAGACCGGTGATGGCACGAACTTCCTTAATGACGTTGATTTTCTGGTCGCCTGCTGCGGCAAGAACGACGGTAAATGCGTCTTTTTCTTCAGCAGCATCACCGGCATCGCCGCCGGCGGCAGGGGCAGCAGCTACTGCAACAGGTGCAGCGGCAGAAACGCCCCATTTGTCTTCCAGAAGTTTAGCAAGCTCAGCCGCTTCAATCACGGACAGGCTTGAGAGATCATCGGCAATTTTTTCAATATCGGCCATTTTCTTTCTCCAATCGGTTGTTCCGGGACCTACCGCTTACGCGGCATCTCCCTCTGCAGCTTTGGCGCCAATTACGCGGGCCAGTTGACCCGCCGGAGCCTGCAACACGCCTGCCAATTTGGTGGCAGGTGAGTTGATAAGTCCGACAAGTTGACCGCGTAGCTCGTCCAGAGACGGCAGCGACGCCAGATTTTTGACACCATCCGCATCAAGAACGTTGCCGTCCATAATGCCGCCAATGATTTTCAGATTGCCATTGGCTTTCGCGAATTTGGCGGCGACTTTCGGGGCAGCGACCGGATCGTCTGAAAAGGCAATCGCGGTCGGGCCGGTGAAAAATTCGCCGACAGACTCACTTGGTGTTCCTGCGAGAGCGAGCTTGACGAGACGGTTTTTGGTCACTTTGACCGTGCCACCGACATCCGCCATTTGGTGCCGAAGCTCATCGAGATCCGGCACGGAAAGCCCCGAATAGTGGGTCACGACAATCACACCGGCATTTTCAAAAATGCCGTTATAGTGTGACACCAGCTCTTCTTTTGCAGCTCTATCCACTGTTCACTCTCCTTTGTATGTCTCGCGACATACGCTGGTGGTGCCGCCCCCTTTCGGGTTATGGCACCGGTTCGGAATTGCCACCTGATGCGAAAAGCATCGGGTGACGCTCTTCCTGTCCCGGGACCAGCCGATTAAGCGCTTTCGCACTCTCAAAAACTGTTCTCCCGTCTCATACAGGCCATTAAGCATTCCAAATTGAATGCCCCTGTAATCTCGGACAGGCCGAAGGCTTAACCTTCGGTCATCCGTCCGCCGCCCCCATGTGTACGCAACGGGCGGCAAACGAAATTTCTATACCTCGTTGCCGAGGTCTGCCATATCCAGTTTCACGCCCGGCCCCATCGTGGAGCTGACCGCCAAACGTTTCATATAGGTGCCTTTAGCACCGCTTGGCCGTGCCTTTTGTACGGCATTGACGAGCGCGCGGATATTTCCGGCCAATTGCTCTTCCGAGAAACTGGCTTTACCGACACCGGCTTGCACAATGCCTTCCTTTTCGACACGAAACTCAACCGCGCCGCCTTTGGCTGCGCGCACCGCTTCTGCGACATCTGTTGTCACCGTGCCGACTTTCGGGTTCGGCATTAAATTGCGCGGCCCCAAAACCTTACCAAGACGACCGACCAGCGGCATCATATCCGGCGTCGCAATGCAGCGATCGAAATCAATCGTTCCGCCCTGCACGGTTTCCATCAAATCTTCCGCACCGACAATATCAGCACCGGCCGCCTTCGCTTCCTCGGCTTTTTCATCGCGGGCAAACACGGCAACGCGCTGTGCGCGGCCTGTGCCATTGGGCAGTTCAATCACGCCGCGAACCATTTGGTCGGCATGGCGCGGATCAACACCCAGATTGATGGCAATTTCTACTGTCTCGTCAAACTTGGCTGTGGCATTGGCCTTGACTAGCTTGACGGCTTCATCGAGCGAATAGAGTTTGTTCTTATCGACAGACTCATTGGCTGCTTTTGTACGTTTTCCGGCCATTAGTCTCTTACCTCAAAACCCATTGACCGCGCAGAACCGGCGATCATTTTTTGCGCTTCGTCCAAATCGGTGGTGTTCAAATCGGCGATTTTCTGCTCGGCGATTTCGCGGCATTGCGCCATCGTCACCGAACCGGCGACCTCGCGACCCGGCGCTGAACCGCCTTTGGGCAATTTGGCAGCCTTCTTCAAATAATATGAAGCGGGCGGCGTTTTGATGATGAAGTCAAAAGACTTGTCTTCATAAATCGTAACAATGGTCGGAATCGGCATATTGGCTTCCATTTCCTGCGTCTTCGCATTAAAAGCCTTGCAAAATTCCATAATGTTCAGGCCGCGCTGACCCAAAGCCGGGCCAATTGGCGGTGACGGGCTTGCGCCCCCTGCCGGCACCTGCATTTTCAGGTAGCCTTCAATCTTTTTTGCCATCTCTCGTTCCTTTCCAGCCCCTTGCGGGACTGACGATTATGGGCCGTGGTGCGGCAGTTTGCTCTGCCTGCCACGAACTTTCACGGGGTTCAGCCTTTTTCGACCTGCCCGTACTCCAATTCGACGGGCGTTGCCCGACCGAAAATCGACACGGCCACTTTCAACCGTGCCTTTTCTTCATCAACCTCTTCAACGAGGCCGCTGAAAGAAGCAAACGGGCCTTCGCATACGCGCACTTCCTCGCCCACTTCAAATATGATGGACGGCTTGGGTCGTTCCGCCCCGTCTTCAACCTGATTGACAATCCGGTCCACTTCCGATTGCGAAATCGGTGCCGGCTTGCTCTGCGATCCCAAAAAGCCGGTGACCTTTGGCGTGTTTTTAACCAGATGATAAGCCTCATCGGTCAAATCCATTTTCACCAGCACATAACCCGGGAAGAATTTACGCTCGCTATTGACGCGGCGACCGCGGCGCATCTCTACCACCTCTTCAGTCGGCACGAGAATTTCTTCAAATGCATCCTGCAATCCGGTTTGAGCCGCCTGCTCACGAATGCTTTCAGCCACTTTGTGCTCAAAGTTCGAGTAGGCGTGAACGATATACCAACGCTTTGCCATATTAATTAGCCAGTCCCAAAAGTAATGATACCAGCCAGCTTAAAATCTGGTCGGCGATAAAAAAGAAAATGGCGGCAAGCGTTGCCAAAATGAAAACCATGACCGTGGTCACGGCAACTTCATTGCGGGTCGGCCACGTCACTTTCGACGTTTCGCTTCGCACTTCTTGCACAAATTTCAGCGGATTTGCCATCTGCCGATTTTCCTCTTTCCGACAAACCTTGCGGTTTGCATTTTCCCTTCACAAAACCTGCTGCCTCTTTCGAGGCTGGCAGGAGTGGAGGGACTCGAACCCCCAACCCCCGGTTTTGGAGACCGGTGCTCTACCAGTTGAGCTACACTCCTCCGGTTACGCTACTCAATAATAGCTGCGACGACGCCGGCTCCGACAGTACGGCCACCTTCACGGATAGCGAAGCGCAGCTTCTCTTCCATAG
>PBLK01000022.1 GCA_002721725.1 Rhodobiaceae bacterium
AACACCTGTGCCGGTTCGTAAATAAGATTATTATCGCGCCTGAATTTGTTACAAATCGCCTGCTTCAGCTCGCTAATACCGGTCACGGCGGTATATTTTGTCTCACCGCGTGCGATCGCGTCGACCGCCGCCTTTTTGATGTTTTCCGGCGTATCGAAATCTGGCTCGCCAGCGCCAAGACCGATAACATCTCTTCCCGCGGCCCGCAATTGACGCGCCATATCGGTCACCGCCATAGTGGCAGATGGCTTTACCCTTGCGAGGCTCTCAGCGAGAAAGGATGACATTTCAAAACTCCTAGCGATAGCTGTCTAATGCGCGCAAACTAAGCCTAAGAGATAGCAAAAACAAGGACCAAAGGATGCCTGAATGCTAAAGGGCGTCCACAATCTGTTGACGGTTTCGGTCATCAGTTGGCCACCGAAGATATTGGCGCTGAGCTGAGCTGAACTAACTACAGATCGATAACATTATCGAAAGGTTGGCTGCGTGTCCGCAGAAATATAATTTCTCGCGCTAAAGGACGCATATCGGCTCAGTTCTTGGGTCGCTTATTCTTTCGCGCTATACTATTCGCATGGAAGAACAAAAATCCTTAACTGGACGTGGTGAGCTGGCACCGGTTCCTGAACCGGGGCTCAGCGAAACGCAGCTTGTCGAATTTGTCCCGCATCGTGCCAATCGGCCTGAAAAGACCGAAGGCGGACGTGCCTTTAAAATGGTCTCGGAGTTCCAACCGGCCGGCGACCAACCCAAAGCCATTGAAGAGCTTATCGAGGGCATTAATGACGAGGAGCGCGATCAGGTCCTGCTTGGCGTGACCGGCAGCGGCAAGACATTCACCATGGCGCAGCTTATTGAGCGTACCCAGCGCCCAGCCCTTGTTCTGGCCCCCAACAAAACGCTGGCGGCCCAACTTTATGGAGAGTTTAAAGGCTTCTTCCCCGAAAATGCGGTCGAGTATTTCGTCTCTTATTATGATTATTACCAGCCCGAAGCCTATGTGCCGCGCACAGACACTTATATTGAAAAGGAGAGCAATATTAACGAGCAGATTGACCGTATGCGCCATTCGGCGACACGAGCGCTTTTGGAGCGCGATGACGTAATAATCGTCGCTTCCGTTTCATGCATTTATGGCATTGGCTCGGTGGAAAGCTATACCAGCATGACGCTGCAGTTAGAAAAGGGCATGGAAATCGGGCGCACGCAATTACTCGCCGATTTGGTGGCGCTGCAATATCGGCGCAATGATATGGCCTTTGCGCGCGGGGATTTTCGCGTCCGCGGCGATACGATTGACGTGTTTCCAGCACATTATGAAGACCGCGCTTGGCGTATTGAACTGTTCGGCGATGAGATTGAGAGCCTGACCGAGTTCGACCCGCTGACGGGGCACAAATCGGGTAATTTGGAGAAAGTTCGGCTCTATGCCAATTCGCATTATGTGACACCCGGCCCGACGTTGAAACAAGCCATGGTTGGTATTCAAGACGAATTGAAGACGCGCTTGGAAGAATTTGAAGCGGCCGGCCGCTTGCTGGAAGCGCAAAGACTGGAACAGCGCACCAATTTCGATTTGGAAATGCTGGAGGCCACAGGCTCTTGCGCAGGTATTGAAAACTATTCGCGCTATTTAACGGGACGGAAACCGGGTGAACCGCCACCCACATTGTTTGAATACTTACCCGATAATGCGCTGGTTTTCACCGATGAAAGCCATGTCACCATTCCTCAAATCGGCGGCATGTTTCGTGGTGACTTCCGCCGCAAATCAACCTTGGCCGAGTTCGGCTTTCGCCTGCCGTCTTGTGTTGATAATCGGCCGATGAAATTTGAAGAATGGGACATTATGCGGCCCCAAACCGTGCATGTGTCAGCTACACCGGGCTCTTGGGAAATGGAGCGGACGGGTGGGGTTTTTGTCGAGCAGGTCATTCGCCCGACCGGTCTGATTGACCCGACCTGCGAAATTCGTCCCGCCACCAATCAAGTCGATGATTTAATCGCTGAATGCCATGAATTGGCCAGGAAAAGTCAGCGCGTTTTGGTGACCACGCTGACCAAGAAAATGGCCGAAGATTTGACCGAATATATGCATGAGCAAGGTTTGCGCGTGCGCTATATGCACTCCGATATTGACACATTGGAGCGTATTGAAATCGTCCGTGATTTGCGTCTTGGCGCGTTTGATATTTTGATTGGCATTAATCTGCTGCGCGAGGGTTTGGATATTCCCGAATGCGCACTGGTCGCCATTCTTGATGCTGATAAGGAAGGCTTTTTGCGTTCCGAAACCTCACTGGTGCAGACCATTGGCCGCGCCGCTCGAAATGCCGAGGGTCGCGTGCTTCTTTATGCCGACCAAATGACCGGCTCTTTGCAACGCGCCATGGCTGAAACCAATCGCCGCCGTGAAAAACAAATGGCACATAATGAAAAACACGGTATTACGCCGGAAACGGTGAAGAAAAATGTTGCTGATGTGCTGGAAGGCATTGCCGAGCGCGATAATAAAGCTGCGCCCGGCCCCTATCGCATTCGTGAGGCGATGGAAGAAAAAAAAGCGCCACTCTTCGGCAGTAATTTGCGCGCTCATATTGAGGGGCTGGAAGCTGAGATGCGCGAAGCGGCAACCGATTTGGAATTTGAGACAGCGGCGCGGCTGCGTGACGAGATTAAGCGCTTGCAGGAGACGGAATTGGCTTTGGCCGACGACCCTTTTGCACGTCAATCAGAGGTTGATGCACGGGTCGCCGACCAGACTGGCATTAAAAGGGGGACCGCCCCACGCAAGCTGAAACGGCGTCGCAAGGGCCCTTAAGTCGACATAAAATCCGCGTCGGAAAGGCCTTTATTTTTCTTATGGCCTAATACTGCGCCGGAGCGGCTAAAAAACGTTTAGGGTCACCCTCCAAAAACTGCTACATGGTGGGACATGGCGGAGACACCCTACAAGGCTATTTTAATCACTGGTGCAGCGAAGCGCATAGGTCGCGCCTTGGCCGCAGCTTTGGCCGATGATGGCTGGGCCATTGCCGTGCATTATGCAGGCTCAAAAAGTGAGGCCGAAGAATTAGTTGCTTCAATTCAATATAAAGGTGGCAAAGCTATTGCCCTGCAAGCCGATTTGCGGGATGCGGAAGCAGTTGAAAGGCTGATACCAGCCGCCGCCAATGCGCTCGGGCCGCTAACCGCGCTTATCAATAATGCCTCAACCTTTGAGCGCGATACTGCTCATTCGCTTAGCCAGGATAGCTGGGACATGCATATCAATACCAATTTACGCGCACCAGCGCTGCTAATGCGTGACTTTGCAAATCAGCCCGAATTGCAACGCGGCTCCGTAGAAGACGCCAATATAATCAATGTTACCGACCAGCGCGTGGATCGGCTGACCCCTGATTTCACCAGCTACACTGTCTCGAAAACTGGCTTGGCAACGCTGACCGAAACCTTTGCCATGGCTTTGGCGCCGCAGCATATTCGCGTCAATGCCATCGCCCCCGGCCCCACCCTGCCCAATCCGCGCCAAGCCCGGGCCGAATTTGACAAACAGGCCGGGTTAGTACCGCTGGGGCACGGCGCAACACCGAATGATATTGTTGCTGCAGCGCGTTATATACTCTCCGCGCGCGCCATGACAGGCCAAACGTTGATGCAGGATGGAGGACAACATTTGGCCTGGCAAACACCTGACGTAACCGAGGTAAAAGAATAGATGAACCAGCAAACGCCAGACAGCCGACCTGATTTTTCAAGTTCCACGCGTGGCTTGCGACATGTTTTTGTAAATCGTCTAGCGGTCGAAGCGAGCATTGGTATTCACCCGCATGAAAGAGAAATCAAGCAGACCATTTGGCTAACCATTGATGCCGGCGTACTGGAGGACAGCGCGACACCGGAAGCAATTGGCGATGTCGTTTGCTATGAAAATATGTCCAAAATCGCCGTCGCTATGGCCAGTGACGGGCACATCGATTTGGTCGAAACATTGGCGGAGCGCATTGCCGATAGGCTGATGCAAGACCCGCGACTAATTCAAATTCGCGTGCAGATAGAGAAGCCGCAAGCGATTGAACAGGCGGCCTCGGTGGGAATTGCAATTTCTCGCCTGCGCGGTTGATTTTACCTGCGCAAATTTCGCACTTTTCAGCCCTTTTTGTTCCTTTAGATGCGACAAATTGGCCAGCAAGTATCTGTTTTATTTAGAAATTTTGTAAGAGGCGAGTAATTCACACGTGCCTGCAAAAATTATTGGGTTTTGTAAAGCCCAAAAATAAGCCGAAAAAAATATTTTTTTAGCCCGGTTGATTTTATTTTTATTAATCATTTCAGTATCTTAACGATATTGCCTATTTTATGTGCAATGGGTTTGGAGGCTATATAAATCAATAGCTTGACCGACAATCGGTTATTTTCTGCACATGTTTATCCACAGGACTCGTGTATTAAATTGCGGTCAGAAAATAACCCAATTTTGCGCAAAGCGGTTAAACTGAGGTTGGTTTGAGAACGGACAATTTATCGTGAGTGAAGACCTGCAAAACCCGGCGCAAGAAACCGGCCGCGCACTGATTGAGGCCAAGGTAGCGACCTTGCCCAGCGCGCCGGGGGTCTATCGCATGCTCGATGGCGACGGCAATGCGCTTTATGTCGGTAAGGCAAAAAACTTGAAAGCCCGGGTACGCTCCTATGCCCGCCCGAGCGGGCACAATAACCGCATTTTAAGGATGATTGATGCAACCCAGGATATGGAATTCATCCGTACCGAAACCGAAACCGATGCTCTGCTGTTGGAAGCCAATCTTATTAAGAAAATGAAGCCGCGCTATAATGTATTACTACGCGACGATAAAAGTTTCCCCTATATTTTGCTGGCCGAAGACCATGATGTGCCGCAGCTTTACAAACATCGCGGCGCACGCAAACGTCCGGGCGCTTATTTCGGGCCATTCGCTTCGGCGGGTGCAGTCAATCGCACACTTAATACATTGCAACGCGCCTTTCTATTGCGCTCATGCTCTGACAGTGTTTATGACAGCCGCTCCCGCCCCTGCTTGCTCTATCAAATCAAACGGTGCAGCGCACCCTGCACCGGCGAAATTTCGGTCACCGATTATGCCGAACTGGTGGAAGAAGCGCGCGATTTTCTGAACGGCAAAAGCCGACAGGTGCAAGATGCACTGCTGAAAAAAATGCAAGCGGCCAGCGAAGCGACGGATTTTGAAGCCGCTGCCGCGGCGCGCGACCGCATTCGCGCCCTGACTTATGTGCAGCAAGATAGCGGCATTAATCCCGGCGATATTGCCGAAGCTGATATCATTGCTATTGAAAAGCAAGGTGGGCAATCTTGCGTACAGGTATTCTTTTTCCGCGCCGGACAAAATCTCGGCAATAAGGCTTTTTTTCCGCGCCATGAGCGCGACCAGGCTGAGCCGGAAATTCTCGAAGCTTTTATCGGTCAGTTTTATGAAAACCGCCCTGTGCCGCGGGAGATTTTCGTCAATCAAAAGTTAGCCGATGCCGCGCTTATTGGCGAGGCCCTGAGCACGCGCATGGGTCACAATGTCAAGATTCGTAAACCGCAGCGGGGCGACAAAATGAACCTCATGCGCCATGCCGAGCAAAACGCAAGAGAGGCGCTGGCGCGGCAAGTGTCGGAAAGCGCCAGCCAGCGCAAATTGCTAAAAGGGGTCGCTGAGGCATTCGGTCTTGAAAGTGCACCCGAGCGCATTGAGGTTTTTGACAATTCGCATTTGCATGGCACCAATCAGCTAGGCGGCATGATTGTTGCCGGGCCCGACGGCTTTATCAAAAACCAGTATCGTAAATTCAACATTAAAGATGAAAACACGCAGCCGGGAGATGATTATGCCATGATGCGCGAAGTCTTCACCCGCCGCTATGGCCGTCTGGCGCGCGAAGAAAATCGTGGCAGCGCAGAATGGCCGGATTTAGTGCTGGTTGATGGCGGCAGGGGGCAATTGAATATCGCGCATGAGGTTTTGGTCGAACTGGGGCTGGGAGATGTGCCGCTGGTTGGCATTGCCAAAGGGCCTGATCGCGATGCTGGACGCGAACGTTTTTTCATGCAGGGCAAAAGCGATTTCATGATGCCGCCCAATTCGCCAGTGCTTTATTATTTGCAACGCTTACGTGATGAGGCGCACCGCTTTGCCGTTGAAGGCCATCGGGCGCGGCGCAACGCTAATATTCGAAAAAATCCGCTCGATGGTATTGACGGTATCGGTGCCTTAAGAAAGCGTGCATTGCTTTACCATTTCGGCTCCGGTCGCGCCGTTGGCCGTGCCTCATTGTCGGAACTTGAAAAAGTTGAAGGAATTAGTGCAAAAATGGCACAACGCATATACAACCACTTCAACAGTGATGAATCGTAAAGGCTGAAATGCAGCATTTGCCGAATATTTTAACGCTATTGCGTATATTGATGATACCCGGTGTTTATCTGGCATTTTTCGTGCCGGGCATTTGGGGTGACATGCTAGCGCTCTTGGTCTTCTCCATTGCCGGCTTCACCGATTTCTTTGATGGCTGGCTGGCTCGCAAACTCAACGTGCAGTCGGGCTTCGGACGCATGCTTGATCCGATTGCCGATAAACTAATGGTCGCCACATGCCTGCTCTTGCTGGTTGGCTACGACATCATCAAGGATTACCATCTGGTTGCAGCATTAATTATTCTGTGCCGCGAAATTTTGGTGTCGGGGTTGCGCGAATATTTAATGGAATTGCGGGTGGCGCTCCCGGTTTCCACATTGGCCAAATACAAAACCGCCATTCAAATGGTTGCCATTGGTTTTTTGTTGATCAATGAGAGCGGCCGATTGATTTTCCATTACGCGCCGGAAATTGGCCTTGGGCTCTTATGGCTGGCCGCTGGTCTGACCCTCATCACCGGCTATGATTATGTCCGCCAGGGCATGAAGCACGCCCAATGGAGCGAAGACAAATGACTGAACGCGCACCCGTCCCCTGCCCTGAAATGAAGGAGATCCGATCGCAAATTGATGCGCTCGACAAGCGCTTGGTCGCGCTATTGGCAGAACGGCAAAAGCTGATTGCAGCAGCCGGTGAGGTAAAGCCGAGCCGCGACACGGTGCGCGATGAAGCGCGCATTGAAGAAGTGGTGCAATTGGTTCTGGAAGAGGCTGAAAAATCGGGATTGGTGCGCGAAATCGCTGAGCCGGTTTGGCGCCAGCTTATTGAAAGTTCAATTACCTATGAATATGGCGTTTTTGATAAACGTTAGAAAAACTTAGAACTGTTTTTCCGGCACATCGACAATCAAACCGTCTAGTGCATCGCTAATTTTAATTTGACAAGATAATCTGCTGTTTTCTTTCACTTCAAAAGCGAAATCTAACATGTCGCTTTCCATTTCTTCGCGTTCGCCGGTTGCTTCTTTCCAGTCTTCTCGCACATAGACATGACAGGTCGCACAAGCGCAAGCGCCGCCACAATCAGCATCAATGCCGTGCACCGAATTTTTAATAGCGACCTCCATCAAGGTCATGCCGTCATTGCCTTCGCAGGTTGTTTCTTTTCCGTCTGAACCGACAAATGTCACTTTAGCCATATACGCCTCCCAAATTTCTGAAAGAATATAAGGAAATTTGGCTTGAGGGCAAGCATTGCAACGCGGCATAGTGAGCGCATGATGACGCAGCGCAAATTGATCATTCGGGCTGAAAGCTGGCCTTTGAAACAACGCTTCTCTATCTCCCGTGGTAGCAAAATAAGCGCCGATGTTTTATCCATAGAAATTAAGCAAGATGGCCATATCGGACGTGGCGAGGCTGTACCTTATAAGCGCTATGGCGAGAGTATCGAGACCGTTACAGCGGCAGTCGAAAGCATACAGACGGCTTTGGAGAACGGTTTAGAGCGCGCCGAATTACTCGACGCACTGCTGCCCGGCGCCGCGCGCAATGCAATTGACTGTGCGCTATGGGACTTGGAGGCCAAGCGAGGCAAAACCAACATCGCCAAGCTGACTTCGATCGACCTCAAGCCGATTACCACGGCTTTCACCATTGTCATTGACGATGCCGATAAAATGGCCACTCAAGCTGAAAAGGCACAAGCTTATCCGCTGCTGAAAATTAAACTCGGCGGACGTGAGGGCGTAATGGCTGACATCACCCGTTTGGCTGCTATTGCCGAAGCGCGCCCCGATGCACAGCTCATCGTTGACAGTAATGAGGGCTGGCAGATTGATGAGGTCGCACGCTATGCTGACCAGCTAGGACGGTATGGCGTTATATTTTTTGAGCAGCCAGTGCCGCAAACCCAGGAAGCCGGATTGGACGATATTGACCTGCCTTTTTGCGCGGATGAAAGCATGCATGATAGCGGCTCGTTATGCGCCCTGCCGCGCGCTTATGATTGGATCAATTTGAAACTCGACAAAACGGGCGGTCTGACGGAAGCGCTCGCCTGCGCCCAAGCGGCGAGGTCTGACGGCCGCAAAATCATGGTCGGCTGCATGATCGCCACCTCGCTCTCCATGGCACCGGCCATGGTGCTGGCGCAGCTCGCCGATTTGGTCGACTTAGACGGGCCGCTTTGGCTGGCCGAGGACTTGGCTTATGGCTTGCGCTATGATGGGGCGACCATTTACCCACCTGACGCCAAACTTTGGGGGTAAAGACATTAATTCGACTTGACGTATTGTGCCTTCTAATTAATAATGATTATCAATAGCAGAAAGTCAAACCAGTATGAAGCGAAACTTGGGAACCCCGCAAACAACCTTGCAGCTTATGCGTGAAGCACGTAAAAATTGTGCCAAAGTGGTGGTGCTTGAGCCGCGCGTGACAACGCCAAGCAAGCGCCACGAAGCGGCACGTATCTTGCCATTCACCAAATTGCGCTCAGGAGGCTGACCCCATGCGTTTTCTCACAGGATTTTTGCTTTTCATCACTTCAGCTACTGCGGCTGAGTGTCCTGTCCCCTACTCTGAATTTGAGGCGAATATTCCCCATGTCGACCTCATCGAATGTCCGAAAAACAAACCCGATAGTGAGCTGGGCTTTTGCCGCCTCGTAATGGATGGCGACGACGGTTATGTATATGTCTTCCGCTATACGGATGACGATTCTTGTTTGAGCGATATTCAGCGTGCCCGCAAGGCCGACTATCTGATGGCACGATAGGCAATGACAAAAGATGATTGATTGGCACAATCCATCTTATTTTGATCTTCCAGATTTGCGTATGGCGGTATTTGAGGCCGGTGAAATACATGCCGATATACCGTCTTTGGTGCTGTGCCATGGCTGGCCGGAACTGGCTTATAGCTGGCGCAAAGTGGTCCCGATATTGGTTGAGGCCGGACTGCATGTGATTGTGCCAGAGCAGCGCGGTTTCGGCATGACCGGCAAAGCACTGAACGACGCCGGCGATGAAAGTGGTGTGCCGCTTTATGACATGACGCATCTGACCGGCGATTTGGCCAATTTGCTGGATGCAATGGATATTGAGAAAGCGATTTTCACCGGCCATGATTGGGGCGGCTTTGTGATTTGGCAAATGCCTTTCTTTCATCCAGCACGCACGGCCGGGCTTATCGGCGTCAACACCCCCTATGTGCCGCGCCTCAGCGATGACCCGATTAAGCTGTTTCGCGCCGCCTTTGGTGATGATTTTTACATTGCCGCTTTTCAAGATTATGCCCGCGCCGAAGCCATATTCGATGCCGACCCGGCACACATGTTGCGCATGATGTATCGCAAAAGCGGCGGCTTGGAAGAGTCGGTGGAATTACCAAGCGATAGTTGGGAGCGTATCGAATTGCTTAATATGCTGAAAGACGATGAAGCCACATGGCCCGGCGTGCCCCTATTCGACGACACTGATTTTCAATATTATGTTGACGGCTTCAAACGCGCCGGTTTTCGCGGCGGTATAAATTGGTATCGCAATTTTAGCCGTAATTGGCAAAATTCTGAGGGCATGGAACAGAAAATCAACCATCCGAGCCTAATGATTTGTGCCGCCGATGACCGCGTGCTGCCGCCTGACATGGCCAAAGGCATGCCGAGCTATATCGATGATTTGGAGACGCATATTATCGACGATTGCGGCCACTGGACGCAAAACGAGCAACCCGAACAATTGGCTGCGCTGATGAAAAACTGGGTGCTGCGGCGTTTTACCTGAAAAAACCGCCGCAAAGCCTTGAGACATGCGGCGCAGCCACTTATAGTCGCGCCCAAGTTGAAAACACATAGTCGGGGACCACATGAACCGTCCAGAAACCCGCATCGGTGACGCCGGTGCTGTGCCCATTGAGGCCATAAGGGGTGATGCGCCCTTGCGTATCCTCCTGCCCAGCTATCGCTCTGACCCACACACTGGCGGACAGGGCATTTATATGCGTCTGATTTCAAAAGCTTTGGTCGATTTAGGCCATCATGTTGACGTGATTTCTGGCCCACCTTATCCAATTTTAGATGAGCGCATTGGGTTGATAAAACTACCTTCTTTGGATATGTATGCGCGCGAAAATCCTATTACCTGTCTCAGTCGCGAAATTCTTTCAAACAAAACCGACTTATTTGAATGGTGGAGCCATAATTGGGGTGGCTTTCCTGAGCCTTATACTTTCGGCGAACGTATGGCTGACTATATGCGCGATAAAATTGACCAATATGACATTATGCATGACAACCAGACATTATGTTATGGCATGCTGGATGTGCGCGATATGGGCCTGCCGGTGGTCGGCACCATCCATCACCCAATTACCATGGATAAGCGTATTGATATTGCCCACGCCAAATGGCCGCATATAAAGTTTTTGAAATGGCGCTGGTATTCGTTCCTTAAAATGCAAATCAAGGTGGCGCGCCAGCTTGAACCACTAATAGTCGTTTCCGACAGCACTAAGCGCGATGTCGAAAAAGATTTTGGCATTCCCGCCGAACGCATGACGCGGATTCATCACGGCATCGACCATGAATTGTTTGCTCCGCAGCCGCATATTACCCGCAAATCCAATCGCCTAATGGTAACGGCCAGCGCCGATGTGCCGCTCAAAGGTCTTATCTATCTCATTCGCGCCTATCACACCCTGCTAATTGAGGACCCTGACCTTGAATTGCTTGTGGTCGGACGGTTGCGCGAAGGGCAAACCATGGATGAATTGAACCGCTTGGGCATTCGCAACCGCGTTAAATTCGTCTCAGGGCTGAGCGGCGAGGATATTCGCGACCTCTACGCGAGAGCGACTATTGCTGTCTCACCATCTGTCTACGAAGGCTTCGGCTTTCCAGCCGGTGAAGCTTTGTCATGTGGCGTGCCGCTCGTGGCCACCAATGGCGGCTCTCTGCCGGAAGTTGTCGGCGACGCCGGCATTATTGTGCCGCATTCCAATCCGCCCGCTTTGGCGGAAGCGATTGGCCAGCTATTGAAAGATCCCGCGCGACGCGAAAAAATGTCGATCAGGGCTCGCCAGCATATTCTCGACCGTTTCAAATGGGAACGCTGCGCCCGCGATGTGGTGGCCATGTATCGCCGGACTTTGGCCGCGCATCACGGAATTTCCCTTTAAGAAATGCAGACCATCAATCTCGACCAACTGGAGTTGCAAGACGGACATGCTCTGCTTGATTTGGGGTGCGGGCACGGCCGTCATACCCATGCTGCTTATTTCCATAGGCGTTGTCAGGCGGTCGGTCTCGATTTGGGGTTTGAGGATGTCAAAATCACCCGAGCCGGATTTGAGGCTAATCCCGATTTGCAACCGCAAACCGGCGCGGCGCGGCGCTTTGATTTGAGTGTTGGCGATGCGCTGCAATTGCCTTTTTCCAATGATCGTTTTGACAGGCTGATTTGCTCAGAAGTTTTGGAACATATTCCCGATTATCAGGGTGCATTGACTGAGATCTGGCGGGTCGTAAAGCCGGGCGGTAAAATTGGTATTTCCGTACCGCATCGATGGCCTGAGCAAATTTGTTGGCTGATCTCCGAAGAATATCACAACACGCCAGGTGGCCATGTACGGATTTTCCGAGCCCCCGACTTACGCAAAGATTTTGAAGTGCTTGGCTTCACCTATCGCGGCAAACATTTAAAACACGGGCTGCATAGCCCCTATTGGTGGCTGCGCTGCGCTGTTGGTGTGAATAATGACCAAAACTTGCTGGTGCGCAGCTATAAGAAACTGCTGGAAGTCGAAATATTAAAAAACCCCATGCCTTTGCGCATCCTGTCGGCTCTGGCCGACCCACTTATGGGCAAAAGTATGGTTATGTATTTCGACAAGCCTTTAGACAAGCCCTCAGAAGAAGCCACACCGAAATGAGCATTCTGACCGACGGTTATTTCGACGGCGCACGCGACGCCATATTGAATCTTCAAAACCCTGACGGCTCTATCCCTTGGTTTAAAAATGGCGTTATCGATCCTTGGAACCATCTCGAAGCGGCGATGGGACTGAATCTTATAGGTGAACGCGTGGCGGCAGAACAAGCCATCTCTTTTCTTCGCGACAGCCAAGCCTCCGACGGCTCTTGGCTCGGCCAACTAGGCAGTGCGGTACCAATTGATGAAACCTTGCACCAATTTACCATGCGCGGACTGGAGGAGGGACATCTAATCCGCGACACCAATTTCATCGCCTATATCGCCACCGCGATTTGGCATCATTATTGCCTGCACGGCGACTCGGATTACGCCGCCGCCAATTGGCCGATGGTCAAAGCGGCGGTCAATTTTGTGGTCGCGCTGCAATCGCCCGAGGGCGACATTCGCTGGACCGCGCCCGACCCACAAACGCCGGAAGATGACGCGCTGGTGACCGGCAACAGCTCGATTCACAAAAGCCTGATTTGCGCCGAAAAACTGGCCAATACGCTTGGCCATGA
Source organism: Rhodobiaceae bacterium (assembly GCA_002721725.1). Classification (GTDB taxonomy): domain Bacteria; phylum Pseudomonadota; class Alphaproteobacteria; order RS24; family RS24; genus UBA8337. Next base: position 12,894 of record PBLK01000022.1, read on the forward strand.
TGCGGCAGGCTGGACGGCGGCGCGGCTAAGATTGGCCGATGCGCTGGCCAACAAGCCGCAGCGTTTTGACCGAACATGGGCGCCGAAGACGCGCTATTCCATGGATTGGTATTATCCGGTGTTGTCGGGTGCGCTGTCGCCCGAACAAAGCGAAGCGCGCCTCGCCGCGCGCTGGGATGATTTCGTAATCAATGGCTTTGGTTGTCGTTGTGTCGAAGATGAGCCATGGGTAACGGTGGCGGAAACTGCCGAACTCATCATGGCGTTAAAGGCGCATGGCCGCGACTCGCAAGCCGAAGACATGCTGGGCTGGCTGGCGCAATTCCGAGATAAAAACGGCGCCTATTGGATGGGCATGCAGGTGGAAGAGCACGTGTTTTGGCCGGTTGAGCGCCCCGCTTGGACCTCCGGCGCGGTCATCCTCGCGCATGACGCAGTGCTTGAGATTACAAGCGCGAGTAAGGTTCTCACAGAGTAGGCCGGTGCTTTTGCTCCTAGAGGCGCCTAAGCAAACGCAAACTCTTCACCACTTTTTCCTCTTCAAATAGGCCACTATGCAGAGCCAACTTGTAAATCTCATGCGGGGGGCGCCCGCCATCAGCGGGATTGGGGAAGACATCATGAATGGCTAGCAAACCCCCTGCCATAACCCGAGCGCCCCAATTTTGCCAATCGGCCAACGCAGCAGGCATGGAATGGCCCCCATCGATAAATACCAACGCCGGTGCGGCCATAGGCAGGCGCGCAACAACCTGTGAGGGGCTGAGAGCCGGTATCACCGTGCCTTCCAACCCAGCGGCGCGAATGTTGGCGCGAAAATGCAAAAGCGAGGACACGCCGCCTTCGCCATCGTCCAAATCGGGGTCAAAATATTCTTCGCCCGGCTGGTTTTCTTCAGAGCCGCGATGATGGTCAATAGCCAGCAGAATGCCACCCTCCTTTTTACACGCCGCACCCAAAACAATGGTGGACTTGCCGCAATAAGAACCAATTTCGACACAGAGCCCAAGCCCCGCCATTTCTTCGGCCGCAGCATAAAGCGCGGCGCCCTCCGACGGGTCAAGAAAGCCTTTGACGGCATCTAAATTTATCGGAAAGTGCATTAGCGGCCAATTTTTCGGCGCAAAGCGGCAGAACCGAAATCACTCAATTCCAAATCAAAATTGAGATCGGCCGGGCCATGATCTAGCTTGATGTGATCAACATTGTAATTGCCAGTGGTCATATCGTGCATAACGTCGAACTCGAATACACAAGCTGGGGCTTCGTAATAATTCTTAGTAAAGGCGTGTTGAACATAGATTAGCTCATCACGTTTGTTAAAAATATCTGCCATCAAAAAAATCCAGCTGTCCTCATCGACATAAAATACACGCCGCGCTTGTTTCATTCGAAAGTTGTCTTTTTGGGTCGCTTCCAATACCCAAACACGATGCAATTCATAGCGCAAATAATCCGGATTTAGATTATGTGGCGTCATTAAAGCGTCATGCGAAGTCGTGCTAGCAGAGGCCTTGTAGGCATTGTATGGAACAAAGATTTCTTTCTTGCCGAGTAATTTCCATTCATAGCGGTCAGGCGAGCCGCTGAACAAAAACATATCGTGGCTTTGCCGCATTCCGTCAGCGGTGGACAGCGGCCCCTCATAAGTGACTGCAGCGGCTGGGGCCTTCATGATTCTTCGTGTGCTCGGGTTAAACATCACACCATTTCGCGGCTCCTTGACTTGATTAATGGTATTAGTCATGGAAAAGCCAGAACCGTTGAAGCGCTGCGGCGCTTTCCAAATTCCCATCCAGTGGAACTGGTCATTGGCATGCTGCGGATCAGGCCCTTGTGGGTCGGCATAAAAATTATAACGCCAATCCTCTCGAATAATTTTTGTTATCGCGCCGTTTTTGTACACATTGGCGCCGCTCGTAATCGCGTGATAACGATGACCATGCCAATAGAAGTTATGATTCCAGAAGATTTCCAGAGCATTTTTGGTTATTGGAAACGGCACACCGATGCGCGCACCAGCTACGCCGTTGCCACCATCAATTAAGCGCGCGCGTGCAACATTCTTTTTTGTCTCATCATAAACAAATTGCGGCAGAGCACAGGACCGGCGCGACGGATAGATATCCATGCGATAGTTGCCTTCCTTGCGGGCCAGCAAGGCTTTTTGGCCAGCGCTGAGGCGGTTTGAATATTCCCCCATATTCTGAGCTGTGATGCTGAAGAGCGGTTTGTCAGCTGCAAATGGATCAACATGATCGCCACCTGCAACATAGTCTGCCGGTGGCTTTGTAATGCCACCCGTGTAGGCAGGTATCATGCCATCAGCGGAAGCCGACGGGTCGGCCCCATTGGCGGTTAATCCGCTACCCAAAATACTTGCATCCGCAGCCAAGACCTCGGTGCTTACGACGGCCAAAGAGGCCAGAGTAGCAATTAATGAAGCTTTGATAATCATAGCTATTCTCCCTATTTGCAAAAATCCTAGCTTTGTTTCAAAGTGCAAACAATAGTTGGTTTCGGGAGACAAACATGTTTGACCTTATTATTCGCAATGCCAAATTAGTTGACGGCACGGGCGCGCCTGCGCGGCAAGCTGATATCGCAGTTAAGGACGGTAAAATTGCTGAAATCGGGGCAATCGACGCCAAAGCCAAGACTGAAATTGATGCCAAAGGTGATTTGGTGACACCCGGTTGGGTCGATATCCACACTCATTATGACGGGCAAGTGACATGGGACCCTTATCTCAGCCCGTCGGGCTGGAATGGCGTGACCACCGCCGTTATGGGCAATTGCGGAGTCGGTTTTGCACCGGCAAAAACAGACAAGCACGACTGGCTTATCAATCTGATGGAAGGAGTCGAGGATATTCCCGGCGCCGCATTAGCCGAAGGGATTGATTGGCAGTGGGAAACTTTCCCCGAATATCTTGATGCGCTAGATAAAATGCCACGCGCGCTTGATATCGCGACGCAAATCCCACACGGCGCAGTGCGCGCTTATGTGATGGGCCAACGCGGAGCCGATAATGAAGCGGCAACACCGAAAGATATTGAGAAAATGGCCGATATTGTCGAGGACGGCATTAAAGCCGGTGCACTTGGCTTTTCGACCTCGCGCACCATGTTGCATTTGTCGAAAGACGGCGAACCAGTGCCCGGCACCTTCGCCAATAAGGACGAGCTTTTGGGCATTGCCGACGGCATGCAGCGCGGCGGTCATGGCGTGTTTGAAATGGCCTCCGATCTCAATCCGGCCGAAAAAGAGTTTGGCTGGATGGCCGAAATGTCGCAAAAAACCGGCCTTCCCGTGACCTATGCGCTGCTGCAAAATCCGCTGGACAAAGACAGCTGGCGGACGCTTCTACGAATGACCGAGGACGCGGTTGCTGCTGGTGCTAATATTAAGGCGCAAATCGCGCTGCGGGCCCCGGGCCTCATTCTCGGCTGGGAAAGTACGGTGCACCCTTTCTCGCTGCACCCGGAATATCAACCCTATGCCGACCTGGAGCCAAGTGCCCGTCTGGCTGAATTGAAAAAGCCTGAAGTGCGCGATGCCATTATTAATGGTGCGCCCTATTTCATGGAGACAACCGACCATGATGGCGACGGCCTGCCCAGCGGCCAAGGTATTGGCGCGCTGATTACGCTCGGCTTCAATAATATGTTCCGCCTTATTCAAAACGGCGTACCCAATTATGAGCCACGGTCTGAGGACAGCATTGCCGAAATTGCCAAGGCCGAAGGCAAGGCTTCGGCAGAAGTTGTTTATGATATGCTGATGGAAAATGATGGGCGCGGATATGTGTTCTTACCGTTGCTGAATTACGCCAATCAGAATTATGACCACATCCATGAAATGTTCCAATCGGAGAACACCGTATTGAGCCTGTCAGATGGCGGAGCGCATTGCGGTGTCATAACCGATGCCAGCTTCCCAACCTATTTGCTGAGCCATTGGGTGCGCGACCGCAGCCGTGGCGCGCGCTTTGGACTGGAAGAGGCGGTGAAAGCGCAAAGTGCTGACACGGCAGCCCTATATGGCTTGCATGACCGTGGGGTTATTGCCCTGGGCATGAAAGCCGATATGAATGTCATTGATTTTGACGCGCTGCAATTGGGTGAGCCGGAAATGGTTTACGACCTTCCCGCTGGTGGTCGCCGCCTCATCCAGAAAATTGACGGTTATCGCTACACGATTGTCGATGGTGTGGTGACCTATCAGGACGGCCAGCCGACCGGCAAAATGCCCGGCAAGCTGGTGCGCGGGCCGCAAGGCGATGCCGATGCACATCGCCTCGCCGCCGAATAAATTTATCTGTCTAATATAAAAGGGACGTCCTGAAGGGCGCCCTTTTTCTATTTTTTACCGCGTTTGGCCTCGAGCTCAGCAATTACCTTTTTATGCTCATTCTCGTCGAAATTGAAAGTTGAGAACAAAATGGCGCCGATGATATAGGCAAAGAATGGCGCACCGGCGTAAAGCCCTTTAAAGGTCCATATGACCGTCGCCGATTGCGCGGCATTGGGCACGAAACCGGCGATTGACAGCGCAAAGCCGGTAATCATCAGTGTCACCCCATAGGCCGATTTCGAGACAAAATACCACGCCGCGAAATAGGCGCCTTCTTTGCGCTCGCCGGTGCGATATTCGTCAAGGTCGATAATATCGGATTTAATGGACGGGTTTATTGTGCCGCCGCATGAACCGGCCGCACCGGCAATACCGGCCAAAACCAGCAAGCGTATTTCCATGCCCGGCTCCAACGTAATCATACAGCCAAAGGCAAAGGCCGTGGATAACATCGAGCCAAGCCAAAGCCGCTTTTTGCCGAAGCGCTTGGCCAGTGGCATCCATAAAGGCGTTAGCGCTAAGGAGAAAACCATATAGGACAGAATGAAGAACGGTGCCATTTCCGGCGCGTTCATCACATATTGCGCCGTGTAAAGCGTTAAAATGGTGATCGCTGCGCCGCCCAGATTCTCAATGAAAATGACAATCAACAGCAGCCGCGCATGGCTGTTTTTCCAAATATCTTTGGCTGCTTCCCAAGGCTTTTCAGGCGCTTTATCGGCAAATTCGGGCCGCTCGCGCAAGCCCCATACACAAACCAGCAAGCAGCTGGCGGCAAACAGACCGGCGAAAAGCGATTGGTCGGCATTGAGCGTGCGCACCGCGGTTTCGCTTTTGCCTTCGGCAAGAATAAGAAAATACATGGTGCCGAGCGCAGAAATATAACCGGCAATCCAACCGGCATGGCGCGCCGCAAAAATTTTCGTGCGCTCGTGATAATCATCGGTCAGCTCAGCGCCGAGCGACATATGCGGCACGATGAACATGGTCTGCGCCGAGAAAAAGCCGATAATCGCAACCCCCATCCACAGGGCCAACATGCCCGCGCTCAAACCCTCTGATGGGGCCGACAGCATCCAGAAAAACAATACGGTTGGCAATACGGCACCGAGTAGCCATGGCCGCCGCCGCCCCATAGGGGTTTTGGTTTTGTCCGATAAATAGCCAACCAGCGGGTCTGATATCGCATCCCAAAAGCGCGACAAGCCGTAAATCGTGCCCATCAGTGCCGGTGCGATGAGCAACACATCGGTGGAAAATTTCATCGTGTAAAGGGTGACAAGGCAAAACATATAGCCCGCCCCAACCGGCGGCAGCGCGTAGCAAAAAATTTCAAGCCAGCTTATGCGGCGTGCCGAGGGCACCGCCATATCGTCCACATTTGTTGCACTCATTACTGCCTCCCACGTAAAACAGCACCATTAAACAATTGAAATGGCAAGCGGAAAGATGTCGCTTAAGGCGCGCATCTCAGCCTCGACAGGGCGCGACACGCCGCCTAGACTATTACCCGAGCGAAAGGATGTCATATGTCGCAGTCAACCATGGGCGGAAACAAAAAGGCCTTGCAACAAGGGCTGATTGTTCTGGGGCTGATTTTGTTCGGCGGTTATTTGCTGTTTGAGCGCGGCCTGATGAGCGTGCTGCTGGAGGGCGATAAAAGCCGCCTGTCTTGGCTCATTTTGGCCATATGGATTGCCATGAGCGGGCGCTGGCTGCACTTGTTGCGCTGCATTGAAGATGCCGAGCGCGCCATTGCCGAAGATGATATGGCGCGCTGGCTTAATCATGGTTGGTTTGCCGCAGACAGTGTTTTGAAGATCGGCCTGTTAGGCACAATTATCGGCTTTATCCTTATGCTCGCGCCAATTGGCGAACTGACCAGTTTTGATGCAGCCAGCCTGCAAAGCGCGCTGGCGGCCATGTCGGCCGGTATGGCGGTGGCGCTTTACACCACGCTAGCCGGTTTGATTGCCAATATTATTCTGCGCTTTCAGTTTCAAATGCTGGCCGATGCCATGCAAAAGCGCTTGACCGGCGAAGCGGGCGACCCATGAGAGGCGGCAAACTCTTCGCCCCGCCGGAAGACCAAAACGCCTTTACCGATATTCTGTTCAACGGGCTTTTGGGTTTTGCCTTCATGTTTTCGGTCGCCTTTATTCTCATTCGGCCCGAAGTGACGGACGGCAAAATCAACCCCAAGGCCGAATTTCTTATCACGGCGCAATGGCCCGACGGTCATCAAGACGACATTGACCTGATAGTTGAGGACGGCGAAGGCAATCTCGTTTGGTTTGATGCGCGCGAGGCTGGCCTCATGCATCTCGACCGCGATGATAGGGGCTGGCTGGGCGACAGCATCACCGTGGCGGGCAAGAAAATTGAAAACCCACTCAACCAGGAGACAGTTACCATTCGCGGCATTGCAGCGGGCGAATATGTTGTCAATCTCTTACATTACAAAGCCGAAACGGGGCGTCCAGTACCGGTCAAGGTGAAGGTAGAAAAGCTGAACCCGCAAGTGAAAGTCATCTTTGCCGGTACCAATGAATTGAGCGGCGCGGGTGACGAGCAAACCGCCGTGCGCTTTCGTCTCGATGCGACCGGCGAAGTGCAAGAAATGGCGACGCGCGACAAGCTGCTCATTCGTGCCGAAGACTTCAGCGCCAAACAAGAGGCGGCGCGATGAGTATTCCGCTTTTACTCGGCGTCGCTTATGCGGTGCTGGCGGCACTTCTGCTCTCGCTCAATCTTGAGACTAAATATCGCCGCGAAATAAAAATGGGGGCGATTGTCGCCGTTACCCTGCTTTATGTCGGCACCTATCACGGGGCGCAAAACCTACGCGGCTGGGCTATTGCCGATGCGCCGCCCAATCCGTTCAAGCTGCATTGGGCGGTGGTGGAAGAGCCCGATAAGGCTGCGGGAACCGACGGCGCGATTTATATTTTGGCGCAAAAGCTAAACAGCCGAAACATCACGGTCGGCAAACCTCGACTTTATCAATTGCCGTTCTCGCCCGAACTGGCCGAACAGGTCGACGAGGCGCTGAAAAGGAAAGAAGACGGACGCGATTTGCAGGCGCGCCTCAGCTACAAGGCAGCAACGCCCGATGAGGTCGATAAACTGCAACAGCGCGACGGCCAAAAAAGCCGCCCCGATGCAGCGGGCGAAGAGGAAAGCCTGAAAATGGAATTTCGCGAGCTGAAAGCGCCGGACTTGCCGCCTAAGTCGGTTCAATAAGACCAACGCGTCATAGATTAATTCACCGCCTTCGGAGACTTCCCACGGCATTTAGAACGCGCTCTGAAACCAAAATAAAACAAGGGCGACCCGCTTTTCGCAGATCGCCCTTTCATTTTCAGCGTGAGGCGGCTCAGTCGAGTTGTAACATGCCGGTTTTCTCAGCTCCTTTTTTCTTGGCAGCTTCTTGCGCCTCATAATCTTGCCAGCTGCGCGCGATGATGAAGGTATAAATATCTTCAACATCTTTCTCGCTCAAGCGATCGGCAAAGCTCGACATTCCGCGGTCGGCTAGCACACCCTCAAGCACAATCTCTTTGAACATGCGGTGAGTTTGTTCACTCATCTTGCGCAAATCCGGTACAGCAGAACCGCCAATTACTGCAATCCCATGACAAAATGTGCAGACCTCGTGATAGAGCTCCATGCCATGGTCAATTGCCGCCTCGGCCATTTCAATAGTTGGCGGCTCGGGGATTTCACGCGCCCAGTGTTCGGGCTGCTCAATTGAGCCACCACCATTAAGTTTAAAGACCAAAAGGCGGCCGAAATTGCCCCATTTATTGGAGGCCGGCATGGCCGTGCCATCGGTCAGGCCACCGGCGCCGCCGGAGCCAACTTGAATGGCAACATATTGCTCGCCATCAATGGCATAGGTGATGGGCGGCGCAATGGTAGATGTGTAAGTGTTGACCTTCCACAATTCCTCGCCATTGGTCGCATCATAGGCCACGAAATAGCCGTCGCCATTGCCCTGAAACACCAGCCCCGCCTCGGTGGACAGCGTGCCGCCATTCCAATGCTGCGAATGCTCACGCATCCAATGGGTTTTACCGGTCAGCGGGTCAAAGGCGGTGATGTAGCCCTTATTGGGCGGAAAGTCGGGATGCTCGGCCAGAAGCGGCAGCAAGCGCCCGAACTCAATGCCGGTGTTCCAGCCACCTTCAATATATTTATATCGGCCGGTAGCTTTGAAATCATGGTCGACATCAAACACAAGCGGGCTTTCCATGGCCGGAATGTAAACCAGTCCGGTATTCGGGTTATAGCTCATGGACTGCCAATTATGACCACCCAGCGGACCGGGTAAAATCCATTGTGATTTGTCGCTTTCAGAGAAGTTGCGCGAGGCATTTTCCACCGGACGCCCGGTTTCCATATCAATATGGCTCGCCCAATTGACCGTTACATAAGGATTGGCGCGCAGCAATTCACCCGTCTCGCGGTCCAACACATAGAAGAAACCGTTTTTTGGCGCTTGCATAATCACTTTGCGAATTTCGCCGTCGATTTCCATATCGGCCAGCATCATATCCTGCACAGCGGTATAGTCCCATGTATCGCCCGGCGTGGTTTGATAGTGCCATTTCTTCCGGCCCGTATTTGGGTCCAGCGCGACAATAGAGGACAAGAACAAATTATCGCCGCCGCCCGGTGAACGGATGGAGCGCGTCCACGGGCTGCCATTGCCGACACCAAGATAAACAGTGTCGGTATCGGGGTCATATACGATGGAATTCCATACTGTACCGCCACCGCCGATTTTCCACCACTCACCACCTTTCCAGGTTTTCGCGGCTTCTTCCATTTCAGGATGTTCAAACGGCTTATTGGGGTCCCCCGGCACCGTGTAGAAGCGCCAGTCTTCCTCGCCGGTTTTAGCATCATAGGCGGTCACATATCCGCGCACGCCATATTCGCCGCCACCGTTGCCGATAAACACGCGACCATTAGCAACGCGCGGTGCGCCAGTGATGGTGTAGGCGCGGGTGCGATCTATAATAGTGTTGACGCGCCAAATTTCTTCGCCGGTTTCGGCATTGAGAGAAATCAAATAGCCGTCCAAGCTAGCGACATAAACCGCGCCGTCATAGACCGCTACACCGCGATTGACGACGTCGCAGCAAGCTTTGCGCGCCCAATCGCCTGGCACTTCAGGGTCATAAGACCAAATTTCTTCGCCGGTTTGGGCATCGACCGCGTACACCACGCTCCACGAACCGGTCATATATAAGATACCATCAACGACAATTGGCGAGGCTTCCAGCCCGCGTGTTGTGTACATATCGACAGAGAAGGCGAGTTCCAAATCTTCAATGGTCTTCTTATTGATCTGGGTCAGCGGCGAGTGGCGCTGTTCGCCATAATCTCGACCATACGCTAGCCAATTGCCCGGCTCGCTATCCGCGTTAATTATGCGTGCCGTATCAATCTGTGCAATGCTAGTGCTAGCGAAGGCCTCTCCGCGATTGATGCTGCCCGATGTATCATCAACGGTTTGGCTTAAGGTTGCCGCAACCATGCCCAGAGCAAGCAGTCCGAGTGCAACAATATTTACAATTGTGCCTTGCTTTTGATTTAAAGTTGGATGTGCCATTTTCAGCTTCCCTCCCACAAAAACGACTATCAAAAGTTTAAGGAAAAAAACCGCTATTCGACAAGCGAAAAACTCACTTTTCTTGTCCGCCCGACCCTGCGACATATTCGCCGACCCTAGCGGTGGATTTGGATTTTCGCGTCAAAGCGGCTATCTCATGACAGGGAAAAATTTTGTTATGAAGTTTATTGCTACTTTTTTTACCTTAAATATGCTCATTTTTATTCCAGCGCGGGCCGAGGTGACGGCAATGCAGCCGGAAATTAGGCTGGGCATTGGGGAACGCCCCGGGGTTATGTTCGCCATGCTAAATAATAAAGGTGCGGCGACCCGACTGTTTTCAGCTAAAAGTCCTTCTTTTGCGCGTATCGAACTGCACACGCATCGCATAATGCCAAATGGCATTGTGCGTATGGTGCAAGTAGATGGTTTCGCTGTTCCAGCCGATGGCAATTTGGTTTTGAAACCGGGTGGGCATCATCTCATGCTGTTCGGTTATAAAGGTCAAAAAGGCGAGAATATCACAGTGACGCTAGAATTTTCGGATGGCCGCGCCGTTACTGTTGCCGCCGCGCCCTCGCAACGCACCAGAGCTGGCGACAAAAAATTACAACATCACTCACATTAATCCTACTCTTCATCAAAATGATGCGCTTTCAGAAGCGCCTTCTCTCGAAGCACAGGATCGGTCAACACAAACTCATAGCGCTCGCGATAATTTCTTGTAAACCCCTCAAACAAAGCAAAGGCTAATGCTTCGCGCGACTCTATGGGTCGTGAATCGCCGCTGAATTCGTCAAACAAAAGATAAGAAGGATGAGCCAATTCGTCGAAATTGGCAGTTAGCAAGTCGCCAGGCACAGCAACCAATCCGGTGATGGAAATGGTTTCATCACCGGTCACTGTAGCCGTTACATTAACAGCAGTTGCAGTTGTCTGGGTGGTCGTCTCAACCGAAAGGTTGGGAATCCAGCCTAGCAACTCGTATAAATTTGCGGCAATGGCAATGGCTTCTGCACGTGTCAGACGATGCACTGCATCGCTGCGTGTTTTCTTCTGTCGCTCCACAAATCTTGAGCGTTCAAGAATATCGGCCAAGTCTTCTCGCAGGCCTTGTTTTAGCTTGGAAATATCCACTTCTTACCTCGAAACTCCCTGATTTTAATGAAAAAACCCGAAAAAAGGCACTTTTTTTCAAAAAAGCAGCATTTTTTCCTTTCCGCGGCATTCTGACGCGCTATCTTACAGATGTTTAATCATGGGAGTACTAACATGAATATTGTTAAGCATTGGAAAGTTGCTGCTGCAGCTGTAACTTTCTCTGGTATGCCGTCGCTTGCCATAGCGGCAGATGCCAATCTTCAGCCCGACGATTTTGTCGGCATTTCTTTTTGGTTGATTTCAATGGCCCTGGTGGCTTCAACCGTTTTCTTCTTTATCGAACGCGACCGCGTTGAAGCAAAATGGAAAACCTCTCTAACGGTTTCCGGTTTGGTTACCTTGGTTGCTGCAGTGCACTATTTCTATATGCGTGATGTTTGGGTCTCTACCGGCGAAACACCGACAGTTTACCGCTATATTGACTGGCTCATCACAGTGCCACTGCTGATGGTGGAATTCTTCCTCATCTTGTCAGCCATCACAGCCGTTCCAGCACGTATTTTCTGGAAGCTGCTTATCGGTACAACGCTGATGCTGGTTTTCGGGTATCTCGGCGAGGCAGGTTACATGGACGTTACTGCTGGTTTCGTTCTTGGAATGGCAGCTTGGATATACGTACTGTATGAAATCTTCAAAGGCGAAGCGGGGCAACTTAGCGCCGAAAATGCCAGTCCAGCGGTCCAATCTGCTTTCAACCTGATGCGTAACATTGTTACTTTCGGCTGGGCAATTTATCCGCTTGGCTACTTGATGGGTTATATGATGGGCAATGTTGACGCAAACACGCTAAACATAATTTATAACCTCGCAGACGTGCTGAACAAGATCGCCTTCGGTCTAATCATTTGGCACGTTGCTGTGACGGAAAGTAAAGTTAAGTAATAAAAGAGATCTTAATTGATTGAATTTTTAAGGGTCGGCGCGCTGCGCCGGCCCTTTTTTATTGGCAGTGCCGGCCCGAAGCCTTAAGGTGAGCGCCAATGAGGGAGACGCCAATGTCTAATCAACTGCTTGCCAAATGGCATGCCTATATGGAAAACCCAAGCGCCGACGCGCTCTCGGAAATGTTGCATGATAATGTGACCTTTATTTCACCCGTCGTTTTCACACCGCAAAAAGGCAAAGAACTGGCGATGAAATATCTGCTTTCGGCGGGCATTGTTTTCAAGGATACAAAATTTGAATATGTGCACGAAATCGAATCCGAAAATCGCATGATTTTGGAATTTGAGGCAGAGATGGACGGCAAATATGTCAATGGCGTGGACATTGTCGATTTTGACGATGACGGCCTCATCACCCAATTCAAGGTCATGGTGCGTCCTTTGCAAGCGGTCAATATGCTGTGGCAGCAAATGGGCGCGCAATTGGAGCAAGCATCCGCCTGATGATTGCCACCAATGGAGAGACCGCGTGTCTGAACCGCTAGTTGAAGCCAAACATCTCAATGTGCGTCGTCAAGGCGGGCTGGTGCTGGATAATGTGTCGCTGACATTGGGTGAGCGTGATTTCATTACTCTTATCGGGCCCAATGGAGCGGGCAAGTCGGTTTTGCTGCGCCATTTATTGAAATTGGAAAGCTCGGAAAGCGGGTCGGTAATACACCGACAGGGCTTGCGCATCGGCTATTTGCCCGAACGCTTTCAAATCGACCCATCATTACCGATGCCAGTTAAGCGATTTTTGGCGCTGAACAATAAGCTGACCAATGACCAAATTGTCGAACTGGCGGCCGAAACGGATTGCGAAAACCTGTTGGATAAACCACTGGTTGGTCTGTCGGGCGGCGAATTGCAACGGGTTTTGCTAGCACGCGCGTTGAGCAATGACCCGCATGTTTTAATGCTCGACGAACCGGCGCAAAATCTCGATGTCAGCGGTCAGTTGAGGTTTTATGAGCTTATCGACGCGCTGTTTGAAAAACGCCAATTATCGGTGCTGATGGTCAGCCATGATTTGCATATGGTGATGAACTCAACGCGCCAAGTGGTATGCCTCTATCATCATATTTGCTGCTCCGGCGCGCCTGACAGCGTCGCCCGCGACCCCGAATTCATTCAAATGTTCGGCAATGAAATGGCGCAAATGATGGCGGTCTATCAGCACAGCCACGCGCATGACCATACGCATGACCATGACCACACCCATTTGCACGAGATGAAACCATGATGACACCCATGCTGATGACCGCTTTGGCACTGGCTTTACTGGCCGGACCATTGGGCTGTTTTGTAGTCTGGCGACGCATGGCCTATTTCGGTGACGGGCTGGCTCATTCGGCCCTGCTCGGTGTTGCGGTCGGCTTGATTGCCGGTATGAGCAATCAAATCGGCATGATTTTGGCGGCGGTTTTGTTTGCCGTCATGCTGCTTTGGTTGCGCACACAAAGGCTGCTCGCCACGGATACGCTGCTCGGCATTCTGGCCCATGCCGCCTTATCGTTCGGAGTGGTGGCGATGGCGCTGCTCGGTTTTGAAGATGCCGAAGTGCATGATTATCTGCTCGGCAGCCTCGACAATGTCAGCGCCGACAGTCTGGTATATGTGGTGTTGGGCTGCGGTTTGGCGCTTGGTTTGCTGATGCGACTTTGGCCCGGCCTGCTATTGATGACGACCAGCGAAGAATTGGCGCATGCTGAAGGCGTGCCGGTTCGGGTTTATGAATTTTTACTGATGCTGCTGCTCGGCATTGTCGTCGCCGGCGCCGTGCAAATTGTTGGCATTTTGCTGATTACATCATTGCTTATCATCCCCGCATCAACAGCGCGGCTGATTGCGCGCCAACCTGAAACAATGGCGATTGGCGGCAGCGTAATGGCCGCCTTAGGCATGCTGGGCGGCTTACCTGTTTCGGAAGCGCTTAATGTGCCATTGGGGCCGGCCATTGTAACACTAACCGTCGCCATGTTTTTGATGGTCTTGAGCGCGCGGCTGCTTGCCGAGCGTCTAAACCTTATCAATTAACCCAAATCGGCGAAGAATAAGCGCGCTCTTGAACAGTGACCGCGACATCAGGGCGCGGCGGTACACCGGCGCGCAGCGCGTCCCATGTGGACCAGCGACAGCTTGGGTTCTCCAGCACGCGAACATAGTAAAACGCCTGCTGGCCCTTTTGATATTCAGGGTCTTGCCACACGGTTTTCAATTCACCGGCCGAGGTTTTGGCGCTTGCTTTACAGGTTTTGACATCGACTGTCCCACCATTATCGGGACAGCGATGGTCGCGCCCAGGCTTTTTGCCACCGGCGCACGCCACATCAAAAACTTTCTCAGCCGATGCGCCATCGGCCTTCAGCCAACCTTTGACAATTTGGATGCGCTGCAAGCCGTAAGATCTTGCATCACGCATGGCCCAGACAAGAAATTCGGGCGCGCGGCGACCTTTGAGCGTCAAATCACCACCCATTGAGACACCTTCGCGATAAGCGCGCTTCACCATATCGGCGCGGTTTTCAATATTGCGGCTGAAATCAGCCGAAGCGAAGAATCGCAATTTAATGCGCGGGCCGGTGGTGGCATAGGTTTCCTTGCGCCGCATGGCATCAAAAATATCGCCGCGCGTATTGCTGCTGGCCCAAACGGCCGCCAGACCCGACGCACTCCAAGTGTGGAAATTATTGATATTATAGGCCGTGCCGTCAGGGTTTGGCTGTTCCATCGGCACCGAGCCGCGCAAGCGCGCATTGGAATCGACAAGGCCGACTTTTGACCAATAATTATCCTCGTCAAAGGCCCCTGCCCCGACATGCGTGTCAGACGCACCAATCATACCAAAGCGATAGGGATTGCCTTTGCCTTGCGCAGCCATTTCGAGGCCGCGCAGATAAGCTTGGCGCACATAAGAACCATCGGGCTGGCTTTCGACCCATGCCCCAATGCGAAACGGCATAGTTTCAAAATCGGCAAATTCATCATTCGGCGAAAGCAGTGGGTGGGTTTCACTATCGCCTTTGACTTGGGTCATTTCCACAATCGGCTCATTGCGCATACGGGTTTCGGCATAATCCATATCCATCGGGCTGCCGTCCCATTTTTTTTTCATGAACATAAGGCCGTTGGAACCGTTGGAATTATGCGGCACGGCGATTGTGTCCATACCCTTTTCGCGCAAGCCGTCCATCCATGCCCATAAATCTTCGGGATTGGGGGACATGATGCGGCTGAAGGGCAAGCTTGGCGCTTTGTCGCCGCGGAAAAAGACATTGCGATGCAGATTTTGATTTTGCGGGCCTGATGTATATTCATAGCCGATGAGCGTGGTGAATTTACCTGGCTCATTATGGCGATTGGCAGCTTCAATAATTTTCGCCCAAGCCGATTTCATAATCTTCTCATCAACCAAATCATCGCGCTTGTCGCTTTTATTGAGTCGCGGAAATAATTGCTGAAACGCAGCCAGGCGCTCGGCTTGTGTCTTGGCTTTGCGTATATTCAGCGACAGCGGGTGCTTGGAAACCTCTAATTTCGGATCATGCATTGCGGGCAACATGCCGAGATAAATCGCGTGGTCGGTAACCGATTGGAAATCTAGCGGGTCGGTCAATGTCATGTCAAAACCGGCCGGATGTTGAATGGTCTCGCCTTTGGCATAGCGATAAGCATCATCGGGCGTATTGCGATTGCCGAAAATATAGCTGTCGAAAGACAAAAGTGTATGCAAATGCGTCTCGCCGAATAAGACCTCACGATTCTCGGGTTTTTCAGCCCCCTGCGCCGTGGCAAGCGGCAAAAAAAGCGCGGCAAAAACCGCAGAAATAAGCCTTTTTTTCATATTATCCCCCCTAGCTGATGCCAGTTTAACGCTTTTCTAAACATCCAAAAGCTAAAAAGAACCGTATTAAAAACAATGTATTCGTGATCCTCCCTACGAATATGTTCCCGACATGCCCTCGGCGTCCCTCCCGCGCCGAGGGCAAATTTTTTGCCCTCTTCGATGAAAAAGAAGCAAATTTTTGCTCAAAGCGCCTATCAGCACAAAGACATCAAATAATAGGTGATCTGCGCGGCAGTGAAATCGCTGGCCAGTTGTCCGTCTATCGGTGCCAATTCCATCACATCAATGCCGACACAGCGCCGCCCTTTAAGCGTACTGGTGACCAAATCAAGCGCCTGATAATAACCCAAACCGCCCGGCACGGGCGTTCCCGTTGCCGGTAAGATAGACGGGTCGAGCCCGTCCAAATCAAACGTTACATAGATATTTTCAGGGAAATCTTCGGGCAGCGTTACGCTTGATATATTGCCACGCACCAAATCTCCCGCATCATGGGTAAACACACCATGCGCGCGCCGCGCCGCCTCTTCTTCCTCAGCCAAAGCGCGCACCCCGAAAGAGGCCATTGGCAATCCCTCTTGCGCGAGCAAATGCATGATACTGGCATGGGAATGTTTATGGCCCTGATAAGCATTGCGAAAATCGGCATGCGCGTCGACATGCACTAGCCCCAATGGCGCGTTCAGCGCGTCAACCACGCCCATCACCGCGCCATAACTGACCGAATGCTCACCGCCCAAAGTGACGGGAATATGACCGCGCCCGATAATCGCTCCCGTCAGGGCGCGCAAATCGCCCATCACCGCTTCAATATCTTGCCCGCAATCAATCGGCGCATGGGTGAAAATACCATCGGCGCAAGGCACTTTGCCGTTTGTCAGACGCTCCAATTGATGGCTGGCGGCAATAATTGCCGCAGGCCCTTTGGCCGCGCCGGTGCCGTAAGACACGGTCGCTTCTAAGCCGCAAGGTACGACTTCAAAGCGTGCCGTCTTCATGCAGTTTTCAGCGTCGCTTAATTCTTCACCGAGAAATTGCTCCTGCCTCACGACAATCGCCCTTCAAAATCTTCGTAGCCAAACTCTTTAACGATTCGCAGCGCATCAGTCTCACTGTTCCATATGGCCAGCGCTGGCAAATGTGCGCCGTTAAATGTCGTGGTTTTGACCATTGTATAATGCGCCTGGTCCAAAAACGCTATGCGCTGGCCACTTTGCGGCGCAGCGGCAAAATTATAATCGCCGATAATATCGCCCGACAGACAGCTGGCGCCCCCCAAACGTACGCTCACATCGCCGCCTTCGCCAAGCATGGCGGGGCGATACGGCGCTTCAATGACATCCGGCATATGACAAGTCGGCGAAATATCGGTAATGCCGACCAGCCCACCATTTTCGGTCACATCCAAAACCTCGCCGACCAAAATGGCAGAGTCAAAACCGATAGCCGTGCCTGGCTCAATATATAATTCGACACCCAAATCGGCCCGCAGTTCACGCTGCAGATCAACCAATCCAGTGCGGTCATAATCGTCGCGTGTCACCAGATGACCGCCACCCAAATTGAGCCATTGATACTTGCCTTTATGCGCTTCAAGAAACGGGCGCACCGCCGCAACCGTGCGCTTTAACGGCTCCAATCCTTGCTCGCATAAATTATGTAAGTGAAGGCCAGTCAAGCCGTCCGGCAGGGTTTCGATTTGTGATATCGGATAGCCGAGCCGCGAACCGCTGGCACATGGATCATATAGTGCAATCTCTGCTTCTGAATGCTCAGGATTAATGCGCAGGGCATAATCGGCACCGGCGGCTATTGCACGCGAACCAAAGCGTTCAATCTGCGCCGGGCTGTTAAAAACAATATGGTCGGACAGGGCGGCAATCTCATCAAATTCAGAAGCCTTAAAGGCCGGTGCATAGGTCACCAATTCGCCGCTAAAATGCTTGCGCGCCAGCCTGGCCTCCCACAGGCCAGAGGCGCATGTGCCGCTCAAATGCTCGCTGATGACCGGCGCCAGCGACCACATGGCAAAGGCCTTGAGGGCCAACAATATTTTCGTATCCGCCGCCGCTGACACGCCGCGCAACACTTCGAGATTTTGTCGTAGCCGCGCTTCATCAATGACAAAACAGGGCGACGGCACGCGGCTCAAATCAAAATCGGCAAACCTGCCCGGGCCGGAAGATTGCGTTCTCAACATCAGTCAAACTCCGGCGCTTCGGGCAAATCAATATACTGCCATGGCAAACCATGCGCATTCAGCATGTCCATAAAAGGATCAGGGTCGAGTTGTTCAAGATTGAACACACCCGCTTGCATCCATGTCCCGTTGAGCATCAGCGCCGCGCCAATCATCGCCGGCACGCCGGTGGTATAGCTGACGGCCTGGCTGCCGACCTCGGCGAAACACGCCTCATGATCGCAAATATTGTAAAGATAGACGCTGCGCTCTTGGCCCTCATGCGTGCCGCTGACAATATTGCCGATACAGGTTTTGCCCTTTGTGGTTTTGCCCAAATCACCGGGATTGGGCAGCACCGCTTTCAAAAATTGCAGCGGCACAATCTTTTGCCCCTGATAGCTGACCGGCTCAATAGATGTCATGCCGGTATTTTGCAGCACGTCCAAATGACTGAGATAGGCGTCACCGAAGGTCATCCAAAAGCGGGCGCGCTCAAGCTCGGGATAATGTTTTGACAGGCTCTCAAGCTCTTCGTGATACATAAGATACATATTGCGTGTGCCGACTTCAGGGAAGTCAAATGACTGTTTTTTCGATAAGGCAGGCGTCTCGACCCATTTTCCATTTTCCCAATGGCGCGCAGGAGCCGTGACTTCGCGAATATTAATCTCAGGGTTGAAGTTGGTGGCAAAGGCATGGCCGTGATCGCCGCCATTGCAATCAAGAATATCCAGCCTACGCATATCCGACACTAAATGCTTTTGAATATAGGCGGTGAACACATTGGTCACGCCCGGGTCAAATCCTGAGCCAAGCAACGCCATCAGGCCTTTTTCGGCAAAACGGCTTTGATAGGCCCACTGCCAGTGATATTCGAATTTGGCTTCGTCACGCGGCTCATAATTGGCGGTGTCCAGATAATGCACGCCGGTTTCAAGACAGGCGTCCATAATCGCCAAATCTTGATAAGGCAGCGCCAAATTGACCACTAATTGAGGCTGCACTTTATCGATAAGCGCCACTGTCTCGCCCACATTATCGGCATCTATTTGGGTAATATTTATGGTTTTGCCGGTGCGCGCGGCAACCGCTTTTTGAATATCTTCACAAGGCCCCAAGCGACGGCTGGCGAGGGTAATATCACTAAAAATATCAGACAACAGTGCCATTTTATGCACTGCTACCGAGCCGACGCCGCCGGCTCCAATTACCAGAACAGTCGCCAAGTCACCCTCCGCGAAATCGTCAAAAAACAGGACCCGTGAGTCACCTCCAATACCGCCATTTTGGTCGGCTGAAGGGGTGATTAGACATTTTTTTCAGAGCTGTAAAGCAAATTTATGCAGTGCGGGAATCGCGCGAAAATACAGCATGGAAAAGCCTCGCCAAATGCCCAAATCCTGCTATGTCTATTTGCTGAAAAGCTGCGATGACGGGCCGGCAAAATCCTATGTCGGCTGGACCACGGATTTGGAAAAACGCCTCGCCGCACATAATGATGGCAGAGGCGCAAAGGCCACGCGGGGACGCAAATGGCAGCTTGCGTACAGCGAAGTTTTCAAAACCCGCGGCGCTGCCATGTCGCGGGAATATGAACTGAAAAATAACCGCCCCGAACGCCAGCGCTTATTGGACGGAAATGCTCATTGAAGAATAGGAGGGGACGTGACCAGCTACACCAAAATGATGAATAACTTTCTCGCCTCCGGCCCAAACACGTATACCAGCAGTTTGCCTGAAACATGGAAACAGGGGCGCACCGCTTTTGGCGGCATTACATCAGCGCTCTTGCTGACCGCCATATTGAACGATCATGATGACTTGCCACCTCTGCGGACCATGCAGATTAATTTTATCGGCCCGGCGATTGATGAATTGACCGTCACAAGCAAGATTTTACGGCGCGGCAAAAACAATGTGACATTACGCGCCGAATTGGATTCGGCAGCCGGTGCCGGCACTCATGGTTATTTTACCTTTGGTGTCCAGCGAGAGCTGGATATGGTGATGGATTATCCATTGAAGGAAAATATTAAACGGCCTGAACAAATAGAGCCTTATGAATTGGCCACCGGTGCGCCTAATTTTTTGGTTAATTTTGACCGCCGCTGGGTGTCAGGGCCGAAATTTTTCGAGCAATCTGATGACCCTGATATGTTGATATGGACGCGGCTGACCGACCCTGAAAGCTGGGATAAGGGGCTGCTTCCTTTGATCGTTTTGGCAGATGCGCCCCCCGCCGCTTTCGGCACGATTAGCGGCGTGCGGGCTTTATCCAGCATGAATTGGAATGTCAATTTCCTGACTGACGATTTCAGCACAGAAGATGGCTGGTGGCTGATGCGCTCCGCAACCCGGTTTATCCGCGACGGTTATTCATCGCAGCTTATACAGGTTTGGAACAGCGACGGCCGCCGCGTCATGGACGCGGCGCAGCACATTGCTATTTTTCAGTAAGCCGCTTACAGCCCCAACACGAATTTCGACATAATGCCCTTTTGCACTTCGGTGGTGCCGCCGAAAATTGTTGAGGCACGATTGAACAGCATTGCATGGGTATGGTTCGGCGCAGTCGCGCGATAATTCGGTTCATTATCACCGACCGTCGGCTCAAAATCGGCTGAGAACAAAACAGTCGAGTCCGCGCCCAGCATGTCATAGGCCAAATCGCCCATATCTTGCTGCAATTCCGTGCCTAATGTTTTCATAGGCAGCGGCAAAATCAGACTATCGCCCGAGCCTTCTTCAGCAAACAAGGCGCGGTTTTCGAGCATTTGCAGTGACTCATAACGCACGGAAAGCTCGGCATGGCGTTTGGCAAAGGCATCGGCCTGATAGCTGTCGCCGGCTGTTTCCGACAAATAATCATGCACCGTTTTCAAATTGGCCAAGCCGTTGACGATAATATCCGTGCCGGCAATACCGGCGCGCTCATGGCCGAGCAAATATTTAGCATAGGTCCAACCTTCGTTTTCATTGCCGACCAAATTTTTCACCGGCACGCGCACATCGGTGAAATAAACCTCGTTCAAATGATGGTCGCCATCAATGGAGTAAATCGGCTTTACTTCAATTCCCGGCGTTTTCATATCAATCAGCAGGAAGGAAATGCCTTCTTGCGGTTTGCCCTCCGCGCTGGTGCGCACAAGGCAGAAAATCCAATCGGCAATATGCGCTTGCGTGGTCCAAATCTTCTGGCCATTGACGACAAAATCATCGCCCTCGCGCACCGCCGCCGTGCGCAAGGAAGCAAGGTCAGAACCTGAACCCGGTTCGGAATAGCCCTGACACCAAAAGCGTGAGCCGTCCAAAATATGTGGCAAATGCTCAGCCTTCTGCTCACCCGTGCCGAAACACAAATTACCGGCCCGACCATTGTCACGCCGAAAGGTGATTGACCGGGCGCATTGACGCGTGCCGCTTCAGCCTGAAAAATCGCTTTTTGCGAGTCGCTCCAACCGGTGCCGCCATGTTCTTCGGGCCAGCCAATGGCTCCCCAGCCATTGCTGTTCAGAATGGCTTGCCATTCGGCCATTTCATCACGCGTCATGTTGATGATGCTGCCGCCGCGAAACGGGTGATCTTCGGGTAAGGCCTTTTCAAACCATGTGCGAATTTCCTGTTGGAATAGCTGCTCTTCACTCGAAAGTTTCAAATCCATAATTAACCCCTATCTATATCATACAGCCGATGGGCAGCTGTGGGCGGCCATAGGTTTAAGCCCCAGCCGGTTAAAAAGATTATTGTCTTTATCAATATGCGGGTTGGCCGTGGTCAACAAGGCTTCACCGACGAAAATCGAATTGGCACCGGCCAAAAAGCACAAAGCTTGCGTCTCATCCGACATCCATTCGCGCCCGGCCGACAACCGCACAACCGATTTCGGCATCATTATACGCGCCACGGCAATACATCGGACAAAATCAATCGGATCGACGGCCTCATTATCGCCCATAGGCGTGCCGACAATCGGTATTAGCATATTAATCGGCACGGATTGCGGCTGCGGATTGAGGTTGGCCAATGTCAGCAGCATAGAAGCGCGGTCATCAACCTCTTCGCCCATTCCGAGAATGCCGCCGGCGCAGACATTAATGCCGGCATCTTGCACATGGCCAATGGTTTCGATGCGGTCTTCGAAACTGCGCGTGGTGATAATCTCACCGTAAAATTCTTCCGAGGTGTCGATATTGTGATTGTAATAATCCAGCCCCGCTTCTTTCAATTTTGCCGCTTGCTCAGCTGTCAGCATGCCCAGTGTCATACAGGTTTCCATCCCCATTGCGCGCACGCCCTTTATCATCTCGCACACCGCATCCATATCGCGGTCTTTCGGGCTACGCCATGCCGCGCCCATGCAATAGCGCGAGGCACCGGCATCTTTGGCACGCTGCGCCCCTTGCAACACCGCCTCAACATCCATCAGCTTGGTGGCTTTGAGGCCGGTATCAAATTTGGCGCTCTGACTGCAATAATTGCAATCTTCCGGACAGCCGCCGGTTTTAATCGACAAAAGTGTGCTTTTTTGCACCTCATTGGCATCGAACCATTGTCGATGCACATTCTGCGCTTCAAAAATCAAATCATTGAACGGCAGGGCAAACAGCGCCTCAACCTCTTCATGGGTCCAATTATATCTTGGCTCTACCGCGCTCGGCGCAGCACTCATTTCAATCGTTTCAGACATTTATTTCTCTTTAATAGGCAATTTTTTGTAGCAAGTGCGTCTTATTTTGTGAAGCGTGTACCCGGTGCGGGCGGCGTTTCCGGCGCACCGGCAAAGCATTGCGCTTTTGACATCCAATCGGTCGCCACCCCTCCTGTCACCTGCAAATCGGTATCGGCTATATTGCGCACTTGCGTTACAACTTGGCAGAAATCCGCCGCTGCGCCTTCGACACGCTCATCATCAGACGGTTCGCCAAATTCCCACACATCGCCCGATGGCGCCGTCAATTTAACAAAAGGCATGGGCCCGGGCGGCGTTTCGCCACGGGTGGCATAGGTCCACCCAAAAGTGTTTGTGCCCAATACAGCGATAGAACGAATGGAATCGGTATTTTCGCGCACGACGCCAAGCTGGTCGAAAACCTCTTGGCCATGCGCCCATGTTTCCATCAATCGCGCTGAAATAGATGACCGCGCGCTCATATCAGGCCCGGCCCATTTGAGACGCTTTTTCGCATCAACTTCGACGAAGCGCGCCGCCATCTCGGTGTAAAAACCATGCCATATGGCGAGCAATTCTTGACCCTCTTTGCCGCCATTCCACTCTGCCTCATAGGCGCGCATGCCGCCACTGCCGGCCATAGCTTTCAAAACGCCATCGAGCCAGCTGACAAAATTGTCTTCATCAACATAACTTTCATTGGCGGCCCAATTCCACATATGCAAATGCTCCAGCACATTATTCAGCGTCCAGCCCTTAAACTGCGTCGGCGCATCGAAAGCGGCATCGTCCAAATCCTTCATCAAAGCGTAAAGCGCGTCGCTTTCGGCTTTAAAATCCAAAGCTTCATTCAACATGGTCTTTTCCTATTCCTCGCCCATATCAATAGCGATTAACAAATCCTCGGCGGCGACTTGCGCTTCGGCAGCCACCAATACGTCTTCTACCGTGCCATCGACCGTTGCGAGAATTTCATGCTGCATTTTCATTGCCTCAATAATCGCCAAACGGTCGCCTATGGCCACCCTATCGCCCTTGTCGACAAAAAGCTCCAACACTTTACCGTGCATGGGCGCGGTGACTTTGCTGCCATCACCCGCCTCATCGCTGGCTGCATTACGCATCAGCACATTGCTACAGGTAAAGCTTGCGCCATTAATGGTCGCAAATAATATCTCGCCATCCAAGAAAGCTTGGCTGACATATTGTTCGCCGACACTATTGAGCACCATATGCGTGCCGTCATGCGCCTGCACATCCAGTTCGATAATATCGTCACCAATATGAACGGAAAAATGCGTCGGGCTTTTTGAACGCACCGAGACGAAAATCTCGTCCTCGCCAATGGCCAGCTTATAAGGGGTACGCAAGGCCTCATCGCTGGTGAAATTGACCAGACCTTGCGGCACATGCATGGCTTTGGTGCGGGCTTTTTCATGGTCGCAAATAAAATGACGCACTGCCAGCACGGCAACCGACACTGCATCGGCTTGCGGCGCGGCCAGTTCTTCATCGGTGAAGTTTTCGGCAATAAAGGCGGTTGAGAAATCGCCTGAAATGAAATCGTCTTTTTCCAGACAGGCAATCAGAAAATCGCGATTTGTTTTCGGCCCGAAAAGCGCCGTATCGGTCAAAGCCTCGACCATCAGCTTGCGCGCCGCCTCACGGGTCGGGCCGGTGGTGATGAGCTTGGCAATCATCGGGTCATAAAATGGCGAGATTTCCTGCCCGCCACGAATGCCGGTATCGTAACGCACGCCGTCGCGCGCCACTTGCTCAAAACAAGACACCGTGCCGGTGCTCGGCAAAAAACCTTTGGTCGGATCTTCGGCATAAAGCCGCACTTCAATCGAGTGTCCCGACAGCGTCACATCATCTTGCGTCAGCCCCAAAGTTTCACCTTCCGCCACCTTGATTTGCAGCGCGACCAAATCAAGCCCCGTCACTTCTTCAGTGACAGGGTGCTCAACCTGCAGGCGCGTGTTCATTTCAAGAAAATAGAAACTACCATCGGCATCGAGCAAAAACTCCACCGTGCCTGCGCCGCGATAGCCGATCGACTTGGCGGCATCCACCGCCGCCTCGCCCATAGCCGAGCGTAGCTCTTGCGTCATTACCGGACACGGCGCTTCTTCAATGACTTTTTGATGGCGACGTTGCACCGAGCAATCGCGCTCGCCCAAATGAATGACATTGCCGTGACTGTCGGCAAATACTTGAATTTCAACATGGCGCGGTTTGACAATGGCTTTTTCCAAAATCAGCTCGCCCGAGCCGAAAGCGTTTTCAGCTTCCGAGCGCGCGGTCGAAATCGCCGCTTCCAAGCCGTCAGCCGCTTCCACCAAGCGCATGCCACGCCCACCGCCACCGGCAGCGGCCTTCACCATAATCGGAAAGCCGATTTTTTTGCCCTCTTTCACCAGAACCTTATCGCTTTGGTCTTCGCCCTCATAGCCCGGCACGCATGGCACATCGGCCTCAATCATGCGGCGTTTGGCAGCCGCCTTATTGCCCATCAAATCAATCGCTTCAGCCGTTGGCCCGATAAAAGTCAGCCCCGCCTTTTCAACGGCCGCGGAGAAATCGGCATTTTCCGACAAAAACCCGTAGCCGGGGTGAATGGCATCAGCGCTCGTTTGTTTGGCGGCATCGAGAATTTTCTCAGCCACCAAATAGCTTTGCCCGACCGGCCCCGGCCCTATCAGCACTGCTTCATCGGCCATTACAACATGCGGCGCGGCGGCATCCGGTTCGGAATAAACCGCGACCGTGCGAATACCTAAATCGCGCGCCGTGCGCATAACGCGGCAGGCAATCTCACCGCGATTGGCGACCAAAATTTTGCGAATGGTGTTTTTCTTTTCGGCCATGATTACTCCTGCACCCAATTCGGCTTGCGTTTTTCAAGAAAGGAAGCGACACCCTCTTTGCCTTCATCGCTTTTCACGCTCTTTGCAAAAGTCTCACCGGCATAGCGTATCATGGCGACATCATCGAGATGCTTATTGGCTTCCAGCAATTCTTTGGTCGCCGCATTGGCCCCCGGCGCACAGCGGCGCACCCCGGCCACCAATTCAGCCAATTGCGCTTCAGCCGCCGCCATATCATCGACGGCAAAATCAACCAGCCCATAATCCGCCCCTTCCAGCGCGGTAAAACGATGGCCGGTCAACATGATGCGGCGCGCTTTTACGTCGCCCGTGCGGGCGACAATATAGCGACCGATTTGCGCCGGCACGATGCCGATAGCGGTCTCAGTCAGGGCCATTTTGGTATCCTTAACGGCAATGACAATATCGGCCGCCGAGGCCATGCCCAGCCCACCGGCCATAGCCGCGCCGTGCAGCACAAAAATAATCACTTGCGGCATGGAGCGCACGGTGAGGAAGAAATTGCCCATTTTCGAGCTGTCCTGCACCACTTCTTCGTCGCTTCGCACGGCCTGAAAATTATTCTTAAAGCCTTTCAAATCGCCACCGGCGCAAAACGCTTCGCCCTTGCCGCGCACGGTGATGCCGCGAATATCATCGCGCGCTTTCAGATAATCAAACACGGCCTGCAGTTCAGACATTAATTTATCGGACATGGCATTGCGCGCTTCCGGACGATTGAGCCAAACCGTGGCCCAATCTTTATCTTCTTCCAGCAATACGACGCTTGTATCAGGTGCTTGCATGATAATCCCCTTACATCCGACCGACGCCAAAGGCGTTTGGGTTGAGCGTTCTGTGTTCGCGCTCCCAAATGGTTTCCAGCGTGAAGCCCAAAATTTTGCGCGTATCGCGCGGGTCAACCACGCCGTGGTCGAGCAAGCGACCAGAGGTGAAAAACGCATCTTCCTGCGCCGCAAATACCGCTTCAATGGCGGCGCGCTGTTTGGCCAGCGCTTCCATATCGGGTTCTATGCCACGCCGCTTGGCGGCATTAATGGCGACGGTTTCCATCGTTCCGGCGGCACTTTCGCCGCTCATCACGCCGGTCATCGCGCCGGGCCAAGTGAACAAAAAATCGGGGTCAAAGCCATAACCCGCCATGCCGTAATTGCCCGCGCCGTATGACGCACCGACATAGAAGGATAATTTCGGCACGCGAATATTCGACACGGCTTGTATCATTTTCGAGCCGTGCTTAATCATGCCGCGCTGCTCATATTCCGTGCCGACCATATAGCCTGTGATATTATTGAGGAAAATCAATGGCGTACCGGCTTGGTCAACAATCTGAAAGAAATGCGCGCCCTTAGCCGCTTCATCGGGGCCCATTGGCCCATTATTGGCCACAAGCCCGACCGGATGACCGAATATGCGCGTTTGCACACAGACCAAGTTCGGCCCGAAACGCGATTTGAACTCGGTAAATTCCGAGCCATCGACGAGACGAGCAATCAGCTCGCGGCTGTCATAGGGAATTTTGTAATCGACCGGCACGAGACCGAGAATTTACTCGGCATCATAAAGCGGTTCATCAAAATCGCGCTGCGGCAAAGGCGGGCAATGTTCATTCCAGCCAATATTGGCGACCACATCGCGGATTTGGCGGATACCATCGGCATCATCTTCGGCCAAATATTCAATCAAGCCGGAAACGCTGGCATGCATTTCACTGCCACCCAATTCGCGCTCATCGGCAATCTCACCGGTCGCCGCTTGCACCAAAGCCGCACCGCCCAGTGCCGCCATGCCATTATGTTTGACGCCGACATTATAATCCGACATGCCGGGCATATAAGCCCCGCCCGCCGTCGACGGCCCGTGCAACACGGTCATGGTCGGAATACCCGCCGCGCTCAAACGCCCGAGACTGCAAAACACGCCGCCGCCATGCGCCCAAAGCTCGACTTTATATTGCATGAGATTGGCACCGGCGCTTTCAACCAAATGGATGAAGGGCAGCTTATTGGCCAGCGCCAATTGCATCGCCTCCAAATTTTTGCGAAAGCCCATTTCGGTCGCGGCACCCGCATTAATGCCGCTATCGGCGACGCAAACCATACAGCGCACGCCCGACACATAACCGATACCCGCGAGCACCGAACCGCCCGGAATCGAGGTGTCGCGATCGGGGTCATCAACGCAATAGCTGGCCATATTATAAAGCGGCAAATAGGGCATGCCAGGGTCAAGCAATTGCGCCAGCCGATCGCGCGGGGTCAACTGACCGCGCTCTTCAAAACGCGGGCGGCGTTTTTCAGAAGCCGCTTCGGCGCGCGCTTCCAACATGCGCAAATGCGCTATTTTCTCAAGCTGGTCGTCACGATTTTTGGCAAAAGCATCGGATTTTGTGTCCAGTTTCGATTCAAACACAGGCATTACAGAGCCTCCGCTAATTTTTCAGGAATGGAAATCTTATGGTCGAGCAGGATTTGTGCATAAGCCTTGCCCTGCGGGTCATTGCGCAAAGAGGCGACACCGCCGCCGCCCAATGCCTCATCAATCAATATATTCATGGCGTTGCTGCCGGGCAGATAGAACCGCTGCAGCCCACTACCTTCAGCCATAAAATGACCGAAACGATGACGAATGGCGTCCTCATCAAGCGCCGCCCAAATATAGGGCAAATAGGCGGCATCGCGTGCGATAATGCCGATATTGGCCTTATTGCCCTTATCGCCCGAACGCCCCCAAGCCAATTTAATGAGCGGCACCTCCACCATGCCCGCTTCTTGTGGTGCATCAGGCGCAGCGACCGTCATCGGTGTTTCGCCCGTCACATCACCCGCTTCTTCAAACCGGCTGACCGCGCCATCTACATCAATATCAATCTTCACCTCGCCTTTCGGCAACAGGAACGAAAACAAGCGCACGACAGGCGACGGCTTGGCGCGCGAACCGGCAAAAATCGAAAGTCCGGCCGGCGTGGCCAATCCCAAGCCGCTAATTTCTTTCAACAGCGCGCCGCAACCGGCCTGCGTTTCATGTTTGGCAGCGATTTTCAGCACCACTTCGCGGCTTGCCGGATTCTGCCCCGCATCTCCAAATTGGCTGTCATCGCCCAACACTTCGACACTGGTCTCACCATAATCGGCCAAATTATGCTGGCGCAAAACGGTACGCGCGCGGGCAAAAGCGGCATCGGCAAAATGGCGTGCTTTGGCGGCGGCATCAATACCGACAAAACTCATCATTGTGCCGGCGCGAAAGCCATCGGCGAAAGTGGCGCAGACTTTATAGCTGTCGGGCGGCGTTGTGCCTTTGGCATTGGCCACGCGCACCTGATTGGGCGCGGTTTCTTCAATTGTCACCTGCGCAAAATCGCAGGCGACATCGGGCAAGAGATAGGCTTGCGGGTCACCGATTTCATAGAGCATTTGCTCCGACACTGTGCCCACATTGACCACGCCGCCCGTGCCTTCGGGCTTCGACACGGTGAACACGCCATCGCCGTCAATATCGATAAACGGATAGCCGATATCGGCAATATCACCCGATAATTGCCAATCGGTGAAATTGCCGCCGCTGGCTTGCGGCCCGCACTCAATAATATGTCCGGCCAAAGACCCTGCCGCCAATTTGTCGAGGTCGGCGGCCTGCCAACCAAAAGCATGAATACACGCGCCCAGCGTCACCCCGCTGTCAACGCTGCGACCGGTAATGACAATATCAGCCCCTGCATCCAACGCTGCCGCAACGGGAAACCCGCCCAAATACGCATTGACGCTGGCCAGCGTTTCCGGCGGCGGGCAATCGGCACCGGAAAACATGTCTTTCTTATCGGCAAAATTATCGCGCGCATCGAGCAGATCATCGCCGCTAATCACTGCGACTTTCAAATCCAGCCCTGCCTCGGCAATCAAAGCGCGCGCCGCCGCGCCGCATGCCGCCGGATTGACGCCGCCCGCATTGGTCAGGATTTTGACCTTCTTCTCAGCAATTTCGCGCAAATTGGGTTTCAACACGCCCGTGATGAAATCAGTGGCAAAACCGGCATCGGGATTATTGGCCCGCGCCCGCGCCAAAATCGACATAGTGATTTCTGCAAGAAAGTCATAGACCAAATAATCCATGCCCTCGACTTGCAAAAGTTGCGGTGTTGCCATCATGCTTTCGCCCCAATAGCCGCTGGCACCGCCTATTCTTATTGTGCTGCTCATAATTTCTCCCTGGCGCAGAATGTTAGCGCGCAAACTTGCTTTGTAAAGCTTAACGCGGCACCATGTGCCAAAATTTTGGGAGATTGAAATTCATGCTGAACCCGTTTGAAACCGAAACCCGCCGTGCCTTTCAAGACAATGTGCGCAAATTCATGGAAAGCGAGATTAACCCGCATATTGAGGAATGGGATGAGGCAGGCGGCTATCCCCATGAAGTGAACGAGAAAGTCTGCGAACTTGGTGTTTTCGGTTTTGATATTCCCGAAGAATATGGCGGCTTGGGCTTTGACGATATGCATATGCGCAAAGCGGTCGGCCTTGAAATGGGGCGTTCTTCTGCCGGTGGGGTGATGGCCAGCGTCGGTTCGCGCTCCATCATGCTGAAACCGCTGACCGAGTTGGCCAATGATGAGATTAAATCCCGCGCGCTGCCCGATTTATTGTCGGGTAAAAAAGGCGGTGCTCTGGGTATTACCGAACCGGGCGGCGGCTCTGATGTCGCCAATATCAAAACCACGGCCCGAAAAGACGGCAATGAATGGGTGCTGAACGGACAAAAAATGTTCATCACCGGCGGTATGCAAGCCAGCTATTTCGTCATTGCCGCGCGCACGGGTGGCGATGACCCCGATAAACAAGGCATGGGCGGCATCTCTCTATTTTTTGTCGACGCCGACACGCCGGGCTTCACGCGCACCCCGATTGAACGCAAAATGGGCTGGTGGGCATCTGATACGGCGACACTTTATTTCGACGATTGCCGCGTGCCCGCAGACCATTTAATGGGTGAAGAAAATAAGGGCTTTTACGCCATTATGAATAATTTCAATTATGAGCGTTTTTGGATGGCGGCGCAGATGACCGGCATGTCGATGCGGCTGTTTGATGAATGCGTGGCCTATGCACGAGACCGCGAGACTTTTGGCGACAAGCTGATAAGCCATCAAGTGATACGCCACAAGCTGGCCGATATGTCGGCCCGCATTGACGCAATGGATGCTTATCTTAATCAAGTCGCCGAAATCATGAATCGCGGCGAAAAAGCACTGGCCGAAATCTCCAAACTCAAATTCTACTGCTCCAGCAATTTGGAAAAAAACGCCAGCGAAGCCATGCAGATTATGGGCGGCGCGGGCTATTTGCGCGGCAATGCGGTGGAACGGATTTACCGCGAAGTCAAAGTGCAAGCGATTGGCGGCGGCTCGGAAGAAATCATGCGCGATCTGTCAGTACGGCTGATGGGGTTGTGAAACGCGACCTCAAACTTCCCATTTGCGCAAAGGCAAAGCGCACGCGACCTCACCTTGTTCGGCAAGTGCTTCTAGCCTGCGCGATTTAAGCGTGCGGCTGATGGGGTTGTAGCCTATTGACCACCCCCTGCCCTGTCTTCTAGCATTTCTACTGATGAGCTTGGGAGGGCGTGATGAGTAAGACACCAACAGCTGAAAAACCGCTGGCCGGGCTGAAAGTGGTCGAAATGTCGACCATGATTACGTGTTCTTTGGCAGCGATGATGATGCGCTCGCAAGGCGCGGAAGTCGTAAAAGTTGAGCCGGTGCTAATGGGCGACCCGATGCGCTATGTCGGCAGCATGAAAAACGGGCAATCAGCACTATTCCATAATTGCAATCGCGGCAAACGCTCTCTCGCCATTGATATGAAAAACGAGAACGGCATTGAGGCGGTGAAACGGCTGGCTGCTACGGCGGATATTATGGTGAATAATTACCGCCCCGGCGTGATGGACGCTTTGGGCATTGGCCCCGATGCGGTGCGCGCGCTCAATCCGCGCCTCGTCAATGTGTCGGTGACCGGCTTCGGCACGGTTGGGCCGATGGCGCATCGTCCGGCCTATGACCATGTCATTCAGGGCATAAGCGGGCTGACCGGCTTACAGGGCGGCGATTATGAGGGCGATGCCGAATATGATTTCATCAAAATGCTGATTTGCGACAAGGTCACCGCCTATACGGTAGCGCAAGCGGCCACGGCGGCTTTGGTGGCGCGCGCCAGCACCGGCGAAGGCCAGCATATTGATATTTCCATGCTGCATGCCTGCCTCGCCTTTATGTGGCCCGACGGCATGATGAGCCATACACTGCAAGATGACGATATTATCGAGATGCCGCCCATGTCGGAGAGCTATCACGTGCTCAACACCAAAGACGGCTCGATTGCCTGCACCGCCCTGACCGACCAGCATTGGGAAGCGATTTTGAAGTTGATTGACCGCCAAGAATTGAAAGAAGATGAACGCTTCGCAACCTTGCCCGGCCGCATGATGCATTTGCCCGATATTATGAAAGTGCTGAAAGCCGGTGTCGAAAAATTGTCAATGGCGCAGGTGATGAGCGCTTTTGAAGCGGCTGATATCCCCAGCACGCCGTGCGAAACACGCCAAACGGTAAGCGCCAATGAACAAGTGCAAGCCATTGGCGCATTGGAGACTTATGTGACGGAAAATATGGGCAAGCTGACGGCGCCGACACCGCCGGTTCTGTTTGCCGGCGCCCCCACGTCTCTGGCCGAACCAAGCCCCGGCCACGGTCAACACAGCCGCGCCATTATGGACGAATTGGGCTTTGACGCCGACACGGTTGAGGATATGGCCCAAAAGGGCGCGCTTCTATGCAGCTAGACCGCATCACATTAGAGGCCGCGCTGCCGCATGCCGATTTGCGCGTCTTGCTGATGGTGCTGTTTCACTATACGGGCGATGAAAAATGGCTGATGCCGCCTTACGCGCCGCGCCGCAATCCGCGGCTGATTGCCGATGAAGATGCCGGTCTGTCACCCGAATTGCAGGACGAGATAAGAAATGCCGCGCTGGAAATATTGAGCGGTGAGACGGCAGCAAAACTGCCCGACCCTGATGTGGCCACCCTTAACCGCATGATGACGCACAGCCTGGCCGAGGAAGTGCCGCCCGAATATGCGCCAATGATGCGCGAGCAAATGGGCTTTAAGCCATTGGGCAGCGATATTGCCGAACCGACAACAAAACCCGACCGACCGATTGTCATTATCGGAGCCGGAGTCGCGGGTTTGGCGCTGGGCAAATTGCTGAATGATTTGGAACTGCCTTATGTGATTTTGGAAAAGAACCAAAATGTCGGTGGCACATGGTGGGAGAACACATATCCGGGTGCCGGTGTCGATACGCCCAATCACGCTTACAGCTTCAGCTTCGGCAAAAGCCATCGCTGGAGCCGCTACTTCTCGCCGCAAAATGAAATTCAAGATTATTTGTCGGACAAGGCCGATGAGTTCAATATTCGCCCGCATATCCGCTTCAGCGTTGAGGTCAAGCAGGTCGATTGGCAGGATGATGAGGGGCATTGGCTGCTTCAGATTGAAGGCGCTGACGGCATAGAAACATTGGCTGCGCCGATATTGGTCAGCGCGGTCGGACAAATATCATATGCCAAAATACCGCCGATTGACGGCCTCGCCGCTTTCCAAGGCACACTGTTTCACAGTTCCAAATGGCCGAAAGACCTTGATTTGAAGGGCAAGAAAGTGGCGATTGTCGGCACCGGCGCGTCCTCCATGCAAATCGCTCCGACCATTGCCGATAAGGTGGCCGAGCTGACGATTTTTCAGCGCAGCCCGCAATGGGCGCGCCCGATTCCGCGCTATCACGAAGACTTGTCAGACGGGGCGCAATATCTGCTGGAGCATGTGCCGTTTTATGCCGCTTGGTTTCGCTTCACCATGTTTTGGCGCTATGGCGACGGGCTGCTGCCGTTTTTGAAAAAAGATCCCGACTGGCCGCACCCTGAACGCGCCATGAATCGCATTAATGACCGCCATCGCGAGGAAATGGTTGCACATATTGAAGCCAAATTGGAGGGGCGGCCTGACCTCATTGCAAAATCCATGCCCAACTATCCGCCCTATGGCAAACGCATTTTGCTGGATAATGGCTGGTATGACGCTATCCGCAAAGACAATGTTACCCTGCACGATGAAGGGGTGGCGCGCTTTACCGAAAACGAAATTATCGGCGATAAGGGCCATAGCTGCACGCCCGATATTGTGGTTATGGCGACCGGTTTTGAAGTGACCAAAATGGCCAGCCGCCTCAATATTTCAGGCCCTGCGGGCAATCTGTCTGATGTTTGGGATGGTGACGACCCGCAAGCCTATCTCGGCATTTCCGTGCCTGATTTTCCCAATTTCTTCATGATGGCGGGGCCGACCACCGGCTTGGGCCACGGCGGCAGCGGCATGTTTATCGCCGAGTGCCACGCCCATTATATCGCCAGTGCCATCGTCACCATGCTGAATAAGGGCATCAGCCAAATGGCGGCGAAAGAGCGCGCGCAAAGCGCCTATATGGAAAAATATAATGCTGGTCATCAGGATATGATTTGGATGCATCCGGGCATGACAACTTATTATCGCAATTCCAAAGGTCGGGTCTATTCTGTCATGCCGTGGCGACTGGTCGATTATTGGAATATGACCCGCACGCCCGATTTGGCTGATTACGAGACCGGCACATGATGCGGAATCGGCTACTACCAAGTCGGGATAAACGGGCGTTTGCCGCCGCCATGTTTTTTGCCAACCGGTAGAGATTTCAGCGCGCGGAGCAAATAGTGTCGCGTGTCTTTCGGGTCAATCACCGCGTCAATCTCGTGATACATGGCAGCGTTCAACGCCTTGCCATTGGCAATCATCGCGTCGAGCAACTTATTGAACAGTATGTCGCCTTCTTTTGTGCCTTCGCCACCGGCAGCGGCAATTTCTTTGGAATAGCCGAGGCGCACCGCACCCTCCAGCCCCATTGGGCCGAACTCGCCGGTCGGCCAAGCAATGGTTAGTTGCGGCACGTGCAGCGACCCCATACCCATGGCTTGCGCGCCCAGCCCATAGCCTTTGCGGAGCACCACCATGAAGACCGGCACGGAAATGCTAGCGCCCGCTACCAACATAGAAGAGGCGCGGCGCACCGTGCCGAATTTTTCGTGTTCCGGCCCGACCATAAAGCCCGGCGTGTCGCAGAAAGAAACAATCGGCAAATCAAAGCCGTCGCAAAGCTGCACAAAGCGACCTGCTTTTTCCGCCGCTTCGGCATCAATCGCGCCGCCCAAATGCGCCGGATTATTGGCAATCAACCCGAAGGGGCGGCCTTCAATACGCAAAAAGCCAGTAATCATGCCCGCCCCATAGGCGCGGCGCAGTTCCATGAAACTGCCCGTATCCGCAATCATCTCAATGGCAGTGCGCATGTCATACGCGCGCTTTCTGTCTTCGGGAATGACATGGCGCAATTTGCGCTGGTCTTCGCAATCATGGCTTTTCAGCGCGCCTTGAAAATAGCCTAGCACTTGCTTGGCCATGGCGGTGGCATGCGCTTCATCCTCGGCCAGCAAATCGACCACACCATTGGCGGTTTGAACATCCATCGGCCCGACATCGGTCGGCGCAACCGCGCCCAGCCCGCCACCTTCAATCATCGCCGGCCCACCCATGCCGATATAACTGTCTTTGGTTGCAATGGTGATATCGGCGCAACCGAACAAAACCGCATTACCGGCAAAGCAATAGCCATTATTCACCGCAATGCGCGGCGCGACGCCGCTGGCTTGTGCCCAGGTGGCGAAAGTCATGACGTCCAAGCCGCCACCAGAGATTTTAGAGGCATCGGTATCACCGGGCCTGCCGCCACCGCCTTCCGTATAGAATACGGTCGGCACTTGCCACTCATGCGCCATTTCCAACACGCGGTCGGTCTTTTTGTGATTAAACAGGCCTTGCGTGCCGGCCAGCACCGTATAGTCATAGGCCAAAACGGCAGTGCGCGCCGCTTCTTCGTCAAACATATCGCCATTGACCGCGCCGAAACCAGCGACCAGCCCATCAGCCGGTGTGTTATCAATAAGGTCGTCCAGCTCGCGCCGTTGGCGCTGCGCCGCCACCATCAACTGGCCATATTCGATAAAGCTGCCTTCATCGCATAAATCATCGACATTTTCGCGCGCCGTACGGTGGCCTTTTTCGTGCCGCTTGGCAATTTTTTCGGGCCGATTGGCGTCTTGTGTGCGCGCCAAGCGCGCTTGCAGTTCGGCTAGGTCAGCGCGGATGTCATCAAGGTCATGTGCCTTTTCCTCAACCGCCTTATCCTTCGCCGCTTCACCCGCCTCGACAGAAAAAACAAGTGCCGCTTCTTCTACCACTTCACCCACTGCATATTTCAGGGCCGTGACTTTGCCCGATACAGGCGCCGCCAGGGCATGCTGCATTTTCATCGCTTCCAAAACGACCAATTCTTGACCGGCGCTGACAGTGTCGCCAACCGCAACATTGACGGTATGAACTACCGCTTGCATCGGTGCTTCGACGGATTTTGTTTTACTCATGTGCTTGGCTTCCCATATCGACAACGAGCGATATCCTGCACCAGCACATCAAAATTGTAAAACCTGCTTGTTGAAGTTGCGCGGCGGTTTCTGGCGCTCAAAGCGCTTCAAACGCGCCACTTTCAGGGTTTAGCGCATAAAGCGCGCCGGGGCCGATGTCGTGCCACAGCCCATGCAGGCTGAGCGCTCCCGCCTCTACCGCTTCCGCAACAAACGGATAGCCCATCAGATTATCGAGCGAGCCGATAACCCCCTGGTGGCCCATTGAGATAAGGCGCGCTGCCTCTTCAGTGCCGCTGATGCGGCCATGCGCCGAACGCAATATCTCCAACCAGTGGCCGACAAATTCAAAACCGGCATCCCCCGCTGCCACATTGTTCTCGCACATCTCATAGCACGCTTGCACGCCGCCGCAGGCCGAATGTCCCATAATGATGAGATGCGGCACTTTCAGCGCCTTAACCGCATATTCCAAAGCCGAGGCCGTGCCATGCGCATCGTCCCCCGGGTCATATGGCGGCACCAAATTGGCAATATTTCGGTGAATGAAAAACGAGCCAGCCGGCACGTCAAAAATTTCGGTCGACTGCACTCGGCTGTCGCAACACGAAATGACCATCGCAATCGGGCTTTGACCATTAGCCAATTCGGCGAAATGCGTTGCGTCAAAATCGTCTTGTCGCCAAGCATTAAAGCGCGCCACAAGCGCGTCCGGTAAAAAAGATACAGAGGATATTTCGGTCATAATAAATCACCGCTTACTCATGGATATTAATGCCAAGCTACGCTATGATTCTATTAAAGTTTAGGGGATTTTATGTCTCAATTTTTTGTTTTCAATTTTGGCGCGGCAGTGTTCCTCATCGGCTTCCTTGTCCGCGATATGGTTTTGTCACGCGCTGTGTTCGCTGTCGGCGCTGCGGTCTTCGTTTATGGCTTTGCGCTTAGCGATGGTAATGTTTTTGCTTTGAACAATTTTCTCGCGTTGAACTGGGCCGTAGTTTTTTTGTTGGTCAATATAGCGGTGATTTGGGCCGGCCTGCGCGACCGCTTCACCACCCCGCTATCGCCTGAAGAACAAGCGCTAAAAAAAGAAATGCCGCAATTTTCAAATTCGGATTTCCATCGCCTAATGCGCCACTGCAGCTGGCAAACGCTGAATGCACCTCTCCAGTTGACTGAGCAAGGCAACCCGTCGGAGACACTTTATTATATCGTTTCAGGGGGGGCGACAGTGGACAAAAACAATAAAAAATTTGATGTTGGCGACAATATTTTGATTGGTGAGATTTCTTTTTCACAGGAAGTCCCTACTACTGCTACCGTGCTGGCCCATGAAGGTAGTGTTCTAGTTTCATGGCCTAGTAAAAGGCTGAAGCGGCTTTTGAAACGAAAAAGCTTGAAAGCCGGTTTTGATGCACTGCTCAGCAATGATTTAGCAGAAAAGTTGGCCAATGATGAAGCGCGCGGCGCATCAGATGATTAAACGAAATTTTTAGAACAAGCCGCTTACAGTCTCAACGACCGTTTCGATCATACCTTTTATTGTTACTATCAGGCCGCCCTCTTGCTTATCAGCGGCAGCCTGTTGCGCCATTGCGTTAGCAACCAATTGCGCCGTCATGCGCGCCGTTTGTTCGGCCTGCCATTGTGCCCTTTGATTGCGCGCCTCGCAGGTAGGCTTCGGCTCATAACCGGCAACATTACGGCATTTCGGCAGGGCATTGGCCTCGCTGACAGTCAGCGGGGTCACCAATGGCATGGCCACTAGAGCAACAAGCAAGACGAGAAGCGGTTTACGCACAATAAAACTCCTAGAACTTAGACGGATTTTGCGTCAATTCGAGCGACGGTGCAATGGTTTAGCGCTAAATCAGCCCACCCATTTTCGCATAGCCAAGCGCGAAAAGCGGCATTTGCATGCCGAAATTGACCGTCAGCGCTCGGTCTTTGGTGATAATACCGGCCAGCATCCAGCCCAGCGAGCCGGTGCCATGCACCATAATATTGAGCGGGTAAAGGTTCAAATTGGTCAGCAATATGCCCGACAGCACAAAACCTGTGCCGCCCCATTTCAGCCATTCAACAAATTTCATTAATTCCTCCCTTTACGATAAAGCACATGGCGGCACAACCAGTGGCCCGTTGCCAAATGCGGGTGGTCAAAATCATCGGCGACATCGCGCTGCATACCGATTTTTTCCATCACCCGAATGGACCGCTTATTTTGTGCCGCCGTAAACGACACGATTTCATCAAGCGCCCATGTTTCAAACCCATATTTCAGACAGGCCCGCGCCGCTTCCGCCGCTAAGCCCTGCCCCCAAGCAAATTTCGGGATACGCCAGCCAATTTCAACCGCCGGGGTAAAATGCGCGCTAAATTCAGTGAGCAACAGGCCGGTAAAGCCGACAAATATATCGTCTGGCTTCAAATGAAGGGCAAACAGCGAATAGCCGTTCTGTTCGCGATGGGCCATTATGCGCACCAATAGTGCCGCAGTTTCATCGCGGCTTTGCGTGGCGGGAAAAAATTCCATCACCTCGGCATCGCCATTCATCGCGGCAAAATCGTCAACATGCGCTTCGGTGAAATGCACCAAATGCAGTCTGTCGGTTTGCAAAATTGGTTCAAATTTGCCCATTGCTTTAACTCTAGGTGATTTATTGCATCGCATCTATGCTGTCGCCAAATCGCCACACGGGATAATCTCATGACCGACCGTACCCATGCCATACTGACCGAGCCGCCGCTTCGTCTGCTGTTGCAAATGACCGCGCCGAACACGCTCGCCTTCACCTTGCAGGCTTTTGTCAATCTGGCAGAGATTTACATGATCGGCCGCCTCGGGACCGAGGCGCTGGCGGCAATTGCGCTGGTCTTTCCTCTGCTGATATTGGTGCAAACCATGTCGGGCGGGCCGCTAGGCGGGGCCATCACCGCCTCCATCGCCCGCGCGCTCGGCCACGGCAATCGCGATAATGCCGAAAGGCTGGTCTGGCACGCCATTTATGGTGCAATTATTGGTGCAGCCACATTTTTTATCCTTTTCATTTTATTCGGTCGGCAATTGCTGATGCTGTTGGGCGGTGACGGCATTATTCTCGATATGGCCATGAGTTATTGCTGGGTGCTGTTCAGCACCGGTTTGATTTTATGGCTCGGCAGCACATTGGGCGCGGCCTATCGCGGCGCCGGCGATATGGCCTTTCCTGCCAAGCTGATGATACTATCGGCGACACTGCAAGTGCCACTGACCGCTATATTAGTATTCGGCCTGTTTGGCGCACCGGCACTTGGCGTCACCGGCGCAGCAGTTTCAAGCGTCGCGGTCGGCGCAATAATGGTGACGGCGCTGCTTGCTGAATTGCTGCGTGGCCAACGCGCCATCAGCTTGCGCATGCACCACAGGGGCTGGCGGCATGAACTGGCCTCAGACATTCTCAAAGTGGCGCGTCCTGCCAGCCTGAACCCGCTGATGAATGTCGCAACGATTTTAGGGCTGACCGCTTTGGTCGGGCAATTCGGCACACAAGCATTGGCCGGTTACGGCATTGGCACGCGCATTGAATTTGTCATGCTGCCGGTTATATTCGCCTTTGGTACAGCACTAACAACCATTGTCGGCACCAATATCGGTGCCGGAAATTATGAACGCGCCGAACTGGCAGGGCGCTATGGCATGACCAGTGCCGCTTTTATATGTGGAACGGCTGGCGGCTTTTTGGCCTTGTTTCCCAATCTTTGGATACCGATTTTCACCGACGATGCGGGAACTTTTGAGGTTGCGCGCACTTACATTCGCATTGTCGGACCGGCTTATACCTTTCTCGGTATTGGGTTGGTGCTGTATTTTGCGTCACAAGGCGCCGGCACTATGACATGGCCAATACTCGCGCAAATATTGCGCTTCGCCATTTCAGTCGGCGGCGCTTTTTTCCTCGTAAATTATTTGGGCTATGGCATCAAAGCAGTTTTCATCGTGACCGTGATCGCTTTGGCCTCTTATGCCGGGATTATTTCAATCGCTGTTTTCAACGGCGCCTGGCGACCCAAATCATCGGGCTGAGGATATCGCCTTCGGGTCACCGGCCCTATAAATACAACCCAAAGCGGCAATGCTGCACAGGCTGACAAACGCAAAGCCATTGGCGTAGCCGCCGCCAAAGTCATAAATCAAGCCAATGACCACCGGCCCCAAAGCGACGCCACCATTCATTGCTAGCTGATGCAGGCTGAGAATGCGCGGAAAATCGCGCACGCCAAAAGCGGCCGCCACCAGAAGCGGCTGCGCCATCAACACATTGCCGACGGTGAAACCGAAAAATGCCGTCAGCATCAAAACGGCGAGTGTCCCCTCGACCAGCGCCATGCCAAACATGGCAACCGCTTGCAAAGCGTAAATCACCATCACGAAAACAAACAGATTGAGGCGGTCGAGCACTGCCCCGCAAATCAAGCGACCGGTCAAGGAACAAAAAGCCAGCGTGGCGACGGTAATGGCGGCGGTCTCGCCATTGGCGCGCTCCAACGCCCATTTGAAGACATGGGCAATTGTGCCAACCTGCGCCAACAAAGCGAGGAAAGCCGCTGCTGCGGAAAATAAGAAAAATCTGCTGCGTATAGCCTGCACGGCCGCCATGCCTTGCTGCGGCGCATTTTCCCCTAGCAGGTCATCGTTATCTCCATCGGGGCTAAGCCCCATTGCCTGCGGGTCAGGGCGCAGCAACAGTAAAGCGAGCGGGACATTAAAT
This sequence comes from Rhodobiaceae bacterium, assembly GCA_002721725.1. Taxonomy (GTDB): domain Bacteria; phylum Pseudomonadota; class Alphaproteobacteria; order RS24; family RS24; genus UBA8337. Next base: position 53,867 of record PBLK01000022.1, read on the forward strand.
AAAATTACCACCAAAACCCAAGGCTCGCGCAGGCCGCCCATGCCGTCAATCTCCAGCGCGCGCGCCAGCAGAGGTGTCAAAAGAATGCCGCCTAAAGACAGGCCCGATTGGGTCAGTGCTATGGCCAGTGCGCGGCGACGGACAAACCAGCGCGCCACCAATGTCGTTGCCGGCACCAGTGCGGTCATGGCGTAGCCAACGCCCAATGCGGCATAGGCAAGATAAATCGCACCCAGCGAATGGGCCGCTGGCAGCCAATAATAGGTGACAGCAATGAACAAGGTACCTGCTGCAATGCACCACCGAGCATCATAGCGCGATATCAGCTCACCGACGGCAATGCCTCCCAGACCGCCGACCACCAAGAACATTGTATTGGCACCGGATATTTGCGCCACCGAAAAGCCTCGTGTCGCCACCAGAGCCTCAAGCAATACCGACATGGCGTAAAAAATCATACCGGCGCCGACAAACAGACTATATCCAATGGCGATCAACACCCACCAGCCGAAGAAAATGCCTTGTTGTTCGCGCACCAGACGTCCTGCCCATTTGATTGACAATTTGGGGTGATAAACCCACAGTGATGCAGGAGATTAACCAATGAGATCAAAAAGTAAATCGCCGCAAGAGTCGACAAATCCATGGGCTAACGGCAAACAAGACCCAGCAGCCATTGCGTGGCGACACCGAAATGCCGAAGCCGGCAGTGTTCTCGACATTGATCGCGATACGATGTCGCAAATCGTGCAGCTTTAATCTTATTAGGGGGGATGAGATGGAAAATTATCAGAAAAACCTGATTGGTCACGCTCTATTGGTGCTGATTATCGGTCTCTTGGCTGGATTTATGCTGGCCTTCAGCCTGATTGGCGGCTTGGAAGTGGTGCCCAGCATTTTCATGGGCATTCCGGTTTTCGGCACCACGGAGGGGTGGGCGCGGGCCCATTCGGGTGGAATTGTCAATGCGCTTTTAATGATTGCCGTAGCTTTTGCTTTGCCGCATTGCGGGCTTGCACCGGGCCGTTTGGCGCTTTATGCCAAAGGCATTGTTTTTGCCGGTTGGGCCAATACGATATTTTACTGGTTTGGCAATGCTTCCGCCAATCGTGCTCTGTCATTTTCAGACAATACGCTCGGTGCGACCAATATTCTCGGCACGTTCGGTTATTTGGTGGCGGTGATTGCCGCTTTTGTGACAATTTACGTTGCCGCACAAATGGCGCGAGGCTTTTTCACGCAAGATTAGCCTAGCGCGTATCGCCGCGGCGGTGAAACTGCTTGCCCGCATCGAGAAAATCATAGACCTCACCGCCTGCGCGACGCGCCACGCCGCATTTTCGGGTCGCGCTGTTCAAAGCCTCTTTGCGCGCCAAACCGCGCAGACCGGCGAGCCGCCCAGTCGGGTCATGGGCGATAATATCGCTCCATTGGATATTCGATACTTTTCCCGCCTTGCGCAGACGGGTTAAGGCCATGACGATTATTTTTTCACTCATAATCAACCTTAAAAAACAATTTACCAGTCTTTCAAGCCCTTTAACTGCCGAACAAATGACAGATGCCCTAAGGCTCAACCGCCACTAATAGTCCAATGTGATTTTGGCGTGCGCTGCGATAGCCGTTTCCACATTGGGGGCAAACACAATGCCGAGGCGTCGGTTCGGATAGGCATCGGGCTTACCAAATAGCATGACCTCGACATCCGGCATGGCTTCGGCGTCCGCCAGCCCGTGAACCTTATAATTGCTACTTGCCCGCTCGGCGTTAATGGTATGGCACGCGCCGCTGCGGAGAGCAGTAATATCACTAATCGGTAAATGCAAAATCGCTCGAGCGTGCAAATCAAATTCCGAGAGATTTTGGGTGTAAAGCGTCACAAGGCCGGTGTCATGAGGGCGCGGGCTCAGCTCTGAAAAAATTACTTCCTGCCCACGGATGAAGAATTCAACACCAAACAGACCATAACCGCCCAAATCATCAATTATTTTTTTCGCCATTTTCTGAGCCTCACCCTCAAGCACGCCCATATCAAATGTGCCCTGCTCGCTTATTTTGAAATCGCCGTCAATTTGCTGATGCCGCAATACCGGACAAAACAAAGTATCGCCGCTTCTTTGGCGCACGGTGAGCAGGGTTATCTCATAATCAAAAGCGATGAATTCCTCGACAATCACCTTGTGGCGGTCACCGCGCATATTCTCAACCGCATAGTGCCATGCTTGCTGGGCCATCACTGGATCGTTGGCGTAAGCAATTGATTGCCCTTTACCCGATGAACTCATAACTGGCTTGATAACGACTTTAGTATCTAAGGCACTATAAATTTCGAGCATTTGTTCCAAATTTTCCGCATAGCCATAGCGCGCGGTTGGCAAGCCTATTTCCGCAGCTCGGTCGCGAATACGATCACGATTCATGGTTAAATCCACGGCACGCGCCGACGGCACAATCACCCGCTCACCTTCAATATCGAGCAAGGCTTTCGTGTTAATCGCTTCGATTTCAGGTACCACCAAATCCGGATCGACAGACTGAATATGGGCCCGCAATTGAGCTCCATTCAACATATCGAAAACCAGGGAGCGGTCGGCCACTTGCATCGCGGGAGCATTTTCATAGCGGTCGCAAG
>PBLK01000023.1 GCA_002721725.1 Rhodobiaceae bacterium
CCAATCGTTTGGGCTCCAATTCGCTGATTGATTTGGTGGTGTTTGGCCGCGCTTCCGCCATTCGCACGGCTGAAATTGTCGACCCCGATGAGGGCTTTGCTCCTTTGGCCGCCAATGCCGGTGACGATGCGATTGAGCGTTTGGAGCGTTTCCGCAATGCCAATGGTTCGACGCCGACGGCGGAGTTGCGGCTGGAAATGCAAAAGGCCATGCAAGAAAATTGTGCCGTTTTCCGCACCGGCGATGTGCTGGAAGAAGGCTGTCAACGCATGCAAAAAGTGGTCAATGCAATGGATGATATCGGCATTGCCGACCGCTCAATGATTTGGAATTCCGACCTTGTTGAAACTTTGGAATTTGACAATCTCATTGTGCAGGCCATTGCGACAGTGGAAGGGGCTAATGCGCGCAAAGAAAGCCGTGGCGGCCATGCGCGGGAAGATTATACTGACCGCGATGATGAAAATTGGATGAAACACACGCTCGCCTATGTCGATGCCAAAGGCAAAGCCGATATTGATTATCGCGGCGTGCATAATTTCACCCTGACCAATGAGGTCAGCTATATTGAGCCTAAGGCTCGCGTATATTAGGGGGCGATAATGGTTGAGATTGCACTTCCGGCCAATTCGAAAATCGGTAGAGGGGTGGCGCATCCGGCACCTGAAGCGGCGCAAAAACCGCGCACGCTGAAAATATATCGTTGGAATCCGGACGATGCCGATAATCCTCGCGTCGACAGCTATACGTTTGATGCCGATAATTGCGGGCCGATGGTGCTCGATGCGCTCATCAAGGTGAAAAACGAGATTGACTCGACCCTGACTTTCCGACGCTCGTGCCGCGAGGGTATTTGTGGCTCTTGCGCGATGAATATTGACGGGCAAAACACTTGGGCCTGCACCAAAGGTTTGGACGAGATTAAGGGCGATATTGCCATTTACCCGCTGCCGCATATGCCGGTGATTAAGGATTTGGTGCCCGATTTGAGCAGCCTTTATGCGCAATATCAGGCGATTGAACCCTGGCTCAAAACCGATACGCCAAAGCCGCAAAATGAATGGCAGCAAAGCCGCGAAGACCGCGAGCAATTAGACGGGTTGTATGAGTGTATTTTGTGCGCTTGCTGTTCGACCTCATGCCCCAGCTATTGGTGGAATTCGGACAAATATTTGGGCCCGGCCGTTTTGTTGCAAGCCTATCGCTGGTTGGCCGATAGCCGCGATGAAAAAACCGGCGAGCGGCTCGATGATTTGGAAGATCCGTTCCGCGTTTATCGCTGCCACACCATTATGAATTGCGCCAAAGCTTGTCCAAAAGGCTTGTCTCCGGCCAAAGCGATTACCGAGATCAAAAAAATGATGGTGGCACGCGAGGTTTAGCCCGCGTCTGTCAGAAATTGAAAACCCCGCCTGTCACGAAACAGACAGACAGGGTTTGTCTGCCTTGGTACAAATGCGACTAGCGAGGGTCGCGCTTAAGTTTTTCAAACGCCCTATCCGCCGCTTTGCGCGCTTCATTCGCCTTTTGGCTTCCCGCTTCAGCGGCTTGTTAATGGCGTAACAATTCCAAAGCCGCCGGATCGCTTTTTGATGCGGATGCGCTCAAGACGAGGCCCAACACCAAAGCGGTGGCAGGCGTCCTATTTGTATTCGATTTCCTCAGGCGGGTAGGCTCCTAATTTCCCAAATCACTTATCAGCTCTTTAAAGCTTTTCGACGCCTTATAAAGTTGAAACCCGACATCATCATTTTTGAAGGCTGTCTCAACAGCCTTTTCAGCCAGTTTCGGCAAGTCCTGATCGCTAATGCCGACCAGCACATAAACCTGGCCCGTGTCGGGATTGCGGGTTTTGGTCACCACGCGGCTGCCAGTCAGAACGGCGCTGTATATGGTTTTTTGCGTGATTTCGGAGGTCGCCATATTGGTCTCATTGGCTAACGTATTGCCGCTATTGGCGCGGTAATCTTTCACAGACCCCACAGCTTCTGATGAAATAATGGCGGCCAATCTTTGCCGCGCGCGGGCCGTGGCCATTTCAACCATGAAATCATAGCCGCTCGACGATTGGCGATAAGAGGCAACGGCCGTAAGACCAGGCACATTGCTGCCTTCATTGCACACCCAGTCCGGCGCCTTGGCGGTATAAGGCCCCGAGCCGTCTTGGAAGGTACAAGGCGGCTCAGGCGCTGCTGCGGGTTCAGGCGCCCCGGCACAAGCCACCAAAAATCCGGAAGCGGTAAGGGCAGTTAAGAGTGAACGTGTTTTTGACATGATCTGATCTATCCTTTCTGGTTGACATGATTCATTTCTCTAAAGCGGTCCGTAAAGTCGGCGCTATATCATGCAACGCCTCGCCAATGGCGCGGTCGATTAGCGCTTGGTCCGATTTCCTATCATAGCTTGCGGCGCGCGCCGGCACGGTGCGGCTCCATACCGTGTCACCATTGGGCGCGATGAAGGCAAGGCCGAGCCGCGCGGTCAGGCCATTGCCGACCCGCTCAATCGTGTCAAGACGGATGACGGCGCGATAGCTGTCTGGCGTCGATGAGGTGACAACGCGTTTGACACTGGCGGCACTCAAGGCTTCTGCGAAGCGGACACGTAAAGCATCTGCATGGGGGCCTTGCGCGCTGATTACAAAAGCCTGATTGACCAGCCGAGCTTTTTCTTCTGATTCAAGGCGGGCCTTGGTTTTTTCCATTTCGCTGCGCGGCAAGTCGGCGCGCGCATAAATGCGGCAGCTTTCAGGGTCAACCCAATGTGCCCCAATGCGGCTGCCTTCTAACACGACGCGCGATATTTCAACAGCCTCAATACGCGCGCGCGCCCTGCCCGCGCCAAACCCCGTATCAGTACGCGTCTCGGTCAGGGCAATATCGGTCGTCACATTAATGATGCGCGATAATTTGCTGCGCGCCGATAAATCAGCGGCGTCCAAATCCATCTGTTTTAGGCCGGTGCATTGCGCGCTGCCTTGGCTGGACACCATGCTTGCCGTTACCCTATCTCCGGCATCGACCCAAGCCGGTCGCGGCGTTGTTGTCATATAAGTGCCGCATCCGCAGCCTTGGCCTAGGATTTTCGGCTCCGGAGCGGCGCAGGCGACGGCAAGAGCGACAAAAGGAAAGGTAAGGGCGCGTATCATTATCCAAGCCTATCGCAATTGTCGGCGTGCTGCTGCGCCGGATGATTTATTGCTCTTGGCCCGCGCCAATGCGTCGAGTGTCGCATCAATCGGCGCGCGTGCAAGCAGGATGGATTGCTCGTAAAAGGCAATCGCCTTGTCAAAATTGCTTTCCAATTCGGCGCACGTGCCGAGATTGTGAAAAATGGCGGGCGAGCCGGTAAACAGGCCGGCCGCTTTGCGGAATTGTTGACATGCGAGCGTTGATTGGTTTTTTTCCGCCAGTTTCAAACCCGACTCGAAAGCCGCCTTGGCTTTCGCGTTGCCCTTGAAAAACAGGCTTTTGCTGCCGAGACCGCTTTTGGCATCATAATCAAGGAACTGAAGGCTAAAGCGAACCGGATAGGGGGCAATATCCATTCGCACATTTTGCAGCACTTTGGCGATGGCCTCATCTGCCATTTGCGCCCGGTTGCGGTGCGCGCCGGTATCGGTGCAATAATAATGCCGCGCTTGGTCACCATAATCTTGCGTGAAAGCGACTGTGCCCGTGGTCACATTGGTGGCCCGGAGGGTCATGCCAAAGCGCATGGTTTGGGTCGCGCAAGTCACATCATAATTCTGATATTGCTCGCATTTGGTGTAAATCCCCAACGAGTTCTGCTTGCCGGCAATACACCGACTTCGCTGTTCAACCGAGCGCAATTCATCATAGACAGGGGGCGAGACCACGCCTGACAAAATCGTATCGGCGGCGACAAGGCGGCCTAAATCAACGGCCGTTTCGGCGTTAAACAGCACCGTATCGCTTATACGCTGCTCGCGCATAACCGCATCGCGATTGACATCGACCAGGGTGAAAAAGGGCGCTCCATTAACCTTAATGTTGCCGATAAAGGCTTGCAGGCGTGCCGTATAGCGACCTTGGCGGTCGCCCGAGAGCGGCGTCACGCCAAGCCGTTTTGCTCGCGTCATAATGGGTTGTTTGGCTGGCATAAGAATGCTGGTCTCAACACTGGGCGCGGCGCAACCCGCCAGCATGAAGATGCTAAAACCGAGGACGACAAAAACAGGTAGTTTTGTTGCTTGCATTTAACATAACTCTCCCATTGGATATAAGTGTAGGGTAATATTTGATGCCAGCAAGTGGTTTGTGAGATTTGGGAGACGTTCACATGGATATGCGGCTAAGTGTTGGTGACGAGGCCTTCCGCCAAGAAATTCGGCAATTTTTAGATGAGAATTTGGACGCCGACTATGACGCAATCGCTGCCCGCAAATGACTCGCAAACCGCGCCGGTAACGGCGCGCTACCGAGCCCTATTGGCGGATGGACAGGTCAAGGAAGACGCCGCCCAATTGGTCGCCGCGCAAGCCTTGGACCGCTTGCATGCGGGCTTGCGCGCGCATCAGGCGGGCGGGTTTTTGAGCAAAATCGGTCTCAAAAAACCGCCGCTTGTTGCGGGGCTTTATTTGTATGGCGCGGTTGGGCGCGGAAAGTCCATGTTGATGGATATGTTTGTCGAACTTGCGCCGATTCCGAAAAAACGCCGCGTGCATTTCCACGCGTTCATGCAAGAAACTCATGACCGTATTCATGCCTATCGTCAGGCACATCCGAAATCCGGCGACCCGATGCCGGCCATTGCCAAGCAATTGGCCCGCGAAGTGACGCTTTTGTGTTTTGACGAATTTCAGGTGAAAGATATTGCCGATGCGTCAATTTTGGGTCGCCTGTTTGCTTTGCTGTTGGATACGGGCATTGTCATTGTGGCCACCTCCAACCGACATCCTGATGATCTGTATAAGGGCGGGCTGAACCGGCACCGGTTTTTGCCGTTTATTGATTTATTGAAGGCGCGCCTTGAAGTGCATGAATTGAGCGCGCAAAAAGATTATCGTCTGGCGCGCTTGCAGGCGCGACCGGTCTGGTTCAGCCCGTGCGGGCCGCGAGCGCGCGCCGCTTTGGATGAGCGTTTTGACAGCCTGACCGAGGGTGTTGTTGCCGCGCCTTTGTCGATCGCCGTAAAGGGGCGCATATTGCCGGTCAAGATGGCGGCCGGCGGCGTGGCGCGTATGGGCTTTGAAGATTTATGTATTGCCGCGCGCGGGGCCCCTGATTATTTGGCCTTGGCGGCGCATTTTCACACGGTTCTGATTGACAATATTCCGAAGCTGGAGTCGCAAAAGAAAAATGAGGCGGTGCGATTTGTGACGCTGATAGACGCTTTATATGAAGCCAAGGTCAAGCTGATTGCTTCGGCAGACGGCGCGCCGCATGAGCTTTACCCTGAAGGCGATGAGGCGTTTGAATTTGAGCGCACCGTGTCGCGTTTGATGGAAATGCAAAGCCATGATTATCTCGCTTTGCCGCATATTGGCGAAAAGCCCGATGCGGGTGACGGCAAGACCAACTGAGGCTTGCCAGCGCTCGGATAATCCGCTACCCACAGGCCAGAAAATTTGAAAGAAGGACGTATTTCATGGCACGCAATAAAGTAGCCCTCATTGGTGGCGGCCAAATCGGTGGCACTTTGGCTCATTTGGCCGGTCTTAAAGAATTGGGCGATATCGTGATTTTCGATATTGTTGACGGTATTCCGCAAGGCAAGGCATTGGACTTGTTGCAAAGCTCGCCGGTCAGCCATTTCGATGCCAGCCTGAAAGGCACGAAATCTTATGCTGCCATTAAAGGCGCTGATGTGGTGATTGTCACCGCCGGTGTGCCGCGCAAGCCGGGCATGAGCCGCGATGATTTGATCGAGATTAATTTGAAAGTCATGCAACAAGTCGGCGCGGGCATTAAAAAATATGCCCCCAAAGCCTTTGTCATTTGCATCACCAATCCGCTCGACGCCATGGTTTGGGCATTGCAGAAATTTTCCGGACTGCCGAAAAACAAAGTGGTCGGCATGGCGGGGGTGTTGGACAGTGCGCGCTTCCGCACTTTCCTTGCCGAAGAGTTCAATGTTTCGGTGAAAGACGTCACGGCCTTTGTTTTGGGCGGTCATGGTGACACAATGGTGCCGTCTGTGCGTTATTCCACTGTGGCCGGTATCCCGCTGCCCGATTTGGTCAAAATGAAATGGACGACGCAAAAGAAAATCGACGAGATTGTGCAGCGCACGCGCGATGGTGGGGCTGAAATTGTCGGCCTGTTGAAAACCGGTTCGGCCTTTTATGCCCCGGCCGCCTCAGCCATTGAAATGGCCGAAGCCTATTTGAAAGACCAAAAGCGGGTGCTGCCCTGCGCGGCGCATTTGAGCGGTCAATATGGCCAGAAAAACATTTATGTCGGCGTGCCGACTGTAATCGGCGCCAAGGGCGTGGAGCGCATTGTCGAGATCAAGCTTGATGCCAAAGAAAAAGCCATGTTCACCAAATCGGTGAAAGCGGTGAAAGGCCTTTTGGATGCGTGCCGCAAGATTAATCCGAAACTGAAATAGGTCGCTTCGCCTTTGTCAGAATAATATAAAGGCGCGGGCGACCGCGCCTTTTTTGTCCCCTTCAAATATTGACAATAAGAATGCCAATAGTTAGCGTTTCAAAATCGAGAGATGCATGATGGGTACTAAAAGAAAGAAAATCTTGAAAATAGGCGGCGCAATGGCAGCCGCTTTCTTGTTATTGGTGCTGGTTCTTATCGGTGCCGTGCGCAATAGCGAGCGCCTGCAAGACCGCTTGGTGACGCGCGCTGTTGGCGGCCAGCTATCGGCGCCGCTGCCCACGCTGGGCGGCGATAATATTGATATTGTCTTTTGCGGCACCGGTTCGCCTATGGGTGGGGCCGGTCCGCGCGGCACGGCGCAGTCTTGCGTCGCGGTTTTGCTCGGCGATAAGTTTTTCATCGTCGATACGGGCGCGCGCTCAGCCGATAAGGCGGCAGCCCTGCGCTTGCCGCTTCAACGCCTCGATGCGGTTTTGCTGACCCATTTCCATTCCGACCATATTGCCGCTTTGGGGGATATGCATTTAAACAGCTGGGTGCGCGGGCGCCCGTCCAAGCTTGATGTTTATGGCGGGCCCGGCGTTGACCGCGTGGTGGACGGTTTCAATCTCGCCTATGGGCAAGATTATACCTATCGCACCGGCCATCATGGCGAAGATTATGTGCCGTCCAGCAAGGCCGGTCTGGTTGCCAAAACCATTCGGGCCGACAGCGTGATTTATGATGAAGACGGCGTCAAAATCACCGCCATTACGGTTTATCACCCACCGATTGAGCCGGCTTTGGCTTTCCGCTTTGACCATCAAGGGCGCTCCGTGCTGATCAGCGGCGACACGGTGAAAGACGACAATCTCATTAAAGCGGCGCAAAATGTCGATGTGCTTATTCACGAGGTCATTCAGCGCGATTTGGTTGATATTTTCGTGCAGGCTTTGCGCGATAATGGTCAAGGCAATCTCGGTAAAATCATCGAGGACACGCATGATTATCACGCCTCGCCGGTGGAAGCGGCCGAAGCGGCCAATCAAGCCAATGCTGATTTGCTGGTCTATTATCATTACGCACCGGTGCCGCAAAACGCCATTATGGACCGCATTTTCATGCGCGGCGTTGACGCGGTTCGCCCGCAAGGCGTGCTGGCGGCGCGCGACGGCACCCATATTCGCCTGCCCGGCAATAGCGAGATTATTTCCGTCGAAAAATAGCCGTTTTCGGTTGAGACAAAAGCGCGCTTGGGCTAGTTTCCCCCTCATGTTTTGCGAAGCAATGAGGGGCTCTCTCCATGAATATTCATGAATATCAAGCCAAACAGGTTCTCGGCTTATTTGGCGTGCCGGTGCCGCGTGGGTTTGTCGCTTTTAGCGCCGATGAAGCGGTCGCGGCGGCCGAGAAATTGGGCGGGCCCGTCTGGGTCGTGAAAGCGCAAATTCACGCCGGTGGGCGCGGCAAGGGCGGCGGCGTGAAAGTCGTCAAATCCATCGATGAGGTGCGCGCCGAAGCAACCCGTATGTTGGGTATGACATTGGTCACCCATCAAACCGGCCCTGAGGGTAAAGAGGTCGGGCGCATTTATATTGAAGAAGGTTCCGATATTGCCCGCGAGCTCTATCTTTCGGCGCTGGTTGATCGCGCCACATCGCGCATTTCATTCATTGCCTCGACCGAGGGCGGCATGGATATTGAAGAAGTGGCGGAGAAAACGCCGGAAAAAATCCTTACCATTAGCGTCGATCCGGCGAGTGGCATATCTGGCCATCATGGCCGACAAATCGCCTTTGCGCTTGGGCTGGAAGGCGAACAAGCAAAGCAGGCCAGTGCGCTGATTGCCAATCTCTATCAGGCCTTTGTCGAAAAAGATATGTCGCTTCTGGAGATTAATCCTTTGGTGGTGACCGGCGCGGGCGACCTTATTTGTCTCGATGCCAAAGTAAATTTCGATTCCAATGCGCTCTATCGGCAAAAAGATATTGTCGAGCTGCGCGATTTGGCCGAAGAAGATCCAGCCGAAATTGAAGCGTCAAAATATGACCTGTCTTACATCAAACTCGACGGCAAAATCGGCTGTATGGTCAATGGCGCCGGTCTGGCCATGGCGACGATGGATATCATTAAGCTTTATGGCTCTGAACCAGCCAATTTCCTCGATGTCGGCGGCGGTGCGACAAAAGAAAAAGTCACCGAAGCCTTCAAAATCATTTTGTCTGATGACAATGTGGAAGGCATTTTGGTGAATATTTTCGGTGGCATCATGCGCTGCGATATTATCGCCGAAGGGGTGGTCGCCGCAGCTAAAGAATTGAGCCTTGATGTGCCGCTTGTGGTTCGTTTGGAAGGCACCAATGTCGATGAGGGTAAAGAGATTATGGCCAATTCGGGCCTGCCGATTATTGCAGCCGATGATTTAAACGATGCAGCCGAGAAAATCGTCGCTGCCGTGAAGGAGGCAGCGTAATGTCGGTATTGGTCAATAAGGACACAAAAGTCATTTGTCAGGGCTTCACCGGCTCGCAAGGCACGTTTCACTCCGATCAGGCGATTGCCTATGGCACCAAAATGGTCGGTGGGGTGACACCGGGACGCGGCGGTTCTACTCATTTGGACCTGCCAGTTTTCGATACGGTGGCGCAAGCGAAAGAAAAAACTGGCGCCACGGCGTCCGCCATATACGTGCCGCCGCCATTTGCCGGTGATGCTATTTTGGAAGCCATTGAGGCGGGTATTGACCTGGCCGTCTGCATTACCGAAGGGATTCCGGTCAGGGATATGATTAAAGTCAAGCGCGCTTTGCAAGGCTCCGACACGCGACTGGTTGGGCCCAATTGCCCCGGTGTCATCACCCCGGATGAATGCAAAATCGGCATCATGCCGGGTCATATTCATCGCCGTGGTTCGGTCGGCATTGTGTCGCGCTCGGGCACGCTGACTTATGAAGCGGTAGCACAAACGACGGCCGCCGGCCTCGGCCAGTCGACCTGTATCGGCATTGGCGGCGATCCGGTCAATGGCACGAATTTTATCGATTGTTTGGATTTGTTTCTCGGGGATGATGAAACTGAAAGCATCATCATGATTGGTGAAATTGGCGGTTCGGCTGAAGAAGAAGCGGCCGAATTTTTGAAAGCCTCAAAAGTGAAAAAGCCAATGGTCGGCTTTATTGCCGGTGTCACGGCTCCGCCGGGCCGCCGCATGGGCCATGCCGGTGCGATTATTGCCGGCGGCAAGGGCGGTGCGGATGATAAAATGGAAGCCATGCGCTCGGCCGGCATTACCGTTTCGCCATCGCCCGCCTCTTTGGGCACGACTTTGGTTGACGTGTTGAAGGGCTAGCCCTACACATTCCGCTGGTCATTGCTCTTATCGGGCAAAGCGTTTAATATTTTTCCAGGCCGCCTGAGGCCCTAAATGGATAGGCAAATGTCGGATAAGAATTCGCCAGCCAATAATATCTCAGACCCCTCCCAGTCTCACTTTGACGGGGCAAATGCGCTTTATCTTGAGCAGCAATATGCGCGTTATAAAGCCGGTGATGCGAGTTTGGATGCCGGTTGGAAAAGCTATTTTGCTGCGCTTGACGACGGCATTGCGCCTCATCGGCCCAGCTGGCAGCGCGATGATTGGCCTCCGAAAATTAACGGAGACATGACGGCTGCTTTGGATGGCAATTGGCCGGCCACGGAGTTGGATGATCTACCGGCCCCGCAAGCCTTGGCCGGCAAAATTGAAGCGCGGTTGGACGGACAAGATGTCGGGGCGGTGCGCGCCGCCACCTTGGACAGTATTCGCGCGATTATGATGATTCGCGCTTATCGTTTCCGTGGCCATTTGGCGGCCAATCTCGACCCTCTGGGTATTGAACCGCCGGGCACGCATCCCGAGCTTGACCCGACTTCCTATGGGTTTACTGAGGCCGATTATGACCGCTCGATTTTCATCGATTATGTATTGGGTCTTGAAAGCGCCACCATTCGCGAAATGCTAGATATTTTGCACCGCACATATTGCGGCACAGTAGCGCTGGAGTTCATGCATATTTCCGACCCGGAAGAAAAAGCCTGGTTGCAAGAGCGTATTGAAGGGCCCGATAAGGAAGTTGCCTTTACCGACATGGGTAAGCAGGCGATTTTCCAAAAACTGGTCGAGGCGGAAGGCCTCGAACAATTTATCGATGTCAAATATACCGGCACCAAACGCTTCGGCTTGGATGGCGGTGAGGCGTTGATACCGGCGCTGGAACAAGTGATTAAGCGCGGTGGCAATCTTGGTGTCAAAGAAGTTGTGCTGGGCATGCCTCATCGCGGGCGCTTGAATGTGCTGACCAATGTGATGGGCAAGCCGTTTGAAGCCCTGTTCCATGAGTTTAAGGGCGGCTCAGCCAATCCGGAAGATATTGAGGGCTCGGGTGATGTAAAATATCATTTGGGCGCATCATCAGACCGCGAATTTGACGGCAATAAGGTGCATTTATCACTTTCGCCCAATCCGTCGCATTTGGAAGCGGTCGACCCGGTGGTTTTAGGCAAGGCGCGCGCCAAGCAAGACCAATATAAGGAAAACCCTCGCGCTATGGCCGATCGCGGCACGGTGATACCGCTTTTGCTGCATGGCGATGCAGCGTTTGCCGGCCAAGGCGTGGTTGCCGAATGTCTGGGCCTGTCCGGCCTTATCGGCCATAAATCAGGCGGCTCCATTCATTTTATCGTCAATAATCAAATCGGCTTTACCACCAATCCGCGCTTTTCGCGCTCATCACCCTATCCGTCGGATGTGGCAAAAATGGTCGAAGCGCCGATTTTTCACGTCAATGGCGATGATCCTGAAGCCGTGGTGTTCGCCGCCAAAGTGGCAACCGAGTTTAGGCAAAAATTCCTAAAGCCTGTCGTCATCGATATGTTCTGCTACCGCCGCCATGGCCATAATGAGGGCGACGAACCGGCTTTTACCCAGCCGACCATGTATAAAAAAATCAAAGCACATGATTCCGTAGTGCAAAAATACGGTCGTCGTTTGGTCGATGAAGGTCTGTTGAGCGAAGAAGCGTTCAATGCAGCGAGAGCCGATTATCGCGCCCAGCTTGATAAGGCGTTTGAAGCGGCCAATGGGTTCAAACCTAATAAGGCCGATTGGCTGGATGGCAAATGGTCGGGCTTGGAAAGAAAAAGCGCAGAATTTGTGCGTGGCGATACCGGCGCTGAAGAAGGCCTGTTAAGAGAAGTTGGGGCCGGTCTGACCCGCGTGCCCGACGGTTTTAATCTGCACCGGGCTTTGAAGCGGCAATTAAAAGCCAAAGACCAAATGTTTGAAAGGGGTACGGGTTTTGACTGGGCCACTGCCGAAGCGCTGGCTTTCGGCTCGCTTTTGCTGGAAGGTCATCCGGTGCGCTTGGCCGGCCAAGATAGCGAGCGCGGCACCTTTTCGCAGCGCCATTCATCTTGGATTGACCAAGAAACCGAACGCCGTTTCAAGCCGCTGAAATACATTCGCGATGAGCAAGCTTTGTTCGAAGTGATTAATTCCATGTTGTCGGAAAATGCCGTGCTCGGTTTCGAATATGGCTATTCATTGGCAGAGCCCAATACGCTGGTTTTGTGGGAAGCGCAATTCGGTGATTTCGCCAATGGCGCGCAAGTGGTGGTCGACCAGTTTATTTCATCGGGCGAAAATAAATGGCTCCGCATGTCAGGTCTGGTGATGCTTTTGCCGCATGGTTATGAAGGGCAGGGACCTGAGCACAGCTCGGCGCGGCTTGAGCGTTATTTGCAAATGTGCGCGGAAGAAAATATGCAAGTCGCCAATTGCACCACACCGGCCAGCTATTTCCATATTTTGCGCCGCCAGGTGAAGCGCAATTTCAGAAAACCGCTTATTTTGATGACCCCGAAATCGCTGCTGCGGCATAAAAAATGCGTTTCCAATCTTAGCGATATGACGACCGGCTCATCCTTCCACCGCGTTTTGTGGGATGGCCGCGATGCGCGCATGCCCGATGCCGATTTGGCGGATGGGCGCGGCGCGTTGAAAGCGGTCAAAGACATTCGCCGTGTGGTCTTGTGCTCGGGCAAGGTTTATTTCGACCTGTTGGAAAAATGCGAAGCGGAAAATATTGACGATGTTTATTTGATGCGTCTGGAGCAGCTTTATCCGGTGCCGCATGGGCCTTTATTGGCCGAATTGGAGCCAATGGCGCATGCCGAAATGGTCTGGTGCCAAGAAGAGCCGCGCAATATGGGGGCCTGGAGCTTTATCGAGCCGGAATTGGAAGATGTGTTGACGACGCTGGACGCCAAGCATAAACGTGTCAGCTATGCCGGACGTCGCGCCTCGGCATCGACCGCAAGCGGTTTGATGAGCCGCCATTTGGAACAAAGAGAAGCGTTGCTCAATGCGGCGCTGATTGACCCTGTCGACAGATAGGCGAGATGGAGAAAAAATATGGCCAGTGAAATTCGCGTGCCCACATTGGGCGAGTCGGTGACCGAAGCGACGATTGCGCAATGGTATAAAAAACCCGGCGATGCGGTGGCAATGGACGAGCCGCTATGCGAATTGGAAACCGATAAGGTGACCATCGAAGTTCCGGCGCAAAGCGCCGGCGTGTTGGCGGAAGTTGTGGTCAATGAAGGCGAAACGGTTGAGGTCGGCGCGCTTTTGGGCTCTATCGGGGAGGGCGCCGGAACGGCGGCACCGGCTGCATCTGAAGCTGCCGGCGCGCCAGCCGAAACTCCACGGGCTGAAACAGCCTCTGAAGCCGAAAAGCCGCAAGAGCCGACCCCGTCTCCGGCAGTGCCGACACAAATGGCCGCGCCGGCTGCATCAAGCGGCACATCGGTCGATACCAGCGTTTTATCACCGGCCGCACGCCGTGTGGTTGAAGAACATGGGCTCGATCCGGCGCAAATTACCGGCACCGGCAAAGATGGCCGCCTGACCAAAGAAGACGCGTTGAAAGCAGCCACCGGTGCGCAAGCCGCGCCGCCAAGTCCTGCGCCATCTGCCGCGGTTGCGCCCACAGCGGCGGCGCAACAAGGCGCGCGCGAAGAGCGGGTGAAAATGACGCGTCTCAGAAAAACCATTGCCGCGCGGCTGAAAGAAAGTCAGAACACGGCGGCGCAATTAACCACTTTCAATGAGGTAGATATGGGCGCGCTGATGGATGTGCGGCGCGAATATAAGGACTTATTCGAACAAAAATACAATGCGCGGCTCGGCTTTATGGGATTTTTCGCCCGCGCCTGTGTTACCGCTTTGTCGGAAATTCCCGCCATTAATGCGGAAGTGACGGAAGATGAAATAATCTACAAAAACTACGTCAATATGGGCATTGCTGTGGGTACAGAAAAAGGGCTGGTGGTGCCGGTCATTCGAGATGTGCAAAACATGGGGCTGGCCGATATTGAATTGGCGGTCGCCGAAATGGGGCGCAAGGCGCGCGATGGCAAACTGGCAATTGACGATTTGCAAGGAGGTACTTTTACCATGTCCAATGGCGGGGTTTACGGCTCTTTGATGAGTACGCCCATATTGAACATGCCGCAATCGGGCATTTTGGGCATGCATAAAATTCAAGAGCGTCCGGTTGTTATTGACGGTCAGGTTGTTGTCCGCCCGATGATGTATTTGGCTCTGTCTTATGACCACCGCATTGTTGACGGCAAAGAAGCGGTGACGTTTTTGGTGCGCGTGAAAGAGTCTTTGGAAGATCCAGAGCGCCTTTTGCTTAATATTTAGTGCCGACTAAGAGGAAAAAATGAGCGACGAGAATAATTTCGATATTGTGGTTATTGGGGCCGGTCCTGGCGGCTATGTCTGCGCTTTGCGCGCGGCCCAATTGGGCATGAAAGTGGCATGCATTGACAAGCGCGGCGCGCCCGGCGGCACATGTTTGAATGTCGGTTGCATTCCGTCCAAAGCGCTTTTGCACGCATCTGAAGTTTATGCCGAAGCGGCGCATGCAGCCGATATGGGCATTGATTTTGGCGCGGTGAAATTGGATCTCGAAAAAATGATGGCCTATAAGGCGCAAGGCATTACCGGCAATACGGATGGCGTGCGCTATTTGCTGAAGAAAAACAATGTCGAAGAAATTGAGGGCGCGGCCAAGTTAACCGCACCTGGTGCCATTGAGGTTGCTTTGCTGGCCGGTGGCACGCGGCAATTATCGGCCAAACATATTGTTATTGCCACCGGTTCGGAAGTAACGCCTTTGCCGGGCATTGAGACAGATGAAGAGCGCGTTGTTTCGTCAACCGGCGCCTTGTCTTTTGACAAAGTGCCGAAACATTTGGCGATTATCGGGGCCGGAATTATCGGGCTGGAATTGGGCTCGGTTTGGAAAAGGCTGGGTGCGGAAGTGACGGTGATTGAATTTCTCGACCGCATCACGCCCGGCATGGATGCCGATATGGCGAAAAACTTTCAGCGTGTTTTGAAAAAACAGGGCATTAAATTCATGCTCGGTAAAAAAGTTACCGCCGCCAAAGCGTTGAAAAATTCCGTCAAGCTGAGCTTGGCAGCGGCTTCGGGCGAAGGCGAAGAAGAAAGCCTGACTGCCGATCGCGCTTTGGTCGCCATCGGTCGCCGCCCGCATACGCAAGGGCTTGGTTTGGAAGCGGTCGGCGTGGCGCTGGACGGCGGGGGCCGGGTTGAAACCGATGCGCATTTCAAAACCAATATTGACGGCATTTACGCTATTGGTGATGTCATTGCCGGGCCGATGTTGGCTCATAAGGCAGAAGATGAAGGAGTTGCTTTGGCCGAGCATTTGGCGGGCAAGCCCGCCCATGTCAATTATGATGTCATTCCCTCCGTTGTTTACACTGCGCCGGAAGTGGCCTGGGTCGGGCGCACGGAAGAAGAGCTCAAAGAGGCCGGCATCGAATATAATATGGGTAAATTTCCCTTCACCGCCAATGGCCGCGCCAAAGTCAACGGCACGACAGACGGGTTTGTGAAAATTCTCGCCGATGCCAAAAGCGACAAAGTGTTGGGCGTGCATATTTTGGGCGCGCAAGCTGGAGACATGATCGCCGAAGCGGCTGTTGCGATGGAATTTTCAGCTAGCGCCGAAGATATTGCGCGCACCTGCCATGCCCATCCAACGCTGACGGAGGCGGTTAAAGAGGCGGCGCTTGATGTCGACAAACGCGCTTTGCATATGTAGGCTCTAAGGACGCATTAATTTGTGCAAATGAACAATGAAATAGCGCGTCACTGCACTGTCCACCGTGCGATGCGCGGCCGCGCGCCAAGCACAATGGGCGCTTTCATAATCGGGATAAATACCGACAATGTCGAGCTTGTCCAAGTCGCGAAAGCGAATATCATTTACATGGGTCAATTCGCCGCCAAACACCAAGTGCAATAATTGCTGCTCTTCTTTTGTGTCGACGATTTCTGCTGTCTGGGTCATGGGAGGCACCCTGTCTTAATAGGTCAACATTATTGACATAACATACAAACCCATCACCGTGCAATATGGCGGCGTGAGAAATGAGATGTTTGTTTTACCGTCGCTTATGGGCGCGGTCATAAACCGCCAGCAGCGCGGCTTCATCCACTTGGGTGTAAATCTGCGTCGAGCTGAGACTGGCATGGCCGAGCAATTCTTGAATGGTGCGTAAATCGCCGCCTCCGGCCAGCAAATGGCTGGCAAAACTGTGGCGCAAAGCATGCGGCGTCGCACTTTCATCAAGCCCGGTAGCGCGGCGCAAGCGGCTCAACAGAGCTTGCGCTTGGCGCGGCGTCATCACACCGCCGCGCGCCCCGCGGAATATTTTATCTTCGCGGCGCAAGCCGAAAGGTTGCGCGGCGAGATAATCATCAAGCGCTTTTGTCACCAGCGGCAAAAGCGGCACATCGCGTTGCTTGCCGCCCTTGCCAGTCACCCGCAACATGTCATGCGCCGTTTCAATATCATGGCGCGTCACGCTAAGCGCTTCGGATATGCGCAAGCCCGTGCCGTATAAAAGCGTCAGCAAAGCCCCGTCGCGCAAGCCCAGCCATTTGTCTTTCGGGCCGTCCAGCGCATGGCGTATTAGCAATAAAACATCTTTTGCGGCCACAGCGCGCGGCAAGCTGGCCGGGGTTTTTTGCGTTTGAACAGTATCAAATGCGCCGGAGACCGGCAGGTCGCATTCTTTCAAATAGGCCGTAAAACGGCGCAAGGCCGATAAGGCACGATTGAGCGAACGGGCTGAGACCCCATGCGCGCGCCGCGCAGACAGAAAGGCCCGCAGATCGCGCATATGCAAATCGGCAAAATCTTGCGTTTGCGGGGGGTGGCCCAAATGGCTTTCAAGAAAGGCCAAAAAACTGCCGACATCTCTGAGATAGGCAGTGACCGTATGCGCGCTCAAACGCAATTGGTTCTCCAACACGCTGTGCCAGTCGCGCAGCAAATGCGCCGCGTCTTGTGTGCCGCGCTTGTCGGCTTTGCCCATCAGGCGATGGATTGGCCGGATTTTTGCCAATCGGCGAGAAACGCGTCCAGCCCCTTATCGGTAAGCGGATGGCTAATCAGGCTTTTAAGCACATCGGGCGGCAAAGTGGCGACATCGGCTCCGATCAGTGCCGAGGCGCGCATATGCTCAGGACTGCGCACTGAAGCTACAAGTATTTCGGTCTCAAGCTCGGGATAATTGTCATAAATCTGGCGAATATCGGCAATCAGGCCCATGCCGTCCGCGCCGATATCGTCAAGCCGTCCAACAAAGGGTGAAATGAAAGCGGCGCCGGCCTTTGCCGCCAGCAGCGCCTGATTGGCCGAAAAGCACAAAGTGACATTGACCATTTTGCCCTTATCGGCGAGCGCGCGCGTGGCTTTTAAGCCGTCCCATGTCAATGGAACTTTAATGCAAACATTATCGGCAATGGCCAAAAGCTCATCGGCTTCTTTCAACATGGCCTCGGACTCAATCGCCGTCACCTCGGCTGATACCGGCCCGTCCACCATGTCACAAATTTCCGCCACCAATTCTTTGAAATCACGCCCCGATTTGGCGACCAGTGACGGGTTGGTCGTCACCCCGTCTACCATGCCGGTGGCGGCCAATTCCTGAATGGCCTCGCTATCTGCACTATCGACAAAAAACTTCATGCGC
This sequence comes from Rhodobiaceae bacterium, assembly GCA_002721725.1. Taxonomy (GTDB): domain Bacteria; phylum Pseudomonadota; class Alphaproteobacteria; order RS24; family RS24; genus UBA8337. The sequence continues at coordinate 17,672 of PBLK01000023.1, forward strand.
TGCTCCTGTTTAGAATCGCTTATTGTTTGCGCCAGCTTGCACCAGCCCTCAACCGGGCGCAAGAGCTGAGGCAAGAGCTGGGTGCTGCGTCTTGAATTTATCTTGCACATGCCCGAAAGTCGCTCCATGCCCAATGTGTCCGTATTGATTCCTTTGGCTTTGCCTGGCCCTTATGATTACGCTGTGCCGCCGCATATGGCGGTGGTGCCGGGCTCGATTGTGCGCGTGCCTTTGGGGCCGCGCCACGTCTATGGCGTGGTGTGGGGGGGCGCCGAAGGGGCCACACCGGAACATAAAATCAAAGCGATAGTCGAAGCCTGCCAAGTGCCGCCATTGGCCGGAGAATTGCGCCGATTTGTCGATTGGGTGGCCAATTATGTCATGGCCCCGCCGGGCGCGGTGTTGCGCCAAGTCATGCGCGTACCCGACGCTTTCGCCCCGCCCAAACCCATGACCGTCTTTGAAGCGGCTGATGCGCCGGCGCGCATGACGGCGGCGCGCCAACGCGTATTTGACGCATTGGCCGAGCGCGGCGCTATGGCTGCGCCTGAATTGGCGCGCGCTGCCGGTGTCAGTGCGTCGGTTGTGAAAACATTGGCGCAAGCCGGTCACTTGGCGGCGCATGATTTGCCCGGTGACATACATTTTCCGGCCCCCGCAGCGGCGCATAAGCGCGTCGCTTTATCGGATGAGCAAAAAGCTGTTGCCGACAAGTTGGCCGCGGCCGTTGCCAGGCAGGGCTTTGCCACTCATTTGCTCGACGGTGTGACCGGTGCGGGCAAAACCGAGGTTTATTTTGAGGCCATCGCGGCGGTGCTGGAGGGAGGCAAAAAGGCGCTTATTTTATTACCGGAAATTTCCCTGACCGGGCAGTTCTTGCAACGCTTTGAAGCGCGTTTCGGCTGTCCTCCGGCTTTATGGCACTCCGGCCTAGGGGCGGCGGAGCGCCGCCGCACATGGCGCGAAATCGCCGAAAACCGCGTCTCGGTTTTGGTCGGCGCGCGCTCAGCCTTGTTTTTGCCGTGGCGCGATTTGGGGTTGATTATCGTCGATGAAGAGCATGATGGCGGTTTCAAACAAGAAGATGGGGTGGTCTATAATGCCCGTGATATGGCGGTGGTGCGGGCTCGATTGGCTGATGCACCAGTGATTTTGTCGACCGCTACACCGTCTTTGGAAAGCTATGTCAATGCGCGCGACGGGCGCTATGAGGCGCATCGGCTAACGGCGCGCCACGGCGCGGCGCGTTTACCGCAAATCGAACTGGTTGATATGCGCGCCGCACCACCGCCGCAAGGCGCCTGGTTGGTGCCGCAAATGGTGGCGCAAGTCGGCGCAGCCATTAAGCGAGATGAGCAAGCGTTGTTATTTTTGAACCGGCGTGGCTATGCGCCGCTTACCTTGTGCCGTGCTTGCGGGCATCGTTATGCTTGCCCCGATTGCGATGCATGGATGGTCGAGCATCGGTTTCGTAAGCAATTACAATGTCATCATTGCGGTCATGTCGAGCCGGTGCCGAAAAATTGCCATAGCTGCGGCGAGGCCGAAAAGCTGGCCGCTTGCGGGCCCGGGGTGGAACGCATTACCGAAGAAATCATCGGCCATTTTCCTGAGGCCCGGACCATTGTTTTGTCTTCCGATATGGGCGGCGTGGTGGCGCAGCGCGAGGCCATTGCCCGCATTGAAGCAGGCGAGGCGGATATTATTGTCGGCACACAAATTATCGCCAAAGGCCATGATTTTCCGAAACTAAGCTTTGTCGGTGTCGTCGATGCCGATTTGGGGCTTGGCAATGGTGATTTGCGCGCCGCCGAACGCACTTATCAATTATTGAGCCAAGTCGCAGGGCGCTCGGGGCGGCGGGCCGAAAGCCGGGGTTTTGCCATGCTGCAAAGCCATATGCCCGAACATCCGGTCTTGCAGGCTTTGGCTTCGGGTGACCGCGACGGGTTTTTTGAAAGAGAGATTGCGGCGCGGGAAATGGCCGAAATGCCGCCCTTTGGGCGTTTGGCGGCATTGATTGTCTCGGCCACAAATCCCGATGAGGGGCTGGCTTTTGTGCGCCAAATGGCGGCAAAAATACCACCGCATGGTGAGATTCGCGTGCTCGGCCCGGCACCGGCGCCGATTGCCCGCATCCGCAATCGTTATCGTTATCGGTTTTTATTGAAAGCCCCCCGCCAAGCGCCGCTGCAGGGTTATATTGCGCAATGGTTGGAACCGTTCAAAACACGCGGTTCCGTGCGCCTTTCCGTAGATATTGACCCGTATAATTTCCTGTGACTGTGATCTTTTGAAACGCCTGTAAATAACCCCAAAACATGTATTGCAAGCGCCTTTCTGACGTGATATTGCACAAGCCAGAAATGGCGAAAACACCTGTTTTTTGTTCAAATTTTGCTCTTGCGGTGTGGGTCGCGAAGCTGATCAGCTGAAGGCCGACCGCCCAACAAATGGGATAAATTCTTGTCTGCTGATGAAAGTGTGATTGGAGGGCTGGCCGGACGTTATGCCGTTGCCCTGTTCGAATTGGCGCAAGAGCTGTCAGCCGATGATCAGAGCCAGCTTGCCGATAATATGGCGGCGTTAAAACTGCTGATTGCCGGCAGCGATGATTTACAAAAACTGCTGAAAAGTCCGGTCATCAGTGCCGATGAACAAGCGGGCGCTTTGGCGGCCGTTCTCGAAAAGGCCGGCGCGCACCCATTGGTCAAAAATTTTGCCGTTTTGGTGGTCAATAAGCGCCGCGCTTTCGCGCTGGACGATATGGCCGCGCAATATGGTGCGTTGGTTGCCGGTGCGCGCGATGAAGTGGTGGCCCGCGTCTCCTCGGCGCGCGATTTGAGCGCCACGCAAATCGATGCACTTAAAGCCGAACTTGAAAAAGCCGTGGGCAAAAATGTGATTGTTGAAAATGAGACTGATGCCGGACTATTGGGTGGCATGGTCGTGAAATTGGGCAGCCGGATGATTGACGGCTCGCTTAGAACCAAATTGAATTCTCTGAAAACCGCTCTCAATGAAGGCTGAAGCGGCTCGTTAAAGGTGAGGCCAGACTGATGGATATTAAAGCATCTGAAATTTCTTCCATTCTTAAGGAACAGATCAAAGGATTTGACCAGAAATCGGAAGTTTCCGAAATCGGTCAAGTGCTCTCGGTCGGGGACGGCATTGCCCGTATTTATGGCCTTGATAATGTGCAAGCCGGAGAAATGGTTGAGTTCCCGGGCGGCATTCGCGGCATGGCCTTGAATTTGGAAGAAGATAATGTCGGTGCCGTGGTGTTCGGTTCTGACCGCGATATTCGCGAAGGCGACACGGTCAAGCGGACCGGTGATATTGTCTCCGTGCCGGTCGGCAAGGGCCTGTTGGGCCGCGTCGTTGACCCGCTCGGTAATCCGCTGGACGGCAAAGGGCCGATTGAAGCGGAAGCCAATATGAAAGTGGATGTCAAAGCGCCGGGCATTATTCCGCGCAAATCGGTACATGAGCCAATGCAGACCGGTCTGAAAGCGGTCGATGCCCTTATTCCGGTCGGGCGTGGCCAGCGCGAACTGGTTATTGGTGACCGCCAAACTGGCAAAACAGCCATCGCCATTGACGCGATTTTGAACCAAAAAGCCGTTAATGATGGCGATGATGAAAGCGCTAAGTTGTATTGCGTTTATGTCGCAATCGGTCAAAAGCGCTCGACCGTGGCGCAAATCGTGAAAACGCTGGAAGAAAATGATGCGATGAAATATTCCATCGTCGTGGCGGCCACCGCGTCGGAAGCGGCCCCGTTGCAATTTTTGGCACCCTTTACCGGCTGCACCATGGCGGAATATTTCCGTGATAATGGCATGCATGCGCTGATTACCTATGATGATTTGTCGAAACAGGCCGTGGCCTATCGCCAAATGTCACTTTTGCTGCGCCGCCCGCCGGGCCGCGAAGCCTATCCGGGCGATGTGTTTTTCTTGCATTCGCGCCTGTTGGAGCGCGCCGCCAAGCTGAATGATGATTTCGGTGCCGGTTCGATGACCGCTTTGCCGATCATTGAGACGCAAGCCAATGACGTGTCGGCCTATATTCCGACCAATGTGATTTCCATTACTGACGGCCAGATTTTCTTGGAAACCGATTTGTTCTATCAAGGCATTCGTCCGGCCGTGAATGTCGGCCTGTCCGTGTCGCGGGTCGGTTCATCGGCGCAGATTAAGGCGATGAAACAGGTGGCCGGTAAGATTAAGGGTGAGCTGGCGCAATATCGCGAAATGGCGGCGTTTGCGCAGTTCGGTTCTGACCTTGATGCTTCGACCCAGCAATTGCTGCGCCGCGGCGAGCGTCTGACGGAATTGCTCAAGCAAGCGCAGTTTTCGCCGCTCAAAGTGGAAGAGCAAGTAGTGGTGATTTACGCCGGTGTGAACGGCTATTTGGATAATTTGGAAGTCTCGCAAGTCGGGGCTTTTGAGCAGGGCTTGCTAGAAAAAGTGCATGGCAGCCATAGCGAAATTCTCGACGCGGTGCGCGCCGAGAAGGAATTGAGCGAAACTACAGAAGCGGCTTTGAAAAAAGTCGTCGATGAGTATGCGGCGAGTTTTGCGTAAATAGCGCAACCGAGAGGACGGCCTTATGGCATCTTTGAAAGAGCTCCGTAACCGGATTGCCAGCGTGCAGGCCACGCAGAAGATTACCCGCGCCATGCAAATGGTGGCGGCCTCGAAATTGCGCCGCGCGCAAGAGGCGGCGGAAGCGGCGCGCCCCTATGCCGATCGCATGGGCGCGGTATTGGGCAATTTGGCGGCTAGCATTAATGATGTGGAGACCGCTCCGAAATTATTGGCTGGTACGGGCAGCGATAAGCGCCATTTGCTGATTGTTGCAACCGCTGAACGCGGCCTATGCGGTGGCTTTAATTCCTCGATTGCGCGTCTGGCGCGCGAAGATGCGCAAAAACTGATGGCGGCGGGCAAGCAGGTGCAAATTCTATGTGTCGGGCGCAAAGGCTATGATGTGCTCAAGCGCTATTTCGACAAGGAATTGCTGGACCCGGTGAGTTATCAAGGCTTGAAAGGCATCGGATTTGACCAAGCGCAAGAAGTGGCGAGCCGCGTTTTGGCAGATTTTGACGCGGATAGTTTTGATATGTGCACGCTTTATTACTCAAAATTTGAAAATGTCATCAGCCAAGTGCCGACCGGGCTGCAGATCATTCCGGCCAGTTTCGATGACAGCGAAACCCCTGATTTAGGCGGTGCGGCCTATGATTATGAGCCGGAAGAGAACGATATTTTGGACGCACTTTTGCCGCGCAATATTGCCGTGCAAATCTTGCGCGCATTATTGGAAAATGCCGCTTCCGAGCAGGGCGCGCGCATGACCGCGATGGATAATGCCACGCGCAATGCGGGCGAAATGATTGACAGTCTGAGCATCACTTATAACCGATCGCGTCAGGCTCAAATTACCAAAGAATTGATTGAAATCATCTCCGGTGCGGAAGCGCTCTAGGGATTAATGGACGAGGATAAGATTATGGCAGAGCAGAAATCAGCAGGAACGGGCAAAATCAGTCAAGTCATCGGCGCGGTTGTCGATGTGCAGTTTGACGGCGAATTGCCGGAAATTCTGAATGCGCTGGAAACGCAAAATGGCGATATTCGCTTGGTTCTCGAAGTGGCACAGCATTTGGGCGAGCGCACTGTTCGCACCATTGCGATGGACTCGACTGAAGGTCTGGTGCGCGGTCAAGAAGTGGCCGATACGGGTGCGCCGATTTCCGTGCCGGTCGGCGAGGCCACTTTGGGTCGTATTATTAATGTTATCGGTGAACCGGTTGATGAAGCCGGGCCGGTGGAAGCCAGCACCTCGCGCGCCATTCACCAAGACGCGCCGGAATTTGTCGAGCAATCGACGGAAGCGGAGTTGCTGGTCACCGGCATTAAGGTTGTTGACTTGCTCGCCCCTTACGCCAAAGGCGGTAAGATTGGCCTATTTGGCGGTGCCGGTGTCGGCAAGACGGTTCTGATTATGGAATTGATTAACAATGTCGCGAAAGCGCATGGCGGCTATTCGGTATTTGCCGGTGTAGGCGAGCGCACGCGCGAAGGCAATGACCTTTATTGGGAAATGATTGAATCGGGCGTGAATGTCGAAAAAGGCGGTGAAGGCTCAAAATGTGCTCTGGTTTACGGCCAAATGAACGAGCCGCCCGGCGCGCGTGCCCGTGTCGCCCTGACCGGCCTGACAGTGGCGGAAAATTTCCGCGATGAAGGCCAAGATGTGTTGTTCTTCGTCGATAATATTTTCCGCTTCACACAAGCTGGTTCGGAAGTGTCGGCGCTGTTGGGACGTATTCCGTCAGCTGTGGGCTATCAGCCGACTTTGGCCACCGATATGGGCGCGCTGCAAGAGCGTATCACCACGACCACCAAAGGCTCGATTACATCCGTGCAGGCGATTTACGTGCCGGCCGATGATTTGACCGACCCGGCCCCGGCCACCTCATTCGCCCATTTGGACGCGACCACGGTTCTGTCACGCGCCATTTCGGAGAAAGGTATTTATCCGGCGGTGGACCCGCTCGATTCAACCAGCCGTATTTTGGAGCCGCGCGTTGTCGGTGACGAGCATTATCAAGTGGCGCGCGAAGTGCAAGAAATTCTGCAGAAATACAAGTCTCTGCAAGATATTATCGCCATTCTCGGCATGGATGAATTGTCGGAAGAAGACAAGCTGGTGGTGAGCCGCGCCCGTAAAATTGAGCGCTTTTTGTCTCAGCCTTTTCATGTAGCTGAAATCTTTACCGGTTCGCCGGGCGTGCTGGTCGATTTGGCCGATACGATCAAAGGCTTTAAAGGCCTGTGCGCCGGTGATTATGACGATTTGCCAGAAGCCGCATTCTATATGGTCGGCACGATTGAAGATGCTATTGCCAAAGCCGAAAGCATGGCTGCGGAAGCTGCTTAAGGAACTGACGAATGGCGGAGAGACTGAAATTTGATTTGGTAAGCCCAGAAAAGCTGGTTCTGTCGGCTGAGGTCGACATGGTCGAAGTGCCGGGCGTTGAAGGCGATTTCGGCGTTTTGCCCAATCACAGTCCGGTGATGGCGATGTTGCGGCCCGGCACATTGACCGTCGAAAGCGACGGCAAACGCCAAAGCTTTGAACTGGATGGCGGTTTTGTCGATGTCACACCGGAAGGGGTGACGGTGTTGGCCGAGACCATTTCACAGGCCTAAGCGATTTCTCATATTCTGAAAAAAGGCGTCCCGCGGGGCGCCTTTTCTTTGCGATAAATCAGTCAAAAATCACGGTTTTGCCGCCGTTCAAAAATACCCGGCGCTCAGTATAAAGGCGCACGGCACGCGCCAGAGCACGTCTCTCCGTGTCGCGCCCGACATCGATAAACGCGCCAACAGACATGTCATGGCGCACTGGCTCGACGCCTTGTGTGATAATCGGCCCTTCGTCAAGCTCGGCGGTGACGAAATGCGCCGTTGCCCCGATCAATTTGACACCACGCGCATGCGCCTGGCTATATGGCTCAGCACCTTTGAAACTGGGCAGGAAGCTATGGTGAATATTGATGATTTGCGCGCCATAGCGATCGACAAACTCGGCGGTCAAAACTTGCATATAACGCGCCAAAACAATCAAATCGATATTTTCTCGGTCAATCAATGCGGTCAATTTGGCTTCATTTTCGGCTTTCGCCTCTTTACCGCCAAGCGCGTGATAAGGCAATTGTGCATTGTCGGCCCATTGGCGCCCGATTTCATGATTGGAGGCAATGGCGGCAATGTCCATGTTTAAAGAGCCGTTTTGTTGGCGGTAAATCAAATCGATTAAACAATGGTCGAATTTGGATACGAGAATTAAGACACGCAGGCGCGCATCGGCCGGATATAGCTGCAATTGCATATTGAAGGCGCCGCGAATGGGCGCCAGCATGGCTTCCAAATCGGCTTGCGGCAATAAACCATCACACGCCACGCGCATGAAAAACCGATTATGCTCCATATCGCTATATTGCTGACTTTCGGTAATGTTAAAGCCGTTCTCGGCCAATATGCTGGACAAGGCGGCGACAATACCCGGCTTATCTGGGCATGTCAGGGTGAGAATAAGGGACGTCATTCAATCGCTCCGATAGTCAAAACTGGCGTCAATTTTATTGAGCAAATGCTCGAGCGCGCTCAGCGGCGCGGCCGCGCTTGCCCCGCAATTGGGCAAAGGCGTTAAATCGGCATCGGGGTCAGGGTCGAAAAAATAAGCTATAGAGTGGCGCGTGGTTTGGCTGCGATTGATCACGCGGTGCACGGTCGAGGCGTAAAGCCCGCCGGTCCAATGTTCCATCATATCGCCAATATTGACGATAATCGCGCCATCCAAAAGCGGCACGTCTTGCCAGCCTTTTTTCGTTTTAATCTCCAAACCCGCCACATCATGTTGGAACAAAAGGGTGAGACAGCCGAAATCACTATGCGCGCCGGCCGATAATTCTGCCGCTTTTTGCATAGGCGGGTAGCGCAGGGGTGATAAAGTGGCCATTGGCTCGCTGAGCCAGCGGTCAAAATGGTCAGGCTGCAAATCGAGCGATAGGGCAAAAGCTTGCATGAGGTGACGCGACAAGGCCTCGCAAGCGCCGTAAAGCGTGTCCATTTGTGCACGAAAGCCGAGCAATGCGCCGCTTTCATGCGGATATTGATTGGCCCCGTGCAAGGGCAGCGCCGCTTTCACGCGGGCATGGTCAGGGGGCAAATTGCGGCCTATTTTCAGCCCTTCCTTATAATCGCCCTGCGGTTGTTTGGTCCTATCCAGCACCTCGCCGCCATGCGCAAACCAGCCGCGATGGCAGGGCGAGCGTTCAATGGCAATCTCCCGTTTTTTGTCTTCCGGCAGGTCGAAGAAATTTTGCGCCATCGCAAATGCGTCATCAATCTCGGTTGCGTCAATCCCGTGACCGGTCAGGGCAAAAAAACCGGTTTTGCGGCAAGCCGCGCCAATTTCACCGGCAATGTTGGCGCGGCGCGCGCGGCTTGCCGCGCTGTCATCGCCAAAAGCAGAGAAATCAATCATGGGTAGCGCGCTGCTCATGACATTAACGTGATAAATACGCCAAGCGCGCGGCCAATTGCCGGTAAATGGGCTTTTTGAACGCAATGACGGCTTCGACACATTCGTCCAAACTGCGCCATGCCCAGTCGTCAAATTCAATTTGCGCATGGGCAGCGAGGTCGATTTCGCTTTCTTGGCCGGTAAACCGCATTGCAAACCATTTTTGTTTCTGCCCGCGAAAGCGGCCTTTCAGCGCTTTGCCGATTAAATCTTCCGGCAAATCGTAGCGCAGCCAATCGGGCAATTCATAAATCAATTGAGCCGAGGCAATGCCGGTCTCTTCGGCCAATTCGCGAAAAGCTGCATCTCGCGGCGCTTCGCCTGCATCAATGCCGCCTTGCGGCAATTGCCAAAGCGGTGCATCGTGCGGCAAATTATCGGGTCGCCTTTTGCCGCAAAATACTTTTCCCGCATCATTAAACAACGCAATACCGGCGCAGGGTCGCCATGCCAATTTATGGGCTAGGTGATTTTCGGGAAAATCCGGGACCTCGTAAGCCATTATGCCGCCCTTATGAGTTTGGTTGCGCTTTGCCTGCGGCCGATTTTTGCAAGCCAATGAGCAATTGAATGGCATCTTGCAATTGCTTGTCGTCTTCCGGTTCGCTGGGAATATAGGCTATCGGATTTTTGCGCTTCGGCTCTTCATCGCTTTTGGGCGCATCGTTGTTTGACGCACCATCAATATTCTGCCCGTCCAGCGCGCCGCGCAAATCGGCTTCCCGCCGCCCTTCGCGGCCTTGCAAATCTTCCGGCAATTGCTGCTCGGCGAAAATATCGGGGGTGATGCCCTTGGCCTGAATGGAGCGGCCTGATGGCGTGTAATAACGCGCCGTGGTCATGCGCAGCGCACCGTCATTACCCAGTGGCATAATCGACTGCACCGAGCCCTTGCCGAAACTTGGCGTGCCCATAATCACTGCGCGGTGATGGTCTTGCAGCGCTCCGGCGACGATTTCAGACGCCGAGGCCGAACCACCATTAATCATGACGACAATGGGCAGACCGCGAGCCATATCGCCGCGCCGCGCTGAAAAGCGCGAGCTGTCATCCTCATTGCGCCCGCGCGTTGACACAATCTCGCCGCGATCGAGCATGGTGTCGGACACGGAAATGGCTTCGCGCAGCAAACCGCCCGGATTATTGCGCAAATCAACAATGAAACCGGCCAGATTGTTTTTGCCAATTTCGGCGGGCAGCGTGTTAAACGCCTTTTTCAAATTTTTTGTGGTTTGTGAGTTAAACGTGGTCAGGCGAATATAAGCGATATTCTTATCCGGCCCCTCAACCCGCGTGCGCACCGCACGAATGCGTATCGTGTCGCGAATAATGGTGATTTCCAAAGGCTCTTTTTCGCCTTCGCGCAATACGGTCAGCGTAATGGGTTTGCCTTTTTCGCCGCGCATCAAATCAACCGCTTCCGACAAGGTCAGCCCCAAAACCGGCTTGCCGTCCAATTCTGAGATTAAATCATTGGGCCGCATGCCGGCGCGGCTGGCCGGTGTGTCATCAATCGGGGCAATGACTTTAACCAAACCGTTTTCCATCGTCACTTCAATGCCGAGACCGCCAAATTCGCCTTTGGTTTCAACCTGCATATCTTCAAAGTTTTTCGGCGGCAAATAAGCCGAATGCGGGTCTAGCGATGCCATCATGCCCGACAGCGCCGCTTCAATCAGTTCTTTGTCTGACGGAGCATCAACATAATTGCGCCGCACTTGCTCCAGCACATCGCCGAACAGGGTCAATTGATTGTATAATTCTTGCTCGTCCTGCCGGTTTTCGCCATGCGTCGGCGTGGCGGTGACAGCCATTGTCAGGGCCATAAAAAAGGCAAGACCATAGTGGCGGGCCGGGTGCATCAAAAATGCCATATCAAATCCTTTCCGCCCTTTGGGCGGTCTGTTCCGACTTTGTCTGAGCCCTAGCCGCTTTTCAGCCAGGGCGCGGGGTCAATGGGCTGACCGTCAAATCTTAGCTCCATATATAGCTGACTGCGGCCCGAAGTCGAAGACCCCAATTGGTGATTTTCATGCCCCTCATGTACAAAATCATCACCCGCCAAAACACCAATCGGCTCGCCGGCAAGAATTTCTTGGCCGACAAACACTCCGCTATTGGCGAGACCGGCCAATATCATTTGAAAACCGTCGGCGAGATTGAGAATGACAATGTCACCATATTGGCGAAATGGGCCACTATAGAGCACCAAGCCGTCATAAGGCGCATTGATTTGCGCCCCGGCGCGCGCCGCAATGGACACGCCTTGTCGGCGCACCCCGTTTTCATTGCGCTGGCCGAAACGCTCGACCACGCGCCCGGTCACCGGCAAGGGCAAAAGCCCGCGCGCATTGCCAAAGGCGCTGCCTGCAAAGGCCGTGTTGACGCGACGGCTCTGCAATCGCTGTGACAAATCTCGCAAATCGCGAGCCTCATCGACCAAACGGGCAATGGCCGCCGCTTCGCCGCGGGCGGCGCGACGAATTTTCTGCTCGGCCTGTGCCTTGGCCGCCAATGCCGTATCAAGGTCGGCGCGTGCAGTGGTGGCATCTTTCTCGGCAATAATCAGCGCTTCCGATTGACTGTCCATACGCGCGCGCAGGGCCGCCAATTCGGTCAAACGGTCGCGCAATTCATCGGCGCGGTCTTGCATATTCGGCACTATAGAGGCCATGACCAAAGCACCTTGCACGGCCGATAGTGCATCTTCAGCATGCACAGCGAAAGCCGGTGCCGGTTGTTTCTGCATGGCCTGCAAACCGGCCAATAATTTGGCCAAAGCGGCACGGTCATTCTGCAATGCTTCGTCTAGCTGGCTTTCGCTTACCGCCAATTCGGCTAGGCGGTCTTCCAATCGGTCGCGTTCGGCATCGATATTTTGTAAATCACGGGCCAGCGCAATGGTGCGCTTTTGCAGAGCCTTTTGTTGCGCCTGCAAGTCTTGTGCTTCGGCTTGCAATTCGGCTTGGCGGTTTTTGCGGCTCTCAATTTCACTATTTAGCGCTTCCAGCTTATCATTCGCAGCTGATGGTAGAGCCCCAATCGGGCCGGTAAAAAGTAAGAAACTCATGATAAGTGCGCGTTTCATCTCAATCGCGATGATAAGGGTGTCCGCTCAAAATGGAAATGGCACGCCACAATTGTTCGGCCAGCATGATGCGTGTCAGCATATGCGGCCAGGTCATTTTGCCTAATGAAAGCGTGACATCGGCGTGCGCTTTCATCTCGGCGTCAAATCCGTCAGCTGGCCCGATGGCAAATAAAATATCGCCGCACCCGCCATCGCGCCAGCCACCCAGCCTGTCGGCAAATTGGCGGCTTGACCAATTGTCGCCCGTCTCATCCAGCAAGACGACTAGCCCCTTATGGCCCTTCAGCGCCGCCCTCAATTTGTCGGCGGCGCCGGCGTGTTCTTTGATTTCTCTAAGGTGCGGCCCGTCAAAGCCGATATGTCGACCGCTTTGGCTGATGCGCTTGGCATAATTTTCATAAAGTGGCCCTTCCGCCGTGCCGCGCAATTGCCCGACCGCCAAGACAGCCAGTCGCATGTGTGCTAAGCGGAAAGACCGGCTGGTCGTGCCGGGTCAGATTTATAGGCCTGTGCTTCCGCCTCGGTTGCCCACATTTTCTCAATACTGTAAAAGGCGCGCACTTCTTCACGGAAAATATGCACCACCACATCACCGGCATCGACCAACACCCAATCGCCGGTATTTTGACCTTCCGTGCGAATGTTTTTGTGCCCGTTCTCTTTCAGCTTGCGTAATAAATGGTCGGCCAAAGCGCCGACATGGCGTTGCGAGCGTCCGGTGGCAATGACCATGTGGTCAGCCAGCGCCGACTTGCCTTCAAGATTAATGGTAACAATGTCCTGCGCCAGATCATCATCAAGGCTGGTCAGAACCATTTGGTGGAGCGCGCCGTCTTCGAGATCGGGGCCGTTCCGCTTTGCCTGCGGCGCAGGGGCCTTTGGCTGTTTGTCACTCAGAGCGTTTTCCTCACTATGCTTGACATAAAGTCCGGTGAACATTCACCATATTTAAAGAATAACAATAATTTGCTGCCCGTTTCAATCATCTTTCATTCGCCGTTTTGCCGCAGTTGCGAAGAGGCTAGAGATGAGCGCGCGCCGTCCAGCATCACCCATGCGGGGGCTTGATGAAGCGGCAATTGCGCCGCCGCCGCTGCGTCGAGCCGGGCATAATCAAAAGCCCGCGCCGCGGGTGACAAAGCCGCCTTATGCGCGGCGCCGGGGCGCGGATAAACGGCGAGTGGGATTTCGCG
>PBLK01000024.1 GCA_002721725.1 Rhodobiaceae bacterium
GCGAAGAGCTTGCCGATGCGGCGGCGCGTTTGGCGCGCCGTGCCGCCAATGGCACGCTTGACCCTGAGTCAATAAACGGTGACGTGTTGAGTGCCGAATTGCTGACCGCGGGCATGCCCAACCCTGATTTGATTATCCGCACCAGCGGTGAATCGCGGCTCAGCAATTTCATGCTCTGGCAGGGCGCTTACTCAGAGCTTTATTTCACCGATGTTTTATGGCCCGATTTCACCCGCGAGCATATACAGGCGGCCATCGCTCATTATGCCGAACGTGAACGGCGTTTCGGCCTCATATCAGCATCCGGCGATGCCGACTGATAAGCGGGCGGGGGATATGTCAGAAACACTGGCTAAATTTGAAGGCTTGCTGCAGCGCGTGCGCTCAGCCCTCATATTGTTGCCCTTTGTCATTGCGCCGGTGATTTTCGGCGGTTGGTCTTTCACGCTATTATTGGCTATTGCCGGATTTTTAATGGCGCGCGAATGGGGCAATCTGCTCTCCGCATCGCCGCGCGAAGGCATGGCGCTCGGTATTGCGGTCGTGTTGATTTTGGGTTTCGGCTTGCTGGTCAATCCGATAGATGCCATTTCCGTGCTTATTGTTGGTTCGCTGGCCTATGCCGCTTATTGCCTGGTCGGCGGGCGGCGTTTGGCACCGATTGTCGGTGGGCTTTACTATGTCGCTTTGCCGTTGATTGCGGCGCAGTTTTTGCGCCTCGACCCGCTCGGCATGTTTGTCATCGGCTATATTCTGCTCTCGGTTTGGGCGGTTGATATTTTTGCCATGTTCTCGGGCAAGCTGATTGGTGGGCCTAAATTGGCACCGATTATTTCACCTAAAAAAACATGGGCCGGTTTGTTTGGCGGCATGGTCGGCGCGGCGCTTGCTGCCGGTATGTCCTTCCTGACGGTTGTCGGTTTTGGATTTGGTGACATGCAATTCACGGCGATTATGGTTATTGCGCCGCTCCTCGCGATTTGCGCGCAAGCGGCAGATTTATTCGAGTCGGCCATTAAGCGGCGCTATGACGTTAAAGATTCCGGTGCAATTATCCCCGGACATGGCGGTCTGCTTGACCGCGTCGATGGCCTCATTGGGGTGTTGATTGTCGCGCTTATCATTGTTGTTTGGCGCGGCGGTGCGTCGTCTGCTGCGCTTTGGGTCTGGTAGCCATGCGACAGATTTCTCTCTTCGGCGCAACCGGCACTATCGGCGACAACACGCTTGACCTTATCACGCGACACGAAGACAAGTTTTCGCTTTTTGCCGCCAGTGCTGACGGGAATGTCGATAAGCTGGCCGACATTGCGCGGCGTCATAATCCGTCGCTATTGGTCATTGGCGATGAGGCAGGGCGTGTTGCTTTGCAGGAAGCACTGCCCGATTTCAATGGTGAGATTTTGGTCGGCGCTGGCGGCTTGGCGCAAATGGCGCGCACCAAAATTGATTTGGCGATTATGGCTATTGTCGGTTTTGCCGGTCTTGCGCCATCGATGATTTGTGCCGCGCAAGGGGGTGCTTTGGCGCTGGCCAATAAGGAAGCGCTGGTTTCCGGAGGCGTGCATTTAATGGAAGTTGCCGCCGAAAACGGCACGCAAATTTTGCCGGTCGACAGTGAGCATAATGCCATTTTTCAGCTGTTGCAGGGAGCGTGCGACAGGTCGCAAATTGATAAGATTGTGTTGACGGCTTCGGGTGGGCCATTTCGTGATATGCCGCGCCAGGCAATGCGTGATGTCACACCTACGCAAGCAGTGGCTCATCCCAACTGGGATATGGGAGCTAAAATTTCGGTCGATAGTGCGACAATGATGAATAAGGGGTTGGAGCTTATTGAGGCGCATCATTTGTTTGCCATTGCGCCCGATAAACTTGATGCGCTCATTCACCCGCAATCAATCGTGCATGGGTTGGTTTATTTCGCCGATGGCAGCGTGCTGGCACAAAAAGCCAGTCCTGATATGCGCGTGCCATTGGCTTATTGCATGGCTTATCCGAACCGCATTGATGCCGGTGTTGCCCCGCTTGATTTGGCAGCACAGGGGCGGCTGGATTTTGCCGCCGTCGACCGCGCGCAATTTCCGTGTTTGGCCTTGGCTGAAGCGGCAATGCGCGCCGGCGGCCATGCATCAGCGCGGCTAAATGCGGCCAATGAGGTTGCGGTGGCAGCATTTTTGCAAGAACGCATCGGATTTTTGCAGATTGCCGATACGGTTGAGGCGGTGCTGGAAAAAGACAGTCATGAGGGCGGCAGTGGCGTCGATGCATTGCATGCGATTGATGCCGAAGCACGCGCACAAGCACAGGCATTTATCGAAACAATTTAGGGCATGTTTCTGCCGCATTTTGGGGTTATATAGTTTCTTGCTAAAGGGCTTTAACTAATTCGAAAAAAGGTCATAATGCAGCAAATTTTGGGAGCTTGCTTTGGAAGCAATTAACTATTTATACGGCGCACTTGGGCTGGCCTATATCGTGCCGTTTTTGTTTGTGCTGACCATTGTCGTTTTCTTTCACGAACTCGGCCATTTCTATGCTGCCCGTCGTTGTGGCGTGCGGGTTGAGGTTTTCTCAGTTGGCTTCGGGCGCGCTATTACCAGTTGGCATGACAAGCACGGCACGGAGTGGAAAATCGGCTGGTTGCCGCTCGGCGGTTATGTAAAGTTTTTCGGTGACGAAAATGAAGCCAGCGCACCCGATTCTGAAAAACTTAGAGACTTGGATGAAGATGCTCGCGGCGACACTATGTTTTTCAAGCCCCTTTGGCAGCGCGCAATTGTCGTTGCCGCAGGCCCAGTCGCTAATTTCATTCTCGCCATTATCATATTTGCATCGCTCTATACGTTGCTCGGCCAGCGCATCACGGATCCGGTTATCGGCACGGTTGTTGAAAACAGCGCAGCCGAACGGGCCGGTTTGAAGACTGGCGACCTGATAACAGCTATTGATGGCGATGAGGTCACTACCTTCAGCCAAGTGCGCCGTCTTGTAACGGTCAGCGCGGGAGTGCCGCTCGATTTTTTGGTTGAGCGCGGCGATGTCGAGCTGATGTTAAAAATAACCCCTGACCGGGCGCTGGAGGTCGATCGTTTCGGTAATGAATATCATGTCGGTCGTTTGGGCGTGTCGGTTAATGCCGATGAAAACAACATTCGTCATGAGCGCTATAATCCTATGACCGCGCTTTGGATGGGTGTTGAAGAAAGCTACTTTATTATCGAGCAGACTTTTGTTGTGCTCGGGCGAATTATTATGGGGCGCGAAAGTGCCGAAAGTCTTGGCGGTCCCATTCGCATCGCTCAATTATCCGGCCAAACAGCAACGCTTGGTTTTGTTGCCTTGATTAACCTTACTGCCGTTCTTTCGGTCAGCATCGGCCTTATTAATCTGTTTCCTATCCCCATGCTCGATGGCGGTCATTTAGCCTTTTATGCTTATGAAGCGGTTATCGGTAAGCCGATGTCTGAGCGCGCGCAGGAAATAGGCATGCGTATCGGGCTGTCTATGGTGATGATGTTATTTTTATTCGTGACATGGAATGATTTGGCGCGCCTAGACGTTTTTGGTCGGGTCGTTTCATTTCTCGGTTAGTTGGAACATTTAATGTCGGCCTATCGCTTAAAAAGCTGTTTGCTTCTGTTTTTCGGCTTTTTTGTTTTATCAGCACCCGGGCATGCTGAAATCGGTTCTTCGATTAAGTTCATCCGCGTTGAGGGCACTCAGCGGGTCGAAGAAGAGACCGTGCTGGCCTATATGCTGGTGCGCGAAGGGCTGAAAGACGAGCCCAGTTTGGTTGACCAATCGGTTAAGACGCTGTTCTCGTCTGGCCTTTTCGCTGATGTCACCATTAGGCGGGAAGAAGGGGGATTGATTGTAACAGTGGTGGAAAACCCCATTGTAAATCGTGTCAGTTTTGAAGGTAATAGCGCCATCAGGGACGAAACACTCAGCAAAGAAGGCATTCTGTCGGCCCGCCAAATTTATACCCGGGCCAAAGTGCAAGACGATGTTGAGCGTCAAATTGAACTTTATCGTCGTTCTGGCCGTTTTGCCGTGCGCATTGAGCCAAAGGTTATTCAACTGCCTCAAAACCGCGTCGATTTGATTTTCGAAATTAGCGAAGGCCCGACAACAGCCGTTCGCGCGATTAACTTTCTCGGCAATCGCGCGTTTAGCGATGCGGAACTGCGTGACATTGTTCTAACTCGTGAAAGTCGCTGGTGGCGTATATTCTCAGGTAATGATAATTACGATCCCGACCGCGTTGCCTACGACCGCGAATTGTTGCGCCAACACTATTTATCAAAGGGCTTTGCCGACTTTCGCGTGGTCGCCTCAAATGCAGAATTGACGCGTGATGGAGAGGCATTTTTCATTAACTTCGTTGTTGAAGAAGGGCTAAAATATAAATTTGGCGGCGCTCGCGTCAGCACCTCGCTCGATACTTTGGATATCATTCAACTGGAAGAGCAAGTTTTGCATCGAGCGGGCGATCAATATGACCGTCGTGTTTTAGATAAAACAGTGGATGCTCTAACCAAGACGGTGGGAGAAAGCGGATTTGCTTTCGCTACTGTCCGACCTCGGTCTCGATTAACTGAAGAGACGCAAACTGTAGACATTGAATATGTGATTAACGAGGGCGCGCGGGTTTACGTCGAACGAATAAATATTAATGGAAATACTCGCACGCGCGATGATGTTATCCGCCGTGAAATGCGTCTTGTTGAGGGAGATGCGTTTAACAAAGTTCTTTTATCGCGCTCTGAACGCAGTGTGCGCGGCTTAAATTTCTTTAGTGACGTTGAAATTGCTGAAAGCCCGGGTACGGAAGATGACCAGACAATTATTGATGTGAATGTCCAGGAGATGCCGACCGGCGAATTAAGTTTTGGTATCGGTTATTCCTCGGCGGAAGACTTTACTACGCAACTTTCCGTGTCAGAACGAAATTTCCTCGGTCGCGGTCAGCGCTTGCGGCTTAATCTAGGTGTTTCCAATCAGGTCCAACGTTATAATATCGGCTTCACCGAGCCGTATTTTCTCAATCGCGATGTTTCGGCCGGATTCAGTCTCTTCGACACGCAGTCTGAATATAGATATCAAAATGGTTTGACGCTCGCAGAGAGTGGGTTCGGGTTTTCACTAGGATTCCCGCTCTCCGAGGATGGGCGCCTTTCACTCTTTGCTAACTTTGTTAATAACAAGCTAAGCAATACTGCAGGCACTGGACGAATACCCTACGATTTGGACAAGCAAGAGGTTGGCTATTATTATGCTATCGACAAGAGAGATGATTTCGTAACGCCAACAGATGGTTGGAATATTAATTTTGGTCAAGACATTGCTGGGCCGAATGGCGAAGTTTCCTATCTGAGAACTCGTGCTTCAGCTAATTTTTTTGAAGAACTTGCAGAAGGTTGGGTGCTTCATTTGCGCGCCACACTGGGAATAATAAACGATTACAAAGGCGGTCTTATTCGCTACAGCGACCGCTTTTTCAGAGGGGGGCGTGACTTCCGCGGCTTCGAGCGGGGTGGCGTGGGGCCGCGAGAGGTTTCTTACAACATCAGCGGCGAACCCACATATGGCCAATCTCTTGGTGCGAACCGCTATTTTATCGGCACGGCACAAGTTTCTTTGCCGTTGGGGCTATCAAAAGAATCCGGCATGCGCGCTAATTTGTTTGTAGATTTTGGTGCTTTGGGTGAAACGGATGAATTCACATCTACACCTTGTCAAGGTAGCCAACGGGAAAATTGTCGGGTAATTGAAGATGACTTGGCATTTCGTGCAACAACAGGTTTAAGTTTTGCTTGGCGCTCTCCTTTCGGGCCTGTTCGATTTGACTTTGCCGAGCCACTTGCTAAAGAAGATTACGACCAAACACGGTTTTTCCGATTTACCATTGGAACTAGTTTTTAGAGGGGACAAAAGTGCTAAAGAAAATAATTTCACCGATTTTTATAACATGCAGTTTGGCTTTTGCGTCGCCTGCTTTTGCTGAGCCCATAATCCTGGTGTTTGATGTTGACCGGGCCATTACGCAGTCCAAAGCGGGTCGAAGCATGGCTTCGCAGCTTGAAGAACAGGTGGCTAAAGTACGCGCTGATGAAGGCGATATCTTTAAAGGGCTGCAAAGCGAGGCAGAGAAGCTGAAAGAGCAGCAGAAATTATTGGCTCCTGAGGCACTGCAGAAGAAAGTTGAAGAACTTCGAATGAAAGAAGTTGAAGGACGTCGCTCGTTGAATGAGAAGAGTAAATCCATTCAGGCTGGTGGACAGCGAGCAGCAGCTGAAATCTTAAAAATTGCCGAAGAAGAATTGTCGGCAATTTCGAAAGAACGCAAAGCGGATATTGTTATGCGCAGCGATGCGGTATTTTTTGCGAGCCCGGCAATTAATGTGACTGCAGAATTAGTTTCACGTCTGGATAAGCGCCTAACCAAAGTCAAAGTGACGCCGATAGCGCTTAAGAAGGACGGTCAATAATCTATGGCGGATGCGCGTTTTTTTTCATCGGCAGGGCCTTATTCAGTTCATGATTTGACTGAAAAAATTGGACTTAAAAAGCATGATAGCGATTTAGTGCTGTCCGGTGTGGCTTCTCTTGATGAGGCTGGTCCCAACGAACTATCGTTCTTTTCAAATAATAAGTTAAAAGACGCGCTTTTAGTAACCCGGGCTGGAGCCGTATTGGTTACGAAACCGCATGCCCACCTGTTGCCTGGTGGCTGCCTTGCTTTACTCTGCGATGACCCCTATCGAAGTATGGCAGAGGCGGCCCAACTTTTTTTTCCTGAGGTCGCAAATAGCCGACCGCGTAAAGCGGCACAGGCTGGGTCGGGCAACATTCACCCTGATGTCGTGCTGGGTAAAAATGTCATCCTAGAGCCGAATGTGGTTATTAGAGCAGGTGTCGAGGTTGGTGATGGCAGCTATATCGGCTCTAATGCTTATATCGGTCATGGCGTGGTAATGGGGCGTGATTGCACGATAGGTGCCAATGCCACTGTTTCTTATGCGCTGCTCGGGGATCGAGTGATTGTGCATAGCGGTGCCAACATCGGTTGCGACGGTTTCGGATTTGCCCCGGGTGCGGCGCATGTAAAAATCCCACAATTGGGGCGAGTAATTTTACAGGACAATGTTGAAATTGGCGGCAATGCGGTGATTGACCGAGGCGGATTAGGAGACACCTGTATCGGTGAGGGCAGCAAGATCGATAATTTGGTGCATATCGCACACAATGTTCAATTGGGCCGGCACTGTTTTATTACTGCAACCTGCGCCGTTGCCGGAAGCTCAACGCTGGGTGATTATGTACAAATGGGCGGCGGGGCAAAGGTGACCGGCCATGTCGAAATTGGCGACAGGTGCGTTATCTCAGCTAACTCAACTGTTCTGCGATCATTTCCTGCCGATTGTAATATCGCCGGAACACCCGCCCGTCTCCGAGAGGAAATGTATCGCGACCAAGCATTTATGTCGCGTCAGCGTAAAAAGGCACAGACCGAACAAACGTAATAATCGGTCACAATCCTTTATTTGCTCCGGTATTAAACTGGTCTTAACAAGCGTAAATGGGGAATATTCATGAATCCGCGATTGTTGCTGACAGTGTAAAACTGGGTGCTGACGTTACTATTGGTCCTTTTTGTAGCGTGACCGGAAATGTGACTCTTGGCGACGGGGTAACGCTTGAAAGTCATGTTGTGGTGACGGGTAATACGACGGTTGGTGAAGCCACACATATTTATCCATTTGCCTCGATAGGCCACATTCCACAAGATTTGAAATTCGGTAACGAAGAGGTGTCGTTGGAAATCGGTGAGCGCAATCGGATCCGCGAGCATGTAACGATGAACCCCGGTACAGAAGGCGGCGGCGCTCTGACCAAAGTCGGCAACGATGGTCTGTTTATGATGGGCTCGCATGTCGCGCATGATTGCGATGTCGGCGACAATGTTATCCTCGCCAATAACGCCACTTTGGGCGGTCACGTAATTATCGGGGATTTTGCCATTTTAGGTGGCCTGGTAGGCGTGCATCAATTCTGCCGTATTGGCGCACATGCTTTCATCGGGGCAGGCAGTTTAGTCGTCGAAGATGTTATTCCTTTTGGAGCGGCTACCGGCAATCGCGCCCAGCTTTCGGGCCTCAATCTGGTTGGCCTCAAGCGACGCTCTTTTGACCGCGCCGAAATCAACGCATTGCGGGCTTTGCATAAGGCGCTTTTCCTTGAGCGAGAAGGCGCGTTGATGGCCCGACTTGCAAAAGCCGCCAAAGAATATGGCGACAGTGCATGTGTTCAGGAGGTAGTCGAGTTTATGCGTGTCGAGCAAAATAGGGGCTATTGCACCCCTCGCAACAAATAATCATGTCTCCGTCGCATGCCGATAAGCCACTAGGGCTGATTGCTGGTTCTGGCGCATTGCCAGTAACGCTTGCGGAAACGCAAGCCGATAAAGTTTTTGTTGTCGCGCTTGAAGGTGCGGCCGAGGTGGCATTACAGCAATATCCGCATATTACTGTTCCGATTGGATGTATGAAGGCCGCCGCCGATGCACTGCTGGCTGCGGGTTGTTTAGATATTGTGATCATTGGTGGCATCGAGCGCCCAAATCTTGAGAAACTTGAACTTGATGAGGGCGGTCAATGGTTTCTAGAACAAGTCTCTTCGGGCAATCATGCAGGTGACGACAAATTGCTGAAAGTAATAATCGCCTATTTTGAAATGCGCGGTCTAAATGTCTGCTCGGCGCAAGACTATCTATGCGGCCAGACTGGCAGGACCGGACCGCAAACCAAGCATGATCATATTGCTCATCAGCCCGATATAGACCGCGCGATTGAGGTTGCTTCTGTGGCGGGCTCGCAAGACATAGGCCAAAGTGTTGTGGTCGGCCGCCGTTTGGTTCTGGCAATTGAGGGGCCGGAAGGCACAGATGGTATGCTGCAACGTTTGCGCGACTTGTCGCCGGAATTTCTCGGCACGCCTGAAGAGCGGCGCGGAGTGCTGGTGAAACTGCCCAAGCCACAACAAGACCGCCGCATTGATATTCCAGCAGTTGGTGGCCGCACGGTCGAATTGGCGGCAGCTGCATGCCTGGCGGGTATTGTGTTTGAGGCCGGTGGCACTTTGTTCGACGACTTTGACTCCGTGGTGGCGCTGGCAGAAAAAAAAGGTTTGTTTTTGTTAGGGCTAGATAGGCAAAACTGATGCCCAGCCATGTAATGATGATCGCTGGCGAAACCTCGGGCGATGCGCTTGGGGCAGATTTGATGCAGGCGCTGGGCCGCCGCCAAAGTGATATTATGGTGACTGGCATTGGTGGCTCTAAAATGATTGATGAGGGGCTGGCGTCGATTTTTCCGATGTCCGAGATTGCCGTTATGGGTTTTAGGGAGATTTTGCCGCGCTTACCGCAATTGTTTAAGCGTGTCGATGAAGCTGTTGCTCATGCATTGGCCACTGAGCCTGACGTTATGGTGCTGATAGATAGCCCCGAGTTCAATCATCGTGTGGCTAGGCGAGTAAAGGCAAAACGCCCTGAAGCAAAAATTATTTGTTATGTCGCGCCCCATGTTTGGGCATGGCGACGTGGCCGCGCGCGCAAAATGAAAAATTATTTTGACGCCGTGATGGCATTTTTGCCATTTGAGCCTGATGTTTTTGCAGCTAATGATGGACCGCCGTGCCATTTTGTCGGTCATCCGATTATTGAGCGATTGGAAAGGTTGGGGCCGCTTCCGGACTTCAAAAAGAAATATCGTCTTAAAGCACAAGAAGTGCCTTTAGCAGTTTTGCCTGGCAGTCGCGTCAATGAGGTAAATGAATTAGTGCCAGTATTCGGTCAAGTGTTGCAGCATCTCGACAGGCGCATTGACAATCTTCGCCCCATCATTCCATTGGTGCCGCATATGGCCGACAAGGTACGTGAGAAGACTGCGCATTGGCCGGGCCAACCGATTTATATTGAAAACGAAGTCGATAAATTAGCAGCTTTTGCAGCCTCGCGCGCAGCGCTAGCTTCGTCGGGCACGGCGACAATGGAGCTGGCGTTGGCCGGGTTGCCGACTGTGGTCGCTTACAATATGGGATTAATTGGCGATTTACTGGTGCGCTTTATGCCTGTGCCATCAGTGGTGTTAGTCAATCTTATTCTAGATGCACCAGCGATGCCGGAATTCTTACAAGATCGCTGCGACGCGGCAGAAATCGCGCCGGTTTTATTGCGCATGCTCGACGATGACAGCGTTAACGACTATTATCGCAATATGCTAGGCGGCTTTCGTGCGGCGGTGTGTCAAGCAGGCGAAAAGCCAGCTGATCGCGCTGCCGCAATTACATTATCGGTGATTTAGCGCTTATTGATATCGACATAGTCACGTGGGCCAGCACCAACATAAAGCTGTCGCGGTCGACCGATACGCTGACTTGGATCTTCAATCATTTCATTCCACTGTGCAATCCAACCGACCGTGCGCGCGAGTGCGAACAGAACGGTGAACATGGACGTCGGGAAGCCCATCGCTTTCAGCGTAATGCCGGAATAAAAATCGATATTCGGATAAAGCTTCTTCTCGACAAAATACTCATCATTAAGCGCAATTTTTTCCAATTCCATAGCGACATCTAGCAGTGGGTCATCTTTGATGCCCAGCTCGCCCAGCACTTCATGACAGGTTTTTTGCATGACGCGCGCGCGGGGGTCGTAATTTTTGTAAACGCGGTGGCCAAAGCCCATCAAACGGAACGGATCATTCTTGTCTTTGGCGCGGGCGACAAATTCAGGAATACGACTAACCGAACCAATTTCGGCCAGCATATCCAGCGCCGCCTCATTGGCGCCGCCGTGGCTCGGCCCCCACAGGCAAGCAATGCCGGCAGCAACACAAGCAAATGGGTTAGCACCAGATGAACCGGCTAAGCGCACGGTTGAGGTTGAGGCGTTTTGCTCGTGGTCGGCATGTAAAATAAAGATGCGGTCCATAGCCTGCGCTAGAACGGGGCTGATGTTCATTTCTTCGCAGGGCACAGAAAAGCACATATGCAAGAAATTCGAGGCATAATCTAAATCATTGCGCGGATAGACGAACGGCTGACCAATCGAATATTTATAGGCCATTGCGGCAATGGTCGGGATTTTAGCAATCAAGCGGCGGCTGGCAATGCGGCGCTGCTCTTCATCGCCAATATCAGTGCTGTCATGATAAAAAGCCGACAGCGCGCCAACCACGCCGACCATAATGGCCATCGGGTGCGCATCGCGTCGGAAGCCGTGGAAAAAACGGTTCATCTGTTCATGGAGCATGGTGTGTTGAGTTATTGCTGTTTCAAACTCTTCAAGTTCTTTTGCGTTCGGCAGTTCGCCGTTCAGCAGCAAATAGCAAGTTTCAATAAAGCTGCCTTTATCTGCCAATTGCTCAATCGGATATCCACGGTGGAGGAGCGTTCCTGCTTCGCCATCGATAAAGGTGATAGTCGATTTGCAGCTTGCGGTAGAGGTAAATCCCGGGTCATAGGTGAATTGTCCGCTTTGACCATAAAGCGTTGATACATCAATAACGCTGGGCCCCACGGTTCCGTCGTGAATAGCGAATTCATAATCTTTTCCGAGGCTGGCGAGTTTAGCGTTATCGTCGCTCATTTCATGCTCCCTGTATCTGATATCCTGTTGGCGGTTTGATAGCACAAAAAACTAGGCCAAGCCAGCTTCAGCGGCCAAATTTAGCGGGTTTATGCGCCGATTTGATCCTTTAATCTCTGGAGGGACTCGTATTTGCCAAGCAGAGCCAAAACGTCAAAAATTCCCGGTGATTGGCTATTGCCAACCAGAGAAGCCCTGAAAGCAGGAGCTAATTTATTCATTTTTAACTTATTATCGTCCATATACGCCTTGATTACGGCCTCGATTTCGGCGCCCGTCCAATTGTCGAGAGCCCCCAGAGCGGCTGCAAGAGCCTCTATATGAGGGCGGGTTTCTTCATTGAGATGCTTTTGTAGCTTTTCATCTGCAATAATTGGCCGCGGCGCCGCCAAAAAGGCGGCATCGGCTGCGATGTCGGGCAAACGGGTTGCGCGCGTCTTTAAAAGCGGCATAGCCGCCGTTAGTTGTGTTTGAAATTCGGCCAGTGCCGGATTGCGAGCTATTGCTTCGCCAACCAGCGTCGCATCGTCTGTCATGTTGAGGTGCTGTGCATTCACATTATCAAGTTTCTCGGTGTCAAAACGTGCTGGTGATTTACCAATCGCTTTCAGACTGAACCAGTCTATAAACTGCGAGGTGCTGAATACCTCGTCATCGCCATGGCTCCAACCGAGGCGTGCTAAATAATTGCGCATGGCTTCGGGCAGATAACCCATATCACGATAGGCTTCGACTCCGAGCGCACCATGGCGTTTTGATAATTTGGTACCATCAGGCCCGTGAATAAGCGGTATATGTGCAAATTGTGGCACATCCCAGCCCAACGCAGCATAGATTTGCGCCTGCCGCGCCGCATTGGTCATATGGTCGTCGCCGCGAATAATATGCGTGACTGCCATATCATGGTCATCTACCACTGCGGACAACATATAGGTCGGCGACCCGTCAGAGCGCAGTAAAATCAAATCGTCAAATTGGTCATTAGCGATGGCAACGCGGCCTTGCACAAGATCGTCAATCACTGTTTCACCGCTTTGCGGCGCTTTGAACCGCACCACAAAAGAGGCATTGGCGGGTACTTCTGAAACATCGCGGTCTCGCCATGTACCGTCATAGCGCGGAGGTTTCCCTTCAGCGCGCGCTTTTTTGCGCATTACCTCAACTTCTTCAGCGGTGCAAAAACACTTATAGGCATGGCCATCGACCAATAATTGCTCCGCAATGGCGATATGGCGTGGCGCATTTGCATGTTGGTAAACTGGGGCTTTATCGGCGTCAAGGCCAAGCCAGCTCATGCCGCCGAGAATGGCGTCAATGGCTTTTTGTGTTGAGCGGGCGCGGTCGGTGTCTTCGATGCGCAGTAAAAAACTGCCGCCATGATGACGCGCAAAAGCCCAATTGAACAACGCTGTGCGTGCGCCGCCAATATGCAAAAAACCGGTCGGCGAGGGGGCAAAGCGGGTTACGGGTCTGTTGTTGGTCATGATCATCCTGTATCGCACATGGCGTGTAAAAATCGAGCAGCCCCCCGCAGGGGTGCTAGCCTTTGAAAGGGGTTAGCCTCACTGCCTAAGCTGATACCACAAATTGCAGCAGCGTTTGAGTAATAAAAGATTAAAGAAGCGGCACTAATACTTACGCATCAGGCCGACAAGGCGACCTTGCACACGTACCTGATCGGCGCGGAAAATTCGTGTTTCGTAAGAGGGATTGGCTGCTTCTAGAGCAATCATTTCGCCTTTGCAGCGCAGGCGTTTCAGCGTAGCTTCATGACCTTCAACTAACGCAACGACGATCTCGCCATTTTCGGCGGTTGCACCACTTTGAATAATCGCTGTGTCGCCATCAAAAATACCAGCATCGATCATCGAGTCGCCATGTACTTCCAAAGCGTAGTGATCGCCTGAGCGCATCATTTCAATAGGCACGGAGATTTGATTGACCTCTTCTTGCAAAGCTTCAATTGGAGTACCAGCGGCGATGCGACCCATTACAGAAACAGTGACCGCATTATCATCATTGGCCGCCTGCGGGGCGTTGGGCGTCGAGCGTCCGTGGCGTGTCGGCGCAGACATGCTGCTGGCTATAGTGTCGGGTAGTTTAACCACTTCCAGAGCACGGGCGCGATGGGCGAGGCGCTTTATAAAGCCGCGCTCTTCCAAGGCGGTAATAAGGCGGTGAATGCCCGATTTGGATTTAAGGTTCAGCGCTTCCTTCATTTCATCAAAACTGGGAGACACTCCCGTCTCTTTCAGACGCTCATTAATAAAGAGCAAAAGTTCGAATTGCTTCTTGGTGAGCATAGGTCCCTCCGATAAGAACGAATCGCTAACTCTTATGTTCTACTTTTATTCGTTTTTTGCTGCAACACCGTTTTTCATGATTCGATTAGTTTTTTTGTAGCCGCTTCAATATCATCTTGGCGCATCAGGCTTTCGCCCACCAAAAATGCAGGAATACCGTCAGCCATTAAGTCGCGTATATCATTTTTTGAAGCAATGCCGCTTTCGCTGACCAGCAAGATATCATCGGGTGCTTGCATCATTAGGGCGCGTGTCGTGTCCAGCGTGGTTTCAAATGTCCGTAAATCACGATTATTAATGCCCAGTAATTTTGGCTTCAGCGTCAAGGCACGTTCTAGTTCATTGGCATCATGCACCTCAAACAATGTGTCCATGCCGAACTGTGTCGCCGCTGCATAGAGCTCTTGCGCCTGTGCGTCACTCACTGCCGCCATGATGATGAGAATAGCGTCGCCACCCCAACTGCGCGCCTCGGCTACTTGATATGTATCATACATAAAGTCTTTGCGCAGCACGGGCAGGGTGCAAGCCGCACGCGCCGCGACCATATATTCGGGCGCACCCTGAAAGCTCGGCGCGTCAGTGAGAACCGACAGGCAGGCCGCTCCGCCTTGCTCATAGGCCTGTGCAATCAAAGGTGGGTTAAAGTCTTTTCGAATAAGACCTTTCGACGGCGACGCCTTTTTTATCTCGGCAATTAAAGCTGCTTGTCCAGCATCGCGCTTGGCTTCCAATGCTCGCAGAAACCCACGCGGTGCATCGGCAGCCTTTGCAGCGTGCTCGACTTCAGCCAGGGACAGCACCGCTTTTGCAGCGGCGATTTCGTTCAGCTTATAGGCGGTAATTTTTGCGAGAATGTCGCTCATGCATCGGCCAGCTTCTGTGTAGTTGCCACCAGATTGGCCAGCACCGCTTTCGCCCCGCCATCATCAATGGCGAGCGCCGCCATTTCGGCGCCTTCTTTCAGATTGTTGGCTTTATTGCACACCATCAGCGCGGCCGCCGCATTGAGCAAAACAATATCTCGATAAGCACCGGCTTCGCCATCGAGCAGGGCGGTCATGGCGGCAGCGTTCTTATCAGGTGTGCCGCCAACCAAATCTTCGGGCTTGGTGCGCGCCAATCCGGCATCTTCGGGAGTCACCTCAAACACGCTAACCTCGCCCTTGCGCAATTCGGCGACCGTGCTCGGGCCGGTGGTCGTCAACTCATCCATGCCGTCAGAACCGTGCACCACCCAAGCCCTCTCAGAGCCAAGTTTCCTCAAAACATTGGCCAGCGGTTCAACCCATTCTTTGGCAAACACGCCGAGCAATTGGCGGTTTGCACCGGCCGGATTGGAAAGCGGGCCGAGCAGATTGAAAATGGTTCGAAAACCCAATTCTTGCCGCGACGGGCCGACATGGCGCATGGCTGAATGGTGATTTGGGGCGAACAGAAAGCCGATGCCGACATCGTTAATACATTGCTCCAGAGCGGCCGGTGACAGTGCCAATTTAACACCAAGCGATTCCAAAACTTCTGATGAACCAGATTTTGAACTGAGCGCACGGTTGCCGTGTTTGGCGACATAGGCACCGCAGGCCGCAGCGACGAGTGCGACGGCGGTAGATATGTTATAGCTGCCGCTGCCATCGCCGCCCGTCCCGCATGTGTCCAGCACATGAGTCGGCACTTTTACCTTCAGCGCATTGGCGCGCATAACGCTGACACCGGCGGCGATTTCGTCCACCGTTTCGCCGCGCACGCGCAAAGCGGACAGAAACGCCCCGATTTGCGAAGGCGTGGCCTCGCCGTTTAGAATGATCTCAAAGGCTTTCGTGGCCTCAGCACCCGATAGGGCGCGGCCTTGCGATAAAAGGCCAAGTGTCGCTTTCAATTTATCGGGCTGCGCCTCCATCTAT
Source organism: Rhodobiaceae bacterium (assembly GCA_002721725.1). Taxonomy (GTDB): domain Bacteria; phylum Pseudomonadota; class Alphaproteobacteria; order RS24; family RS24; genus UBA8337. The sequence goes on from PBLK01000024.1 coordinate 15,864, forward strand.
ACCTCCAAACTTAAGTGTTGCTGGGCAATGTCTTCCGCCACATTCATACCGGCATTCTGTAAAAAATTGCTGAGTAATTTATGTCCATACGCGGTGGCAATGCTTTCGGGATGAAACTGCACACCATAAATGGGCCGCGATTTATGTTTCACCGCCATAATAATACCGTCATCGGTTTGCGCCGCAATTTCCAAACAATCGGGCATGCTGTCAGGCGCAATGACCAGAGAGTGGTAGCGCGTGACAGTGAGCGGGTTGGGCAAGCTATCAAACACCCCGTCACCGCCATGTTTAATATGGCTCAGCTTGCCGTGCATGATTTTCTCAGCCCGCACAATCTCGCCGCCAAAGGCCTGCCCGATACATTGGTGACCGAGGCAGACGCCGAATATCGGCATATCTTCACAGACCTCGACGCCACGATTGCTTACGAAGACACCATCACGCAAACCAGAACCATGTCTGAATCCATGGACTACGGGCTTGCAAAAATCGGACTCAACATTTCCTTCTAAATAATCGTTAAGCGCCGATTGAACATCGGCGCTTAAACCGAAACATCGCCGGCCCAAATCGGGCTAATGGCCCCGGTTTCGTCCTGAAGCAGCAGTTCACCGGTTTCTCCGAAACCATACAAA
>PBLK01000025.1 GCA_002721725.1 Rhodobiaceae bacterium
AAGACTGCTTTAGTCTGTTGGTCTGTGGCGCACCGGGGAGGATTCGAACCCCCGACCCCTTGATTCGTAGTCAAGTACTCTATCCAGCTGAGCTACCGGTGCGTTGCCCTGGGTTTTACTGGCTGGTCTTTGTGATTGCAAGGGGCGATTAAAATTTACCTGTCAAAGCGGTCGCGGTAGGCAGGCACCCCACCCAGAGCGGTTGCCTCAAACACACCGCGAGCCACGGCGCGGGTCACACAGTCAGCCGCCAAAGCGCCCAATTCGGCCAAAGCAAGGGGACGCGCCGCCTGCGTCTCCGCCAGTTTCTCGGCCCCTGTCGCCAGCACAAAAATCGTGTCACCATCAAACGGCGTATGTACCGAACGAATGGCTCTCGCCATGCCATCATGCGCCATAATGGCAACGCGACAGGCTTCCGCCACCGTCAAGTCAACGGCCACGGCGACCACACCGATTGTCGTATTGGTTAGGGCGGCACCCAATTTACTGTCGGCCATTGGATGCGCGCCTGCATTGGCAACTTGACCAATAAGCGACGGCAAACCAAATTCCGGCGCGCCACCCATTTCAAGCGCATGCCCTTGCGCCCAAAAACGCCCCGCTTTATCAATCACACTGCCTACTGGATTGACCGCCATAAGCGCGCCTGCTTTCACGGTACCGTCGTCAAGCGCTACAGAGGCGCTGCCCAGCCCCCCCTTTAACTGACCGGCTTGTGCGCCATATCCTGCACCGATATTGCCAAGCTCAAAATCGCGCGTCAGCGCACCGTAAGCATCGCGCCCCAATTGCCCGTAAGGCGGGGTGTCGCCCCAATCCTTATCGCCGCCATTGGAAACATCGAATAAAATAGCTGCCGGCACAATCGGTGAAGGCTTAGGCGCACCGGTCTGAAAACCACGCCCTTCAGCACCCATTGCGGCAGTCACACCCGAAGCGGCATCGAGGCCAAAAACCGAGCCCCCCGCCAAGACAACCGCATGCGCCTCACTTACCAATGTTTCGGGCTTTAACGCATCGGTTTCGCGCGTGCCCGGCCCACCGCCGAGACTGCTAACGCCAATCACCGCCGGCGTATCGGGCACAATCACGCTTACACCGCTGCGCAGATTTACATCGGCGGCATGACCGACTTGAATACCGGCAATATCAGTAATCAGATTTTTTTTCCCGGGGGTCATTGGCTTCTTCCTTTCGGCGACGCTAGCCGCGCCGCTCATTTCGGTCAAGCATGGGCGGTCTCGCTTGGATCAACAGCGATAACGGCGCTTTAAGCTTAACGGCGAAATAGCGACAAAAGACCAACTATTTTGCGGGTGCGCGGACCAAATAAGGTCGGTGTGTAATAATCACCAGCCGCCCGCTTAGACGCCTCCCCCCGCGTCGGATAAGGGGCAATAACCCCGGCCATAGCTGAAATTGGCAAGCCTTGCGCTAGAGCCATGGTCCAAGGGGCTAACAAATCGCCGGCCCCTTTGCCGACAATTGAGGCACCCAAAATACGCCCATTGCGCGTTGTCACCACCTTTACCATGCCGCGCATATCGCGCTCGGCGCGAGCGCGGTCATTTTCTTCAAACGGCCAGCGCAGCACTTTAACAGCGGCATATTTTTCCCGCGCCTCAGCTTCGTTCAATCCGACCGACGCTAATTCGGGATTGGCATAAGTGACGCGCGGCAGAGCGGTGAAATTGACCTTGGCGGGCAGAAAAAACAAAACATTGCGGATGACCAAACCGGCTTGGTAGCCCGCCGCATGGGTGAATTGAGGCCCACCATTGACATCGCCGATGGCAAAAATTTTCTTATTGCTGCTGCGTAATCTTTTATCGACGATAATATGCGGCACCGGCCCGTCGCTAACGCTGACGCTTGCTTTGGCCAAATCTAAGGATGCCAAACTGGGCTTACGCCCCGTTGCCACCAATAAGGTGTCGCCCGTCACCTGGTCGCCATTTTTCAATGAAATAGTAATTTTTGTTCCTGCGCCTTTGCCGCTAGCGGCTACTGACGCAATGACCGCACGCTCCATCAAAGCAACACCGTCTTCTTGCAATTGGCGCTTGACATGGGCCACGGTTTCAGGATCTTCGCGCCCTAAAAGGTGTTCAGCTTCCAACACCGTTACCGGGCTGCCGAGGCGGCAAAAAGCTTGAGCCATTTCCACGCCAATGGGCCCGCCGCCGATAATCAATAAGTGTTTGGGCTGGCGTGAAAGGCTGAAAATAGTCTCATTGGTGAAATAACGTACGGATTTTAGGCCACGAATATTAGGTATGTTAGCTGTTGAACCAGTGGCGATAACAAAGCGCTTGGCACGAATAATCTTATTGCCCGCTTTCAGCGTCTTGCGGTCGATAAATTTGCCCGTCGCTTCAACTACCCGCACGCCGAGACCAGCAAAGCGCTCAACGCTATCGACCGGCTCAATCGCTTCAATAGTTTCGCGCACATGCGTCATCACCGCTTTGAAGTCGACTTTCGGCTCGGCCGCTGCAACCCCAAAGGGCTTATTGGAATGCCCTATATGCGCGCGCTCAGCCGCTGCCAACAGCGCCTTTGAGGGCACACAGCCATAATTCAAGCAATCACCACCCATTTTATGACCTTCGACCAAAACCACTTGTGCGCCCATTTGTGCCGCACCGGCGGCGACAGACAGGCCGCCCGAGCCGCCGCCAATAACGCAAATATCGGTCTTAATATGCTCAGCCATTTTCTGTCCCTTTCATGCGCCGCCATATAATCGGTGCCAATGACAAAACCGCCAACGCGACAAGCGGTCCCAATATTTCGGGGCTTTGCATGATGCTCAAATCAGGGCGTTCGCCCGATTGCAATAGAACCGAAATACCATTGCCGATGGAAGCAAAAACAAATGTCCCCGGCATAATGCCGAAGAAAGTGGTCAGCAAAAATATTGGAAAGCGCACGCCGACCAGCGCCGCCCCCAAATTGACGATGAAAAAGGGAAATATCGGCAAAAGCCGCAAGACCAGCATATAGGACCAAGCATCGCGGTTAAACGCGGCTTCGAATTTCTGCAAAGCCGGGCCGGCGCGGGCGCGCAAGGCGTCGCCGATGACATAGCGCGCTGCAACAAAAAGCCCGCTGGCCCCCAATGTCGCCGAAAAAACAATAATCACCCCGCCGGCCCAAGTGCCGAACATTAAGCCACCGGCCAGGCTGAGCCATAAAGCGCCGGGCAGAGAAAAGGCAACCGCGGCGATGTAAACAGCCATATAGGCCATTATGGTCATAAGCCGATTTTCAGCCACGGCGCGCTTTAACGCTGCCTCATTTTCTGCCAAACCCTGATAGCTGATAAGGCTGTCCAAATCGAAAATGAAAAAGCCGACCAACAGAGCGGCAAACAGGCCTACAAGGGCCAGTTTTTTGCGCTGCGCGCAGACTGCGGCAGTTTTATTATTATTGCTCATTATTGCGCGCCCCCAATTGCGAGAAGTAACGGGAAATAAAGTCAATAAGATTGACTTTGCCCTCGTTTTTAGCTAAATCCGCCCGAGATATAAACGGACTTCAACAGAAAAACATTATTTTTCTGTTTTTCGAAGGAGTGGATCAGGTGAAAAGAACTTTCCAACCAAGCAATCTGGTGCGCAAACGCCGCCACGGTTTCCGTTCCCGCATGGCCACCAAAAACGGCCGTCTGGTTTTGGCGCGTCGACGCGCACGCGGCCGCAAAACCCTGTCTGCCTAAAACGTTTTCATGACGAACCAAGGTCACGCGCTGTCAAGCTTGCGCGTTAGGCGCTTGTTTCTCGCTGCCGCAAAGGGCGACAAGGAAGTTCGACGCGGGCTGATTGTGCAGGCACGCGCGCGCGACATAGACGAACCGTCAACGACCCCGGTGCGTTATGGGCTGACGGCCAGCAAGAAAATCGGCAATGCGGTGGCGCGCAACCGGGCGCGGCGACGGCTGCGCGCGGTGGCGCAAGAAATTTTGCCGCTGGAAGGCCAAGCCGGTTTCGATTATGTGATGATAGGCAGGGTGCACACCGCACTGCGACCCTGGAGTAGACTGAAAAGCGATTTGCGTTCTGCCCTCAGGGCCTTGCACGAAAACGCACCCGAGAATGTAGAAAATGCTTAAGGATATGACCGATGAATGACCAAAATAATTTTTTAATGGCCATTATTTTAAGCCTTGCCGTTTTATTGGGGTGGCAGTTTTTCGTCACCGAGCCGCGCCTAGCAGAGGAGCGTGCGCGCCAGCAAGCGCTTGCCGAAACGCCGCAAGAAGCCGAAAATGGCGCGCCGCGCGCCGACGGGCTGACCGCTAATATGGCCCCGCAAGCCACACCACAGCGTGGCAATGCACCGCTGCGCCCGGAAGTGGCGAATAATCGGGTCACTGAGGGGCTTGCCAACTCACCCCGCGTCACGATTGAAACCCCGCAATTGACAGGTTCGATTGCACTTATGGGCGCGCGTTTTGATGATTTGGTGCTGACCGCTTACGGTGCCGACGCAAGGGAAGATGCGCCGCGGCAAATATTGCTGCAACGCGAAGGCCAAACCGGACATTGGCAGGCGCAACACGGTTTTGTAGCCGCCCCCGACAGCAAGGTGACCTTGCCCGATGAAAGAACCGTCTGGCAAGCCGGCGGCAATGGGCGGCTGACCCCATCCACGCCGGTGACGCTGCGCCATGTCACGCCGGAAGGTTTGGTCTTGTCGCAAACCATAAGCGTTGACGACAATTATATGTTCACCATCACCCAGCGCGCGCAAAACGGCTCGGGCGAAACGCTGACGCTCTACCCTTTCGGGCAAATAGCACGAACTGGGACGCCGCAACTCACCGATTTGTTCATTTTGCACGAAGGGCCAATCGGCTTTTTCGGCGAAGAGGGCCTTATCGAGATTGACTATGATGATTTGTTGAGCGACGGGCCGGTCAAGCAAAGCGCCACAGGCGGCTGGCTCGGCATCACTGATAAATATTGGGCCGCCGCGCTTATTCCGCCGCAAGACCAAGCTTTTACCGGCCGTTTTACCGGCCGCGCGGATGATAGGCTGGGCGGCCAGACCGCCCCGGTCTATCGCAGCGATTTTCTGCTCGCCGGACAAGCATTGGCACCGGGCCAAAGCTTTGAAAGCACGAGCCGGTTTTTTGCCGGTGCCAAGCGTGTTGATGTGATTGATGCCTATGCCGATAACGGCGTCACGCGTTTTGACCTGCTGATTGATTGGGGCTGGTTTTACTTCCTGACCAAGCCGATGTTTAACGCGCTGTCGCTATTTTACGCATTTTTCGGCAATTACGGCATTGCCATTTTGCTGGTCACCGTGCTCATCAAGCTGGCCTTTTTCCCACTCGCCAATCGCTCTTATGAAACCATGGCGAAAATGAAAAAACTGCAGCCACGCATGTTGCAAATCCGCGAAGTCTATAAAGACGACCGGCAAGCGCAGCAGCAGGAATTGATGAAAATTTACCGCGAGGAAAAGCTTAATCCGCTGGCCGGGTGTTTACCCATTCTCATTCAAATACCGGTGTTCTTCTCGATTTACAAAGTGCTCTTCGTGACCATTGATATGCGTCACCAGCCTTTCTTTGGCTGGATTCAAGACCTGTCAGCCCCTGACCCGACCTCGCTTTTCAATCTATTCGGCCTGTTGCCATATGATGTGCCGAGCTTTTTGCTGATCGGCATTTGGCCGGTTTTGATGGGTTTTACCATGTATGTGCAAATGCAAATGAACCCGCCGCCGCCCGACCCGATACAGGCACGCATGTTCCAAATCCTGCCCATATTCTTTACCTTTATTCTTGCCGGTTTCCCGGCCGGTCTGGTGATTTATTGGGCCTGGAACAATTTCCTATCGCTCTTGCAGCAGGGTTATATTATGCGCCGCCACGGTGTTGAGATTGAGCTTCTACAAAATCTCGGCTTTCGGCGCAAAGCCGCACAGCAAGGCGACAATGATGACGGATCAACAGGATAGTCAGACTGCCGCACTGGTCGAGGCCGGTCGCTGGCTCTTGGCGCAAGGCACAGAGTTCAAATTCGGTGTCGTGGCGCTGGAGGCCCTGCCCGCCCCTGACCGCATTGAAGTTGCCTTTGCCGGACGCTCAAATGTCGGTAAGTCATCGTTGATCAATGCGCTGACCGGCACCAAAGGATTGGCGCGCACTTCCAATACGCCGGGGCGCACACAAGAGCTGAATTTTTTCCTACTCGCGCCGCAGCGCAATGACGGCGCGGCATGGTTGGTTGATTTGCCGGGCTATGGCTATGCGCGCGAAAGCAAAGCCAAAATCGCCGCCTGGAATAAATTGCTCAATGCTTATTTGCGTGGTCGCCCCAATTTGCGGCGCATTTTCATGCTGGTCGATAGCCGTCACGGGCTGAAAAAAAACGACCTCGCAATGATGGATGATTTGGATGCGGCGGCGGTGTCTTATCAAATCGTGCTGACCAAAACCGACAAGTTGAAAAGCGGCGCGCTCGATGCGTTGATTGTGCAAACCCAAACGGCGCTCCAAAAACGCCCGGCTGCCCACCCTGAGATAATCGCCACATCGAGCGAAAAAAATCAGGGCATTGAGCTTGTGCGCGCGGCCATTGCAAGTCTGGTTGATTTGTCCGAATTGGGATATAAGGCCTGATATAATTTCGGAGTTTGCATGGCAGGCAAAACAAAATCATCGGCAAAAAACAAAACAGCCAATCCGTCGGATTGGCTGGCAAAGGCGCATGTGCTGAGCGAAGCGCTGCCTTTCATGCAGCTTTACGACAAAAAAACTGTGGTAATTAAATATGGCGGCCACGCTATGGGCGATGATGTGCTGGCGCGCCAATTTGCGCATGATGTGGTGCTGCTCAAGCAATCGGGCATTAATCCGGTGATTGTGCATGGCGGCGGGCCGCAAATTGCCGCCATGCTGGAACGGCTGAACATTAAAAGCAGTTTCAAAAACGGCTTGCGGGTCACCGATGCGCAAACCATTGAAGTGGTCGAAATGGTGCTGGCCGGCGCCATCAACAAACAAATCGTCACCGCGCTCAATGCGGCGGGCGGCACGGCGGTCGGCCTGTCGGGCAAAGACGGCGATTTATTGGTCGCCAAAAAGACCCGCAGCAAAGCTAAAGACCCGACCTCCAATGTTGAAAAAGCCGTCAATCTCGGCTTTGTCGGCACGCCGCAAAAGGTCAATAGCCATATTCTCGATGTCATGCTGGCCTCGGATATTATTCCCGTCATTGCGCCGATTGCGACTTCGGCAAGCGGCCAGACCCTCAATGTCAATGCCGATACGGCAGCCGGTGCCATTGCCGCCGCTTTAGGGGCCGAGCGCTTGCTGATGCTGACCGATGTCGATGGCGTGAAAGACAAAAAGGGCAAATTGATTGAACGCTTGAGCAAGGCGCAAGCGGCGCGGCTGATTAAAAACGGGACGGCGCAGGGCGGTATGATTCCGAAATTGCAGACCGCCATTGATGCGGTGAAAAACGGTGTTGCCGCCACCGCCATTCTCGATGGCCGCGTGCAGCACGCCATTTTGCTGGAATTATTTACCGAGCTGGGTGCCGGCACATTAATCGAGTGACAAAATGCGCCGCACTCTCATCTGCCTGATTTTCTGCCTCGCCCTGTTCAGCGTCCCGACTGAGGCGCGCGCCGATATGCGGCTGTGCAATGAAACTTCCTATGTGTTGCAGGCTGCAGCCTCTGTGCGCCAGGGCGTGGTCAGCAAAACCGAGGGCTGGATAGAAATCCTGCCCGGCGCATGCGCCATTGCTTTGGCCGATATGCCCGATGATACGCAAGCCTATGTCTATGCCAAATCAGATGAAGCCCATGCCGGTGAGGGGTTGGTTTTTGACGGTGGCGAGCGTTTTTGTGTCGCCGCCGAGAACCGCCAATTCAGCATTGAGGGGCGTCGCGAATGCCGCCGCCGTGGCCTGATTGAGGCCGATTTCGCGGTGGTGGCCGGCAGTACGGGGCGGCGCTTGGTCGAGTTTACCGAAAAAAGCAATTATGGTCGCCGCCGCGCCCGCATGGCCGGCACGCAACGCCTTTTGAGCGATTTGCAATATGATATTGGGCCGATTGACGGCTTTGGCGGTGAGCGCACGCGCGAGGCCGAAGCCGCCTATAAGCTACGCTATGGCGTGAAAGGCAATCCGAAAGGTGAAGCCCTGCTGGGCAAGCTTATCCAAACCGTGCAGAGTGAGGCCGGTGAGCGCGGCCTGACCTTATGCAACCGCACCGACCATTTGGTCTGGGCGGCGACCGGGCAATTGAAAAATGAAAGCTTTCAAAGCCGCGGCTGGCGGCGTGTTCCAGCTGATGAGTGCACGCAAGTGATCAATGAGAGCCTGAGCGATCGTTATTATTTCTACTATGCCGAAGCGGTCGGCGAAGATGGCCGCTTGGTGCGCGAGGCGGGACGCGCCAAAATTTGGAGCGGCGAGCGCGCGCTGTGCACCAAGCCGACACGTTTTGCCATTGAGGGTGAAGGAAATTGCTTGGCGCGCGGCTATGACCGACATGGCTTTACCCGCATCGACACGGGGGCGGCGCGCCGTTGGACGATTAATTTGGAATAATGATGCAGCGTTTTGCCACTATTGAGGGCTGGGTATTTGATTTGGACAATACGCTTTATCCGGCCAGCCAAAATCTTTTTGCCCAAATCGACAAACGCATGACCGCTTTTATCGGCGAGGCTTTGGCGGTTGAGCGCGATGAAGCCTATCGCCTGCAGAAGCAATTTCTCGGTGAATATGGCACTACTTTGGCCGGTTTGATGAATAAGCACGGCCTGCCGCCCGGCCCGTTTCTCGATTTTGTGCATGATATTGACGTTTCGGTATTGGCCCCGGACCCGAACTTATCTGAGGCGCTGGCCGCCCTGCCCGGCAAAAAATTTATCTTCACCAATGGCACGGTGGCGCATGCCGAGCGGGTGATGGGGCAGCTTGGCGTTGACGCGCATTTTGAAGATATTTTCGACATTGTGGCAGGCGATTATTTACCCAAACCAAACCCTGAGATTTATCCCGCCATGCTAGCGCGCTTCGGTTTGGAGGCCGAAAACACGGCATTTTTCGAAGATATGGCACGCAATCTGACTCCGGCGCATCAGCTGGGCATGACTACGATTTTGGTCGCGGAAAGCGGCAATGACTCGCTGGAAGTGATGAGCATGCCGCTCGAATATCGTGAGCAAGACGACACGCATATTCACCACAAGACCGATAATCTCGCCGATTTTCTCAAAACTGTGACGCAATCCTTGTGATTGGCAGCCGCCCTTTGAGGGATTTCGGACATGTGCTTGACTGCACAAAAAGGCCTGCTAATTTCCTCCCCAATGGCCGCGATAAAGGCGAGAGGAAACAGTGATGGATAATCAGACAATGCAGCAAATTATTGATGCTGCTTTTGACGATATCGGCAACGTATCAGCCGACACGGAAGGCGATGTGCGTGATGCGGTGAACGGCGCATTGGACGCGCTCAGTAACGGTAGCCTGCGCGTCGCCGAAAAAACCGATAGCGATTGGCAGGTCAATCAATGGCTGAAAAAAGCCGTGCTTTTATCTTTTCGATTGAACGATATGAGTGCTCAATCGGGCGGCCCGCAAGGCACCAGCTGGTGGGATAAAGTGCCGTCAAAATTTGCCGGTTGGGGGGAAGATGAATTTGCCGCTGCCGGTTTTCGCGCTGTACCCAATTGCGTGGTGCGGCGCTCTGCCTATATTGCGCCGGGCGTGGTGCTGATGCCGAGCTTTGTAAATCTCGGCGCTTATGTTGATAGCGGCACAATGGTCGATACTTGGGCGACCGTCGGCTCTTGCGCTCAAATCGGTAAAAATGTCCATATTTCTGGTGGTGCCGGTATTGGTGGTGTACTGGAACCTTTACAAGCCGGACCGGTGATTATTGAAGATGACTGCTTTATAGGCGCACGTTCGGAGGTTGCCGAAGGGGTGATTGTGCGCGAGGGCGCGGTGCTTTCTATGGGCGTGTTCATTTCCGGCTCGACGAAAATCGTCGATCGCGAAAGCGGGCAAATTTATCGCGGCGAAGTCCCACCCTATGCGGTCGTCGTGCCCGGCACCTTGCCGTCGGAAACTGGCGGCCCGAATTTGGCTTGCGCCGTGATTGTCAAAACCGTCGATGCGCAGACGCGCAAAAAAACCTCGGTCAATGAGCTGTTGCGCGATTAGGATAGTCTCATGAGCCAATCGCTAGACCCTGTCGAGCTTGCCGCGCAATTGATACGCTGCCCTTCGGTCACACCGGCCGAAGCAGGCGCGCTCGACCTGTTGCAAGAGGTTCTGCAGGAGCTCGGCTTTGTCTGCGCGCGCTTGCCGTTCCAAGAAGACGGCACGGAAGCGGTTGATAATCTCTATGCCCGGCGCGGCAGTGACGGCCCGCATATTTGCTTTGCCGGTCACACAGATGTCGTGCCGGTCGGCAATACAGATGATTGGCAGACAGACCCATTTGCCGGCGACATTCGTGAGCAAGCCCTTTGGGGGCGGGGTGCTGCCGATATGAAAGGTGCAATCGCCGCTTTTGTAGCCGCCGTGGCGGCGCATCAGCAAGCACAGGGTGACGTTAATGGCTCGATTTCCTTTCTCATCACCGGCGATGAAGAAGGCCCGAGCATTAACGGCACGCGCAAAATGCTGGGCTGGCTTCAAGAACAGGGCGAAATTATTGATGATTGTCTGGTCGGTGAGCCGACCAATCCCGATGTGCTGGGAGATATGATAAAAATCGGTCGGCGCGGCTCAGTCAATGGGGTGGTCACGGTAAACGGCACGCAAGGCCATGTCGCCTATCCGCATTTGGCCGATAATCCGGTGCCGCAATTGGTCACGCTGATGGCGCATTTGGTGGCCAGCCCACTGGATGACGGGTCGGAGCATTTTCAGCCGTCCAATTTGGAAATCACCTCGGTCGATGTCGGCAATGGCGCGACCAATGTCATTCCAGCACAAGCGGTCGGGCGTTTCAATATTCGCTATAATGACCATTGGGATAAAGACAAAATCAGCTCTTGGATTGAAGCGCGGCTTGATGAAGCGGCAGGCGAGGCCGGTTATGCGCTTGAGTTGTCGCATACGGGTGATTGCTTTTTGACCGAGCCCGGGCCGTTTGTCGAAACATTGAGCACGGCGATTGAAGAAGTGACCGGCCGCGCGCCCATTTTATCAACTTCGGGCGGCACCTCGGATGCACGTTTCATCAAAGACATAACCCGCGTTGTCGAGTTCGGTTTGGTCGGCAAGACCATGCACAAAGTCGATGAACATGTGCCGGTGGATGATATTCGCCAGCTTGCCAAAATTTACGAAAAATTGCTGGCCGGTTATTTCGCCTGAGCCGCTTCCGGCGCGGCCAAAAGTGCGTCTGGATAATCCACCTGCATGAAAGTCAGCCCGCAAGCCGGCGCGACAGGCGGGCATTGCGCGCGGTCGCAGGCGATCAAAGCGGCGCGCGCGTCATTAGCCGTCCATTTGCCCTCGCCGACATATTTCAACGCACCGGCCAAAGAGCGCACTTGATTGTGCAAAAAAGATCTCGCGCTGGCGGTGATGATGAACTCATCCCCCGCCGAATCAACTCGCAGACTTTCCAGCGTTTTGACCGGCGATTTGGCTTGGCACTGCACCGAGCGAAAACTGGTAAAATCATGCTTGCCGATAAAATGGCGGGCCGCTTCTTGCATCGGTTGCAGCGCCAATTTTTGCGGCACGAACCAAACACGCTCGCGATCCAAAGCGGGCACGGCGCGGCGACATAAAATGCGATATTGATAATGCCGCGCCACGGCTGAAAAGCGGGCATCGAAATCATCGCGCGCATAGGCAGCCCCAATCACCGCCACGGGCTTTGGCTTTAAGTGATAGTTCAATCCGGCCATCAGCTTCTCGGGAGCTGGTGCGCTTTCAAGGTCGAGATGCGCCACTTGCCCCCGCGCATGCACGCCGGTATCGGTGCGGCCGGCCCCAAAGGCGGTTGCCGTCTCGCCGCAAAACCCTTTGACCGCAGCAGCCAACGCATCTTGTACGGCGCCACCTTCGCGCTGGCTTTGCCAACCACAAAACGGTGTGCCGTCATATTCTATAGTCAAGCGATAGCGCATTAATCCAATTTCTCGCCCGCCGTGAGGCCGCGCCCACGCAACCATTCATCGCCGCTCATTGCCGCCTTGCCCGCCGGTTGCACGCGCACAAGCTGCAACGCATCTTGGCCGCAAAATACAATGGCACCCTTATCGGCAAGCTGAGCTACCGCGCCTTGTTGCTCGACCGCTTTGGCGGCCAGCAGTTTTATCCGTTTGCCATTGGCCTCAAACCACGCGCCGGGAAATGGCGACAGGCCGCGAATATGCGCGTCCAGTTCTTTTGCTGGTCGCGAGAAATCGAGCCGCGCTTCAGCCTTGTCAATCTTCTCGGCATAGGTAATGCCAACAGTCGCTTGCGGCACAGGCGTCAATGTTTCTGCCGCCAAAGCTTCGGCAATGGCTGCGCCGCCCAATTGCGCCAGCTTGTCATGCAGGATTTGGGCCGTGTCATCATCGGCAATGGCCAGATGTTTTTCCAGCAGCACATCACCCGTGTCCAATCCCGCTTGCATCTGCATGACGGCCACACCGGTCTCACTGTCACCGGCCATAATGGCGCGCTGTATCGGGGCGGCGCCGCGCCAGCGCGGCAAGAGCGAAGCGTGAATGTTCCAGCACCCTATTGGCGGCACATTGAGCCAATCTTGCGGCAAAATCATGCCATAGGCGACGACAATGGCGAGGTCGGGAGCCAGGGCGCGAAAACGTGCCAATTCGTCTTCATCTTTCAGGCTTGTCGGGGTGAAGACATGAATGCCGGCCTCCTCTGCCGCCGCATGCACGGGCGAGACCTTAGTTTGCTGGCCGCGCCCCTGTTTGGCGGGCGCACGTGTATAGACGGCGATAACATCATGCGACCCGCGCACGGCCTCAAAGGCAGGCATGGCAAAATCGGGGGTGCCCATAAAGATTATTTTGCGGCTCATAGGCACGCCCTCAAACGCTTGCGCCCTGCGTCGCTTTTTTGAGTTTTTTCAGCGCCATTTGACGTTTCAGCCGCGACAAATGATCGAGAAAGACAATACCGTTCAAATGGTCCATCTCGTGCTGAATGCAGGTCGCCAAAAGCCCGTCACAGTCAATCTCTTGAGGCTTCCCGTCATAGTCGAGAAATCTGACTTTGCATTGAGCGGGGCGCGCGACATCATCATAAAAACCGGGCACAGAAAGACAGCCCTCTTGATAATTGCGCGTTTCGTCAGCCGTCCAGATAATTTCCGGATTGACGAAAAAGCGCGGTCTTTCGTCTTTCAGCAAATCGCGCAAACGCTTGACTTCCGCGGCCTCGTCATCGTCTTCCACATGCTCATCAGCCGTTTCATCTTCGCTATAGGATTGCGAAATATCCATCACGATAATGCGCTGAGCCACGCCGATTTGAATGGCGGCAAGGCCAATGCCATTGGCGTCATACATGGTTTCCAGCATATCGTCCATCAGCGCGCGCGTGTCGTCACACACTTCGGCCACCGGCGCAGAAATGGTTTTCAACAGCGGGTCGGGCACTTCAATAATCGCTCTTACGCTCATAACTTTGAATTAAGCCTTGCAAGCGCCAGCGTCAAGCTGGCCGAATCGGCGCACTATGCGCGGCATGGATATTATCCTTATCATTCCTACGTTTTGTTTCGGCTTGGCCGTGGGGCTCGGCCTTGCTTTTATGCTACGCGGCAAGCGCAGCGATGGCGGTGACCAAGCGCAAATGCTGGCTTTGATAGATGCCATGCGCAATGAGCAAAACCAGCTCGCCGGCCGACTTGGCGCGCTGGCCGAAAACCAGCAACGCACACAGGGCGAATTGGCCCGAACCATGACCGAGCAATTGGGTCAGGTGAGCAAAAACATGGCCGATAATCTGACCGAAAGCCGCGAAAAAACCGCAAAATCGCTGGGTGATTTGGGCGAGCGGCTGTCTTTGATTGACAAGGCACAGCAAGAAATTACCGCTTTGTCGAGCCAAGTTGTCGAATTGCAGCACATTCTCGACAATAAGCAGGCGCGCGGCGCTTTTGGTGAAAGCCAACTCAATGACATTGTCGTCGATGGCCTGCCCGACAGCGCCTATGATTTCCAACACACATTATCAAATGGCAAACGCGCGGACTGTCTCATTAGATTGCCCAATCCGCCCGGCCCTGTTGTCGTTGACAGTAAATTTCCGCTCGAGGCCTACCAGAAATTGCGCGCCGCCGAAGATGAGACAGAAACACGCGCCGCATTGACACAAATGAAAAGCGACACGCTGAAACATGCGCAAGATATTGCCGAAAAATATATTATCCCAGGCGAGACGGCCGATGCGGCGCTGATGTTTTTGCCGTCCGAAAGCATATTTTCCGAATTGCATTTGCGCTTGCCTGATATGGTTGAAAAATGCCGCGCTTTGCGCGTCTATCCGGTATCGCCAAATACCATGTCGCTGACGCTCAATACGGTGCGCGCCATTATGCGCGACGTCAAAATGCGCCAACAGGCCGGGCTCATTCAAAAGGAAGTGGAAAGCCTGTTGCTCGATGTGACGCGACTTGATGAGCGCATCGGCAAATTGCGTGGCCATTTTGACCAAGCCAATAACGATATTGAGCAAATTGAAACCTCCAGCCGCAAAATCGGTTCGCGCGGCGAAAAAATCACCTCGCTGGAGGTAGAAGCCGAAAGCGGCAGTGATTTACTGGACAATAAGGGCTGACGCCGCCTATCAGCGCGCCTTCACCGTCTCGACTTCATGGCGGCCAATAAAGTGCCGTCATCGAGATAATCCAATTCGCCGCCGACCGGCACGCCATGCGCCAGCCGCGTAATGGTGACATCCATATCGGATAACATATCGGTAATGACATGCGCCGTTGTTTGTCCTTCCACCGTCGCATTGGTGGCGAGAATGATTTCTTTCACCGCATTATCGGCGCAGCGTTGTTTCAGCCCGCCCAAATTCAAATCATCAGGGCCGATGCCGTCGAGTGCCGATAAAGTGCCGCCCAAAACATGATAGCGTCCCTTCACCGCTTGCGCGCGCTCCAGCGCCCATAAATCGCCGACATCTTCGACAACGCACAAAACCGATCCGTCGCGGCGGCTATCAGCGCATATGGTGCAGGGCGACAGTGTATCGATATTGCCGCAAATGGTGCAGCTGACGATTTTATCGCGCGCCACCATGAGCGCTTCACTCAACGGGTCAAGCAGAGTTTCTCGGCGCCGCATCATTTGCAAGACGGCGCGACGCGCTGAACGCGGCCCCAGCCCCGGCAAACGCGCCAGCAATTTCACCAAATTTTCAATTTCTGCCCCTGCCATAAAGCGTGCCTAATCGCCGTCCATATCAGGGGTCTCGCCATCATCGACCGGCAGTGCGGCTTCAAAATTACTGATGGAAACAATCTCGGCTTTTGGGAAAGCCGATAAGGCCGCTTGCACAAACGGGTCTTTCAATGCCGCTTCTTCGCGGCGGTCGGCTGCACTTTGTTTGACCGAACCGAGCGTTGCCGCGCCGCCTTCTTGCGACAGCGACACGACCCAATTTTGCCCCGTCCACTCACGCAATTTGCGTGTCAAATCTTGCGCAATATTGTCTTGCCCCTCGGCCAAGCGCAATTCGATGCGTCCGGCGCGCATGCCTGCCGCGCTTTCAAACGCCACCAAATGCACACCATTTTCAAGCGCATGCTTCAAGCCAATATCGCGCTTGTCTGCCGCCAAGGCGACAACGGCCTGAAAATTTTGTAAGACCGGCGCGCTATGCATTGCCGCTTGCGGTGCCGTCTCCAATTGCGCCGATGCTCGCGGTGGGCCGCCGCCATCATGCGCGCTACGCGGCGCAGCAGGAGGGTCCGGCGCAGCGCCCGATGCGGAAGATGATGGAGAAGAAGGCGCAGCAGATGGCGCGCTGTCATATTGTTTGATGAGCTCTTCGGGCGACGGCATATCGGCCAAATGGGCCAATCGGATAAGCACCATTTCCGCCGCTGCACGCGCATTGGCGGCCCGCGCCGCTTCATCCGTGCCGGCCAGCAAAACCTGCCAAACCCGCGACAAAATGCGGGTCGATAATTTTTCTGCCGCTTCCACGCCGCGACTGCGCAATTGCGCCGAAAAAGCAATATCTTCTTGCGCGGCCGGCACGAATTTCAGCCGTGTCAGCCAATGCGTCAGTTCGGCCATATCAGCCAGAATAACCGTCGGGTCAGCGCCCATCACATATTGCGTTTCAAACTCGGCCAATGCCGCACTCACCGAACCGGCCATGACCAAATCAAACAGATCGAAAATGCGCCCGCGATCGGCCAGCCCCAAAAGCGCTCGCATGGTCGCCTCGTCGACCGCGCCATCGCCGGCCGGGTCAATATGCGCCAAGGCGCGATCCAGCAAAGACAGCGCATCGCGCGCCGAACCGTCAGCGGCGCGCGCAATCAGCTTTAACGCTTCTTCCGGCAGGCTGACGTTTTCAGCCTTGCAGGTGCGGTTCAAAAGGGTTTGCGTATCGTCCAAAGTCAGGCGCCGCAAATCAAAACGCTGGCAGCGCGACAATACGGTGACCGGCACTTGGCGAATTTCCGTCGTCGCAAAAATGAATTTCACATGCGCCGGCGGTTCTTCCAGCGTTTTCAGCAATCCGTTGAAGGCGGCTTTCGACAGCATATGCACTTCGTCAATAATATAGACTTTGAAACGCGCGGCGCTCGGCGTGTAGCGCACATTGTCGATAATTTCGCGAATATCGCCAATGCCGGTGCGCGAGGCGGCGTCCATTTCAATGACATCGACATGGCTGCCATCCATAATGGCTTCACAATGTGCGCCATCTTCTTGCAATGCCATGCTCGGCGCATTAATCGCTTCGGTTTGATAATTCAGCGCGCGCGCCAAAATACGGGCCGTGGTGGTTTTGCCGACCCCGCGCACGCCAGTTAACATAAAGCCATGCGCGATACGGCCACTGTCAAACGCATTGGTCAGGGTTTGCACCATGGCTTCTTGGCCAATGAGATCGTCAAAATTGCGCGGCCGATATTTGCGCGCCAGCACCTTATAGCTGCCATCATCACCGCTTATTGGCGCGACGCCATTTTCGACTTCATTATCGGCATCGGCATCGGCCAACATATCGAACCCCGGCGCATCGGCGGTAAACTCCGGCGCTTGCGCGCCCTCATCTTGCGGTTCGGATTCGTCATGTTTTTCGGTCGGCTCGGGAGCACTATTATTTTCTGTTTGTTCTGTCATTTGTGCCCCAAAGCTGCCCGTATCAATCATCATTGCCGCCTCGGGACCCCAATGGTTCGGTCCGCGGCATGAGAGGTGAGAGACTGGACAGGCAACCCGCACCGAACTCGTTAGGGCTGCTTCCTTCCGGATCTGACCCGGTTGGCGAGGGATGCGTCTGCCGCCAATCTCTCCCTCTCTTTATAGCAGAGCCAAGCCGCCGATACAGCTTTTTTGCTACATGTTGGGCGATGATTGACGGGGACAGATTGCAATGGCACTCTGCCGGCAATTTGACAGGAGAGAGTTTATGGCGCTGCCGGAAAACCCCATCATGTTTGCCAATAATCCGCTCGACCGTGCCGGTCATCAACGCGGCAATGCTGATTGGCTGGCCGCACAATTGGCCAGCGACACGGCGCTCATTTTACCATTGTGGAATTTGCAGCCTTTGGTATTGCCGGAACTGCAAGCGGGCGACGGGCGCGATGTCGGCTATTTGCCGAAAGCGGCTTTTGGAGAGGCGTGGCGCGATGATATGGCGGTGGTTTTTTTAGGGCTTAATCGCCGCGGCAAACCGCTTTTTGCCTCCGATATCAGCCATATGAGCAGCCCCGAAGAATTCGGCCCGTTCAAAGGCATGGGGCAATTTGAAGATTTGCGTGCCTTGGCGGCAGCCGGCGATATGGCGCGCACTGAATTGGCGATTTTGGCGCAAGCCAAAGGCATGTTGGATTGGCATTTGCGGCACGGTTTTTGCGCCCAATGCGGCAGCCCTACACATATGCTGGAAGGCGGCTATAAGCGCCAATGCGGCAATTGCGGGGCCGAGCATTTTCCACGCACCGATCCGGTGGTGATTATGCTGGCCACTTATGGCGAGCAATGCTTATTGGGTCGACAGCGCGGTTGGCCCGAGGGCATGTTGAGCGCCTTGGCCGGGTTTATGGAACCAGGCGAAACCATTGAAGAGGCAGTGGCGCGCGAATTGCAGGAAGAAGCAGGCCTTGAGATTAATCATGTCACCTATCTCGGCACACAGCCCTGGCCGTTTCCCGGCTCTTTAATGATTGGCTGTCTTGCCGAAGCAAGCTCGCTGGAGGTCAGTGTCGATGAGGTCGAATTGGAAGAAGCGCGCTGGGTCAGCCGCGATGATGTCATCTCATCCATGCGCGGTGACGGCCCGCTCGGCGTGCCGCCGCAAATGGCCATTGCTTTTCAACTGATGCAGGCTTTTGCCGACGGCAAATAGCGCTCAACCGTCTTGCAGCGCCGCGCGTTCCGGTGCCGCCTTATAGACGCCCAAAATATCCATTTCGGAACAATAAAAGCTCAGTTCTTCCAAAGCTTGGCGCACCGGCTCGCTTTCCGGATGGCCTTCAATATCGGCGTAAAACTGCGTCGCTAGAAAGCCGTTGGGCTGATAGCTCTCAAGCTTGGTCATATTGACCTTATTGGTGGCAAAGCCGCCAAGCGCCTTATAGAGCGCGGCGGGCACATTGCGCACACGGAAAATGAAACTGGTCATGACATTTTCTTCATCCGGCTCGGCATCATCGGGGGTGGCCGACATAATGAGAAAGCGCGTCGTATTGCTGGCACTGTCTTCAATATTTTCGCGCAGCACATTAAGGCCGTAAATTTCGGCCGCCAATTTTGAGGCAATGACTGCATGGCTGGGCGTTTTCGCTGCCGCCAAATCGCGCGCACTGCCCGCCGTATCGGCCGCCACTTGCGGCGTCAGCCCCAATTCGGCAATTAAATTACGGCATTGGCCGAGCGCCATTTCATGACTGTGCACATGGGTCAGAGCGGCTTCATCAGTGTCGGGCAAGGCCAAAAGACAATGATTTACGCGCATGAAATGCTCACCGACAATATACAGCTTGGAACCGGGCAAGAGCCGGTGAATATCGGCGACGCGACCGGCCACCGTGTTTTCGACCGGCATCATAGCCAGCTGCGCCACGCCCTCGCGCAAAGCGGCAAAGGCGTCATCAAAACTGGCGCACGGCATCACCGCCATGTCGGGATAAGTGTCGACACAAGCAATATGGCTGTTGGCGCCCAATTCACCTTGAAAAGCGATTTTATTCATAGTGATTGTTCTTTTAACACGGCTTCGGCATGCGCCAAATCCTCCGGCGTATCCACCCCGACCGGCACGGTGTCAACAATCGCGGCATTAATGGTGAACCCGGCCTCCAATGCGCGCAATTGCTCGAGCTTTTCGCGCTGTTCAAGCGGCGACGGCGGCAAAGCGACAAATTTATCCAAAGCGGCGCGTTGATAGCCATAAATGCCGATATGGTGATAAAGCGGCCCATCGCCGGAGGGCGCTGTGGCGCGGGTGAAATAAAGTGCGCGGGCTTTTTTGCCGCTGTTCACAGACAATACCGCTTTTACCACATTGGGGTTGTCGCGCTCTTCAGGATCCCTGATTTCGGCGACCAAAGTCGACATATCCGCACCGTCCAATGCAGCGAGGCAATCGCGCACCAAATTCGGCGCCAAACTCGGCAAATCGCCTTGCAAATTGACGATGACGTCATGCGCGCCATCGCCATCAATGGTTTTGAGCGCAGCATGAATGCGGTCAGAGCCGGACGGCAAATCCGGGTCGGTCAAAATCGCTTCGCCGCCCGAATCGGCCACCGCATCGGCAATTTCTTGCTCAGCAGCCGCCACAACAACACGGCCGCAATCGGCTTCCTGCGCGCGTTTGAGCACCTGCACAATCATCGGCACGCCGCAAATCAGTGCCAAAGGCTTGTTTGGCAGGCGGGTTGAGGCCATGCGTGCCGGTATTAAAATTATCGGGTTTTGTCCCACCATTTGCTGTTTCTCCGCCATTGCGACTCACGGTTTGTTTTCCTAATCTCTTCCTAGTTTGTGCGACGCTAGGCCGCAAGTGGAAACGATGGGGTTGGCAGCAGAAATTGCGTATGGTGCGCTCATTCTCGGGACGTTCCTCGAGTTATTCTTTCGGTTTTTGGGGGACTTAATGGATAGTTTCGAACTCAATAAAATCGCCGGCGCGGTTCTATTTACCTTGCTAGTTTATTTGGGAGTGCAAAACTTCGGAGCCATTATGTTCGATCCAGCACCGGCCAGTCCTGAAGCCTATGTTGTGGAAGGAGTTGAAGAAGAAGGCAGTGTAGCGGTTGCTGCGGTAGCTGAAGAAGTGGTGCCGATTGCCGATATGCTGGCCACCGCCTCCATCGATAAGGGCATTAAAGTGGCAAAAAAATGCGTTTCCTGCCACAGCTTTGAACAAGGCGGCGCCAATAAAATCGGCCCAGCCCTGTACGGCATTGTTGACCGCACCATTGGTCAGCATGACGGCTTTACCTATTCCGGCGCTTTGGCCGATATGGGCGGCGCTTGGGATTATGAAGCGCTTAACGGTTTCTTGGAAAACCCGAAAAAATATGCGGCGGGCACCAATATGGCCTTTGCCGGATTGCGCAAAGCCAAAGACCGCGCCAATATTATCGCCTATCTCGACAGCCTGAAATAAGCCTGTTGTTCTTTTTAGGCCGCGACACATCGGCTTGTGCGCGGCCTTTATTTTTGCTTCGATAGGTGGCTTTCGTCTGATTTTATCGTCCGATTTGGAGATGTCATGTCCGTGCCGCCGCCTGTCGCAAATTGCCTCAAAACCGCAGCGCTTTTTCTAAGCCTTATGAGCCCGACATTTGCCGCCGACTGGCAGCACGGCCTGTCGCTTTTCGGCAAGCCGGAATTACCACGCGGCTTCGCCCACTTTCCTTACGTCGATGAAAGCGCGCCCAAGGGCGGCAGCCTGCGCATTGCGGCCATCGGTTCTTTCGACAATCTCAACCAATTTACCATTAAGGGCAATGCGGCCAGTGGTTTGGGGCTCATTCACGACACGCTGATGACCGGCTCGCTCGATGAGGCAAGCGCCGGTTACGGGCTGATTGCGGAGGCAGTGAAACATGCGGCCGATTATTCTTCCGTCAGCTTCCGTCTCAATAAAAACGCGAAATTTTCAGATGGCAGCCCCATCACCGTCGATGATGTTGCCTTTTCGCTGACCGCTTTGAAAAAAGCGCATCCTTTTTACCGCGCCTATTATGCCGATGTGGTTGGCTATGATATTGCCGGTCCGCACGAAATTACCTTTCGCTTCGGGCAAATGGGCAATCGCGAATTGCCGATGATTTTGGGACAATTGCCGATATTGAAAAAAGCCTATTGGAATGCTGAGGGGCGCTCTTTGGCAGAGACCAGCTTGGACATCCCGCCCGTATCTGGCGCATATGAAATCGCCAAACTCGATACCGGACGCGCCATCACATATCAGCGCCGTGCTGATTATTGGGCCAAAGATTTGAACGTCAATATCGGCAAAAACAATATTGACCGGATAACATATGTCTATTTCGGTGATGATACAGTGGCGTTTGAAGCGCTGAAGGCGGGCGAAATTGACTTTCGCCGCGAGTTCTCCTCACGCGTGTGGGCGACCGGCTATGGCACGCCCGCCGTCAAGTCCGGCACCATGGTGAGGGAGACGGTGACACTGGAAAACTCGGCCGGCATGCAAGGCTTTGTCTTTAATTTGCGCCGCCCGCGTTTTAACAATATCCATGTCCGCGAAGCGCTTAATTGGGCTTATGATTTTGAATGGACCAAAAAGAACCTGTTTTACGGCCAATATGCCCGTACCGGTTCGTTTTTTCAGGGCTCGGAATTATCGGCACGCGGCACGCCATCGGCTGGTGAACTGGCCTTGCTGACGCCGCTGCGCGATAAATTGCCGGCCAAAACTTTCGACCCACTATTTGAAAATCCGGTGACCGATGCGAGCGGCAATATTCGGCGAAATCTGCGCAAGGCGCGCGCGTTGTTTGAAAAAGCCGGTTGGACCATTAAAGACGGCAAATTGCAAAAAGACGGCGTCACTTTCACCATTGAGTTTTTGCTTGTGCAGCCTGCTTTTGAGCGCATCGTCGCCCCCTATATTAAAAACCTCGCCAAGCTCGGCATTGAGGCGAAATTGCGCTCCATTGATCCGACGCAATATCAAAACCGCGTCACCAACTATGATTATGACGCGGTGGTGATGAGTTTCGGGCAATCCTTGTCACCCGGAAATGAACAACGCGATTATTGGTCATCTGCTGCGGCCGACCGCCCGGGTGGACGCAATTATATTGGCATAAAAGATGCGGCAGTCGATGCACTGATTGAAAAACTTATTTTTGCGCGATCGCGGCAAGAGCTTGTCACTGCGACGCGGGCGCTGGACCGGGTGTTGATTTCTAACCATTATATTATGCCGCAATGGCACGCCCCGCATGAGCGACTGGCCTATTGGCAGGGGCTGGCGCGTCCCGCTAATATGCCGAAATACGGGCTCGGTTTCCCGACCATTTGGTGGAAGGAAAAACAATAATATGGCCGCCTATATTCTTCGCCGCCTTTTGCTTATGGTGCCGACCATTCTTGGCATTATGGCCATTAGCTTTGCCATTGTACAATTTGCCCCAGGCGGGCCTGTGGAACGCGTGATTGCGCAATTGCAGGGCCATGATGTCGGCGCGACCTCGCGCTTTACCGGCGCGCAAGACGGAAGCACTTTGGGCACTAATATGGCAGCGCAGGCCGCAGTCAATTCCAAATATCGCGGCGCGCAGGGGCTTGACCCTGAATTTATCGCCGAATTGGAAGCACAATTTGGTTTCGATAAACCGGTACATGAACGGTTTTTAAAAATGGTCGGCGATTATGCGCGCTTTGATTTCGGCGAAAGCTATTATCGCGATATTCCCGTCGTCAATCTAATCATGGAAAAACTGCCGGTCTCCATCACTTTGGGGCTGTGGACGACGCTGCTGACCTATCTGATTTCCATTCCATTGGGCATTGCCAAAGCACGGCGCGACGGCACGCGTTTTGATGTCTGGACCTCCGCCGTGATTATTGTCGGCTATGCGATACCGGGTTTTTTATTCGCCGTCATGTTGATTGTGCTGTTTGCCGGCGGCTCTTATCTCGACTGGTTTCCCTTGCGCGGTCTGACCTCGGATAATTTTGACGAGTTGTCGGTGCTCGGGCAAATCGGTGATTATCTCTGGCACATCACATTGCCGGTCATTGCCATGACGATTGCCGGTTTTGCCACCACCTCGCTTTTGACCAAAAACGCTTTTCTCGATGAAATAAGAAAACAATATGTCGTCACCGCGCGCGCCAAGGGGCTGGATGAGACGCGCGTGCTTTACGGCCATGTGTTTCGTAATGCCATGTTGATTGTCATTGCGGGATTTCCCGGCGCCTTTATCGGCGCGTTTTTTACTGGCTCCTTATTGATTGAAACCATATTCTCGCTCGACGGGCTAGGTCTGCTTTCCTATGAAAGCATCATCAATCGCGATTATCCGGTGGTGTTTGCCTCGCTTTATATTTTTGGGCTGATTGGCTTGCTCGTCACCTTGATTTCCGATTTGACGTATATGTGGGTTGACCCGCGCATTGATTTTGAAGCCCGAGGGCAAGGTTAATGGCCGCCCTCTCCCCGCTCAATCAACGGCGTTGGCGCAATTTCAAGGCCAATGGGCGCGGGCTTGTGTCGCTTTGGCTGTTTGGCATTTTATTTTTCATCACCCTATTTGCCGAGTTTTTGGCCAATGACAAACCGCTACTCATTCGCCATGAAGGCGCGTTTTACATGCCGGTTTTTACCGCCTATGCGGAAACCGAATTTGGCGGCGATTTCGCCACCGAGGCTGATTATCGCGACCCGTTTGTCATCGCCCTGATTGAAGGTGAAAACGGCGAGAAGGATGGTTTCATTATCTGGCCGCCCCTGCGCTATAGCTATGACACGATAAATCTCAATCTTGACCGCCCAGCCCCGGCGCCGCCCAGCGCCGAAAATTGGCTCGGCACGGATGACCAAGGCCGCGATGTGCTAGCGCGGCTGATTTACGGCTTTCGCATTTCGGTTTTATTCGGTCTGGCCTTGACCATTGCCTCCTCGCTTATCGGCATTGCGGCGGGTGCCGTGCAGGGCTATTTCGGCGGCTGGACCGATTTGTCCATGCAACGCTTTATCGAAATATGGACCTCTGTGCCCTCGCTTTATTTGCTGATCATCATTGCCGCCGTTATCGAACCGGGGTTTTGGATTTTGCTCGGCATATTATTGCTGTTTTCATGGGTCGCATTGGTCGGCGTAGTGCGTGCCGAATTTTTGCGCGCGCGTAACTTTGAATATGTCGAAGCGGCCCGCGCTTTGGGGGTTTCCAACATCACCATTATGCGGCGCCATTTACTGCCCAATGCTATGGTGGCGACGCTCACTTTCATGCCGTTTATTTTAAACGCCTCGATTACCACATTGACCTCGCTTGATTTTCTCGGCTTCGGCCTGCCGCCCGGCTCACCCTCTTTGGGTGAATTGCTGGCGCAAGGCAAAGCCAATTTGCAAGCGCCCTGGCTCGGCCTATCGGGGTTTTTCACCATTGCCATTATGTTGAGCCTGCTGATTTTCATCGGCGAGGCGGTGCGCGATGCGTTTGATCCGCGCAAGACGCTGATGTGAGGCGCGACATGTCGGAACTCAGCCTCTTAAATGTTGAAAATCTGTCCGTCGGCTTTATCAGCGACAGGCAAAGCAGCAGCGCGGTCAATCGCGTATCCTTCCATATCAAACATGGCGAAACGGTCGGTTTGGTCGGCGAAAGCGGTTCGGGCAAATCGGTCAGCGCGCTGTCCATTTTGAAACTGCTGCCCTATCCGACGGCTTTTCATGAAAGCGGCAAAATTTATTTTGACGATGTCGATTTAATGGCCCAGCCCGACCATGTGCTGCGCTCGGTGCGCGGCAATCGCATTTCGATGATTTTTCAAGAGCCCATGTCGTCGCTCAATCCGCTGCATTCGATTGAAAAACAGATTTCGGAAATCATTGAATTGCATCAAGGGCTGGACCGCGCCGCCGCACGCGCCGAAGCGCTACGCCTTTTGACCCGTGTCGGCATTCCCAATGCCGAAAAGCGTTTGAAAGCCTTGCCGCATGAATTGTCGGGCGGCCAAAGACAACGCGTGATGATTGCTATGGCGCTGGCCAATCAGCCTGATTTGCTGATTGCCGATGAACCGACCACGGCGCTTGATGTGACCATTCAAAAGCAAATTCTCGACCTGCTGCAGGAATTGCAAAGCGAGTTCGGCATGTCGATTTTGCTCATCACCCATGATTTGGGCGTGGTCAAGAAAATGGCCGACCGTATGTATGTCATGCAAAATGGCAATATTGTCGAAGACGGGCCGGTTGAGGCGATTTTTGACGCGCCGCAACATGATTATACCAAGCAACTCATCAATGCCGAGCCAAGCGGCACGCCGCCGCCATTGGCCGCGCAAGATATATTGGTCGAGGGCGAGAAATTGCGCGTTTGGTTTCCCATCAAAACCGGGTTTTTGCGGCGCACAAGTGACCATGTGAAAGCGGTCACCGATATGGATTTCGCCATTCATAAGGGCGAAACATTGGGCATTGTCGGGGAAAGCGGCTCGGGCAAAACCACTTTGGGGCGCGCGCTTTTGGGACTGCAAGCGGCGCAAGGCCAAGCCAAATTTAACGGACAGAAAATAATCGGCGTATCGCGCAAAGCGCGACAGCATTTGCGCAAAGACATGCAAATTGTCTTTCAAGACCCGTTTGGCGCGCTAAGCCCGCGCATGAGTGTCGGCGACATTATTACTGAGGGTTTGAAACTGCACGAACCGCATTTAAGCGCAGCCGATATGACGGCGCGGCTCGACGCGATGATGCGTGAAGTCGAATTGGAGCCGTCACTGGCAACGCGCTATCCGCATGAATTTTCCGGCGGTCAAAGGCAGCGCATTGCGATTGCCCGCGCCTTGATTTTGCAACCGCAATTTATTGTTTTGGACGAACCGACCAGCGCGCTGGACCGCTCGGTGCAGGCGCAAACCATCGATTTGCTGCGCCGTCTGCAGGCGGAAAAAGAACTGACTTATTTATTCATCAGCCATGATTTGAAAGTAGTGCGCGCTTTGGCGCATCGCGTCATGGTGATGCAAGAGGGCCATTGTATTGAAGAAGGCGCAACAGAAGATATATTCACCGCGCCGCGTCAGGCCTATACCAAAACGTTGCTCGCTGCCGCGCTCAAAACGTAAGGCGACGATTTTTTATAGCCGCTTCATGGCCGTGACACCGCCGCCACCCGCCGCTTCAATACGCGCGCAAGCGGCATCAAACGGCTCTTCGGCTACCGCCATATGATGGGCATTGGCGTGCAGCAATAAATTATCGCCGGATATAAAGCCGACATGGCCCTTCCAAAAAACAATATCGCCATATGCGGGCGCGCTGACCGCTTGACCCAAAACCGCCTCTTGCATATCGCTGTCACGGGGACAGGCTTGGCCGCATGCCATCAAAGCCAGTTGCACCAAAGCCGAACAATCAAGGCCGGTGGCTTCACGCCCGCCCCATAAATAGGGCGCGCCGATAAAGCGCCGAGCCACCGCCACCGCATCGGCCTCATAAACATCAAGCGCGGCCATATGGGCGGCATAGACAAAACCGCCGGTGGCCAATTCGGCAAAGCCGTTTTCGATGCCATGCACCGGCAATGGCGCGCCATATGACAGCGCCATAAGCGGACGAGTTTTAATATCGGCCTCGCGATAGACAAAGCTTCTGAGCGCGATCAGCTTGTGGCTGACCTTATGCGGCGCGCCAAAAGCATCAACCGGCACATAGCCGACATAATCATCGCGTGCCGCCTGCCCCCAAACCCAACCGTTTTTCTCTTCATAAATGCAAAATGTCTCGCCATAGAGCAGCTGGCTGTCCTGCATGGCGCCATCAGCCGGGCTGCGCCGCAAAGCGGCAACCGGCGCGGTCACTTGTTTGACCGTGCCCTCGACAAATTTCGGGGCGTCCACTTCACAGCGCAAATGCGCCGCCGCCAAATCATCGCGCCAGGGATTGAGGCGCGGATCGGGCTTTGGCTTAACCGACAAAGCGCGCTTCCAAATAATGATAAACGGCGCGAATGGCTTGCGCCTCGCCGCCGACCGGACGACCGGCGCGTGCTTTCAAATTCCATGCATAAGTATCGAAATGCACCCAATCGGGGCAATTATCGACAAAGCGCGCAAGAAATAAGGCGGCGGTGATGGAGCCGCCCATGGGTGAAGATGAAATATGACTGACATCGGCAATCGAACTGTCGAGCCATCCATCATAGCCGGGCCAAAGCGGCATGCGCCAAAGCGGGTCATGTGCGGCATGCGCAGCTTCTGCCAGCCCCGCCGCCAAGCCATCACTATGGGTGTAAAACGGGGTCACTTCCGGCCCCATAGCGACGCGCGCCGCGCCGGTCAAAGTGGCAAAATCGACCATCATATCGGGGCTTTCATCATCGGCTTCGCTCAGCATATCGGCGAGCACCAAACGCCCTTCGGCGTCGGTATTGCCAATCTCGACGCTCAGCCCCTTGCGGCTGGCCAGCACATCGCCGGGGCGAAACGCATTTGGCCCGATAGCATTTTCCACCGCGCCAATCATCAAACGTAGACGCACCGGCAAGCCTGCATCCATCACCGCATCGGCCAGCGCAATGGCCAAAGCCGCGCCACCCATATCTTTCTTCATCAAATCCATATAATTGCCGGGCTTCAAATTGAGACCGCCCGTGTCGAAACATACGCCCTTGCCGATAAGCGTCAGTTTCGGCGCTTTATCATCGCCCCAAATAAGGTCGAGAAAACGCGGTGCTTCCTGGGCCGCGCGGCCGACAGCATGTATCATCGGATAGTTTTCAGACAATAAATCATCGCCGCAAATCACCTGCAATTTGGCCTTGTGGCGCTTGGCGAGGTTTTCCATCACTTTTTGCAATGCGTCGGGGCCCATATCGGCGGCCGGTGTATTGATGAGATGACGGGCCGAATAAACCGCGCGATTGAGACGGTCAATGCGCGCCATATCGGTATTCTTATCAAGCACCAATTTCGGCCATTCGGTCTGCGCTTGGCCTTTTTTATAGTGCTTGAACTGATAAGCCCCCAAAGCCCATGCCAAAGGAGCCATCTCGCGCACCGCATCAGGCGCTTTCGCATCCAGCCGATAAGCGCCGCGCGGCAGTTTTTTCGGCAAGGCGGCCAAAGCCATTGGGTCAGGCATTGCCCCCAGCCCCAATAAAACCGCTTCCAAACCGCCCGCACTGTCGGGCAGCAGCAATATTTCTCCGGCCGCGGCGGTGAAATGGGCGGTTTCCATCCATGCCAAATGCGGACCCGCCAGTGTGTCGCGCCAATCGGCCAAAGCGGTTGGCGTCAATGCGCGAATAAGACAGGCCGGTTTGCCCTTATCTTTTAAGTAAATATCATCCGGCATGGCCGGAAAAATGCCGTCAACAGACATGACACATCCCGTAAGTGAGAAAAACTAATGGCAGACTATCGCGCCGTCATGGCGTAATCAATGACCAGCTCGGAGCCATTGACATAAGAAGAGGCATCAGAGGCCAGATAGACCACGCCATTGGCAATATCGTCAGGGTGACCGGCTTTCCCGCCCGGCACACCCGCCGCGACCAGATTAATATCAATACGATTGCCCCCTTCGGCCATCATCTCAGGATTATTGGCGGCAATACCGGCAATCTCACGCCCCCAAATATCCGTGTCGATAATGCCCGGATGCACACTATTGCAGCGGATCGGCAATTCGGCAGCAGCGCATTCCGAGGCAACAGATTTCGACAAAAGCCGCACCCCGCCTTTGGTCGCGCAATAACCGGCCAGTCCGGCCGCGCCGCGCAAACCGGCGATTGATGAAATATTGATAATGGAACCGGCGCCGCTTTCCGCCATGAGCGGAATGGCGTGCTTGCAGCCGAGAAACACCCCGTCCAGATTAATCGCGCTTTGGCGGCGCCAATCATCCAGCGACATTTCCAAAATAGACGCGCCAATGGCGATGCCGGCATTATTGACCAGCACATGCAGCGCGCCTTCTTGCGCCTTAATATCGGCGATAATATTTTGCCAGACGCTTTCATCGGCGACATCTTGTTCGCAGGCGCGCGCGGTGCCGCCCGCTTCGGTGATAAGGGCAACGGTTTTTTGCAACCCTTCTGCATCAATATCACTGGCGATAACGCTAGCACCGGCCTCGGCCAATTTTTGCGCGCAAGAGCGTCCAATACCGGTTGCCGCGCCGGTAATCAGCGCGACTTTACCGCTACAATCATTCAAAAGGGTCATCGCGCTAGTCGCGGCAAATGACGTTCATTTTGGTATAGCCTTTGACAAAGCTGGAAATATTCCGGCTCGGCTCACCGACAATTTCTACTTTTGAGAAGCGCTTGAGCATTTCATCCCACAATATTTGCAATTGCAATTCGGCCAGACGGTTGCCGAAGCAACGGTGAATGCCGAAACCGAATGAAATATGATTGCGCGCATTGGCACGGTCAAAAATCAAAGCGTTTGGATTTTCAAACTTACGCTCATCGCGATTGCCCGAGACATACCACATGGCGACTTTATCGCCTTTTTTGATGGTCTTGCCGTGCATTTCCACATCTTCCAATGCGGTGCGGCGCATATAGGCCAAGGGCGTTTGCCAGCGAATAATCTCAGCCACCGTATTGGGGATGAGGTCGCGATTGGCGCGCACTTTTTCCCACTCGGCGGGGAACAGATTGGAACCGTAAATCGAAGCCGACATGGAATTACGCGTCGTGTCATTGCCGCCGACAATCAGCAAAATCAGATTGCCGAGATATTCCATCGTATCCATATCTTTGGTTTCTTCGCCATTGGCCAACATGGTGATGAGGTCATGGCCGTCTTTACCGACACGCTGCTGCCACAGCCCCATGAAATATTCGACACATTCCATCAATTCGGCGCGACGCTGGTCTTCGCTCTCAACAATACCGGTTTCCGGACCCGCCGTTGCCACATCTGACCAACGGGTCAGCTTGCGGCGATCGTCAAACGGGAAATCGAACAATGTCGCCAGCATCATGGTGGTCAGCTCAATCGATACCGTATCGACCCAGTCAAATTCTTCATTGACCGGCACGGTGTCCAGCAGGTTTTGTGTGCGCTCGCGAATGAGTGTCGACATTTCCGCCAAACTCATCGGTGAGACGATCGGCGCCACTGTTTTACGCTGCACATCATGCTTGGGCTGATCCATGGCAATAAACATCGGCAATTCAAAATCAGCCGCCGGATTGGGCAGAACAATTGCCGGCTCGGAAGAAAAACGCTTATGGTCTGTATCGACCGCCATAATATCCTCATAGCGGGTCACCGACCAATAGGGGCCGATGGGCTCATCCATTTCTGTGCGCACTTCTGAAGTCCAGCCATCTTTGCAATAATGCAGCGGGTCTTCATCGCGCAAACGCTCAAATATCGGCCACATTTCTTGTGACGGCCACAAATGCGGATTGGATACGTCCAAATCCTCCAATGGAGTATTATAGGCATAATCATACCCCGGCACGGTTTCCTGTTTAATGGCTTCGCTCATAACCCACTCCCGGTCAAATATTCGTGCGCCAAAAAACGATGACGCATGCGTCATAAATGATAACCATTAAAAACTCGGCAACTCAAGTATTTTCCGCCTTAACACACGGGTTTTTTGAAGCCCTGCCTTGCGCTCGCGTGCGGCGCCGTTTAGATTGAATCTTGCACGGGGGTCCGGCAATGAGCTTGCGGCCGGTGAGAGCATACCCTTTGTACCTGTTCACGGATTATGCCGCTGCAGGGAGTGCCTGTTTAACGCACCCTTGTCGCTTTGTTCCGCTTTCGCTCAAGGATCCATGCCATGTCTCAAAATAAAATGACACCCAATAAGACCGCTAATGACAAAAGAGCAGGTTTTTCGCGCGATGCAGCGCGGCTTGACGACGCCTCAATTGCCCCGCTGCCGAGGAGCGAGAAAGTCTATATTACCGGCTCGCGCCCCGATATTCGCGTTCCGATGCGCAAAATCAACCAAGATGACACGCCGACCGACATGGCGCTATCGGGCCAAACCGGTGAAGAAAATCCGCCAGTCTATGTTTATGACACATCTGGTCCCTATACCGACCCCGACAAGACCGTTGATATTCGCGACGGGCTTGAACCCTTGAGGCAGAATTGGATTGTGGAGCGCGGCGACACGGAGCTGCTTGACGGGCCCAGCTCTAAGTTCGGACGAGCGCGGCTGGGCGACGATAAACTGGCGGCGCTGCGTTTCAATTTGCAGCGCGCCCCCCGGCGGGCCAAACCGAACAAAAATGTCAGCCAAATGCATTATGCAAGGCAAGGCATAATCACGCCGGAAATGGAATATATCGCCATTCGGGAGAACCAAAACCGCCATGCCTATATGGAAAGTCTGGCAGCCATCGGCGATAAGGGCAAACGCATGGCCGATATGTTGACGCGCCAGCATGGCGGCGAGGCCTTTGGCGCAAAATTGCGCGAAGAGATTACGCCAGATTTCGTGCGAGAAGAAGTAGCGCGCGGGCGTGCCATTATTCCCGCTAATATCAACCATCCAGAAAGCGAGCCGATGATTATCGGGCGCAATTTTTTGGTGAAGGTTAACGGCAACATTGGCAATAGCGCGGTTACCTCGTCAATTGGCGAGGAGGTCGATAAAATGAGCTGGGGCATTCGCTGGGGTGCTGATACTATTATGGACCTTTCGACCGGCAAGCACATTCACGAGACTCGCGAATGGATTTTAAGAAATTCTCCTGTACCTATCGGCACGGTGCCAATTTATCAAGCACTTGAAAAAGTTGATGGCAAGGCGGAAGAACTGACCTGGGATATGTTCCGCGACACGCTGGTCGAGCAAGCCGAACAGGGAGTTGATTATTTTACCATTCATGCGGGCGTGCTGTTAAAATATGTACCTCTGACAGCTGAGCGCATGACCGGCATTGTTTCACGCGGCGGCTCGATTATGGCCAAATGGTGCTTGGCGCATCATGAGGAAAGTTTCCTATACACACATTTCGAAGAGATTTGCGAGATTATGAAAGCCTATGATGTCTCGTTCTCGTTAGGCGACGGCCTGCGCCCGGGCTCGATCTATGACGCAAACGATTCAGCACAATTGGGCGAGCTGGAAACGCTGGGCGAACTAACCCAAATTGCTTGGCAACATGATGTGCAAGTGATGATTGAAGGGCCCGGCCATGTACCAATGCAGCTGATCAAAGAAAATATGGAGAAGCAATTGGACTGGTGCGATGAAGCGCCATTCTACACTTTGGGACCTCTAACCACCGATATAGCGCCTGGCTATGACCACATTACATCTGGCATTGGAGCAGCGCAAATCGGTTGGTATGGAACCGCGATGCTCTGTTATGTCACGCCCAAAGAGCATCTTGGCCTACCCAATAAGGATGACGTGAAAACCGGCATAATTACATATAAATTAGCGGCTCATGCTGCCGACCTAGCCAAAGGCCATCCCGGTGCACAGATTCGCGATAATGCGCTTAGTAAGGCACGTTTCGAGTTCCGTTGGGAAGACCAGTTCAACCTTTCACTCGACCCAGATACAGCACGGTGTTATCACGACGAAACTTTACCGAAGCAATCTATGAAGGTTGCTCACTTTTGTTCCATGTGCGGTCCGCATTTTTGTTCAATGAAAATCACACAAGATGTCCGCGAGTACGCCGCCAAGCTTAACGTGCAGCCAGACGAGGCACTTAAGGCCGGTATGGCCGAAAAGTCTATAGAGTTTCGTGTTGGCGGTTCAGAGGTCTATAAGAAGATATAACAGTTACTGCTTACAAGCAGAGTAATCATTTCCTGGGCATTCATAAACGCGCACATAATCAACTTCCATTTGACGGGGGAAATTTTGGCCATCCGAATTCCCTGGCCACTGTCCGCCAACAGCAAAGTTCAAAATAAGGTGGAAGTTTTGATCGAAAGGAGCATTGGTGTCCCCAGGGGCATCGCTGGAAAACCACCTGTCCTGAGATAGTTGATAATATTGATTGCCATTCAAAAACCATCTTATTTCATCGGGATACCATTCTACCGCATACGTGTTAAAGGCGTTTACATCAGATATAATATCGGATCCGCCCAAATATGTGTGCGGGTCGCCAAAGTGTGCTGTGCCATGAATAGTTCCATTTCCGGAACCACCGAGATTAATAGCTTCCATAATGTCTATTTCCCCCCGACTGGGCCAATCCACACTATTTATGCTCGGGAGCATCCAAAAGGCAGGCCAAGACCCTTGGCCAGTTGGAAGTTTGATGGATGCCTCAAACCTTCCATATGTAAAATCACCTTTCCCATTCGACTGGATTCGTCCAGACGTATAGGTTCGACCCCAGCCCAACCCCGTCGCTTGGCGAGCAGTTAGGACGAGTTTGCCGTTAGAAAACGTGATATTCTGAGAAGCGCTTTCATGACTGGTGTAGCATTGTTGCTCATTGTTTCCTCCACCGAAACATTGATCACGGCCATAGCTGTCTGTGCTACTCCACATGCTTGTGTCTAAGGCATTGCCATTAAATTCGTCATTCCAGACCATATTCCACTGGCTTGAGGGGCTTCCGGAATTGTCGCCGTTGCCAGCTGGGGGATTATTATTAGTGTTACCCGTGCCAGGTGCAGTGTTTGCTGTACTTGCGAGCCTGGTCCTTGGCGCATCATCTGCCATTAACTCACCAACCGCCAATCCCAACGCCAATGGTGCCACTATTGACCAAAGTCGACCTCCTTTATTTCTTCTTTTTTGTGCGGTTTCTTGGGTCGCACTAATCTTGCCATGATACATATTGTTATAATGATCCTTTAGATTTGAATAGGTAAAGGTCAGACCAACAAAGTCTGAGGTCCGATCCCCAAAGCCATCAATACGATGTCCAGCTTCTAAAGTAAGTCCGTAAGGAAGATGAGCCGTCAGTGAATGAGCCCCCCCACTGCGCCATCCATCAAAACTGTCTCGGTACTCGTAAGCCTGTCGTTTGTAGCTAAGTTTAGGTACATACGGTATTGTCGCCAAACTAACTTCTGCGTCTAAACTCCGAACATCTTCTTCTACCGCAAGCCCGTTAAGCTTTACGCCCCCCCAAAACGAGGTATGAGCATGGTAGTTATAGTCGTTGGCATTAACTGCGCCACTACTGCCTAAACAAACAAAAATGGCGGTCACAAAATATTTCATAAAGATGAACTCTCTAATTCACCTGCAATTACCAAAAGTAGGCATATATAACAATCAAAACAGCAGTAAGCGCAATCGCCGATTGGTTAAATCCGCGAGACGTCGAGAAGTTAATTCCATCCATGTCTACTGCCCGCGGGTCCTCCGCCCGTGCCATAGACGAGACGAAATAACCAACTGCGAGGCAGCTAAGGAAAACAAACCAAATCCGAATGACGAAGGCCAAGTCAGGCGACCAAAATTTTAGCGCGATATTGGCTAAAACAGAGACAATCAGCATTGCGAACGCTCCTCGCGCATTACAGCCCTTCCAAAACATACCGAGCAGAAACACAGATACAATACCTGGCGCTATGAAACCCGTATATTCTTGTATTGCTTGAAATGCACTTTCCATACCACCAAGAAAAGGCTTGGCTAAAAATACTGCAATTGAAATTGCAGCTGCAGAGGTCAGGCGACCTACGCCCACATAGTGCGCTTCCGTCCTCCCAGGCGAAATAAAGTCTCTGTATATATCCATCGTAAAAATGGTGGAGATAGAGTTCATCATTGATGCCAAAGAAGATACGATTGCTGCAATCAGGGCTGCAAAGACAAGCCCACGTAGCCCTTCTGGCACCAGTCCCATCAGAATTCCATAAGTTGAATCAGGACTGGACGCTAAACGCACCATATCCAATTGTCCCTCGCGGGCTAAATACAGCGCTGCGATGCCGGGAATGACAACAATTACAGGTATCAGTAACTTCAGCGACGCTGCAAAAACTAGGCCTTTTTGAGCTTCAGCGAGGCTCTCCGCTCCCAAAGCCCGTTGAATAATATACTGATTGAAGCCCCAATAAGAAAAGTGAAGCACCCAGAGCCCGCCCAAAAGCGTCCAGATTCCAGGAAGGTTGTTATAGCTCGGATTTTCAGGGGATAGTATCATTTGAAAATGCCCTGGGATTTCTCCCATCAGCGTCCCAAGCCCAGCAAAAACACCTGCGCCATCGCCTACTAGCGAAAGCACAATTCCCGTTATTGCGAAACCGCCGGCGACTAATACTACTACTTGTATTATATCGGTCAGCGCTACCGCTTTCAGCCCGCCATATAATGAATAAACTACCGCAAAGGCAGCTAAGCCAACCATAGAGGCTACCACGTTCCAACCAGTAAGAGCAGTCAGGGCCAATCCTCCAAGCCATAAAACTGCCGTAAGGTTTACCGCGGTGTACAGAACCACCCAAAAGACTGCCATCATCGACTTAATCGTTTGCCCAAAGCGCAGTTCAAGGAATTGCGGCATCGTATAGATCTTTTTTTCGAGGAAAATTGGCAAGAAATACTTAGCCACAATTACCAGAACTATTGCTGCCTGCCATTCATACGCGGCGATGGCTAAACCCACGACGAATCCTTGGCCCGACTGGCCAATAATCTGCTCAGCCGATATGTTAGCGGCTATCAGCGATGCGCCTATGGCCCACCACGGTAACGATTTCCCGGCTAAAAAATAGTCCTCACTTGACATGTCTGCGGCAGTTTTGCGGGTCGAAACGTAAAGTGCCACACTCAGTAAAATGATTGCGTAAATCCCAATCACCGTTAGATCAATTGATGAAAGCATAGGTCTCCTCCCCCCAGATTAGCGCCGCACAAAGAGACAAATGTGACAGCGTTGTCATGGCTCTCACAATGAACCAAAAGTTGCCCACTTTCAAGCGTGATTGTTACGTTAATCGATTTTGAAAATGCGCCTCAATCCAGCTTGCTTTTAACTACGCAGAGAGCGGTTATCTTTCACCCAATGACTCAAAGATTGTTTTGGAAATCGGTTTCAACAGATAATTTAGAATGGTGTTCTTGCCAGTTTTTACTTCCACTAGAGTTGTCATGCCAGGCAAAATTTGGAGATCCCTATCGGGGACACCTGTAAACCGCCGACCCTTAGTTCGAACATTAATTCTATAATAGGGAGTATCACCATTGCTTGCTCGTTCCTCCAGCGTATCCGCGCTGATGTAAACAACCCGCCCCTCAAGATTTCCATAAATTGTGTAATCGAATGCATCCACCTTGACCGTTGCGTCTTGATTAATGTGAACAAAACCGACGTCCGCGGGTGATAGTTTTGCTTCGATCACAAAATCTTCTTCAATGGGCACAATTTCCATGACATCCTCACCCGGTCGTATCACTCCGCCCTCGGTGGTCACCCGAATATTTTTAACAATCCCTCTCAATGGGGCATTGAGGGTTTTTTGTCCCAGTTGCCGTTTCTTTTGGACTAAAGCCTGCTTTACACTTTCTAATTCTTCTTCAGTTTCATTAAATTCGGCTTGAGTATCCTTAAAATAAGTATTCCGTTTATTTGTTATCTCAGCACTGAGCTCAGCCTCTTGGCGCCTGAGCCTTAGTATCTCTGTTCGACTCACGTCGCCATAATCCAAGAGTGGCTCATTCATATCAATTTCTTCTCTAACCAGTTTGAGTATCTTATTTAAAGAAGCTAACTCTTCGGTTTGGCTCGCCTTCCTTTTCTTAAACAAAGAAAGCTGGCTCTTTAAAAATTTAGGATATTGAGCAGTTTCTGAAGAAAAAACTGGTTCAACGCCGTCCATTTCAGCTCTCAGTCTAGCCATATTTGCCTGCAAACTTGCCACTCTAGCTTTTGCATCTTGATAATCCGCGAGGGCGTCAGTTTGGTCAAACCTCGCAATTACTTGACCCTTTGCCACCTCATCACCGGCCTGAACAGGAAGAGAGAGAAGAACTCCGCCGTCCTTGGACTGAATTATTTGGACTTTTGAGCTCGGCATTATGACCCCAGGTGCTCTCGCGACTTGATCAATCTCGAAAGCATAGGCCCAGAGCAGAAAGCCGAGCAGTGACAGCGCAGTAATTCGCAAAACCCAACGCGGCCCCTCGAGGGCTTTGTTAAGTTCATCCGCACTGTCGCCTGAAGCTAAAATGCTACGTTTTAGAAAATTTAAAAGCTTCACCGCGAACCCCTAGCGGCGGCCTGTTTATTCAATTCTTCCACCACCCTGTCTTTTGGTCCATCAATAGCTATCTTGCCTGCTTCCATGACTATGATTCTATTTATGTGTTTCATTGCACCAGCTTTGTGAGTTGCCATCACAAGAACACTATCTTTGTCGGCATCCTGAAATAAATGGTCGACTATTTTCGCTTCCAAGTGAACATCCATCGAGGCCGTAGGCTCATCAAGTATCATTAGCCGTGGTCGCGCCAGCAATAGGCGTGTAAGGCCGACCATCTGCCTTTGACCTCCAGATAATCCCTTGCCCCCTTCCGAAATCATTATGTCTAGCCCCTTCGGATGGCTTTGAACTGCTCTATCAAGACTTGTTTTTGCTGCTGCGCCAAGAACTTGACTGTCGCTTAATACAGGCAACCCAAGAACTAGGTTTTCCCGAAGTGTCCCGTTGAAGAGCCTGACTTCCTGTGGCAGATAACCTATTTGTTCCCGCAAATACTCGACCGCTATGTGCTGCATGTCTACATCATCGAGAAATACTTTTCCCAATTGAGGTCGGTAGAGCCCGGCCAATAATTTCAATAAAGTAGATTTACCGGAACCCACTGCACCAAGAACGGCTATCCTGTCGCCCGGATTTATTTCCAATTTCTTAATCTCTAGTGGCGAGGTATTTTCCTCGTAAGAAAAGCTTAAATCCGAGACTGTTATTTTGCCGGAGCAGCTATCAGGTACAATATGCCGGTCGGGACTGTGTTCGCTCGGCATCGCCATAATTCCATCGAGGACGTCGAGCGCAATTTTCGCGTGCTTCCACTGAACAATTAAATTCGGAATTTGTGCGAGTGGGGTAAGCGCTCTGCCCGAAATGATTGAACAAGCAATCAGCCCTCCCATCGTGAGGTTCCCCTGAGAAATTGCGAAGGCACCTGTCGCAATTATTCCAACATAGCTCAATTGTTGTATAGACTGTGTGGAGCTTGTAGATATTGAAGTCAGCAACTTGGTTTTCAGCTCGCTGGAACTTATTTGCAGGGTTAAATCCCTCCACCTTTCTTTGATTTTCCACTCGGCAGAAACCGCTTTTACAGATTCTATCCCATCGATAGCCTCGATAAGAAGCCCATTTTTTTTGTTTGATTCTTCCATGTGCTCTGCTGTGTACTTCTCCGCACGCCCTTTCATCACAAAGCCAATGAGGAAGCCCAGTGGCAGCATGGTTAAGGGGACCAAGGCAACGGGGCCAGCGATCAAATAGATAACGAAAATAAAAAACAAAGCGAATGGCGCGTCCGCGAGGATAAAAAGAGTTGTAGACGTCATAAAGTTCCTGACCGACTCAAAATGTCGGATTTGGGAAGCAAACGTGCCAACTGTTCGAGGCCTTGACTCAGCTCTGATGTCGAGAGCCTTCCCAAAGAAAACGCTCGATAACTCTAAATCGATAGCCATGCTAGCCCTATCGACCATTTTCGCTCTAACTAGCTTCATCACAAATTCAAACGCAATTGCTAAAAGAACGCCAATTGTGAGCACCCACAAAGTACTAAAACCATTTGTGGGCACCACGCGATCATAAACTTGCATTGTATACAAAGCCGACATTAGACCGAAAATGCTTACCATAAATGTGCCGAACACTGCTTCTATGAAGACCGCTCTGCGCTTTCTGATTGCTGCATAAAACCAATCTTTAGCGCTTAAGTCTGTCTGCCCGCCTTCAAGAAGGTCTGTCTCATCTACGGAAAGCTTGATTACTTTGCCGCCCGCTATTTGGTCTTTCGAGAAAAACTCTGTTTTACCCTCACAATTTTCAACTAAAAAACCTTGGTTCTGAATGCCTCGGATAATGCGAGCGTCAAGCTCCTCATTTTCTTCCGAAATCCACAATAATGGCAAATTAGGTTTCGAAATATTTTCATGCTCAACTAAAAGTGATTGGCTATCCGCAAATCTCACTTTCCATAATTCGATTGCCTTATTGACAGGCTCTAGCTTTGAGATTTTTATGCCGTCAGAGCTTTTTTCGGGATAAGCAAAGCGATGGAGGGGCACGGCCACCCCAGCGAGCGCTGATATTCTGACCAAAAGTGGCGCAAGTAATTTCGAAGCCGGGTCGAATTCGGCCTCATCAAGCTCTTGCATATTTATTTTGGGACTATTCATTTTGGTTCAATACTATTTTTCTATTGAGGTCCCCAACTAGTATCTGCATTTTGTAAGACGCTATGTTAAGACTGGCCTTGTGGTCCTCGAGGGACTGCCTTGCTTGGACAAGCTCTCTTTGCGCATTAAGGACATCGAGCCAGGATTTTCTGCCGACAGTATATTGCCTGAGATAAGAACTCACTACATCTGCAGTAGATTCGACAAGCAGATTGGTTGGAGACAATTGCATTTCTGCGGCCGCAATCTCGCGCCAAGTGATTTGCACTTCTCGGCGAATATCACGCTCAAGAGCGCGCAAGGAATCCAACAAAGCTGCTTTGCGGGCTTGGCTTACGTTAATCGAAGAGAGAGCAGAAAAGCCAGCGCCAGGCTGGAACTCTAATCCAAGAAACACCTGCTCATCGTCTTCATTGGCAGATAATTCTCCATACCGCTTTTCATAGCCGATCGAGAGTTGGGGGTGCAACGAAGATTTACTTACTTTTTCTAATGCCTTCAAACCATCTATTTCGGCCCGCATTTTGCGGATTTTTGGTGAGAAGCTCACTGCGGCGTCCTC
This sequence comes from Rhodobiaceae bacterium, assembly GCA_002721725.1. Classification (GTDB taxonomy): domain Bacteria; phylum Pseudomonadota; class Alphaproteobacteria; order RS24; family RS24; genus UBA8337. The sequence continues at coordinate 40,277 of PBLK01000025.1, forward strand.
ATTGGCTGGCAATGGTTCTTTATTGAAGCCGTAATCTTTTGAAATTGTGACGCGTGACACAGGCCGCCCTATTAGCTGTTCGAGCGTTGCCTTGGCGACCTCACGAGCATTAGAGTTTTGTAACAGTTGAGATCGCGAAAATGCTAATCGGGCTCTCGCTAACCGCAGGTCCACTTCAGGGCTGGTTGAGGCTTGGACGCGGCGTTCAATTATTCCAAAGAGGCGCTCGTGTTCTTTAACATTGTTGAGTGATATATCTATTTTTGCCTCGGCAAGGCCCAATTCGATGACCGCACGGGCTGTGTCTTCCAAAAGCCGCTGTTCAGCCTCAACGAGGGCAAACTGCGCCACATCTCGTTTCGCCTTTGCTAGGCTGACATTTCCTGAGAGCTTCCCGCCGGTCCAAACAGGCTGAGAAACTGTAAGAACTTCTTGATCGGGCAAATCTTGTTCGTCATCCTTTTGATATCCGCGGAAACTGAAGCTTGCATTTGGGAAAATTGACCACCTAGCGGCGTTCAAATCACTCTTAGCCGCTTGATATTCTAATTCCTTTGCGGAGATAAGGGGATGGTATTTAACTGCCAAGGCCAGAGCTTCGTTGATTTTTAAAGCTGGTAAGTCTGTATCATTGCCTGCGTAAGAAAAATTAATAGAAAAAAAAGCCAGCAAAAAGCCTATAACGAGGCGACTAGCTCTGTCCGCAGCATTATTTCGCAGCTTTTTAGCTTCATCTAGAAGTTTCTGGCGCATATCGTCATCTTTATCTTGGAAAATGCTACTAACCACAACCACTAATTAATCAAAATTTTTCGCGGGCTCTTAGGCGAACGTTTAATTTAAAGCCATCATTATCTGCGCAGTCGATTATTTAAATTTATTTAGATTATCCGCCATTTAAATAAATGGGGCGACAGGGTTTAGTACCCCGCCGCCCCGTTTCGAATTCGCTAAGGGCTATAATTAGCGGCTAAGCGATAAAATAGAAATCATCCAAGTAGAACGTTTCAGCGCCACCCATTGGTTTAACAATGATCTGCGCAAGGTTTGCAGAGCTAGTTAAGCCCGCGGCCACGAAGTCCGCCATGTCAATAGAATGCGTAGACCAGGTGTTCACTGGCATGTCAGCAGCAGATATATTTATTGCAGCCTCGACGTTAGTGGCCTCGTTCCAAGCCCCAGTCGGCCAATCCACAAGTTTGACCTCAAAATCTGAAGAGGCTGTCCGGAACAAACTAATATTTAGCGTAGTCATGGCGGAGACATCTGTTTGCGGCGGTTCAAAACCGGCAAAAGTCGTTCCCTCGAACTTCTTGACTTCGTTTCCGCCTAGGTCGATCTCCGTAACTGGGCCCGTGGTAGACCAATTTGTTACGCCAAGGTCGTTCAAATCGTTTGGACCATATCCAGCGGCATCACTGTACAGAGATACCACATTTGCTGCAGCCTCAGTAGGCGGGGTCGGGCCCGTTGTAGGAACGGGGCTCGAGCCATTTAGACCAAAGTAGAAATCGTCCAGATAGAACGTTTCAGCACCACCCATTGGCTTGAGGATGATCTGCGCAATATTTGCAGAGCTAGTTAATCCCGCGGCCACGAAGTCCGCCATGTCAATAGAATGCGTAGACCAACTATTAATTGGCATATCAGCTACATCTATTTCGATCGCCGCCTCTTTATTTGTGGCCGGGTCATAAGCCCTAGAGGCGTAATCGACGAGTTTGATTTCAAAATTTGATTCAGCAGTCCGATACAAGCTGACATTAAGCGTGTTCATAGTGCTGGCATCTATTTGGGCGGGCTCGAAGCCTGCAAAGACGGTCGAGTCGAATTTTTTGACTTCATTGCCAGAAATATCAATTTCCGTTACCGCGCCGCTTTGTGACCAATTAGTTATGCCAGCATCATCCAAGGCATTTGGCCCGTATCCCGCAGCTTCACTGTACAAAGATATAACATTTGCGCCAGCTTCCAAGGGGGCGGTAGGATTCGTGATAGGCTCTCCGTTTCCTGCGTCACCACCAGCATCACCGCCAGCATCACCGCCAGCATCACCGCCAGCGTCACCGCCAGCATCACCGCCAGCGCTTGGCGCTGTGTAAGATGAGCCCGCGCGATAGTCATCTTCGTCTGCAGCTGAAGCAGTCAAGGCAGCGCCCAGGGCAAACAAGCCAAGCTGCGAGGCGGCGGTAGACCCCAGAGCGTCTAAGCTCAGCGCATCCAGCCATCCTGATCCAGCACTTGCGCCTTCCGCTGCGCTTAAAAGGTAGGCATCTTCTTGGCTGGATGACCCCTCCAAGAAACTATATCCCTCAAGGTCCTGATAATTGGCATCTTGAGACACTTGAGCAGCGCCGTCGTCATCCATACGCATGGAATGGGTTTCGACAATGACGGGCGTGCCATCGTCAACGACTTTGTCAAGGCGATCTTCGTCTTCCTCTTTTTCTTTTTTCAATTGAATTCCGTTATCGGCCGCAATTGTTTGCTTGGCCGCTTCTAGGCCAGCAACTTGATCAGGCGCCACAGTGTTTGCGGCGTAAACATCGGCCTCGCCCTGAACAGCCGCGTGATCGACATTATTGTCGATAACAGTCGCAAGCTCTCCAGATTTAATTATATCTGCGGCCTCAGTTGATTTCTCTATAGACATAGTTTCCCTCACATTTAAAAACTTTTCCATTTTTTAAACCTGCACAAAAACTCCCGCAGGCCGCGCCAAGGTCCCTCAACCTAGAGCACACTAGAATAAACAAAATTATGTCCATCGCTGTCAATAAAAAAGTCGGGAATAATCGACTTTGCTGACAAAATTTTTTTTCTTATTGTTTTCATATATTTATCTATTTTTTCGGCTGCCATCCCTGCTTAATTTGCGGTGACGGGCGGCTCTTTTGATATAAAAATTGCTAGTGTGTGAAAAGTGTCACAGTGTCAGCCTTGCCTGCTGTCAATACCAGACATGGCCGCTATTTCAGTTTCTCCCTTAACCCACAAAATGGTCGCAAAACCGCAGCAGCCTAATCCGGAAATTTTAATTCACCGAAACCTCAAAAGGCCACTTCAACTAACAGTTATGAAAAAAAGATGCTGTCACAATCGGGAGAGATTTGTGACAGCGCTGTCATAATTATTACATTTCGCTTAAATGAGCAAGCCCTTATTTCTAAGCGTTTAATTTTTTACAAACGGTCGGTACATAGAATGGTATTCTAGGCCGACCAATTAGAAAGCGCTTGAGAGCTGCTTGACTTAGAGCGAACGAAGCGGAGATATCCCTGTTTCTAAAGATGCGCCCGTTTTGATCAGCACCCTAGCGGTAGCAAACGAAGTTTAGTTCGACGAGAACGAACACGAGCCGCCGTCTTGTGCCACAGGACATTTATAAACCCTGACAAAATCAACCTCGACAGATTTAGGGTAGTCCATGGAAAAGTAGCCAACGTCATTATTTTCTTCCGGCCATTTGCCGCCCACAGCCAGATTAAGGATAATATGAAAAGGCTGATCAAAGGGAGCCCTCTCATTTTCTGCGGAGGCACCCTTAGTGAACCACTGATCTTTTTTTATTGTCGAATACAATTGGCCATCGACGAACCATTTCATATAGTCTGGGTACCATTCCATCGCATAGTGATGGAAGCCCGGCACATTCGACGCCAGATGAACTTCGGCAGTGGCTTGGTTGTTTTTGGGCCATGGATTACCAAAATGCAGCGTTCCATGAATTCGGTCCTCACGACCCCCCTCGCAAACGTCACAAGACTGACCCAAATTAATTGCTTCCATTATATCTATCTCACCGGACAGCGGCCAAGTTCCGTAAGAATTGGAAGTTGGTAGCATCCAAAAAGCCGGCCACGCTCCCTGGCCGAGCGGCAGTTTCATTCGAGCCTCGAAGCGGCCGTATAACCAATCGCCCTTGTTCTTCGTTGTGATCCTGCCCGAAGAAAAAGGCCTCTTCACTTTTTCGAAGCGTTTTTTGCCTCTCAGGCTACCCTCGGCGCCCTCTCTCCAAGATTTTGGAAACGCGAAGCCCTTGGTTTTGCGCTTCAGCGCGGTAATTTTCAAAAAGCCATCCGAGACAGAGACGTTTTTTTTGCTTTTTGTATAACATTGGCGCTCATTGTTGCCCCCGCCGTAGCAGTCTTCCTCAAAATTCCACTTGGCCGTATTCAGGCTATTGCCATCAAATTCATCCGACCAGACAAGCTCCCACTCATTACCCGCCGAGTTTGATTGCGCATTGCCGGCAGGAAAAAACGCCAGGAGTAATATGACTGAAATTCGAAAAAACATTTTATATCTCCACATGCTAGCCCTATTTCTCGGCAGGGCAATATTTAGCAATATAATCACTGTGCGAGGGCAGATTATCGACCGTGGCAGCGACACTGTCTTTCAGGGTTTTCAAAAAATGTGAAACCTCTTCATCCCGCATTTTAGTGGTAATTGGATGATAAGACTCTGGAACAATCCCCTGCCCCATCATCACCTGAACCCATGAGTTCTCAGCAAACAATTCGTCATTATGTCTGAATATCCGCCCTGTTTTTCGGAATAGATCTATTCGATGGCGCAATGACTCTGGAATAGCCATCTCACGGACATAATCCCAGAAGGGCTCACCTTCTCGGTTATTTGCTACATAGTGCAAGATTAAGAAATCCTTAATCTGTTCCATGTCTATTTCAGCCTGCTTATTAAATTCATCAACGTCATTTTGGCAGATCTCATCATTGGGCAACATATGCAGAAGACGTATTACGTTTCTTTGTATCAAGTGAATACTTGTTGATTCCAACGGTTCCATAAACCCAGACGAGAGGCCAACGGCGACGCAATTCTTTTCCCAATGTTTGGCGCGCGCACCAGTTTGAAAACGAATAAAATTAGGCTCCGTTAGGGTTTCCCCCTCCACGCTTTCTAAGAGTGTTTGAAGTGCCTTTTCTTGATCCATATATTTGCTGCAATATACAATTCCGTTCCCCATGCGATGTTGCAGCGGAATGCGCCACTGCCAGCCAGCCTCATGCGCGAGAGAACGAGTATAGGGGGCTGGGGGATGAATAGATTCTGTTTGGACAGCAATTGCAGAGTCATTGGGCAGCCAGTGTGACCAATCTTCAAAGCCCACACCCAGCGCATCCCCTATCAGCAGGGCTCGGAAGCCCGTGCAATCGACAAAAAAATCACCTTCTACGCGCTGACCATCTTCAAGAACAAGGTGGTCGATGTAGCCATTTTCATTATTCAACTCAACGCTGTGGATCTTCCCTTCGATCCGCTTTGCACCATTGGCCTCTGAAATCCGGCGTAAATAGCGTGCATATCTGCCCGAGTCCAAGTGATATGCGTAACTAATTCGCTTATCAGGTAAGTGCCCAAACTTGAAATTATCCGCCGCGGTAGACTCAAGACTATAGAGACTATAGTCCTCGTGATGGCCACGATCTTTCCCATTTAACCAAAAGTGCTGAAACCCGCATGTCCAGTGATCGTGCCCGGCCTGACCAAATGGATGGATATAGCGATGATTTCTTTCCTTCCAACCTTCAAAGGCAATGGCCAATTTGAATGTTGCTTGAGTTTCGCGCATGAACTCAGCTTCATCAATTTTCATTAAATTGTTGAAGGTTATCATTGGTGGAATTGTAGCTTCCCCAACACCGATCGTTCCGATGGCGTCGGATTCCACCAGTGTCAGGTCGACAGTTTCGCCCATGGTATTGGCGAAAGCCACAGCGGTCATCCAGCCCGCCGTTCCTCCGCCCGCGATCACTATTTTACGCATTCATATTTCCTCCAGCGAATTCATTAACTAGTTAATAACGTGACGCAAGAAATTTCTAATTCGCGCAGCAAGGCCCGGCGTCAGCGGGGCTAAAATACCTTTCGCATCTTCAGGTATGTAGTCAAAAGTCTCCGAAGTACAGTCAAAAACATAATGCGAAAACATGTCGGACCAGATCTTTTTTTTATGTTCAGGCAAATCCCTGATGGCGAGAATTGCATGGATTAACGCCGCATCTGGTTCTCCAGAAAAACTGTTATCTCGCCACCAGTAATTCACCAGTATATTGAAGTCGCTAGTGGCCTTAACGCTATGCCACCACATACTGGGAATATGAATAGCGTCGCCGGCCTCCAATTCAACACTAGCTGAAACTGACTGGGCATCGATATAGTCAGGGAACGCTTCATAGTCGGGGTTTTCAGTGTCTACCAAGCTGATAGACCGGCCCGCCGGGGTATTATCCAGAGGCCCAGGATATAAATTTCTGGTTTGCTCTGGCGGAAATAAAGTGAATTTTCTCTTACCAACTGCCACACAAGCCAAATTATCCGGAAAATCAAAATGTGTTGGGACAGTATTTTTGGAACCTATCCAAATGCCAGCTCGCGTTTCTCTGTCACCCAAATCAACGTTATTTTCGTCGCCCAAATTGCGAAAATACTTTTTTATTTCTACGGAGCTGACATAGACCAATTCGTTGGTATCGCCTGTATAGGAATGCTTTATGCGTTCCAAAACGGAATTCAAATCCAACTCCTCCGTGCGGAAATTCATTTCCATGCTGTCATTGTAGCCTATATGCTCGGCTGACGAGTAATTTCCGATATGGGTTACCATCTTCCGCGCCTCAGAGTGAGACAAAAGGTATTCCGACAGGCGCTCAAAAGAGCCTTCGCCCATTTTCTTTAAGGGCCAATGGTTTATCAATCCGCGCACAACAAAAGGCTTTTGAGTTGCCACGAGCTCATCGAGGCCAGTCAGATCTTTGGCATCATATTCTGATATGTCCAAGGTCGCCGTCATTCGCCGGAGCCCTCCTCCCTGTTACCTATTTGGACGTTTTTTCGATCAACTAAGTCGGTGATCGATGAGAGCGAAGCAAACATCATGAAACACGGCAGCAGGTAACCCAGCTCCCACATTTCTTGTATAACCTTTCCATCCAACGATCGGAAACGCTCTTCATGAATGGTATGGAAACCCTTTAACCGCCGAGCAGTTCCATCCACAAACCCGACTTCAAGCACAAATGGCTCCAACAAATCAAATTTCTCTAAAAATTCATAAAATGCCTGAGTACTTGCGCTCATTTGATGAAGCGCCTCGAGGCGCTGCCTGACATAGGCCAAGTAATCTGTCTCCGAGCCGTCTTCATTGAAAACACGCGTGCCACCATCGGTGGGGTTTACTCGTGGGCTATCCATATCAATATATATGGATCCCGTCTCAGTGTTCTTATTGTCTAGACCAATCAGAAAAGGCTGGATTTCGATTGTCATAGGAATGTACTGGGCGTCCCATTTCTCATCTTTAATGAAGAGGTTTTCGCCTTGCTCGAAGCCAAACAAAGCTAAAGCTTGGACTTCTTTCGTCTCCTCGTCTTTGCGGAAACAAATTGGATAATAGTGTTGAATGTGCCGAAATTCAGCTGGGAAAGTCACAGCGGCAAGAACTGCATCTCCATATTCGGGCCGACGGTTTAAGGCAATAGTTAAATCTTTATGCTCTGTCTTAAGCAGTGGTTTTTGATTTGCCATAATTCCCTCATTTCATTTGAAAATAAATAACAGGATGACCGACTTCTCAAGAAGTCTTTTTGTCTCACCAAAAGTCGAGAGCCCTTACACTCACAGCGCCGCTGCTTGCATAAAGGCTCCAAAAAAGTTTCTGGGGCCGTCAAGCGGCCCCAGAGTATAATTAGAAGGTATACCGAGCGCCAATATAATGGCGAGCAGAACCAGGCATCGCGAACGTTACATAACTAGGATTATTACGTTCGAACGTGCGACGGTTTTCCTCAGTAAGGTTAATACCATCATAAGTCAGAGTTATGCCGGTGTTTGGAACCTCATAAGAAATGTTCACGTCAACCTGCTCGTACTCTTCTGCATACCCAGAACTTACCCCTGCAAAATTCAGGAATTGATCTCGCCAGTTGTATGCCACACGAGCTGATAGACCATCTTTCTCATAGTAACCAACAAGGTTTGCACTATCACTCAACCCGATCAGAGCAAATTGGCTGCCGGCAGATGATGGCAGGGAATTATCATAATCAGCATCCCCATCAACAATCGTGTAGTTGGCAATAAAACCAAACCCGTCAAGACTAATGTCAGTGTAGGGCAAAGTGCTCAATTCATGCTGCCAAGCAAATTCAATACCTTCAAGGGTCTGAACTCGGTCACTTGCAGACGGCTGGGTCATGCGAACTACCAATGGGGCATCCCCGGCCTCGCCGCGAAGCTCTCCAGTAGCCGCAGCTAACATGCAATCTCGAACTGCGGCATTGTTAGCAGCAGTGCCGCCATCAATACAGGCCTGAGACCGAGGGCCATTTGACGGATCAAGTATGGCGTCGGCTAGAACACCTTGTCCCTGACCTGTGGTCACGTCGACGACCGAAGAACCAATCCAGTTGGAAACATCTTTCTCGAAGTAGCCAATTGAAGCGTAGCTGACATCGCCGTAATAATATTCAAGGGATACATCGATATTATCGGACTCATAAGGGTCAAGAGCCGCGTTCCCTGAAGATCCAGTTCCGTTGAATGGCTCGCCGCTGGCAAAAGTCGGACGCCAGATCCCAGACAGGGTCTGACCGCCTTGCATTTCTGCATAGCTTGGCCGCGTAATCGTCCTGCTCAGGCTGGCACGAAGCTTCAAGTCATCTTCTAGGTCGATGTCAAAATCAAGTGCCGGAAGAATGTGATCGTAGCTGCCAGTAATTGTCGAGAAGTCGTTATCGTCTTCATAAACAACGGTCAACTCGTTGGCACCAGTCCACACAACATGCGACGGCTGTGGGACCAACGCTGTCGAGGTAACATCCGTTTCTTCAAATCGAACGCCTGCCACAACAGTGCCGGGCATGCCATCAATGTCGAAATCTTTTGTCGCTTGGACATAGAAAGATGTAGTTTCTTCAGAAATACGACGGTCCACAGTGTAGTCAGCCTGACAGTCAGGTTCGTCTCCGCAAACTGGAACAAGAGCGCTGCCCCACGACGTAACTTTAGCCTCATTCGCAGGAATGTTTTGCGTATAAGTAAGCAGAGTGTTGAAATCAATCTGCTGGTATTTACCCAAAATTTGGCTAGACCCACTCAATCCATCAAAAAGGGACGGCAGATTTAATGTCGGACCCCAAGTTGAATTTGGAATATTCGCGCCATCAACATTCACGCCCTCCCAGTTGTCCGCCTGAATGAAGCCGTAGGCAGACCTGATCTCATTTTCCGAGGAAGAGAAGCCGAAGTCGAGGCTATCAATATAATCATTATCGAATTGATATGTGCCGTCTACTCGAGCTTGGGTGATATCATTGCGGTAATAAGCATTGTGCAACACTGAACCCGTCGCGTTACGCTCATTCACATCAAAAATATCAGTAACTCCGGCTGGCGGCGTGATAGTGATCACTGGGATTTCATTTGTGAAATCAACGCGCTGTTTTTCGATATTGAAGACAGCAGAGCCGATTACATTTTCCGAGCCGAAGGGGCCATCTGGGCGCGATTCGGCGCTCGAATCATGAAAATCCAGTGTCAAAGAAAGGCGATCATCGACATCATATTCGACGTTGAAACCTACTGAATCAGTTTCGTTTACGTTGTTGGTCGAAAAAGCACCCATGGCCAGATCTGACGGGGAGTTCCCGAAGTCTTCCTCATAGTAAATGACCGAAGGAACCGGCGTCTCGTCGCCCCAAGCAGAATTGATGTTGGCGTTGTCGAACCAAATACTTACATCATTGCCGTCCATTTTCATATCGCGCTCAGCGAATGTGTAATCAACAGTAGCCCGGATAGAATCGTTGATATCATACTGGGCGGTAAGTTGGAAATTCGTGCGGTCTTGGGTGAAGTCTTTGATCACATAACCCGTATTTTGAGGGAACGAATAGATTTGGTCAGCTGACGGGGCGTTGACAGTATTGTCTGCCGCATCAAAAATCGCATTTCCAGACGCTTGCGCGCCATTTCGCCAATCTAACCACTGGACACGTGCGTGATTAACGCTGTGTTCGCGTTCCTGAGAAATAGCCGAAAGAGCAATCCCCAGTCGATCGTCCATAAATGTATTGCTGACTAACGCGGAATATTCGGCTGATCCATTGCCGCTATTAGCAGACTCGTCCTTGACGAACTTGTGCATGACGGTAGCCTTGAAGCCAGGAGCTTCGAGAGGCTTTGTAGTGCGAATATTAATTAGCGAACCGATGCCACCACTTGGCACACTTGCTCGGCCGGTCTTATAAACGTCAACGCCAGCAACCGCCTCAGATGCCAAATTGGCAAAATCAAAGGAGCGAGTTGATGGGGCGTCATTGCCTCCGCCAAGCGTAGAGGTGGGCATTTGTCGGCCATTCAGCGTGACCAGATTAAAATCGGCACCAAAGCCGCGAACGGTTACGCTATTGCCCTCGCCATTTTCTCGGTCGATGGAAACACCAGTGACGCGTTGCAATGATTCCGCGAGGTTTGAATCTGGGAATTTACCCATATCCTCTGCCGAAATGGCATCCACGACACCCTTTGTGTTTCGTTTGATATCAAGAGAGCGCTCAAGGCTAGCTCTAATACCAGTCACCACTACTTCATCAGTTGCATCAGAAGCTTCCTGAGCTGTAACCGCGGTTGATGCCGCCGTTAAAGCCAAAGCAGAGATGCCCACCATTAGGTTGCGCTTCGAAGACGCATTAAAATTATTACGCATTTTGTCCTTCCCATTTTTAACCTGCATATAAATAGCTCCCGCAGGCGATTTAGGCGCAATGGCCCAAAAACGGACCAAGTAAATAATAAATGTCCATCGCTGTCAATAATCCCTGCGTTTTTTTTAGAATATCACCCACACTTTTTTTTATGTTTAAATACATATGCTTAGCTCCCTTTAGTGTGTCAGCTCGCGATCTAGGGCTAAAAAATTTTCGTGTTAATTAAGAATTGATATTTGCATGTGATAAAAATATCACATCGAAATGCGATGCAGTTCACAAATTTGACAACGTTGTCATTATTTGTAAATTTCCCAAGGAAAAGTTAAAACTCAGGCGTTCAGTGGAGGAGTTGATAAAATGGGAATTATCAATAAAAAACGAAAAAAACAGAGTAGTGGCTTGCTCCAAGCTGCGGGAGCAGTGGCGCTAAGCCTAGTGCTAGCTTCCTGCGGCAACGAAGATACAACAGAAGCACAGGCTAGAAAAATTTTGGCTAAAATGACCTTGGAGGAAAAGGTCGGTCAGGTGATCCAGGGTGATATCTCTTCCGTTTCGCCCCAAGACGCCCGAAACTACAACCTTGGCTCAGTCCTAAATGGCGGAAATTCAGCACCTGGCGGAGGCAAAACAGCTTCTTGGAAAGAATGGGTGAATGCCGCTGATGCTTATTGGAAAGCGTCCACTGATAAATCGGATGGCGGTCTCGGCATCCCTCTGCTGTGGGGTACCGACGCGGTTCACGGACACAATAATCTTCAAATGGCAGTTATTTTCCCTCATAACTCCGCGCTTGGCGCGACGGGCGACGCAGACCTAATGCGACGTATTGGCAGAGCCACTGCGCGCGAAGTTAAGGCAACTGCTTTAGACTGGGTATTTGCACCCACCTTAGCGGTGGCAACAGATGACCGTTGGGGGCGGGCTTATGAAAGTTACTCAGAGGATCAAAACCTCGTGTCTGACCTTGGCGCCGCAATTTTGCTTGGCCTGCAAGGAAGGCCCGGAGACAAAAATTTTCTCGGCCAGGATCGGGTGGTTGCCACGGCAAAACATTTTGTTGGCGATGGCGGCACTCAGTATGGAATTGATAAGGGCGACACAATTGGAAGTGCGGAAGACATAAAGGATATTCATGCTTTCCCTTATCACGCTGCGATTGAAAATGATGTCCAAACCGTGATGGCATCATTCTCCAGCGTTAATGGAGAAAAAATGCACGGTTCAAAAATGCTCTTAACCGAAGTGCTGCGAGATGAGATGGGTTTCGACGGCTTTGTTATTGGAGACTGGAATGGCCATGCCGAAGTTCCCGGCTGCACCGCAACAGATTGTCCCGACTCTCTTTTGGCTGGCGTAGATATGTATATGGCGCCAGACAGTTGGAAAGGGCTTTATGAATCGCTCCTTAGTCAAGTCAAAGACGGCACAGTGCCCATGGCCCGGCTCGACGAGGCGGTGGTTCGCATTTTAAAAGTCAAAATCCGTGCGGGGCTTTTTGATGCTGGGCTTCCGTCATCCCGCCCGGGCGTGGACCGCGCCGTACTTGGGAACACAGAACACCAGGCGATTGGGCGTGAGGCGGTTCGTAAATCACTTGTGCTGCTGAAAAATAATGATGGGCTCCTGCCCTTTAATCCTGCAGCCGATATTGCGGTCATTGGCGAGGCAGCTAATTCAATGAGCCAACAAACAGGTGGGTGGACGCTATCGTGGCAAGGCGACGATAATGCAAATTCAGAATTTGAGACTGGTCAGACTATCTTGGCTGGGTTGGAAGAAAAAATCGGGGCTGCTGGCGGCAAAATTACATATGCCAAAACAGTCAAAGATTTGGTTGGCGACCCTGACCTCGTAATATTTGTTTTTGGCGAAAAGCCATATGCTGAATTCAAAGGCGACATGAGCGATTTAGTTTTTGAATTTGACGATGGCAATGCTCTTAATGAATTGGCCGCTTTGAAAAAGCGAAATTTGCCAGTTGTTTCAGTATTTCTTACAGGCCGCCCCCTATGGGTAAACAAGCATATCAACAGATCAGATGCCTTTGTTGTAGCTTGGCTTCCGGGAACTCAAGCAGGGGGTATTGCTGACGTTCTATCCGCGAATAAAACTGGCGATATCGTCCATGACTTTTCAGGCAAGCTATCTTTTTCTTGGCCTTCGGATGGACGCGGGGAACCAATTAGTGCTGAAAGCAGCAGTGGCGTGCAATTTCCGTTTGGATATGGCCTGGACTATCAAAGCACAGCCAGTCAAATGGCGGCACTAACTGAAAATTCAGGAGTGGAGGCGCCCAACGGAGCATTTTCTGGGGTAATGATTTCTCGCGGCGCGTCACAGGCACCTTTCAGCATGTTTCTCGGAGATAGCTCTAATTGGAAAACGCCAGCCCGATCCTTTCTATCATCCAGCCTAGCAAAGGTCGTATCATCAAAAGGCATCGACTTCAAAGCTCAGGAAGATGCTCGACAAATAACTTGGCAAGGCGGAGGCCGCGGGCTTGTTAGCTTGCAGACCCAGCGGCAGGCGGATCTTACCTCTGTAGGCGATGCCGCTGAACTCAGCCTTTCAATGCACTACCGCCTTGATAAAAAGCCGACTTCTTCAGTTTTCTGGGGCGCTGGATGCGGCGATAATTGCGGCGCAAAACTTGATATCACCAAAGCACTCTCAGAAGGCAACTTGGGTGAATGGCGGAAACTTAATATACCACTCAGATGCTTCTCAGAAGCAGGCCTCAATCTCAAGGCCGTGAACGCACCACTCCTGTTGGAAACTGATGGCTCAATGGCCCTAAGTTTAACTGGCGTTGAATTAATAAAAGCGACGGCCTCGTGTCCTAACGACACGCTCTGAGGGGTCAATTGCCTTGCGGCAAGCCGAATATCTTGTAATTTGTAGATAGGAGTAACTATGTCTGCAAATAAGAAATTAACGATTGAGGACATTGCTAAAAAGGCAGGCGTGTCAATAAAGACCGTTTCGCGCGTTTTTAATAACGCACCTAATGTTCGCCAGCAAAAACGAGACATAGTTTTAGGTGTTGCCCGGGATCTGGGGTATCAGCCAAACATTTCGGCTCGGCAATTAGCCAGCAAGCGCAGCTTTGTCATTTCGCATTTCCACGACAACCCAAATACGGATTACGTTTCAGAAATTTACGAGGGCATGCGACGAGCCTGTTCCGAAGAGGGGTACTATGCCGTTGCAGAAAAATTGAACCCTCAAAAAGGCTCTTACCGTCAGTCTTTGCTTGACTACCTTCTGCGATTTGAAGTGGATGGCCTAATACTTTCTCCCCCAGTGAGCGATGATCAGGCGGTCATCAGGGAAATTGAGAAACGCGAAATTCCCTACGCTTTGATCTCGCCGGGTAAGAAGAAGAAGCGTGCTATCAATGTTTTTATAGATGAAAAAGGTGCAGGTCGAAGCATCACGGATTACTTGATCAACCGCGGCCATGAAAATCTAGCATTTTTAAGCGGTCTCAACAGCCACGCCGCGAGTCGCCAGCGAGAAGCTGGATATTGGGAGGCAATCGAGGAAGCACAAATTCCGAAAAAAAATGCGGTCCGCCTTTCTGGCGACTTTTCGATGCGGTCAGGGTTCACTGCCTTTGACATGCTTGTAAAAAAAGCGCCAAAAACGACCGGTATTTTTGCAGCCAACGATGAAATGGCGATAGGTTTAATTGTAGCAGCTCTTGGCAAGGGCAAAAAAGTGCCGGAGGATTTAAGCGTGGTCGGTTTTGATGATAGCCCTTTCGCCAGAGCTATGTGGCCAAGCATTACATCTCTCGCACAACCGGTTGACGAAATGGCGCATTTATCAACAAAAAAACTTATCGGGTGGATACATTCCAATATCCTTGAACAATCCCGGTTTGAGTTTAGCACTAAAATAATCGAGCGGGGCAGCTGTCCGTAAGCCCAACAGTTAGTGCATACAGAAACTATTTGAGACCCCCCCCAACGTTTGACAACGTTGTCATCTTAGCGCTATTTTGGCGCTCCATTTTTGGTATAGGAGATTGCCGTGGCAGAATTCGTGCCCGTCGGACCATTTGATATCGTGATTTTTGGTGTCACTGGCGATTTGTCGCGGCAAAAACTTTTGCCAGCGTTGTTTCACCGATATTGCGACAATCAAATCGATGATAGCAGCCGAATAATAGGCGTGGCCAGAGGTGCGATGGAGCATTCAGCCTTTCTCGACCTGGTCAAACAAAGTTGCAGTTCTGCCACCGACAGTTTTAACGAACAAAAGTGGGAAAAGTTTTCCGCCCTGTTGGACTATTTTGATATTGATGCGACGAACGAAAAGGCCGATTGGGAGCCCGTTAAAGGGGTGCTTTCGCAAGACAGCCGGCCGCGCATTTTTTATCTCGCAGTTGCGCCGCGCCTTTATGTGCCAATTTGCCAAGCCCTTGGACAGGCTGGTTTGAAAAATGCGGGTGCCCGTGTAGTGCTTGAAAAACCTATTGGCTCCGACTTGCAAAGTGCTGATGAGATTAATAAGGGTGTCGGCGCTGTATTCGATGAGCATCATATCTTCCGCATGGACCATTATTTAGGCAAGGAGACTGTCCAAAATCTCCTGATTTTGCGTTTTGCCAATATGCTATTTGAACCGCTTTGGTCAAATCGATCGATTGATCATATCCAAATCACTGTAGCAGAAACGCTTGGTGCTGAGGGACGCGATGCCTATTATGACAGCGCCGGGGCAGTCCGTGATATTGTCCAAAACCACCTGCTGCAATTGCTTTGCTTGATTGCTATGGAACCCCCAAATTCTTTGGACGCTGAAAATGTTCGAGGCGAAAAAATCAAAGTTTTGCGCGCGCTGAAAGGTTTCGATGACGACAACATTACCAGCGAGACGGTCCGCGCGCAGTATAATTCTGGACATATTGATGAAAACCGTGTGCCAGGTTATGTGGATGGCCTGCCCGAGGCATTAAAAAACAGCCGAACAGAGACTTATGCTGCGATTAAAACGGAAATTGCCAATTGGCGATGGGCAGGGGTGCCGTTTTATTTGCGCACCGGCAAGCGAATGGCAAAGCGACGCTCCGAAATTGTCATTCAATTTAAATCGACGCCGCACAATCTGTTCGGCGAGGGGCACAATCAACCCAACCGTCTAGTCTTGCGATTGCAGCCAGATGAAGGCATGCAACTTTACATGCAGGTCAAGGAGCCTGGGCCGGGCCACATGAGTCTGAAATCAATACCGCTAGATTTGTCTTATGCACGGAGCTTCTCTGCGGTCAAATATCCTGATGCCTACGAACGCCTGCTGATGGACGTGGTGCGAGGTAATCTTTCCTTATTTATGGGCCAAGAAGAGGTGCGCGCCGCTTGGGCGTGGACTGATGACTTGTTGTCGGCTTGGGATCGGGCGGACCAAAAATTAGAATATTATGCAGCTGGCACTGATGGGCCCCTCCAAGCCTCGCTCTTGCTCGATCGGGATGGCCGCGCCTGGTGGCAATCTGAGGAGACAACGGCTTAATGACAAATGCTCGAAAAATGTCGTTATTCGACCGCAATGATGAGATGACGGCGGCTATGGTAAACGAAGCACGCCGCCTTCTGGATATTCGGCAGCCGCAATCAGTTTTACTGTCGGGTGGCAACAGCCCCTGCGACTTTTACAGGGCGCTTGGACAAGAAAATCTAGCTTGGGCCAAAATAGATTTGGCCTTGGTTGATGAGCGCTGGGTCGATGAGGATGATGACGGATCCAATGCCGCCCTTATTAGGAGGACTTTAATGGCTAACGGGGCGAACGAGGCACGCTTTACCGTTATGAAAACGGATGCTGCTACGCCCCATTTGGCAGAAGCAGAGGTAGATAGCCTATATCGAGCCTTGCCGCAGCCGAGCTTGTCTATCCTCGGCATGGGTCCCGACACGCACACGGCTTCGTGGTTTGCAGCAGCGCCCGAATATGAGGCTGTAAGTTGCGCCAACGCCACCCAAATGGTTGCTGGTCTGAGCGCCCCGCGTAGCAAGGTAACCGGGAATTATCTTCAGCGCATGACCATAACCGGCGCCATGCTCAAACTTTGCCGTGAGGCTTTTCTAATCATCAAAGGCAGCGACAAAATCACCTTGTTGGAAGATTGCTTAAGTTCACCTGCCAAATCCAGTCCCATATCTCGCGCGGCGGAAATTTTAGGCCCGCGATTGAAGATTTTTGCATTGCGGGGTGAAGGTTAATGCACCCGGTATTGCAAGAGATAACCGCCCGCATTACTGCGCGCTCAGCTGCCACACGGCAGACTTATTTGGATGGCGTTGCCGCCGCACGCGATTTGCCGAAAGGGCGCGACACGCTCTCGGCCGGTAACCAAGCCCATGCTTTTGCTGCTTGTCCAGCACATGACAAACAGGCTTTGTTGGGCGGGGACTGGCCGAATATTGCAATTATCAGTGCCTATAATGACATGCTTTCAGCGCATCAGCCTTATCACCGTTACCCCGATCTAATCAGGGAGGCGGCGCGCGATTGCAATGCAACGGCACAATTTGCCGGTGGCGTGCCTGCCATGTGCGACGGGGTCACGCAAGGTCAACCCGGTATGGAGTTGTCTTTATTTTCACGTGATGTCATTGCCATGAGCACGGCTATTGCCCTATCCCACAACAGTTTTGATGCTGGTCTCTATCTTGGTATTTGTGACAAAATCGTGCCCGGCCTGCTAATCGGGGCACTTCAATTTGGTCACTTACCAGCGATCTTTGTGCCTTCAGGCCCCATGGCCTCAGGATTGCCCAATGGTGAGAAAGCACGCATTCGCAATCTTTACGCAGAGGGCAAAGCAAGCCGCGAAGAATTATTGAAAGCCGAGTGTGATAGCTACCACAGTGCCGGAACATGTACCTTTTACGGCACCGCCAATTCCAATCAAATGCTTATGGAGTTTATGGGACTGCACATGCCCGGCGCTGCCTTTATCCCCCCCGACTCGGAATTGCGCGATGAATTAACGCGCGCCGCCACCACGCGAGCTGCAGCGCTCTCTTCCTTTGGCAGCGCGCCCAGCGCTTTGGCCGATATCGTCGATGAGAAATCCATAATCAATGGAATGATCGGCTTGCTGGCAACCGGCGGATCAACAAACCACACACTGCATTTACCAGCCATTGCGCGGGCAGCAGGCGTCTTGATCGACTGGAAAGATTTTGACGATTTGTCTAAAATCATTCCGCTTTTGGCCAAAGTTTATCCTAACGGCCAAGCCGATGTTAACCATTTTCATGCCGCCGGCGGCATCGGGTTTGTAATTGGTTCGTTGTTAGATAGTGGCCTATTGCATGACGACGTACAGACCGTCTTTGGCCGTGGTTTGAGTGCTTATCGCCTGGAACCAGTTTTAGAGAACCATAAGTTAGTTTGGCGCAACGGCCCCGAAAACAGTGGCGACTCGGATATTTTGACTGATTGCAACAATGCCTTTGATGCGGAAGGAGGCATTCGGCTGCTCGATGGAAATCTAGGCCGCGCTATAATTAAAGTATCGGCAGTAAACGCGTCACATCGCATCGTGGAAGCCCCCGCACGAATTTTCCATGATCAAAACGATGTGCAAGAAGCCTTCGAAGCTGGAAATTTGGAGGCGGACGCTGTAATAGTCTTGCGCTTCCAAGGGCCCGCTGCCAAT
The DNA here is from genome assembly GCA_002721725.1 of Rhodobiaceae bacterium. GTDB lineage: Bacteria > Pseudomonadota > Alphaproteobacteria > RS24 > RS24 > UBA8337. The sequence continues at coordinate 58,688 of PBLK01000025.1, forward strand.
GGCATGCCAGAACTACACAAACTGACACCCGCTTTGACAGTTTTACAGGAGCGCGGCTTTAAAGTCGCCTTGGTGACAGACGGACGCATGTCGGGAGCCTCAGGCAAAGTGCCCGCGGCCATTCACGTGACGCCTGAAGCAGCGCAAGGCGGGCCATTGGCCAGCTTGCGCGACGGCGACATGATCCGCCTCGACAGTGAAAGTGGTGAATTGAATTGCGCGGCAGATTTGTCGGCGCGCCCGCTTGTTAAGGCGGATATCAAGAATTTGGCGCCGGGTTTGGGGCGCAACTTATTCGGCTTGTTAAAAAAACAAGTCAGCTCAGCAGAAGAGGGAGCGTCTTTAGTGGCGTTTGAGGAGGGGTAAATGTTTCTGGTAGGCGATATCGGCGGCACAAATGCACGCTTTGCAATTGCGCGCACGACCGATGATCAAGGGATTGTGATATCCGATTTTGAAAAGTTCAACGCGCAACAATTTGACCGCTTTGACGATACGATGAATAAATTTGTCGAAGGTATCGGCGTGCGGCCTTCTTTAGCCGTGCTGGCCGTGGCCGGTCCAATTCATAATGGCGAGGTCAAGCTGACCAATCGTTCATGGCAACTTAATGCCAACGATTTGTCGCGAAGCTGCCGCATTGACGAAGTCTGTTTGATGAATGATTTTACCGCTATGGCTTTCTCTGTCACCCGCATTGGCGATGACAGCTATATTGACTTGAAGCAGGGCAAAGCGCTGGATAATGCACCTATGCTAGTAGCTGGGCCAGGCACCGGTTTCGGCTCCTGCCTGCTGATACCAAGCAATGGCGAATATCACGCGTTAGCCTGCGAGGGGGGGCACAGCCTGTTTGTGCCGCGAAGTGATTTAGACCGTGCCGTGTTGGATATTCTCTCGCGCAAACATGATGCAGTATCGGTGGAGCGCATTTGTGGAGGGGGCTATTTGGACGAATTGACTGCTGCCATTGCCGAAATACATGGTGTACAAACCCCGGCTCTTACCCCGCAAGAAATCATCGAAAATGGCGAAGCCGGTGACGCGCTATGTCGCGATATTTGCCAAATTAGGGCTGATGTGATTATTTCCAGCCTGGCCAATATGGCGCTGGTTGGCGGAGCGCGTGGCGGGATTGTCGTCGCGGGCGGCGTGGCTCGGCATTTGTCAAAATTCTTGACCGATAAGAAAACCATTGAACGCTTTGCGGCAGTATGGCCACAAGGAGATTTTCTCCAGCACATACCCATTCGCCTTCTGGTCAATCCGCTTGCGCCACTAGTCGGCGCAGCGGCTCATTATTTGCGATATGAAAATAATGAATGAGGGGCCAATAATTTTTGTGCCGACATGCAGTATTGACCGAAAAACTATGCTAGTAAAAACACTCTTGCCTGATGTGATCACTTTTGGTGGAAGCTGGATGGTTGACGAAACAGCCCTAGCCAATTGTGAATGGGAGGCTTTGGGCTCATACGCAGAACATTAAATTCGCGCTTGAGGAATAAAAAAATGAGCCAACCCCTGAATAATGCTGCTGCGTTGAGACGGCAGCTTATGGATTATTTGCCCATGCGCGAGCAAGACCCGCATGCCAATCCTGCGAAATTATTGGCCTATCATTTGTCCGATGAATTAGCCGGCAATGCTCTCAATCTTGATAATCTTGAAACCATTTTGACCGATTTATGCGCTGCAGCCGCGCGCGATCGAGGGAAAAAATTGGCGGATCGGGCAGGTTTGCCGGAATTGCAAAACTGGCAGCGCAAGTTCAAAAAAGTTATTGCGCAGCAGGCCAAAAACGGCTTCAAGGCTTTTCGTAAATGGGCCGAAGGCGAGGCTGTCGGCCTCGTTGCCACGGCGCATCCGACATTTGCCATGACGGATGCCATGCGAGATCATGTGCTGGCCGCCGCCATTGGCTTGCCGAAAAGAAAGAAACTTTCCGCCGCCGCGATTATTCGCCAAGAGCCGCCGCGCTTGCGCGATGAGCATGCCGATGCGCAAGCTTGCATCGCCACCATGCATGAGGTGATTGACCGCGCCAATGCCATGATATTGGCGCAAGCGGCCAAAAGCTTTCCGCGCCAATGGCATCAATTGACCCCGCAATTGGTCACTGTGGCAAGCTGGGTCGGATATGATTTGGACGGGCGGCGTGACATTCAATGGAGCGACACCATTCGTCTCAAAATCGATGAGAAAGTAGCCAAGCTGGCCGATTATTGCGCCAAAGGCGAAGCCATTGCCGCAAGCGAAACCGCGCCACCCAAGGGCCTTGTGGATTTTATCGCCCAAGCGCGAAAAGCGCTGTCCATTGCTCAGGCCGAGCAAGAGGCGTTTGCGGAGGATTTGAGCCGTGATGATAATTTGGCGGCCGCCGCCGAATTATTGACCACGCCACAAAGCGGGCGCTGGCTCGATAGCGCGCCGGCTCTCAAAGCACTCAATGCGGCCATCAAACAGGCCAAACAAAGCAAAACCAAACATAAGCTGTTGATTTTGCGCGCCCATATTAAACGCTGCGGGCTGGGCACGGCGCGCCTGCATTTGCGGGTCAATGCGCAGCAGGTTTTGACGGCCATTGGCGCGCATATGCCGGTGACCGGCGATGACCGCCTAAACTCGCGCACTTTCTTGCGCCGCGTGTCAAAATTTGCCGAAAAGGTAAAAGCCACAAAAAGCGATTTCGCTTTGCTCGACCGACAAGAAAGCACGGTCAATCGCCAGCTTATTCTGGCCGCGCAAATTCTCGCCCATATTGACCGGGATATGCCGATACGGTTTTTAATCGCCGAATGCGACCAAGCCAGCATTGTTTTGAGCGCTTTGGCTTTGGCGCGCTATTACGGTGTCGCCGCGCAATTGGATATTTCACCGCTCTTTGAAACCCCGCATGCTTTGCGCAATGGCGGACGCGTGGTGGCACAAATGCTTGAGCAACCGGCCTATCGCGCCCATGTCAAACAGCGCGGCGTCATTGCCGTGCAAACCGGCTTTTCCGATGCCGGACGCTTTATGGGCCAAATCGCAGCGGTTTTGGCGGTGGAAAGGCTCCAATCGCATCTCGCAAGCGCCATTGCCGAAAGCGGCTTAACCGATATGCGCGCTTTGGTGTTCAACACGCATGGCGAGTCCATCGGGCGCGGCGGCCATCCCGGCACGCTGACCCAGCGCATGGATTATATTATGAGCCCGTGGGTGGTGGACCGCTTTCGCCGTCATCATATTGCCCTGACCCATGAGTTTAGCTTTCAAGGCGGCGACGGGTTTTTATGGTTTGCAGACAATC
>PBLK01000026.1 GCA_002721725.1 Rhodobiaceae bacterium
CAGCCGGTTTCGGGCGCATTGCCGGTCAAAGTCATGTTGTTTCGACAACACGCGGCGCTCGACGCAATGGCACGCTTGTGCCGCAACGCCTTGACCTAAGCTGGACATCTGAAGATACAATCAAATCGAGCTATATGGATTATATTGACGGTGCGCCGCATAAATTCGTATCCGGCTACGCCCAACCCGAAGAATTTCGTTCCAAAAACCCGATTGCCATTGAAAATGTCGGGGTTGGCAGTTTTGACCCGTTTTTGGGTCTGCTCTCGCCGTTAAACGGGCGGCCTTTGCGCGCCGCCTGCAACGGGACAAAACGGATATTTGATGGGCGGCGCTTGGCGACACTAACGGCGCAAGATGTGGTTTTTGTGCCACCCTTCGAACATGATTTCCCGCAGCGTCGCCCTGCCGTGAGGTGCAGTATTTTATGGCAACCCGTAGCCGGATATTCCGAAGCCAGCTTGGAGCGCGCCGCTGAGTTTCCACCAGTGCACGCGCATTTCGGTCAAATCAGTAACACCGGCTTTGCCGCACCGCTAGATATACGCGGTAAATCACGCTATGGCTGGGTCACCATCAGAGCCATCCACTACTTTGCCGAGACAATGACGCCGTTTTTGCCCTTCGACATTCGTGAAATCACTGCGCCCTAAAGCCTGAAAGCGTCACTTTCTTAGCCAGAAGGTGCAATAAGACGTGTGATCATAATTATTTGATTTTTTACTCGCCATTGCCGGTCAGCGCTCTATTTGTATATCTGAAGCTTAGTGTCCAATCCAAGCGCCTAATCGATTGAGACGGCTTATCCGCTTCGGCGCGCTTTCAAATATGGAGGCGAATATGCAGACCGGAACTGTTAAATGGTTCAATTCGGCCAAAGGATATGGCTTCATCACCCCTGATACAGGTGGAGATGACTGCTTTGTCCATGTAACGGCCGTTCAGGCTTCTGGCCTGAAACAATTAATCGAAGATCAGCGGGTGGAATTTGATATGCAAGAGGGCCGAAACGGCCGAATGGTTGCTTGCGAAATTTCAATTTTGGGCAGCACTGAGGCTGCCGCCGAGTAATATCTGCTTGCATCTAGCGCCCTTTTGTCCGATTCTAGGGCAGAAGGAGCGCTGGATTGCCAAAGATAGAAATATATACCACGTCGATTTGTCCCTTCTGTCATGCAGCAAAAAAATTGCTAAACCAAAAAGGGGCAAGCTTTTCTGAGATTAGCCTAACCGAAGAGCCTCATTTGCGCGAACGCATGGTCGATCGCACCAATGGCCGCCGCTCCGTGCCGCAAATTTTCATTGATGACGCACATATTGGCGGTTGTGACGATCTCTATGCGCTGGACGCAAAGGGCGGTCTCGACCCGCTGCTCGGTTCTTAAGCTTACAAGCCCGACATCATTCTGAAATAAAAACGCACTGTATCGTTCAGCGTGGCAACGCTGATTCGCTCATTTGTGCCGTGGATACTGGCCAAGTCGCTGGGTGCCAATTGCATATAGGTGAAGCGATAATGATTGGGCGTAATTTTGCGATAATGTCGCGTATCGGTTGCCGCTACAAGCAGGCGCGGCGTTACGATAAGCCGTTGCGGCGCCGCCGTGTCGCGAATGGCAGATGTCAGATGCTGCCAACCAAAGCCTTCGGTCGGACTGACCGGCGATGGTGACATGCCGCGCTGGCCCGAACCGTCAAACGTTACTTCAACCCGCGCATCGTCAATCACACTGATAACGCGCGCGCGCACTGTGTCGGGGGTTTCACCGGGCAAAATACGGAAATTGACTTTCGCCGCTGCATCAATCGGCAGCACATTGGCTTTGATACCGCCTTTAATCATGGTTGCCGCCGTGGTCGTGCGCATTCCTGCTTGCGCCTGCCTGTCCCCTTCAAAAGCCCCTATGACCAGCGGTTTAAACAGCCAAAGGTTTTTCATCACCAGACGATTGGCGAAAGACATATCATCGGCCACCGCCTCCAAAAAGCTTTGCGTATGGCTAAAATCACGCGGGAATTGATTGGCCTCAAGCGCCGCAATGGCCGCCGCCAAAATACCGATAGAAGTTTGCTCCGGCGGCATGGAGGAGTGGCCACCCTCACCTATGACCTTTAACTGAAGGGTCACAATGCCTTTTTCAGCGGGGGCAATCAGCGCCATTGGTGCATCAATGCCCGGCACCACGCCTTGCGTCACCAAGCCGCCCTCATCTACCAAAAACTCAGCTTGCACGCCGCGCTTTAGCAGCAAATCAGCCATTGATTTGGCCCCGTCAATGCCTCCCTGCTCTTCGTCATGGCCAAAAGCGAAATAAATCGTCCGCTTGGGCTGCAACCCTTGCTGCAGGATATGTTCCGCTGCTTCCAATAGGCCGATAATATTGACCTTATTGTCGAGCGTGCCGCGCCCCCAAATAAAACCGTCCGCGACAACACCCGCAAAAGGCGGCTGCGTCCACTTGTCCTCTGTCCCAGGAACGACGGGCACAACATCCGTATGCCCAAGAAAAATCACCGGCTTATTGTCATCGCTGACCGGCTCACTGCCCTGCCAAGTATAGAGCAATGAATAATCCGCAATGATTTCGCGTTTCAATGCCTTGTGCACAAGCGGGAATTCTCGTTCGAGGTAATCGTGATAAGCCAGCAATTCTTTCGAAGAAGTCGGCTTGTCGCGCCCGAATGAAATGGTTTTGAAGCGCACGGACTCACTCATCAGCCGTGTCACGCGGTTGCTATCGGGACGAAAGTCAAAAACCTTACCGGCTCTTTGGTCGCTGCTTGGCATAAAAGTTCGAACCATTAAAACCGTAAGCAGTAAAACCAAAGCCGCCGCGATGGCAGGGAGCATTCTTTTCTTAAACATTTTTGTCCCCTATTTCGGCAAATCCGCCATTGGCTGGCGTTCCATCGACAAAATCACGCCCAAACCTGCCATAAAAGTCAGTAGCGACGTTCCACCGTACGAAATAAATGGCAGCGGCACACCGACAACTGGCGCAAGCCCCATTACCATAGCCAGATTGACCGTGACATATATCGACAAGGCAAAAGCAAAACCAGCAATGGTAAGTTGCGAGAACCGATGGCGCATTTGCGCTGCAATGTTGAACATTAAGAAAATCATCACTGCGAACAAAAATATCAGTATTATTGAGCCAATAAAGCCAAGCTCCTCGGCATAAATGGCAAACACAAAATCCGTGTGCCTTTCCGGTAAAAAATTAAGCTGACTTTGTGTGCCTTGCGCAATGCCCTTGCCAAACAAGCCGCCTGAACCGATGCCGATTTTAGACTGAATAATATGATATCCAGCTCCCAGCGGGTCGCGCTCGGGGTCAAGGAATACCAAGACCCGTTCTTTTTGATATTCAAATAAATAATTCCAAACTACCGGCACGGCAGCAATTGCAATCGCAATTCCGGCGAGGAAATAACGCATCGACACACCGGCAAGAAACACCAGGCCAATGCCGCTGGCTGCCAGCATCAACGCCGTGCCCAAATCCGGCTGTGCGAAAACAAGAAGAGCGGGTAGGCCAATCATCGCCATAGGCACAACCAAGCCCAAGGGCTGCGAAACATCATCGCGATGCAAAGTGTGGTAATAGCGCGCTAAAGCCATAATCAGAGCAAAGCGCATAAATTCGGATGGTTGCAGGGTAACAAATCCTAAATTAAGCCAACGCTGCGCTCCCATGCCACTATTGCCGACAAGCTCCACCGCAATGAGTAACAAAAAAACCCCCCCATAAATCGGATAGGAAAAATTGAAAATTGTCCGCAAATCAAGATTGGCAATGGCATACATGAGCAAAAGGCCGACCGCCAATCGGGTCGCGTGCCGCCATGCCCAGGGCGAAAAATCACCACCAGCAACCGAATAAAGAACCATCACGCCAATCAGCCCCAGCAGCGCCGTGATGAAAATTAACGGCATGTTCAAAAGGCCGATACTGACTAGCTGGGTCGTTCTGCCACTGCGGCCTTGGTAACTCATGATGCCACCTCAGAATTGTCTTTGCCGACCAACTTGGCCGGACGAACAATATTTTTATTTTTCAAGAGCTGCACCATAATATCACGCGCAATCGGCGCTGCGACCTGCCCGCCGCCGCCTCCATGTTCAATGACAACGCTGACCGCATAACGCGGATTATTGTGCGGCACATAGCCGACAAATAGCGAGTGATCGCGCAAATGCCAATCAAGTTTGGAATTGGGAATAACCCCGGTCAGGCGCTCATCTTTTGAAATGCGGCGCACTTGCACCGTGCCGGTCTTACCCGACATGCGCGCGCCGTCAATCAACAGGCTGGAGGCATAGGCCGTACCGTCTGGGCGGTTTACCGAGCGATACATGCCGCGCTGAACAATAGCGAGATTTTCAGGCTTTAATCGCAGTTCAGAAATCGGCTCGACCGCATTATCAGTTTTGATAATACGCGGCTGTAATAGCTTGCCACCATTTGCCAAAGCCGCCGTCATCACCGCTAATTGCAAGGGTGTTGCCAATAGATAGCCCTGCCCGATGGCAGTGATGATAGTCTCACCCGTGCGCCAACCAGTATCATAATTGGCGCGCTTCCAATCGCGCCCGGGCACAGTGCCACTCTTTTCGCCATCTAGATCAATGCCAGTCGATTTGCCGAAGCCGAAGCGACGCGCCATTGATTCTATGCGGTCAATGCCAACGCGCAGAGCCAAATCGTAAAAATATGTATCGCAAGAGCGCTCTATTGCATCAATCATATTGACCGGCCCGTGACCTTGAGATGTCCAGCAATGAAACTCCTCACGAGCAAATTTATAAATCCCAGTGCAACTAATTTTTTCTTCCGGATCAATCAGCTTATCTTCCAGCGCTGCCAACGCCACCAACATTTTGAAGGTCGAGCCGGGTGCATAAAGGCCTCGCATGGCCTTATTGACCAATGGCTTACGCTCATGATCGACAAGCCGCTCCCATTCTTCCACCTCAATACCACGCGATAATTTATTCAAATCGAAGCTTGGCGCTGACACCATGCTGACCATTTCGCCACTATGGATATCCATGACCATTGCCGAACCGCTAAGCCCTTTAAGGCGCTGCGCCGAAAATATTTGCAAATCCAAATCAATGGACAATGCCAAGTCGCGCCCTTTTTCGCCTGGCTCAGATTGCAATTCACGCACCGTGCGCCCGATGGCATTCACCTCGACATGACGCACGCCAGGTGTGCCTCGCAAATCGCGCTCGAAATGGCGCTCAATACCGCTGCGCCCGACATGGTCACCGACAATATCATCGACACGCCGCAAGTCCTCGCGCGTTTTGGTGCCAACAAAGCCGACCAAATGAGCCACTGATTGGGCATGCGGGTAGACCCGCTTTTGCCCCACTACAGGTTCAACGCCCGAAAGATAAGGCAAGTTTAGGTTTAGCGCCGCAAACGCATCCCAAGACAAATCCTCAAGCACGACCACCGGCTTGAAAGACGGCACACGGCTAATTTTGCGGCGCATTTCATTTACCGCCGACCGGTCGAGGTTCAACAAACGGCCCAAATCATTTAGCGTCACATCCATATCGGCGACCTGTTCGGGCACCATTCGGATTTGTAAATTGCGGTCATTATCGGCCAATAATTTGCCGCTGCGGTCGGTGATACGCCCACGCAATGCCGATATTTGAGAAATATTAACACGATTGGCCTCGGCCAATGTCGCATATACATCTGAACGCGCCACTTGCAAAAATTGTAAACGACCAGCCAATACCAGAAACAAACCAGCTTGCAGGCCGCCAAGCATCAGCAAGCGGCGCGAGAAATTTTGACCTTCAGTGTCATAAATCGACATCAGTTTCTCTCCGAGGCACTTAGGGTTTCCCTGAAAAATGTCAGTGGAAAATATAACAGCGGAAAAAACAAGATGCAGACAAGAGCAGACAACAAAAACGGAACAGTTGCCAAGTGCAAATCACCGATCATTAAGGCCAGAAAAAATGCTGATAAATATGTCATTGCAACCAGCACGGCAAAAGTGATCCAGTAAGAGCCAAAACTGGCTGTCGATAGAATATTGCGCTGGCTGACGCAGAGGAGATAAAAAATTACAAATAAAGAGGACCAAAAACCAAGCGGCATTTCACTTACAATATCATTCAACAAACCTAGACTCGCCAAAAATGCGGGGGTCGCGTCACTTTCTGCCGCCAAGCCTATAAAAAAAAGTGGCGCAAAATACAGCCCAATTTTGAGCTGTGCCATAACGAAAAAATCGTTCGGTACGCTTTCGAGAAAAATAAATATAAGCACCATAAGATATGGAAGAAAAAGGCTACCGCCGGGTTCATTACTGCTTCTAAAACGGCTCATTGTGATATATCCGGCGCCAATTGAAGCTCGCTCGGGGGAGCTTTTGTCGCTTGCGACAGCACCAAGCGCACATAGTTAAGCCCCTGTAAATCATCGAGTAGCTGCACGGTTAATTTGCCGTCTTCATTGCGTCGTACCAATGCCACCGGCAAGCCGACAGGAATTTGCCCCCCGCGCCCTGATGTAACCAGTAAATCGCCATCTTTCAATTCCGCCTGACGAGGCAAAAATTGTAATTCAGGTTGCGGTCGATTGGTGCCCGACAAAATTGCTTGCACATCAGATGACAATGCGACTACGGGAATATGACTGTTGAAATCGGTCAGCAATAAAATACGGGATGAATTACTTCCACTGGAAATTACGCGCCCAATCAGCCCGTTCGGCCCCATAGCGGCTTGCCCGGGTGCAATGCCCCTGTCGCGCCCACCTTTGGTGACCAAAGTATGCACAAACGGGCTGTTCAAATCGGCAATGACACGCGCATTGACCATTTGCAAATCTGGCTCACTCGGCAGGTTAAGCAAGCCGCGATATTGCTGCATCAGAAATTCGGCCCGCGTAAGTTCATTGATCCGCTCACGTAGTTCGATATTTTGCCGCTCCAATTCGCGATTGCGATTTCTGACATCACCTAGAGTGGTGAAATAATTTCCGATATCTTCAACTGCCTGTGCCGGTCGCCCCGCCAATTCCAGCATCGGGCTAGTCAGGTCGAAAACAAGCTGGCGAACAGCAGATACGCGCGGGTCATCTTTTGGAATAATGGCGAGAACAAGAAAACCGGCAACCAGGCACAAGGCTGCGATGCCGGCGACACTTATCAGCCGTGTTTCGGTTCCGCCTATGCTTGGTTTGGCCACTGAACCCCTCTCCGTTCAGCCTCTAATAGGCTACAGATAGGACATGCTTCATGGTTTTAATGTGCTCCAGCGCACGTCCGGTGCCAAGCACAACACACGACAGCGCTTCATCGGCAATCGATACGGGCAAGCCGGTTGCTTCACGCAGATAAGCATCCAAATTATGCAGCAGACCCCCACCGCCGGTCATAACAATGCCTTTATCGACAATATCGGCCGCCAGTTCAGGCGGTGTCGCTTCAAGTGCAACTTTGACCGCCTCGACAATCGCGCCCACGGGCTCAGAGAGGCTTTCGGCAATTTCGCGCTGGGTAATCACCACTTCGCGCGGCACACCATTCATCAAATCGCGCCCTTTGATTTTCACTGACTCGCCTTCTATGCCGGGTGGCATCATAGCCGAACCTACTTCTTTTTTGATACGCTCGGCGCTTGACTCGCCAAGCAGTAAATTGTGATTGCGGCGAATATGGGCGATGATCGCTTCATCCATTTTATCACCACCGACACGCACCGAGCGCGAATAGACAATGCCGCCCAAAGACAATACCGCCACTTCAGTAGTGCCGCCGCCAATATCAATCACCATGGAGCCGGTCGGCTCAGTAACCGGCAGTCCGGCACCAATGGCTGCCGCCATGGGCTCTTCAATCAAAAATACGCGGCGCGCACCAGCTGACATGGCGCTTTCTTGGATGGCGCGTCGCTCAACCGCAGTTGCGCCTGACGGCACACAAACCACAATCTGCGGGTTGGCAAAAGACCGTCGATTGTGCACTTTGCGGATAAAGTGCTTAATCATTTCTTCCGTCACGTCAAAATCGGCAATTACGCCATCACGCATTGGGCGAATGGCTTTGATATTGCCAGGTGTACGCCCGAGCATCATTTTGGCTTCATCCCCAACAGCAAGAACTCGATTGCGCCCATTCTGCTCAATAATCGCCACAACTGACGGTTCGTTGAGCACAATGCCACGACCTTTAACAAAGACCAACGTATTGGCCGTGCCAAGATCGATGGCCATGTCGGCCGAAAACATAGCGAGCAGCATATTCAACATTCGAGTTCTCCCTCAATAGGAACAGTAATTTAAGCGATCAGAGAGCCGGGCGCTTGTTTCTCACGCTTTATCAGTAATTTGTTTAGTGCACTGACATAAGCCCGCGCTGACGCCACCATAGTGTCAGTATCGGCGGCACGACCGGTAACCGTTTTACCTTTTTCTTCCAATCTGACACTGACTTCAGCTTGCGCATCCGTGCCTTCGGTAACCGCATGGACTTGATACAGTTGCAAATTCGCCTCATGCGGGAACAGCGCATTAATGGCATTAAAAGTGGCATCAACTGGGCCATCGCCAGTGCTATCGATTTCAGTCTCTTTTCCGTCAATCTCCAGTTTCAGGTTGGCCTGTTGCGGCCCTTCCGAACCTGCAATGACACGCAAGGAAACCAGCTTAACGCGATCTGCCCCTTTGGCTACTTCATTATCGACAAGAGCGACAATATCATCGTCAAACACATGTTTTTTACGGTCGGCCAAATCTTTGAAGCGGGTAAACGCTTCTTGCAATTGATTATCGCCCAGCTCATATCCCAGCGCTTTAATCTTTTCGCGGAACGCATGGCGACCTGAGTGTTTACCCATCACCAGAGAGGTTTGCGAAATGCCAACACTTTCTGGTGTCATGATTTCGTAAGTCTGGTTGTTTTTTAGCATACCGTCCTGGTGAATGCCGCTTTCATGAGCAAAAGCATTTTGTCCAACAATAGCTTTATTATATTGTACCGGAAAAGCTGTGACTGACGAAACCAGTTTGGAAGCACGCGACAGGCTTGTAGTTTCAATATTAGTCCATTGCGGCATGGCGTCATTGCGCACATTCAGCGCCATAACAATTTCTTCCAAAGCCGCATTACCGGCGCGTTCACCCAAGCCATTAATGGTGCACTCGACTTGCCGCGCACCGGCTTGCACACCCGACAAGGAATTGGCAACTGCCAGCCCCAAATCATTATGGCAATGGGTCGAGATAATCGCCTTTTCAATATTCGGCACGCGCTGGAGCAACATGGTGATAATCTCGAAATATTCCTGCGGCACTGTATAGCCCACAGTATCAGGAATATTAATTGTGGTGGCTCCTGCCTTAATAGCGGTTTCTACCGTGGCGCACAAAAAATCGCGGTCCGTGCGGGTTGCATCCTCTGGCGACCATTCAACGTTTTCGACAAGATTGCGCGCGTGGCTGACGGAGAAGGCAATTGCTTCCATTACCTCATCGGGTTCCATTTGCAGCTTGTGCTTCATGTGCACCGGACTAGTTGAAATAAAAGTATGGATACGCGGGTTTTTCGCGTGCTTCACTGCATCGGCAGCGCGGTCAATATCTTTTGCACCGGCCCGGGCCAAACCACATACTTGCGCATTTTGCATTAGCTTGGCGACTTCCGACACGCTTTCAAAATCGCCATTTGAGGCAATCGGAAACCCCGCTTCGATAACATCAACACCCATTGCATCCAGCAACTCGGCGATTTGTAGTTTTTCTTCCAGCGACATAGACGCGCCCGGTGACTGCTCGCCGTCACGCAAAGTGGTATCGAAAATATAGACGCGGTCGTGTTCGTGGCCGCTTTGTTTGATTGAGTTGATCATAGTCTCATCCTTCATGTGACCTATGGGTCATGTGTTCCTTTCCTGATAAATCCCCTGAAAACGCGCCGTTCATCGACTGTCCGATCTCAGGGGCAGGTAAGGAGAAGGATGGATAGTGCAGTGGCGGATGCGGGCGCGCGCAAAATCGCACGGCCGAAAGAGGCCGATTTCCGATTTTGAAAAGATTTAGCGCGTAAGTACATAAGCCATTCTTTTTAAAACATTCATCAATGAGCTTTGCTCATATATCTGTTTACGCAAGGAAAACTCGCATGGCAAGCACTTTCAGCGCTAGATTCCGCGCTTTAGAATACTAGCATCATGCGCTGAAGCTGCCGCGCAGTCTAGCCGACTCATCTTCAACCACTTGCACGACAAAATCCATCACCGCACGTACATGGCCAAGCTTGGCCATATCGGCCCGCGTCAGAAGCCATAATTCCAAGCTGCCGACCAGATCAGGACCAGCCAAACAAGTCAAGCCGCTGACATTGTCGGCTTGAAAACACGGCAAGGCTGCTACCGCATCGCCATTTAAACAAGCGGCCAAACGCGTTGCGGCGCTTGAGGAACGCATCAGTAGCTGACCAGCTTTTTCGGCCCGCGACAGCCACCAAACCGGTCCAAGCGGGCGCTCTTCTTCGGAAAAGCCAATAATTTTGACGTCGGACAAATCATTTCTCGCTGGGCCGTCGCCTAGTGTCGAGGCATAATCTCGGGACGCATAAAGCCCATAAGCTACATCGGTCAATTTTCGAACCAGCATATCGCCTTGTGTCGGCCGCGCCAGCCTGAGCGCAATATCGACATCGCGCAGGGCATTCATCACACGCGGGGCCGGGCCTAAGCCAGAAATCGACGGATCGGTGATGATATCTAGGGCAACATCGGGTGATTTTTCCTGCAAAACTGGTAAGAGCGGCCCCAACAGGCCGCCTGCTACCACTTCACTGGCTGAAAGCCGCACTACACCCCGAACATCGCCATAACCGGCCTGAAAATCCCGTTGCAGTGATGACAAACTATTATCAACAGGTTCTAATGATTGCAGCAGCCTTGTTCCGTCCTGCGTCAACGCATAACCGCTCCGCAGCCTCTCAAACAGCCGCGCATCTAACGCTTCTTCGAGATTACCTATGCGCCGCAAAACAGTGGTGGTATTGACATTCAACTCGCGGGCAGCGGCAGATAGGCTGCCGGTTGCGGCAACTGCTAGAAAATAGCGCAGATCATCCCAATCAAGGCCTTTCATAATTGCAGCAGAGTATCTGCAAATACGCAACAATGCAATTATGCAAGCTAGCTCTTGCTAATTCAGGTCATTTATTGATAGTAAACCAGAAATTGAGAGAAAAACGCGCCTCTTGCACAGGCAAAAAGGGCAGTGCTCATCGCCTACGCAGCACTTATCATTTTTTAAATTGGCAAGCTAGTTGCGCTCTTGATCGACCAGCTTATTAGCTGCAATCCAAGGCATTTTCGAACGCAAATCGGCGCCGACTTTTTCAATCGGGTGCGCGTTTGAATTTTTGCGGAAATCTTTGATTTCCTCTTGGCCGCCCTGCATCCAGCGATCGGTGAATTTGCCGGTCTGAATGTCTTCGAGGATTTTTTTCATCTCGGCTTTGGTTTCGGAGGTAACCACACGCGGGCCGGAAACATATTCACCAAACTCCGCCGTGTTGGAGATAGAATAATTCATATTGGCAATGCCTCCTTCGTAAATCAGGTCCACAATCAGCTTCACTTCGTGCAGGCATTCAAAATAGGCCATTTCCGGCGGATAACCGGCTTCGGTCAATGTTTCATAACCGGCTTTAATCAGCTCGACCACACCGCCGCACAAAACGGCTTGTTCGCCGAACAAATCGGTTTCGCACTCATCGCGAAAAGTGGTTTCGATAATGCCCGAACGACCGCCGCCGACACCACACGCATAAGACAACGCCAAATCACGCGCTGCGCCTGAGGCGTCTTGCGCGACGGCAACCAGACAGGGCACACCGCCCCCTTTCAAATATTCACCGCGCACTGTGTGACCGGGGCCTTTCGGCGCGACCATTGACACGTCAAGGTCTGGGCGCGCTTCAATTAGACCGAAATGAATAGACAGGCCATGCGCGAACATCAGCGTGCCGCCTTCGCGTATATTATTGGCAATGTGCTCGGCATAAATGTCCTTTTGCAGCTCGTCGGGCGTCAAAATCATCACCACATCCGCCCAAGCAGCCGCATCTGCAATGTTCCTTACCTCGATGCCCTCGGCTTCGGCTTTGGCAATCGAGCCGGAGCCGTCGCGCAAACCGACGCAAATTTGTCCAACGCCGCTATCGCGCAAATTGAGTAAATGAGCATGGCCTTGAGAACCATAGCCAATCACGGCCACTTTCTTGTCTTTGATCAGATTTACATCTGCGTCGCGTTCATAAAGCATTTCCATCAGTTTGCTCCTTAAATGCTCAAAAATTACATAGGTTCCGGACCGCGCGCCAAAGCCGCCGCGCCGGTGCGCGAAGCTTCTTGCAGCCCCAAAGGTGTCATTAATTCGATAAAGGCATCGATTTTTTCGCCATTGCCAGTGATTTCAAAAACAAAGCTCTCAGGCGTCGCATCGACGACACGGGCACGAAACGCTTCCGACAAGCGCAAGGCTTCAACTCGCGCCTCTCCTTTGCCCGACACTTTGACCAGCGCCAATTCGCGCTCAACGCTTTCGCATTCAACGGTCAGGTCAACGACACGATGCACCGGCACAAGGCGACCCAATTGCGCCTTGATTTGCTCAATCACTTGCGGCGTGCCGCTGGTCACAACAGTGATGCGCGACATTTGCGCGGCTTGGTCCACTTCGGCAACGGTCAGGCTGTCAATATTATAGCCGCGCCCCGAAAACAGACCGATAACGCGCGCCAGCACTCCGGCCTCATTATCGACCAGCACTGAAATTGTATGCGTCGCTGTAGCTTGTTCGCTCATTGAAAACCTGTCCAAACCCGCCCCTCTTACCGGCACTCTATAGCGCAGCACCGCAAGCGGGGAAAGCCCCATATTCACCCTAATTTCTAGACCAGCGCCTTGCCTTCATCAGAGACTTCGACTTCCAGCCCCTGATCGTCAGCCAACAGCATGTCATTATGCGCCGCACCCGATGGAATCATCGGGAAGCAGTTCTCTTCTTTGGTGACAATGCAGTCAAAAATAACCGGCCCGTCCGTTTCAACCATGCGCTTAATGGCATCGTCCAATTCGCTAGGCTTTTCTGCCCGAATCCCAGTCGCGCCATAGGCCTCGGCCAATTTCACGAAATCGGGCAGCGCCTCAGAATAGGAATTGGAATAGCGCCCTCCATGCAGCAATTCCTGCCACTGGCGCACCATGCCCATATATTCATTGTTCAAAATGAATATTTTGATGGGCAGGCGATGCTGCACAGCGGTCGATAATTCTTGCATGGTCATCATGGCCGAGGCTTCGCCGGCAATATCAATCACCAAGCCTTTCGGATTGGCAACCTGCACGCCAACCGCTGCCGGAATGCCATAGCCCATTGTGCCCAAACCGCCCGAGGTCATCCAGCGATTGGGGTCTTCAAAGCGATAATATTGCGCCGCCCACATTTGGTGCTGGCCCACCTCCGTCGTAATGAACGTGTCCGGTCCTTTGGTCAGCTCATACAGGCGTTCAACCGCATATTGCGGCTTAATCGCCTTATCGTCTTTGCGATAGGCCAGACAATTGCGGTCGCGCCAGGCATCAATTTCCTGCCACCAGCTACTCAATGCCTTTTTGTCAGGGGTGACGGCACGCGATTTATAAACCCGCAACATGTCTTCCAACACATGCGCCACATCGCCGACAATCGGCACGTCAACAACAACATTTTTATTGATGCTGGATGGGTCGATATCGATATGGATTTTCTTGCTGTCGGGCGAAAACTTATCCAAAGCACCGGTGATGCGGTCATCAAAGCGCGCGCCGATATTTATCATGACATCGCAATCATGCATCGCCAGATTGGCTTCATATGTGCCGTGCATGCCCAACATGCCGAGCCATTGCTTATCGGCCGACGGATAGCTGCCCAGCCCCATCAGGGTTGACGTAATGGGATAGCCCGTCAGCTTGACGAATTCGCGAAGCAATTGGCTGGCCTGCGGGCCTGAATTAATAACCCCGCCGCCTGTATAGAAAACAGGCTTTTTGGCATTGGCAATCAAATCAACAGCGGCATTAATCGCCTCCATATCGCCTTTGACTTTCGGCTGATAGGATTTGTGCTTCACCGCGGCCGGTTTCAAATAATCGCCCATAGCAAATTGCACATCTTTGGGAATATCGACAACCACCGGGCCGGGGCGGCCCGTGGTGGCGACATAAAAGGCTTCATGCATGACGCGCGCCAAATCATTCACGTCTTTGACAAGATAATTATGCTTGGTACATGCGCGCGTGATGCCGACCGTATCGGCTTCTTGAAACGCATCGGCACCAATCAAATGGGTCGGCACTTGGCCGGTAATGCAAACCATCGGAATGGAGTCCATCAACGCATCGGTCAGGCCGGTCACCGCATTAGTGGCACCGGGGCCGGAAGTAACAAGCACAACACCGCATTTGCCGCTGGAACGGGCATAGCCCTCCGCCGCGTGGGTCGCACCTTGTTCATGGCGAACGAGAATATGCTCAATATCTTCCTGCTGGAACAATTCGTCATAAATCGGCAGCACAGCCCCGCCGGGATAGCCGAAAATATGCTGAACGCCATTATCGCGCAGGGCTTGCAAGACGATTTGAGCCCCGTTTATCTGTTTTTCCATCATTCCACCCGCGCTTTATCACACGTCTCCAAATAGTTACGGGCGCAAGAGCGCCCAGAGCTCGCAAAACTAACAAATTTTATATCAAGGTCAAGCCTTATTTTGAAATAAATGAAAAGATTTTGGCAAAATTATTTTCATAATCTTGCTCAGAAAAGCTTTTCCAGTCGCTCATTTGATTGCGGAACCAAGTCATTTGCCGCTTGGCATAGCGTCGAGTTGCCTGTTGAGCCTGCGCCGTGGCCACTTCGGCATCTATTTCGCCCTGCAAATACGCCATTATTTGGCCAACGCCAAGTGCTTTTAGCCCATTGGCATCGGGCGGCAGATTGAGCGCCCATAATTCTTCAACTTCTTGCTGCGCCCCTGCCGCCAGCATGGCCTCATAGCGCGCATTACAACGCGCGTAGAGCCAATCGCGATCCGGCATCAGCAAAATACCGCAATAATCGGTCAGTGGCGGCTTTTGCACCTGTTTTTGCCATTGCGATAAAGGCTCACCAGTCGCCTCAAAGACTTCAAGGCCGCGTAAAATGCGCTGCGAATCCGTCGGCGGTAGACGCTCTGCCAATACGCCATCAACGCTTTGCAATTCGGCATAGAGCGCCGCCAAACCGTCACTGTCGAGCCGCGCGCGCAAGCTGTCACGCACATTATCGGGAATATCAGGAATATCGGCCAGCCCCTCAATCAGGCTTTTGAAATAAAGCCCGGTGCCGCCGACCAATATCGGGCATTGTCCATTCTCCTGCGCCTCGTCGATTGCAGCCAACGCCTCGGCCTGCCATTGCCCGACACTATAGGGCGCGGCAACCGGCACATGGCCGTAGAGACGATGCGGGGCGCGGCGCAAATCTTCTTTGGGGGGCCGCGCCGTTAGCACATTCAGCGTGCCATAAACCTGCATGCTATCAGCATTAATAACGCAACCATTGAATTTTTCGGCCAACGCTAATGCCAATGCGGACTTGCCGCTAGCCGTTGCGCCTGCAATAAGAATGGGTAGCTCTGACATAACTCATTCATATAGGGTTCTCGCACATGACAAAAGCGGCAGAAACGGATTTTCTTGTCATCACCGCAAAGCCGGGTAGTAAAACGTTGTATGATGACAAACTGGCGGCGCTGGCAGAAGCGATACCGCCTTTGCCCGCTGCCGACCGCCTCGGCGATGATGCGGTGCAATATGCGATCACGAGAGATATCCAGGGTATTGCCGATGCCGTAACCAACCGTTTTATCGATGAGCCGTTTGACGTAAACCGCGTCAGCGGTATCAAACGACAGAAAAAAATGCTGATTGCCGATTTGGAGAGTACCATTATTGAGCAGGAATGCCTCGATGAATTGGCGAAGACTGTCGGCAAGCAGGATGTTATTGAAAATATAACTGAGCGCGCGATGCGCGGTGAATTGGATTTTGAATCGGCCTTGAAAGAGCGCGTCGCCATGCTGCAAAACCTTCCAGAAAGCGCTCTCAAAGAACTTTATGATACAGGTATCTCACTGATGCCCGGGGCGAGGGCTTTGCTCGCCACTTCGCGCAAGCATGATGTTTTTTGTGGCCTTGTTTCGGGCGGCTTTGCGTTTTTCGCTTCGCGCATTGCCGACAGTCTCAACTTCAATCGCTTTGAGTGCAATGATTTGAATGTTAAAAACGGCATGCTTGACGGCACGGTTGTTGAGCCAATTTTGGGTCGAGCAGCCAAGGCCTCAATCTTGACCTCCTGGGCTACTGAATTGGGTATCGGGCGCGAAGATGTGCTGGCTGTTGGCGATGGGTCCAATGACTTGGCAATGCTTGATTCTGCCGGGATGGGCGTTGCTTTTCGGGCTAAACCCGCCGTGGCCGAATCCGCTCGCTATCGAATTACTTATGGCGATTTAAGCGCCTTGCTATATCTGCAAGGCTATCGGCAAGAAAATTTCGCCTAATGGTTTTATCAGTCATTTAGTGGTATCGCGATAAAACGAACGCTTTCCGTCGAACGAATAAAAGCCAAAACCGAATTGCGACCGCTTTGCTTAGCCGCTTGCAATGCATCAACTGCGCCCTTGGCCGAGCCGACCGCGCGTTGGTCAATCTCTGACACTACATCACCAGGGCGAAGGCCAGCTTCAAAAGCTGCACTATCGCGTTCAACATCGACGATCACAGCGCCGATAATGTCATCGCCAAGCCCAAAACGCTTCCGGTTTTCACGGTTCAGACTTTGCATCGTGAGGCCAATAAAGCTTTCATCGTCATCGCTGCTAGCCTTTTCCTGTTTAGGCCTTTGGCTATGGGCTTTGGTGCTGACCTCCTCCAACCGTCCGGTAACGATTTCCAGCATACGTGACTTACCTCGGCGAAAGACCTCTACCTGAACCGGCTTGTCAATCGCCGTTTCAGCAACAATACGTGGCAGATCGCGCATTGTCGGCACAGGCTTATCGTCAAAACGAACAATCACATCCCCAACTTTCAAACCACCTTTTTCCGCTGGGCCATCAGGCGAAATCTCTGATACTAGGGCACCACGCGCCTTACCCAGCGACAATCCTTCGGCCAACTCATCGGTCACTTGCTGGATGCGCACACCCAACCAACCGCGTCGCGTTTCACCAAAACTTTGCAATTGCGCTGTTACCGTTTTGGCAAGATTGGAAGGGATGGAAAAGCCGATACCAACCGAACCACCTGACGGCGATATGATAGCTGAATTAACTCCAATGACCTCACCCTGCATATTAAACAGGGGGCCACCCGAGTTTCCGCGATTTATCGCGGCATCGGTTTGAATGAAGCTGTCATACGGGCCAGCATTAATGTCGCGATTAATCGCCGAGATGATGCCGGCGGAAAGCGAGCCTCCCAGTCCAAAGGGATTGCCGATAGCAATTACCCAATCGCCAACGCGCGCTTTATCGCTATCACCTAGTGGCACAAAGGGCAGGCGTTTTTTGGACGTCACTTTCAATACCGCCAAGTCGGTTTTTGGGTCACGCCCAATTAATTTCGCATCAAGCTTGGTACCATCTGAAAAAGTCACCGTGATTTCATCGGCTTCCTCAATCACATGATTATTAGTGATGATAATACCTTTTGGATCCACGACGAAACCACTGCCCAAAGAAGAGACTTTCTGACTGGGAGCTTGGCCGCCGCGACGCTGATCAAAAAACTCTTCAAAAAAGCGGTCAAAAGGCGGTTGGCCGGGGCCGCGCGAACGGCGCTGTTGTACCTTCTGTGAGGTGGAAATATTGACCACTGCCGGGGTCAGGCGTTCGGCTAAATTCGCAAAGCCGTCAACGGGTCGCGCGATGGCAGATGTTGAGACCAATGGCGCAACCATCAGCAAGAAAATAATCAAAAAGCGAGAAAGCGTGTATTCCAACATTGAAGAGAAATCCTATCCAAGCATCCAGACAAAAACGACTCCGATAAGTAAAGCGACTAGCCCACCATTGCGAAGGGCGGCATCACTGACAGAGTCGATTTGTCTGACAATAGAACGCAAAAATGACGGAAAAAGGGCATAGAGGGCACCCTCAAAAGCAAGCACCAGCCCAATGGCCAGAAACAGCTTTTCAATCATTAGTTCGCTGCCTGCTCCGTCGCCGCATCGGCAACAATTTCAGGGCACAAATTATCGCTCAATGACTTACCACCTGCTGTCAGCTTATCGACATTAACCCTCGCCCCGCGCTTAACCTGACCAGACTGGCTCGGCGCCAACGTCGAGTTCGGGTTTTTCAAGAACTGAAAAAATGCACTATCCGGCGACAACACCATTGTAGTGCCGTCTTCCTCAAGAGCCTTTTCGTAAGCTTGCATTGAGCGATAGAAGGCAAAAAAATCGGGGTCTTGACCAAATACTTTGGCGAAAACGCGGTTACGGCAACCATCGCCCTGACCGCGAGTAATTTCACTGTCGCGCGTTGCCTCCGCAAGCAGAACCGTGACTTGCTTGTCGGCTTGGGCGCGAATGGCACGCGCCACTTCCTGACCAAGAGCACGGAACTCAGCCGCTTCTTGCTCGCGCTCGGTTTGCATACGACGGTAGATCGCTTGGCTATTGGCCTCCGGCAAATCGGCGCGGCGAATGCGCACATCGATAATCTCAATGCCGAAATCGGCCGCTTGCTTGTTAACCAAGGCACTGATGCGCTGCATCAGCTGTGAACGCTCGTCGCGCACCACGGTTTCGAATTTTTCTTCACCTAAGACCGAACGCATGGAGGAAGAGACAATGGTTGAAAGGCGGGATTGCGCCCGGCGCTCATCTCGAAGCGCTTTATAGAATTGAAGCGGGTCAATAATGCGATAACGGGTAAAAGCGTCAACCACCAGACGCTTTTGATCTGACGCAATCAGCTCTTCCGCAGGCGTATCGAGGTCGAGTATGCGCTTGTCGATGGAAATGACATTTTGCACAAACGGTATTTTCAAATGTAGACCGGCATCAGTAATGACGCGGCGCGGGTCACCAAATTGCAACACCAAAGCCTGTTGCGTTTGATGCACGGTAAATAGTGAGGCTGATGCCAACACACCAAGCACCGCAAGGAGAATGAGAGAAATTACGAGACTAGGGCGTTTCATTATTTTGCCTCCTGATTGCGCTTTAACTGGTCTAGTGGCAAATACGGCACAACACCTTGACCGTCCTGCTCGATGATCACCTTATTCGTGCGACCGAGAACCTTTTCCAATGTTTCAAGAAACATTCGCTGGCGGGTCACGCCGCGCGCCGACCGATATTCATCATAGATCGAAGCGAAACGGGTCGCTTCACCATCGGCTTCAGCCACAGTTTGCGCGCGATAAGCCTCCGCCTCACGGCGAATTCGGACCGCTTCACCTTGTGCTTCCGGCACAACGCGATTGGCATACTTATTGGCTTCATTGCGAGCTCGCTCTTGGTCGGCTCGCGCCGCTTGCACATCACGAAAAGCGTCAATTACCGCCGCAGGCGGGTCAACCTTCTGCATTTTCACCCGTGTGATGGTGATACCGGCACCATATTCATCGAGGGTTTTTTGCATCAACGCTTTTACCTGCTCTTCATTGGTCTGACGCTGTTCAGTCAAAATCGGCTGAATGTCGTTCTGCCCGATAATTTCGCGCATAGTGCTTTCGGCCACCGCCTTTACCGTGCCAGTCGGATTTTGGATATTAAACAAAAAATCGGGCGCATCTTTTATGACCCAGAAAACCGAGAAGTCGACATCGACTATATTTTCGTCGCCAGTCAGCATCAGACTCTCCTCTGGCACATCGCGTGTCACACCGGCTGCGCGGCGGTCAGTGCTGGCGCGCATACCAATGTCCACGAGATTTTCCGTTGTCACTTTCGGGGTCACCGCCGTCTCAATCGGCCACGGCAAATGATAGTTCAGACCCGGGCTAGTTTGCGTATGGAATTTACCGAAGCGCAACACAACGCCCTGCTCATCGGCCTGCACGCGGTAAAAGCCGCTCAAGGCCCATAGGCCAAACAGAACGGCGAGAATAACAACAAGGCCGGAACCGCCCCCGGCGCTGGGCAACAAACGGCTGACGCGCTCTTGCGCTTGACGGATCATTTCTTCAATGTCGGGTTCATTTCCGCTTGGGCCTCTGCCGCCGCCGTTGCCTCGTTTGGGGCCCTTGCCGGAGCCACCGCTGCTCCCCCACGGGTTTTGATTGTTGCCTGAATTATTGTCCCAGGGCATTGACTAACCTCCGTTTACCGAGACGCTTTTATATGCGCGCGCCGAATGTGTCGCAATGTGACACTTGTGCAAAAGCAACGCAATCTTCGCATTGATTGACAAGAGCATCATATACGGGTCTATGTGGTGAACATGACAGGTAAATTCAAGCTTTAACTGAGGTTTTTTAACCATGAGCGGATTGGTCGAGAAAGATATTCTCGCGGCTTTGGATGCGATTACCGCCAGCGGCGATACGCAATCGCTGATTGCCGCCGACCGCGTGCAAGGTCTGGTGCTGCGCGACGGCAATATCGGCTTTTCGATTGAGGTTGATGGCTTGGCGCCTGAAACACTGGACGGGCTGAAGGCGCAAGCTGAGCAAGCGGTAAAAAATCTCAGCGGCGTTGTCTCCGTGACCTGCATTTTGACAGCGCATCGCGCGGCGCAAAAAAAAGCCCCACATAACAGCGCGAGCACGGAAATTCCCGCCATTTTCAAACGCATTAAAACAGTGATTGCTGTCGCTTCCGGCAAAGGCGGGGTCGGCAAATCCACCGTCGCCGTCAATCTCGCCGCCGCATTGGCAAAAGCGGGCAATGCCACCGGCCTGCTTGATGCCGATATTTACGGGCCGAGCATGCCGCATCTTTTGGGCATTGCCGACAAACCGCAACTGAGCGACGATAAAAACCTCATTCCCATTCAAGCGGACGGCATACACACCATGTCCATCGGCTATTTGGTCGATAGCGAACAAGCGATGATATGGCGCGGCCCGATGGCGCAAGGCGCGCTGATGCAAATGCTTGAAGATGTAGCTTGGCCCGATTTGGATGTGCTGGTGCTCGACCTGCCGCCGGGCACGGGTGATATTCAACTGACAATGGCGCAGCGTATTCCGGTATCGGGCGCGGTGCTTGTCACCACCCCGTCAGATTTGGCATTGGTCGATGTGACCCGCGCCATCGCCATGTTTGAAAAAACCCAAGTGCCGGTGCTGGGGCTCATTGAAAACATGGCCTATCTCGACGCCCCGGACGGCACGCGTCTCTATCCGTTTGGCGAAGGCGGCGAGGCTATGGCGAAAAAAGTGAAACTGGCGCATCTCGCCGCCCTACCGCTTGATGCCGCCATTGGCATGGATGGCAGCCATGAGGCGTTTCAAAAACTGGCGACGCGAATCAGTAAGTCGATAAAGGAAACTGCATGAGTGAAGAAAAGAAAGCCTATCGTTTTTTGACCGGCCCCGACGATGCCGCCTTTTGCCAGCGTGTGTCCGATGCGCTACGCGACGGCTGGGTGCTGTATGGCCCGCCGCTTATTCAGGTCGATGCGGACGGCAACCGCCATTGCGGGCAAGCCGTGGTGCTGCCGGAGTTTCTCTCTACTTATTCAGAAAATTAAGCGGCAGGCCGGGTGTGTCCCATTCGGTCGCCAGTAAGCGGCCGGTGCCGGAAGCGGTGATGTAAGCGGTTTTCAAACCTTCCCCGCCAAAGCAAATATTGGTGGTCATCGGGTCGCCGGTCGCAACATGGCGAATAGCGCCGTTCTCAGGGTCAATGCGCGAAATGCCACCATTCATAATGGTCGCGACACTAACCGTGCCATCGGTCTCGACCGCCATAGAATCGAAAAAGCTATACCCCCCAGGCGAGGCGACAAAGTTCTTCTGCCCCGTGCGCCCGCTCTCAGCCAGCTTGCCCGGCCCGTCCAGCTTCCAGCGCCAGAGCCGCGCGCCTTGCGTCTCGGCGACATAGACATAATCTTCATCAGGACTGAGGCCGACACCATTGGCGGTTTCAACGGGAAACACCATTTCCTCGACGTGGCTGCCATCGGTTTTGGCGTAAAACAGCGCGCCTCGGTCTTTCAACCGACCATGCCCTTTGCCCAAATCGGTGAACCAAAAGCCGCCCTGCTTGTCGAAAACAATATCATTGGGCCCGCGCAGCGGATTGCCGTTCACTTCCGTATACAGCACCTCGACCTTGCCGGCCGCCAAATCGACCCGCTCAATGCGCCCGCCCGAATAGTCTTCTGCAATATCACCGGCAAACAGCAAACCGTTCACATCGTGCCATTCAAAGCCGCCATTATTGCAAATATAGACCGCGCCATCGGGGCCAATGGCCGCGCCGTTCGGCCCGCCGCCGGTTTCGGCAATCACTTCGATTTTGCCGTCAGGGGTGACACGGCTCAGCGTGCCGCGCGCAATCTCAACCAATATGACCGAGCCATCGGGCATGGCAATCGGCCCTTCGGGAAATAATAGGCCTGAAGCAATTTCGCGCATATCACCCTCCCCGCTTAAATGCGTTTCAGCGTGATAAAACTATAATCGGCGCTGTCATTTTCGCCAGCCGAAAATCTTTCGCGGGAAATTTCTTGCCACGCATCTGCTTCCTGCAAAGCAAATGCCGTGTCGCCATCGGGCTCGGCATGAACTTCAGTTAGGTGAATGGTCGCAGCCTGCGGCTCAAATAATTTATAAATCTGCCCGCCACCGAT
This sequence comes from Rhodobiaceae bacterium, assembly GCA_002721725.1. Classification (GTDB taxonomy): domain Bacteria; phylum Pseudomonadota; class Alphaproteobacteria; order RS24; family RS24; genus UBA8337. Next base: position 22,894 of record PBLK01000026.1, read on the forward strand.
AATCATTACCGTCTCAGCATCACCCGCCGCGTCCAACGCTTCCTCGGGTGTGGCGACACCGACCACCCCATCGGGCAAATCCAACGCGCTGCGGCTGATGACAATATTCACCCGACCGGGCAAAGGCCGACCGATACTTTCCCAAGTCAGTCGCCCCATAATAATCGGGCACCCCATCGTCACTTGCTTGAAATGTTTGAGGTCAGACGGCAGACGCCACGGCATATCCCCGCCTTTGCCGATAATGCCGTTTTCGGCAACGGCCACCACCATCTCAATCACCGGCATGATTAAACGGCAACCGGCGCGGCAATGTGTGGCTGCGCAACATAATCAACCAATTCGAAATCATCAAAAACGAAGCCGAAAATATCTTTTTTGTCAGGATTGATGTTAATGCTCGGCAAAACCCCCGGGCGGCGCTGCAATTGCGTGCGCGCTTGGTCAATATGATTGAGATAAAGATGCGCATCGCCCAACGTATGCACGAAATCTCCGGCTTCCAAATCGCAAACTTGCGCCAGCATTTGTGTCAGCAGTGCATAAGAGGCGATGTTGAACGGCACACCGAGGAAGATATCAGCTGAGCGCTGATAGAGCTGGCACGACAGCTTGCCTTTGGCGACATAAAACTGGAACAGACAATGGCAGGGCGGCAGTGCCATATTATCGACATCGGCCGGATTCCAAGCCGTGACGATATGACGACGCGAGTCAGGATTATTTTTCAACTGATCCACCAGAGCGGTAATTTGGTCAATATGCGCCCCGCCCGGTGTTTGCCAACTGCGCCATTGCTTACCGTAAACCGGACCGAGATTGCCGCCCGCATCGGCCCATTCATCCCATATTGAGACGCCGTTTTCTTTCAAATAGGCGATATTGGTGTCGCCAGAGAGAAACCACAGCAATTCATGAATAATGGATTTCAGATGCAGTTTCTTGGTTGTGAGAACCGGGAAACCTTGCCCTAAATTAAAGCGCATTTGGTGGCCGAACACGGATAGCGTGCCGGTGCCGGTGCGGTCATCGCGCTGCACGCCGTGGTGCAGCACATGCTCAAGCAGGTCAAGATATTGCTTCATAGCCCTAATGTGCCCTTTTCGATGAAAGATTCGCAACGGGCTTTGCCGCCGCACTGTTAATTTGCTGTGTAAACTGCTATATGTTCCTCGTCGGCTTGCCGACTATGGCGATAAACGGGCTTCGCAATAAACCCATCGGACCCGGGGGCAGTACCCGGCGCCTCCACCAATTCTTTCATGTTTCGGGGGCGAACCAGGATCGACGAGGGCGTAAAGGATGTTTCCGTCGCTCGGCATGGTACCATCGTTATCGGGCCATTTTTATAGTTGCAAATGACAACTATGCGGAAGTAGCTGTCGCTGCGTAAGCAGTCACACGACTTCATTTCAAGTCCACCGCCTTCGCCGGCGGCGGCGGGGTTCGGAAGGCACCTGGCAACAGAAGCCTTCCACTTTTAATTGGCCGAGAGGCAAGCAGGCAAAACATATGACAGACACAAGCGATGATTCTGGCGACATTTATAAATATGCAGATCGCGCCCAAGCGGCGCTTCTCGATATGGTGCGCAAAGTTATGCAGGAAGCCGCATCAGAAGGCCTCCCCGGCGGGCATCATTTTTACATCACCTATTTCACCCATGCTGAGGGGGTGGTGATTTCCGACAGGCTGCGCGCTCAGCACCCGGAAGAAATAACCATTGTGCTGCAAAACCAGTTTGAAGATTTACAAATTGAACAAGACGCGTTTCAAGTGACGCTGAGTTTCAATGATACGCCGGAGAGATTGACCGTGCCCTTTACTGCCGTCAGTAAATTTTATGACCCCAGCGTTGCTTTCGGCCTGATGTTTGATGTCGAAGCACCCAATGTCGAATTGGCTGCCATTGAAGACCAAGACAGCATTGTCGATGCCATTTTATCGGCTGAGGAGACACAATCGGATGCGCCGAGCGCGCCCGATAGTGGAAAAAAAGGCGAAGTTGTCAGCCTTGATAGCTTTCGCGATAAATAGTTTTCAACGCTTGGTGTTAGCCGATATATTGGCGGCATGGGGTCGCCGTGCTAGACCGAAGACAGATTAAAAATTCCATTGGAGAATGAAAAATGGCCGATACGCGCACCGAAACCGATAGCTTTGGCCCGCTGGAGGTTGCGGCGGACAAATATTGGGGCGCACAAACGCAACGCTCGCTCGGCAATTTCAAAATCGGCACGGAAACCATGCCGCTGCCGCTGGTGCGGGCGCTCGGCATTGTCAAAATGTCAGCCGCCAAAGCCAATATGAAACTCGACAATTTGGAAAAAGAGATTGGCGAGGCCATTGTCAGCGCCGCCGGTGAAGTTGCGGAAGGCAAGCTGAACGATCATTTCCCGCTTGTTGTTTGGCAAACCGGCTCGGGTACGCAGTCAAACATGAACTCCAATGAGGTTATCTCGAACCGCGCCATTGAAATGCTGGATGGTACGATGGGTTCGAAAGAGCCGGTGCACCCGAATGATCATTGCAATCGCAGCCAATCATCCAATGACACGTTCCCGACCGCCATGCACATAGCGGCGGCGGAAGAAATCGTTCATATGCTGGTGCCGAGCCTGCAGCAATTGCACAATGCGCTGAATGATAAGGCGCAGAGCTTCAAAGATATTATCAAAATCGGCCGCACCCATACACAAGACGCAACACCTCTGACATTGGGGCAAGAATTTTCCGGCTATGTCGCTATGGTGGCAAACGGCATTACGCGCGTCGAAGCCGTGTTGCCGAAACTCTATGAATTGGCGCAAGGCGGCACGGCGGTCGGCACAGGCATTAATGCCAAAATCGGTTTTGCCGAAAAATTTGCCGATGAAGTAGCGGCCTATACCAAACTGCCCTTCGTTACCGCACCGAATAAATTTGAGGCTTTGGCAACGCATGACGCTATGGTCGAGGCGCATGGCGCACTGAATGAAGTGGCTGTCTCCTTGTTCAAAATCGCCAATGATATTCGCCTGCTCGGCTCCGGCCCGCGCTCTGGCCTCGGCGAGTTGAGCCTGCCGGAAAATGAGCCCGGCTCCTCCATCATGCCGGGCAAGGTCAACCCGACCCAATGCGAAGCGCTGACAATGGTGTGCGCGCAAGTGATGGGCAATAATACGGCGGTATCGTTTGCCGGTTCGCAAGGTCATTTTGAGTTGAATGTTTATAAGCCGGTGATTGCCGCCAATGTGCTGCAATCCATTCGCTTGCTCGGCGATGCGGCGGTCAGCTTCTCAAATAATTGCGTTGTCGGCATTAAAGCCAATGAAGACAATATCGCCGCGCTGATGGAACGCTCGCTCATGCTGGTCACGGCTCTGGCCCCGAAAATCGGTTATGACAATGCCACCACTGTCGCCAAGACGGCGCATAAAAACGGCACGACTTTGCGCGAAGAGGCGGTCAAAGGCGGCTATGTGACGGAAGAAGAATTCGACACGATTGTGCGCCCCGAAGACATGATTGCGCCGAAATAGGCTGATATTGAATAGGCAGCGGGCATGAAACCCGAAAAACGCTCCATCACCATTGCCGGTCACGCAACCAGCGTATCATTGGAACCGCTTTTTTGGGACGCGCTGAAAGAAATGGCAGCGCAAAACAAGCAATCAGTGCCTGACCTTATTCGCCAATTGGATGCCGAGACCCGCCAAGCCAGCCTGTCATCTACTCTGCGGGTGGCGGTGTTGCGTTGGGCGCGGCAGCAATCGGGTTAAAGGCCGAGGCATCGGCCTTTAAATCGGGCTTTTCCAAATTGCCGGTAATCTGCCACAGCACGGGTTTTTGGCGGTCAAACGGGTAAAGCGCGAAAGCCGCATCGACTTCCAACCCGACCATGTCCAGCGCCCCCTCAAGCCGCGCTTCATTCAAACCGTCGGCAAAAACAAAATCACTGCTCGCCGTTTCAATCACGCCATTGCGCATATTGGCGCGCCCGAGACCACGCGCGAAACTCAAACGATGAGCGCCGGTATATTGCGCCACCAATTCGGTAGCATTGCCGCTAAAATCATTGGCGCGGACTGCTTCTGCAAAACCGACAGCATCAAAAAAGGTCAATTCACCGGGCGCAATTTCAAAGTTCACCTCGCCGCCCAGAGACCCCATGACCGCCCGCGTCGAGCTGCCCCGTCCTTCAAGTCGGAACGCGCCGCTCAGTCCAGCATCAACCAACGCATCGCCATAGCGCGCCGCTACCAGCATTGACGGATTGACATCATTAAATTGTCCGTCAAATGCAAAGCGCGGAGTAAGCAGGCCGCCCTCAGCCAGCAAATTGGCTGTCATTGTGCCGCCCAACATAGTCGCGGTCATTTCAGGCGCTTCCAAAACACCCTCGGTCAGCTTCAAGCGTCCGGCCAGCGTGTCGAGCGTCAATTGGCCGAAACGCATATTGCCGGCACGCAATTCAATATTGGCATCGCCGCGCCCCAGCACGGACCAAGTCAGCCCCTCGTCGCGCCAGTTTTGCGCTTTGCGTTGCGGCAAAAGCCAACTCATATCGACATTATCAGCCGCAATATTGATATTTAATTGAGGCAAGGTTTCACGTAATTGCAAAACCCCCTCGCCCGAAATATGCCCTTGGGAAAAGCTCATATCGAGGCCGGAAAAGCTGACATTGTCGGGCGTTGCCGTCAGCTGAACCTTACCGCCTGCCGCAACAGATTTTTCTGCACCACTAGGGTCAAGAATCGCCAAAACCTTGGCCAAATTAAATTCCAACGCGCCGCTCAGCGACCGCCCACCAGTGCCCGCCCGCAAGGAACCGTTTAATGCCAAATTATCATCGGCCAGTGCCATATCGCCGGTAATGGCAAACAAATCATTGCCTGACGCGTTAAGCGTCACCTGCATGCGCCCGCGCGCCGCATCATCATAAGTGGCGGGCAGAAAAAACAAGGGCGCCAGATTATTGGCCGCACCGTCAAGGCCCAGACTTATTTCAGTGCCGCTCTCAACAAAAGCCAGCGAGCGCGCCGGCGTGCTCATGGCAAAATCTAGAGCCATCTCGCCAATATCGCCGCCCGCGGAATACAGCACTTTAGGCCAAGCTTCAGAATTGGGCGCAGTCAGGATTATATCCACGGCAAGCCGACTGGCCGCATCGGAATTGAAATAGAGCGGCGCAAAACGAGCCGAGATCGGTGCATCCAGCCAATCGGACGACGCGCTTTCAATGGACAGGGACAGCGCGCCATGCGTGGGTATCGTTTCATAATTCAAACTGCCCGTAAGTTGGATATCTGCATTGCTCAAATTGGACATGTGCATTCTATCGAGCCGCATGGCTTGATTGCGAATTGCACCTCTCACATGAGCGGGCCCAAGCCGCCTTGTATCGACAAATGCGCGTCCCACTTTTATATCAAAATCAATTTCCCGCGCGTCGTCAGCCTCACGCATAAGCGCCGATAAAAGACGGTTGATTTGCCGTCCAACACCCGCAACACCTCCATCACGTGCCGCAGAACCACTAACTACAATGCCCCAATCGGCCAAATCAAGTCGGTTAATGTTGAACAAAACATTTGCCCGCTGCGCCGATAGATCAGGCAGTGTTATTTGCGCGGAAAAATAATCGTCCCCTAGGCGACCGGCGAGGCCGTTCAGCACCAAACCGTCATCATTGAATTTCACATCCCCGACAAGCGAAGTGCGTTGCAAATTAGCTTCGTCAACGGTCTCGGCGAAAGCAGAGAAATCAACTCCATAGCGATTGCCAAGCCAAAGCAGAAGCGCCAGCGTATCGGAAGAACGGGCAGAGAAATTACCATCAAAATGAGGGCGCTGCGCCGCCAAATCAAAACGCCCTGAAGCTAATAGGGAAGACCGAAAAGGCAGGTTAAGATTGAGCCGCTGCAAGCTCAAATCCTGAGACTTTTGAATAAAAGCGGCGGACAAGTCGGAACCGGTTTCATTGCCAACAATAAATCGCGTCGCCTCAAGCGCCAACGAAACGCTAAGATCGGGGGCGAGATTGCGCCACAGGCCAGTCAATAGCGCGTCGGGTCTATTGCCGAAATTCGGGCGCAGCAAATCGAGGTCAACAGACCCCGTTGATATGCGTCCGTCAAGCATCGGCACTTCGCCTGTCAATCGCGGCCAATTCAACGACATTCGCGCAACGAATACCGTATTCAGCGCTTCGATTTCCAAACTGTCTGAGCGTAGACCGGAGGGTGAGCCACGCACCAAGCCCGACAGGCTAAGCCGCCGTCCGTCCGGCAAAACAGTTAGCGGAAGGCGCGCTTCAATAGCACTAGCAAGCAGATTGTCGGAAACCAGCTCGACCTCGCCATCGAGCCGCCATTGCGCGTCCATATCCGATAAAAATCCGCTGAATTGAAGTTGCTCATTAATACCGAGGCCAATCGTCAGTCCAATTTCAATTTCGCGTGCGCGCCTGACAACATTAAGGCCCAAGCGCGCTGCCTGACCACCAGAAAGTGATTTCCGCAAACTTATCCGCATGCGTCCATCGCCCTGCTGGGCCGCAAGGATGACCGATAAACCGTCAATATTTGTTTGCCCCGACGGTTGCAACGGGTCAAGGCCGGTAATACGAAAATCTCCGTTCAACAGGGTGACCGGCGGCAAAATGATATTGTGCAGGCGGGTCAACATGGCCACCGGGCGCACATTCAGACGTATTTGCACATCGGGGTTCAACAAAATGAAAGCGCGCGACGACACGCGCCCTTGCAGCATTTCGGCGAGGCTTAAATCGACGATAAGCCGCGGCATGGTAGCGGCGAAACGCGCATCAGCCTCAGTATTAGCGCGGAAACTGACCTTGTCGATAATCACTTGCAACCGTGGGACAAAGCGCAGGCGCACCGCGCCCTCAATTTTCACTGTGCCTCCGAAACGCGACGATAATTCAGCCTCAATTTGGCTCACCGGCGGCAAAATCTGCACCGTATTGGGCACCATCACCGCGCCGATAACCAGCGAGAGCAATAGAAAAATTGCAGAAAGATAGGGAAAGCGCGGCATGAGGACCTATTGTTATCTCGAGAGGTGACACTAACAATGTCGCAACTGATTGGCTAGATAAGTTCGGTGCAATGGCGCGAAATGCTATAGTTAGAGAATCAAATTAGGTGACATGCATGGGAAACGATCCGTTCGATTTGGGCGCCGATGCCCCGCCCCCCGCGCCGCAAGCGGAAGGTGGCAGGATATCTGAGCGTGCCAGTGCGGCTGGGCAAGCGCGCCGCACCGAGCCTTTGCTTGACGGATTGAATGAAGAGCAAATCGCCGCCGTGACCGCCAGTGACGGCCCGCTTCTGTTGCTGGCCGGAGCCGGAACAGGCAAGACCCGCGCCCTAACTACCCGCATTGCCTATAAAATTGCCACGCAACAAGCATGGCCAAGCCATATTCTCGCCGTGACCTTTACCAATAAGGCGGCGCGCGAAATGAAAGAGCGTATCGGCCATATGCTGGGCGAAACCGTTGAGGGCATGCCCTGGCTCGGCACATTTCACTCATTATCGGCGAAAATATTGCGCATTCACGCGGAATTGGTCGATTTACGGCCCGATTTCACCATTTTGGACATGGATGACCAAATTCGCCTGCTGAAACAGCTGATTCAGGCCGAAAATATCGACGAAAAGCGCTGGCCCGCACGGCAAATGGCTATTCTCATTGACCGCTGGAAAAACCGAGGTTGGATGCCGGAAAATGTGCCGGAAGGCGAAGCGGGATTCTTCGGCAATGGCTTGGGGGGTAAGATTTACGCCGATTATCAAAAACGGCTAAAAATCCTCAATGCTGCTGATTTCGGCGATTTATTGCTCGAATGTTTGCGCCTGTTCCGCGAAAACGAGGCAGTGCTGAGCGAGTATCAACAACGCTTCAAACATATTTTGGTCGACGAATACCAAGATACCAATGCCGTGCAATATCTCTGGCTGCGCTTGCTGGCGCAGGGCCACAATAATATTTGCTGTGTCGGCGATGATGACCAGTCGATTTACGGCTGGCGCGGGGCCGAAGTTGACAATATTTTGCGCTTTGAAAAAGATTTTGAAGGCGCGCAAGTCATTCGGCTGGAACGTAATTATCGCTCAACGCCGAATATTTTGGGTGCCGCCTCCGGGCTGATTGCCGCCAATGAAAGCCGCCTCGGCAAAACCTTATGGACCGACAGCAATGAAGATGGCGAGCCGGTAAAGGTGCGCGGCGTGTGGGATGGCGAAGAAGAAGCGCGGATGACGGCCGATGATATTGAAGCCTATCAACGCAGCGGTCAGGCGCTTAATGAAATGGCGGTGCTGGTGCGCGCCTCGTTCCAAATGCGCGAATTTGAAGACCGTTTTATTTCTTTGGGTATTCCCTATCGCGTGATTGGCGGCCCGCGCTTTTACGAGCGTGCCGAAATTCGCGATGCCAATGCTTATTTGCGGCTGATTGCGCAAATTGATGATGATTTGGCGTTTGAGCGGATTTGCAACAAACCACGCCGCGGCCTCGGCAATGTCGCCATGCAGACATTGCAAAATGCGGCGCGCGGGCAAGGCAAATCGCTGTTCCGCATGGCCGAAGACATTATCGATACGGAAGAATTGAAACCGGCAGCGCGACGCGCTTTGACGGGCTTTGTGCGCGCCGTCACCCATTGGCGCTCTTTGGTCGATACCATGACGCATACGGAGCTGGCCGAACTGGTGCTCGATGAAAGCGGCTATACCGCCATGTGGCAGGCCGATAAGTCACCCGATGCACCGGGCAAATTGGAAAATTTGAAAGAACTTGTGCGTTCAATGGAAGAATTTGAGACGCTGACCGGCTATCTCGAACATATTTCTTTGGTCATGGAAGCCGCCAATGACGACAATGAAGACAAAGTCTCCATCATGACGCTGCACGCCGCCAAAGGGCTGGAATTTGAAAGCGTGTTTCTGCCCGGGTGGGAAGAAGGCCTGTTTCCCCATCAACGCAGCCTTGATGAAAGCGGCACCAAAGGCTTGGAAGAAGAGCGCCGCCTCGCCTATGTCGGCATTACCCGCGCCAAGCAGCGCGCCACCATCAGCTTTGCCGGCAATCGCCGCACGCATGGCCAATGGAATGCGGCCCTGCCCTCGCGCTTTATTGATGAATTGCCGGAATCCCATGTCGAGGTGGCCGAAAGCGACCATGCCGTCGGCGGTTTTTCAAACCAAAGCCGTTTCAATAATGATTTTTCCACGTCAAGCTATAACAGCCCCGGTTGGCAACGCGCGCAAAACAATCGCAGCTCTTATAAACACAGCGCACCACCGACGATTAATGCGCGCGCCGAGCCGGTTGTTTCTTCCGTGAGCAGCAGCGCGTTTAAACGCGGCGAGCGCATATTCCATCAGAAATTCGGCTATGGCCGCATTGAAGCGATTGAAGGCAATAAGCTGACCGTGGCCTTTGAAAAAGCAGGAACCAAAAAAGTGCTCGATAATTATGTCGAAAAGCACTGATGGCTATATGCCCGCCACTTGGAAACTGAGTTTCGCCACAGTCGATAAGGCTGCAGCCGAGGAAGCGCTGGAAACTTTCGGCGTAACCATTTGGGCCACCGATGTCGATAATCAAGTGACACAGTTTGAGGTTTATTTCGAAACAGAACCCGATTTGACCGGTTTGGTTTTACCGGCGGATGCAAAGGTGGAAGTCATTGCCTTGCCCGATAAAGATTGGGTAAGCGAAAGCCAAAAAGGCCTGCCACCCGTGATTGTGCCGCCGTTTTATTTGCATGGCAGCCATGATGTGCCACGCGGTGGCGGCTGGCTGAATATAGAAATGCAAGCGGGCAATGCTTTCGGCTCCGGTCATCACGGCACGACACAAGGCTGCTTGGCTTTGCTGGCCGCGCATATGAAAACGCATCGCCCGCGCCATATTGCCGATATTGGCTGCGGCTCGGGGGTGCTGGCCATCGCTGCTGCGAAAGCCGGATGCCGAAATATTTTGGCCAGCGATAACGACCCGATCGCTGTCGCAATGAGCACCGCCAATATGCGATTAAACGGCGTTACCCCGCGCATGACTTGCTTTACCGCTGAGGGGATGGCGCATCGCGCCTATCAGGCAAAGCGCTTTGATTTGATTTTGGCCAATATATTGGCCGCGCCATTGCGTGATTTGGCGGCTGATTTCAAATGCCATTTAAGGCTGCATGGGCGGGTGATCGTGTCCGGCATTCTAAATGAGCAAGCACGCCGCGTCATGGCGCACTATCGTGCTCATGATTTGATGGTAGAACGGAAAATTGTCATTGGGGCATGGACGAGCCTCTGCTTTAAGCGATAATATGCGGCATGTTTCAAAACTTTGACGATGACAGTTCAATAAATCTTGTTGCCCCACGGGTTAAGGCATTGCGCACGCGCCTCATCAAGCTGAAGCTTGACGGGTTGATTGTGCCGCGCGAGGACGAATATCAAGGCGAATATGTGCCCGCCGCCAATGAGCGCTTGAAATATATTTCAGGCTTTGGCGGCTCGGCCGGCACGGCGATTATATTGGCGCGCAAAGCCGCCTTGTTTGTCGATGGCCGCTATATATTACAAGCGCCGAAACAAACCGACACCAAGCTTTATTCCATTGTCGATATTATGCAAACCGCACCATCGCAATGGCTGGCCGCGACGGTTAAGAAGGGCATGGAAATCGGCCTCGACCCGCGTCTGCACAGCGAAACGGCGGTGAAAGCCTATCGTGACCGCCTTGCCGCCAAAGGGGCGCGGCTGGTGCTGCTTGATGAAAACCCCCTTGATGCCGATTGGCACGGCCGGCCTGAACTGCCGGACACGCCGGTGGTCATTCAGCCGACGCGCTTCGCAGGTCGCACATCGGAGCAAAAGCGCAAAGCGCTGGCCGCCGAGATGAAACAAGCAGGGCATGATTTTTTATTGATTGCGCAGCCGGAAAATATTGCTTGGCTTTTGAACATTCGCGCCGCTGATGTGCCGCATACGCCATTTGCCTTGTCTTTCGGACTGCTCAATAAAAATGGCAGCTTTGACTGGTTCATACGCAAAAGCCGCGTTGATACGACGGTGCGTGCCCATATTGGCAGCGGCCTGCGCCTGCATAGGCAAGGCGATATGCTGGCCAAACTGAAGGCATTGAAGGGCAAAACCGTGGCTTTTGACCCGAGCAATACACCGGCTTGGTTTGCCGAGCACATGCCCAATGCCAATTTGGTGCGCGTGACCGACCCGTGCGCCCTGCCGAAAGCCGCAAAGCACAAAGCCGAGATTAAAGCCAGCATTGCCGCGCATGAAATGGACGGCGCGGCCTTGTGTAATTTCCTTGCTTGGTTCGACAAAAATGCCGGCAAAGGCAAGCTGACCGAAATTTGTGCTGCCAAACAGGCCGAAGCCTGCCGTGCGGCCTCGGGCAAATTGCTTGATTTGAGTTTCGATACGATTTCCGGCACCGGCCCCAATGGTGCGATTGTCCATTATCGTGTGACCGAGAAAACCAATCGCCCTATTAAACCGGGTGACCTCTACCTCATCGATAGTGGCGGACAATATCAGCAAGGCACAACAGACGTCACGCGCACAGTTCTGGTCGACGGCGGCAAGGTACCCGTCGGGGCTATTGATGCTTTTACCCGCGTTCTGCGCGGCCATATTGCGTTGGCAATGGCCTCCTTCCCGCCCGGCACAAGTGGCATGCAATTGGATACGCTAGCGCGCGCACCGCTTTGGGAAGTGGGGCTGGATTTCGACCACGGCACGGGCCACGGGGTCGGCAGCTATCTCTCCGTGCATGAGGGGCCGCAGCGCATCTCAAAAGGCGGCACAGTGGCCTTGCAAGAAGGCATGATTGTTTCCAATGAGCCGGGCTATTACAAAGCCAATGCGTTCGGTATTCGCATTGAAAATTTGCAATATGTGACGGCTGCTAAGAAATCCAAAGGCGCGCGCGCAATGATGGGCTTTGAAGCGCTGACACTGGCCCCGATTGACCGTCGCTTGATTGACAAAAGCCAACTGAGCACCTCAGACATTAAATGGCTCGACGCCTATCACAAGCGCGTGCAGAAAACCTTGCTGCCAATGGTCGATAGTGCGACACGGGGCTGGCTCAAAGCCAATTGCAAACCGCTTTAGGCTCGCGCCAGCTCGACCCACTGGTCTTCGGTCAGAACTTCAACCCCAAGCTCTGTCGCTTTCGTCAGTTTTGAGCCTGCGCCGGGACCGGCCACCAAAATATCGGTTTTGGCCGATACTGAGCCGACCACTTTCGCGCCCAATGCTTCGGCGCGCGCCTTCGCTTCAGCGCGAGTCATTTTTTCCAATGTGCCGGTGAATACAATCGTCTTTCCCGCCACCGGCGTATCCGTGGCAATTTCCTCAGGCGCTGTCGGGCTGACACCTGCTTCAACCAATGCCGAGACAGCCGCGCAATTATCTTGCGAGGCAAAAAAGGCGATAAGCGCATCGACCAGCGCCTTCCCGACCCCGTCCAATGTTTCAATCTCATTGCGCGCCGCCTCATCGCCGGCCGCCATAGCCTGCGCGGCCTGCATCATGGCCGGAAGCGACATATAGTGACGGGCCAAAAGCCGCGCCGATGTCTCGCCGATATGGCGAATGCCGAGCGCAAATATAAAGCGGTCAAGGTCAGCCGTTTTACGACTTTCAATAGCAGCGAAAAGCTTGCGCGCACTGTCTTTTAGCGTGCCGATTTTATCTTTGCTGCCGGATGTATATTGCCAGATTTCAGGCGGGTCATTTTCAAACCGCGCTTGCAGAGTAAAAATATCCTGCGGTGTGCGGATGAGATTGAGCGTCCAATAATCATCAATTTGCTTTTGTCCAAGCCCTTCAATATCAAGCGCGGCCCGCGACACAAAATGCTTCAGCCGCTCGCGCGCCTGCGCCGGACAGCTAAACCCGGCAGAGCAGCGCGTGACCACATCGGCCTCGCCATCATCACGAATTTCGCGCGTCGCTTCGGTTCCGCAAGCCGGGCAAATGGACGGGAATTCAAATGGCTTGCTGTCAGGCTTACGTTCCTCTTCCAGCGCGCGCACCACTTGCGGAATAACATCGCCGGCGCGCTGAATAATCACGCGGTCACCAATACGAATATCTTTGCGCGCTATCTCATCGGCATTGTGCAATGTGGCGTTAGAAACTACCACGCCACCGACAGTGATCGGCTCCAGTTTGGCAACTGGCGTTAGAGCACCGGTGCGCCCAACCTGAATATCAATATGGTTCAGCGTCGTGGTTGCTTGCTCGGCAGGGAATTTGTGGGCTGTGGCCCAACGCGGCGCACGCGAGACAAAGCCCAGGCGGTTTTGATAATCGAGGCGGTCGACCTTATAGACCATGCCGTCAATATCATAATCGAGAGCCTCGCGTTGGCCCTCAATCTCGGCCCAATGAGCCAACAGACCTCCCGTATCTGCCGCCGTCACAAAAGCCGGATTGACGCTAAACCCCCATTCGCGAAAGCGCGCCATCATGCCGCTCTGAGTATTGGCGGGCATGGCGCTCATATCA